>JBGAPK010000051.1:0-18698 GCA_044221315.1 Phycisphaerales bacterium | reverse complement strand
TATACCCTCGCCCCAACGCGTTCCGGAGCGGACTTCGATTCTACCGGAAAGTCGGCCTCCTGCCAAGCCATACGACACCTTATCCACACGCAAACTTATATTTGGGTTTGGTTAGGTATACAATCGCGCGAACTCTGCCCGATTCAGCGCCGGCGCGGCCGCCAAAGATCGGCAATTCTCTGGAGATCACCATGCCTTTCACACTCCCGCCGCTCCCGTATGACAAGGCTGCTCTCGAGCCGCACATCGATGCCGCCACTATGGAGATCCATCACGGCAAGCACCACAACGCGTACGTCACTAACGCAAACAACGCGCTCGCCGGAACCAAGTTTGCCGACATGGATCCGCTCGCCGTGATCAAATCACTGGGCGATATTCCCGATGACAAGCGCGGCCCCGCCCGCAATAACGTCGGCGGGCACGTCAATCACTCGATGTTCTGGCAGTTGATGGCCCCCGCCGGCAAGGGCGGCGGCGGCGAGCCGACAGGCGCACTCGGCGCCGCTATCAATGCCGCGTTTGGCTCGTTTCAATCGTTCAAGGAGAAATTCCAGGATGCCGGCGCGAAGCGATTCGGCTCGGGCTGGGCCTGGCTGGTCCTGAACGGCGGCAAACTCGAAATCTGCTCCACCGCCAACCAGGACAACCCGCAGATGGGCAAGGCCGTCGCCGGCTGTGAAGGCACGCCAATCCTCGGACTCGATGTCTGGGAACACGCGTATTACCTCAAGTACCAGAACCGCCGCCCGGATTACATGGCGGCGTGGTGGAACGTGGTGAACTGGTCAAAGGCCGCAGAAAACTACACCAAGGCCGGCGGCAAGTAAGAACGCTCAATCCCGCGGCTCGGGTTTGAGCCTTGCACTCCGCCTCATCTCCGCGAAACTGCGATTTCTCAGCGTTCGCCGCGTTCTCCTTCGTCCCGTTACGATGGTGCGCCGGCAGAGGCGCTTGGCTGTCATGCGCCGCCGACGTTTATGAAACGCTTCCTCCTTTCGGTCTTCCTCATGACACCAATCTTCGCCGTCGCTTCGCTCATGTACATCTTCGCCCTGGGCGTCAACAACCCCGGCAAGCAGGTCGCGCAGGTGCCGCACGTCGGAGCCGGCGCGGGCCATACCGGTGGCGCGAATGCCATCGGCGAACTCCTGGCGGGCCACAAGGCCACCGGCGAGACTCGCGAGAGCAAGGCGGAGGCCGCGGCCAACGACGTTGCGCCCGACATGGTCAAGCCCGAATCGCTCCCGCAGGGCTTCATCATCGTTGTCGAGGACAAGGCAAAGCTGGCCAACGTCTCTTCGCCCGTTTTCATCGCCGGCAGCTTTAACGGCTGGTCGGCCGGCGACACGGCGTACAAACTGATCCCCCAGAGCGACATGCGCTGGCGCATCGAGTTCCCCAAGTGGACTGGCGGCAGCGACTTCAACTTCAAGTTCACCCGAGGCAGTTGGGAACTCGAAGAACTCGGCGAAGACATGAAGCCGCCGACGAATCGTTCGTTACCGCTGATTGACGCGAGCAAATTGGCCCCCGGCGAAAAACCCCTCATCGAATTCAGCGTTCCCAAGTGGGGCGATCAGAAAGAAGGCTTCAAGAAGAAGGGCACGGACGATCCGTACGCCCCGCATCAGATCACCGGAAACTACAAGCGGGTGCAGGTCGCCGGCGCGCCGTTCGTGCCCCAGCGAGAACTCATCGTCTGGCTCCCCGCCGGCTACGACGCGGGCGTGAAAGCGGGCAAGAAGTATCCGGTCCTCTACATGTTTGACGGCCAGAACATCTTCGAGAAGCACGAGGGTGTTCCCGACGAGTGGAAGGCGGACGAAACGGTGACCGCATTGATCGCCGCGGGAAAGATCGAACCGCTCGTCATCGTCGCAATCCCCAACGCCGGCACCGCCCGCATGCGTGAGTACATGCCGGTGAAGGCCCTGCCCAACAACGAGCCCGCAGCGGATGAGTTCATCGCCTGGCTCGCGAGCGAAGCGGTGCCCCGCGTGCAGAAGCTCTTCGCCGTCGAGAGCGAGCCGTCGCGTGCTGGAGTGGGGGGCAGTTCCCTCGGAGCCGACATCGCGATCGAGGCGGTCAACAAGCACCCCGAACTCTTTGGCATGGCGCTGCTCGAAAGCCCCGCGCTGCGGGCCGGCAACCCCGACGCCTGGAATTCCTGGCTCGGCCAGATCCAGCATTGGCCCAAGAAGGCGTTTATCGGCGTCGGCACGCGAGAGAATGCCAATCAGGAAGACGGCTCGCCTGACAATAAAGCCTATGTCGAGTCCGCCAAGAACCTCGAAGGATTGATCAAGAGCAAGGGTGGTGGCGCGACGGAACTGGTGATCGATCCGGGTGCGGTGCATAATGAAGGGGCATGGGCCAAGAGGTTGGACCGAGCGCTGGAGTATTTGTTTCCGGCGCGGCCATGATCCGCACCGCCCGGAATACGGCGCGGGTGAACCGGATCGGCTTCCCGGGCTATTCGCACGTCAGGGTGTTGTACGCCGCAACAAAGATCACGAAATCCACGTCGTCCACGAGGCGGTCGCCGTTGATATCGGCCGGGCAGCCGAAAGGCATCGCCGGATCGTCGCAGACCAGCAGGTTGTACCCCTAAACGAAGCGGACGAAGTCGAAGTCATCGACGAGGCAATCGTTGTTGAGATCCGCCGGGCAGAACTTCGCCTCGATGCCGAAGCCGAGCGTCGCGGCGTGCGACTGGATTTCTTCCGGCGTCAGCACACGCTGGTAAAGAGCCAATTCGTCAAGCCCGCCGGTGAAGAACCGGGTGAAGTCGCCGGCCTTTTGTATACGGAACTTGCTCGCCGCAACGTTGACCGTCACCGCGCCCAGCAGCGATTCGTCCCGTGTCATCTCCGCGAGCTGGCCGTTGATGGAATACTTCATGCCTGTGAACGAATCGTTTGTGCTGTTGTTCGATTCACGCGTCCAGACGACGTGGTACCACACGCTCTGTTTGGTGCGGCAGACGGTGCGCAGCCCCGAGTCATAGAAACCCGCATAGAAACGGTCGTAGTTGTTGCCCCGGATGCTGAACCAGACGCTGGTGCCGGTTGGATTGGTGCCCCACCAGAGCATCGGGGCCCAGAGCGCGCCCTGGCTGTCGATGCGCACGATCGCCTCGGCAGAAAACGTCGGATTGCCGGTGAGCAAGGCCGGAACGACCGAGGCGGACTCGATGTACGGTTGGGTCGCCGCGTTGAACATCACGCCGGTGTCGCCCGCCGAGGTCGGCTGATTCAGAATGACACCGTTGAACGGGGTCGCGCTTTACCCGGCTCCGAGCGAACCGCAATTGATGATCGAGGATGCGCCGCCCGCCGTTTCGTTGAAGCGGTACCAGAGCGACGGTTGGCTTGTCTGCACATGGCTGGCGAACGACGCCGGAGCGGCGCCCGCAGCGCTCGCCAAGGAAATCAGTCCCAGACCAGCACACATTGACTTCTTCATGTAATTCTTCTCCCTTTGTTTCCTTCTGAGCCAGAATACCGGGGAGAAGCAGTTTTTCAAATGAAAACCAGTCCAGTTCGGCTGTGCGAATAACACCCCGGAACCGGTCTCAGGCGTTCTTTAAAACGATGACAGGCTTGTAGGTCCCGCCAAGGACCTTTTTGCTGTCGGCCTTGAGCCACTGCTCCAGCACACCGGCGTAGACGCTCCGGAAGTCGATCAGGTACTTGAGATCGCCCTGATCAAGGTCGGTGAGCGACGGATGGGCGCCGACCACGCCCTGGCGGACCATCGGGCCGAACAGGAACATCGGCGCTGCTGTGCCGTGGTCGGTGCCGCCGCTGGCATTCTGGCCCACTCGCCGGCCGAACTCGCTGAAGCTCATGGTCAGAACGCGCGAGTCGTTCCCCTGCGCCTTGAGGTCCGCGTAGAACGCTTTGATCGAATCCGCGAAGTTCGCCAGCAGGTTTCCGTGCCGGCCCTGCGCTCCGCCCTGGCCGCTGTGCGTGTCGAATCCGCCGAGAGTGACGTAGTACACACGCGTCTTCAGTTCTGCGCGGATCATGCTGCCAACCATCTGCAACTGCCTGCCGAGTTCATTGCCCGGATAGGTCACGAGGCTCTTCTGCGCGACCGCCTTGCGGATCTTGTCGCTGCTGATCTGGGCGTCGAGCGCTGTTCGCATCAGGAAGTCGGCGTTGGTGTCCTTTCCTTCGCTCCCCTCGGGTGCGCCGCGACGGTTGAGCTGGTGGTACGGCTCGCGCAGGGCTTCGTGGATGTCCTCACCCGACCAGCGGAAGAGGTCGGCCGATTCAAAGGCCACCGGCTTGGTCGCGCGCCCCTGCAGGGCGAGCGGCGCGGTACGCCCGATCGCGATCGGCGGGTCGATTGAAACGGGCGCTGCCGCGGGCTTCGAGCCGTCCGGCTTGCCACTCTCGCCCTTGCCGTAGCCGCAGCACTCGTTGTCGATGTAACGGCCCAGCCAGCCGTCACCGGTGGCGCTGCGATCGCCGGTCTGCCAGATGTCCATGCTCTTGAAGTGCGAGCGATCCGGGTTCGGATACCCCACGCCCTGCACGATCGTGGCGAGGCCGTTGTCGTACATCTCCTTCAGCGATGTCATCCTTGTATGCAGGCCAATCCCGTCCGCCTCGGTGAGTTTGAGCGCCTCATTAGCCTTGATCCCGATCCCCGCACGAGCCTTGTAATACGCATCCATGCCGTAGGGCACAACCGTGTTGAGCCCATCGTTCCCGCCGCCGAGCTGCACGACGACGAGGATGCGATCCTCATCCACGCCCGGCGTGCTCGAAAGCCCGTGCGCCAGCATCCCCGCCATCGCATCGGCCGATGAGCCCAGGAACGCCGGGATTGTCCACGCCGTCGAGGCAAGCGTCAGACCGCCGTACAGGAATTTGCGGCGGGTAAACGCGGGCATGTTGTGCAGGTCCATGGGGGGCTCCAGAAACAGTCAGATAAAGAACGGCTGAGCAAGGCGAATCGTGAAGACCGAAACGCAAGCGATGGAAACGGGTGTCATGGACGACCTCGCTAGACCGGTGTTCGCTGTTCGTTGTTTACTGCTCGCCCTCAGCAAAGCTGATACTCCGGCATCGCCGTGATCAACAGCAGGTAGCCAATCACGAGCTCCTTTGTCACGCTCCCGCCCGTTTGTGCCGCGAGCGACGCGAGCGCTTCCTTCGCCGAGGGCGGCACGTTGCCAAGCGTCAGGCGCAGCATGTAGTCCGCGACGGCGCCCGGGTCCTTCTCGCTCCCCGGGCTCGCCTTCGCCAATTCGCCGAGGAGCTCCATCGGGTCGTACTTCATCTCGTCCGCGTTGGCGTCGTACCCGCGGGGTTTCTTGCCCGTGAGCAGGAACGCCATGATGTTCTGGCGGACGAACATCGTGCTCGTGTTGATCCAGGTGCGCCCGCCGTCCCAGCCCTTCACGCTCGGCGGGAAGAGTAAATTCTGCCCCATCAGGTCGAGCGCATCATTGAGTATTGAGAGATCCCTCACTGGCGTGTCGAGCGAACGCACAGCACCGACGACAAGCTGCGTCGGCCCCTTGATCTGCTCACCCATGATCTTTTCGTCGTAGAAATGCTGGCTGAGGAAAAGCCTGCGCAGCACGGGCTTGATCGCGTACTTGGAGTTCGCGAACGTTGCGGCCAGATCGCGCAGCACCGCCTGCTGCGAGGCCGGCAATTGCTCGTACCCCGCCCGCTCCAAAGGCGGCAATTCTGCACAGAAATAGTGGTACATCTTCCGGGTGATGTACCGCGCCACGCCCTGCTGCTCGAGGATGATCTTGACGAACGCGTCGCCGTCGAACGTGCCCGTGCGTCCGAGGATGGTCTTGGAACCGCCATCGTGGTTGTTCTTGTCGAAGACGAAAGTGTCATCCTTGAACGTGTACCCGGTCAGCGCCCTCGCGCCCTCCTTGATGTCGTTCTCACTGTACCCGCCGATCCCCAGGCTGAACAATTCCATGATCTCGCGAGCCAGGTTTTCGTTCGCCTTGCCCTTGCGACTGGTGTCGTTATTCAAATACTTCAGCATCGCCGGGTCGCGGATGATCGCGCCCAGCAAGTCGCCGTAGTTTCCGAGCGCGTGCGTGCGGAACAGTTCGTTCTGCAGGTACATGTGGTAGCTGTTCTCGATCGTGCGGTAGCTTGTCGCGAAGTGCCCGTGCCAGAAGAGCACCATCTTCTCTTCGAGCGGGCGAGGGGTCTCGATCATGCGCTTGAGCCACCAGCGCTGAACCTCGGCGACCTGCTGGCGGTCCTGTCCTTGTCGGCGCTGCTGCTCCACGCGGAACTTCGCCAGCGCATCCTCGTCCTGCTTCTGGCGGGCCGCCTGGTACGCCTTGCGCTCTTCGGGCGTCTGCGCCCGCATGATGTTCTTGTCGAAGAGGTCCGCCCGCGGCTTATCTTCCGGCGCATTCGCCGGGTCGATCACGTACTCCACCGCTTTCTGCGGTCCCCAACTCGCCAGAGTCTGGATCTGCACCGGCGTTCCGCCGAACCCCGCACGCCACAAGAGATGCCGCGCCTGCTCATACCCGAAGTTCTTGGGCGCGATCGGCGTCATCGAGCCGCTCATCGTCCGCTCGGCGTGAGCGGCATCGCTTCCAGTCTTCAGGGGCGCGGTCGATTTCAGATTTGCGACGGGCTGATCGGGCATGCGGCAATCCCCAAGGCGGCGAAGTTCCTTGTCCAGCCTAACGCATCGGTCCAGCGGCGATTGCCGCGCCTGTCCATTCGGCCTGTCCTTGCGACTGTTTCGAAGCGGTTGCTCGGTTCAGGGCCTTGCGGGCGCGATAACAACTTGGCGGCGGGGCTCCTAGGCCTCCGAGACAATGGCCGCCGGGCCCGACTTAGGTGCCAAGGCTCTCGACCAAACCGCCAAGACCGTCACCAACGCCAGCAGAAGGGCCCCATTCGCCTGATGCGACGTCCGCAGCAATGCCTGCCCGATCGACGTCGGCTCCGGCCCGGAGCCTCCGGCCATGAAGACCACCCAGCCAAGACAGAACTGCACGCCAACGCACAGGCCCGTCAAGAGCCCAAACGTCCGAACAATTCGGCGTGCCCGGTCGTCCACGGGCCGGACGCTGGCGGCGGCGGCCGCGGCACAGCTTGCCACGATGACCACGAGAATCGAGAAGACAATGTGCGTCCAAAGCGCGTGGGGCGAGCGGGTGTGTCTGTATACGGCCCCGAGAATCAACTGAAGGAGTGTCACGTGAAGCGCCGCATTCGCCATCGTTCGGAAAAAACCGACACGAATGCCCCCCTTGTCGAACGCAAGGGCTCCCCCTTTCGCCGCCGCCCGGATCCGCTGCTGGAGAGGGCTGAGCAAGACAGCCATCACCACGAAGAGGCAGAAGACAAATTGTGCGAGCACCCCGTGCACGACGCGAAGCACCTTCGCGTCGCGGGCCGGATCGAGGTTGCCCTTGAGCACCCGCGTCCCGCCGAGCACGCCCTGAATGACCACCAACGTCAAAATCGCCAGGGCCCACCACCAGAGCCCCGACCGGCGGTCTTCATACAACAACACCAGCAAAAACAGCGATATTGCGCTCAGGCCGATCAGCGCCCCGAACAGCCGGTGGCTGTGTTCCAAGTACACCGCTTGGTCCGCGCGCGGCCCGAGCGGGTAAAGGAACATGTTCGTCCCGTACGTGTTCGGCCAGTCCGGCACCGCCATTCCCGAGTTCGTGCTCGTCACCAATCCCCCGACGACAAGCAGAGGCACAACGCACACCGCGGCAACTATCCCGAATCGCCCCATCCATTTCTCTTGCACCTCACCGGCATTCACGGCGTGATTCAGGGCGGGTGAGAAAAAGCCGACGCAACCGCCGGCAATCACTCCCAGCAGCGTGCCGGCGAGGACGAATCCGACGGCGATCAACGCGGCTCCGGGTTTGGTTTCGACAACTCCGGCGTTTCCGGGCGTCGCAGATTCTGAGAGTTTGGTCCCGAGTATCAGAAGACCAAGCAACGCGCTCAAGAGCCCGGCACCCGCCGACGCGGCAAGGGTCTCGCCGCCGGTTCGACCCTCTCTCCGCAGGCACAGTCCGCCGATGGCCAGGGAAGACAACCAGACCACAAGTATGGATGGGAGCGAAAGTTGCTCGGAAATCCCAAGCCACGGCAGATGGGTTACAAACCACGTCCACCAAACGGCGATCGCGGCTCCAAAGCCAATGGTGAAAATGCTCGGCCGCACGACTGCTCGAATTCCGCTCATCGTTTCCGACTCCCCGGTCCTAATTGAGACCGAGTCTCAATTGCTCATTCTGAACGGACCTTGCTTGACCATTGGCGGCGGATGCGAAGAAATTGCTGCCCTACCGGAAAATGGCCACTTGGGCCGATTCTACGCTAGGGTTTGGTGCGTAGGGGAGGGGTGGACTTTGGCTGCGCGCTCGTTATCCCCGAGTGCTTTCGAAAGGGCGACCCCTTGTCCGTCTTATTCCCAAAGTGGTTCAACGCTTTTCCCACAGTCGCAGCGGTCGGAGCCGGGGGAACCCTGCTCGCGGCGGTTGCGGGTTTCTGGTACTACGCCACGCCGGCGTTCTGGTCGGTCGGCTACATGCCGACGCAACCGATCGAGGCGTTCAGCCACCAGATCCATGCGGGGAAACTCGGCATGGACTGTCGCTACTGCCACACCAAGGTGGAAATTGCGGCCGAGGCCAACATTCCGAATGTCGCAACGTGCTACGGCTGTCACGCGGAGAACCGTCTCGCGGCGTGGAAGACGCAGCGGGTTGAACTCGTCCGCACCGCGTACTCGTCGGATCAGTCGATTGCCTGGCGCCGCGTGCACAAGCTTCCCGATTACGTTCGCAATTTCCCGCACAATGCGCACCTCGCGGCCGGCGTGTCCTGCTTCTCCTGCCACGGGCAGATCACGGCCATGCCGGTCGTTCACCAGGTGCAGCCGCTGTCGATGAGCTGGTGCCTTGACTGTCATCGCAATCCCGGCGCGAATCTTGTTCCTCTCGACCGCGTGACGCAGCTCCAGTGGGTGCAGCAGACTCTTGAAGACCGTGCCGCGGGGAAACCCCAGGCTTCTTCCGGCGACATCGTGAAAGCACTCGAGCGTCAGCCGCCACAGGGTTGCGGATCGTGCCATTACTAGATTGAAATTCGAGCCCCGAACGACGGGCCAAGCCACAAGGACTCCGGCATGAGCAAGGCCGATCAGTGCCCCTCAACATCCGCGGATGGCCCCAAGCAGCGCGAGAGCAAAGAGTTGCTCGCGCGCGAGCGGCGCAGCCTCCTGACCGCCGTCAACGGGCGCGCGGCCTGGCGTTCCATGGACGAGGTCGCCGACACCAGCCAGTTCCGTGATTTTCTGGAACGCGAATTCCCGGCGGGCGTGACCGACATGCTGAGCGGCACGCGCCGGACGTTTATGAAGCTCATGGGTGCTTCGGTGGCCCTCGCCGGCGCCGCGACGATTCCCGGTTGCCGTCGTCCGGATTACAAGATCCTCGCATATTCGCAGAAGCCCCCGGAAGACATCATCCCCGGCAAGCCGCTGTTTTACGCGACAAGCATGCCGCTCCCCGGAGGCGGCTGCGAAGGCCTGCTGGTCGAGACCCACGACGGCCGCCCGACCAAAGTCGAGGGCAACCCGCTCCACCCGGTCAATCGCGGACGCAGCAGCGTCACGGCCCAAGCGAGCATTCTTTCACTCTACGACCCGGACCGCCTGAAAGAGCCGGTCTACTTCAACCGCAAACGCGACAACGGCGCCGGCCAGCACCTTCCCGCGACTTGGGATGACTTCGTCAAGTGGGGCAAGGACTACTTCCCGAAATTCAATAAGACGCAGGGCGCGGGCCTGGCGATTATCGTCGACAAGAAGACGAGCCCGACGCGCGATGCGCTGCACGATCAGATCGTGAAAAAGTGGCCCAAGGCCACATGGATTGCGTACGACTCAACGGAGAACCTCGGCCCGGCGCAGGGCTCCAAAGCTGCGTTCGGCGCGCCGATGCACGACGCGATCGACTTCTCCAAGGCCAAGGCCATTCTCTCGCTCGACCGCGACTTCGTGATCCACGAGCCCCGAGCGCTCATCCACGCCCGTGATTTCGCCTCGACGCGTCGCGTCGAGGAACTCACCGACGAGATGAGCCGCCTCTACGTCATCGAGAGCGGTTTCTCGCTCACCGGCGGCCAGGCCGATCACCGCCTTCGCGCTGCGCCCTCAAAGGTCATCGCGTGCGCTGTTGAACTCGCCAAGTTCATGCTGCCCAAGCTCGGCGCTGGTTCCGATACTGTCGTTTCCGCGCTGGGCGCCGTTGCGATCCCGGCCGGACAGATCACAGACTCCGACCGCAAGTTCATCGAGGAGTGTGCCAAGGACCTTCTGGACAACGCCAAGAAGGGACGCACGATCGTTCTCGCCGGGGCGCATCTCCCGGCCCCGGTTCACGCCCTCTGCAACGCTCTCAACGGCGCCCTGGGCTGCACCATCGCCGGCTACACCCCGATGGCGGCGGACATTGCCGCCGATTCCCGCGCCGCCATGTCCGCCCTGACGGAGGCCATGAAGGGTGGCAAGTACGAGAGCGTAATCTGCATCGGCACCAACCCTGCCTACGACGCGCCAGATGCTAAGGCATTCTCCGACGCCTTCGCTAAGTTGGAGGGCGCGGTCTCGCTCTCCGTCGAATTGACCGAAACGAGCGAGGCGGCGACATGGAACCTGAACGGCTGTCATTACCTCGAGGCTTGGGGCGACACGATGGCTCAGGACGGTGCGATCGCCCCGATTCAGCCGATGATCGCCCCGCTGTATGCCGCCGTCGGCGAGGATGGAAAGACCGCCGGTCAGGCGCCCATGAGCGAGATCGAGATGCTCGCGTTCATCGCGGGCGATCTCCGCGCCGACGGCACGCCCCGCGATGGATACGAACTCGTCCGGCGCACCTGGCGCGACAAGCTCGGTATCAAGGCCGAAGATGAATTCGAAAAGGTCTGGCGCCGCACGCTGCACGACGGAGTGCTCGCCCGCACTCTGGACAAGCCCGCGACGCCGAAGGTTGACTCGGCCGGAGTTGCCGCGGCATGGAAGGGCTTCGCGATCCCCGCGCCGTCCAGTTCGACGCTTGAAGCCGTCATCCGCACCGGCTGGATGCACGACGGACGATTCACCAACATCTCCTGGCTCCAGGAACTGCCGCAGCACGCGACGGCGGTGGTGTGGGACAACCCGGCCCTGATGAGCCCCAAGACGGCCGACCGGCTCGGAGTTTTGCCCGCGAGCGCCACCGTCGAAGACCCGGAGACGATGTACACCAAGGAGAAGTACCCCTCGGGCCACGTCGCCGAGTTCACCCTCGGCGGGCGCACGATCAAGTGCGCGGTGTGGATTCTGCCGGGCATGGCCGACGATACGGTCCTGCTCACCTATGGCTACGGGCGTCGCAAGTCCGGTCTGGTCGGCGACGGCGTCGGCTTCGACGTCGGCCCGATCCGCGCCGGCGCGGGCGCCTGTCTCGCCGGCGTCTCCTGGAAGTCCACCGGAGAGATGCACCAGATCGCCAGCACGCAGATGCACTGGAGCCTCGAGGGGCGCACCTCGATCGTCCGCAACGTTGATCTGCCGGCCTACCAGAAGTTCGGCGACGCCGAGCTGCGTCACAACGATGAGATCTATCCGGACAACAAGGGAGGCAAGCTCAACTTCGCCGAGCGCCTTGGCGACCTGAGCCACACTCCCCCGAACAAGTCGATCTACGACAACCCGTTCAACCGTTCAGCCGCCGACGCCGATCCGAAGGACCTCGCCATGGGCGGCTGGTCCGACAAACTGCACAACAAGGTGCAGCCTCCCGATTTCGCGCAGCGCCAGCAGTGGGGGATGACGATCGATCTCTCCGCCTGCACCGGCTGCGGCGCCTGCACGATCGCGTGCCAGGCAGAAAACAACATCGCGGTCGTGGGCAAGAAGGAAGTGATGAAAGGACGCGAGATGCACTGGATCCGCGTCGATCGGTACTTCGCGGGTTCCTACTTCGATCACGAAAACCCCTCCAAGCTCGACTACAACGCGCCGGAGTTCATGTTCTTCCAGCCCGTCGCCTGCGTGCACTGCGAGAACGCGCCGTGCGAGACGGTCTGCCCCGTGAACGCGACGGTGCACGGCAACGAAGGCCACAACTTCATGACCTACAACCGCTGCATCGGCACGCGGTACTGCGCCAACAACTGCCCCTACAAGGTCCGCCGTTTCAATTTCTTCGAGTACGGCCTGCACAAGTTCAACGGCTCGTACATCGGGCAGGAGTTCGTCAACTCGATCGCCCCCGATCGCGGCGGCATCACCGGCTCGGGCGAGCACAACAAGATCAACCCAAACCTCATCCCGCCGCGCCTCCGCCAGAAGCTCGACGAGATCACCCGGATGCAGAAGAACCCCGATGTCACGACCCGCATGCGCGGCATCATGGAAAAATGCACCTTCTGCATCCAGCGGACCAACGCCGCCAAGATCGAGGTGCGCCAGCAGGACCTCGCGAACAACCCGATGGGTTATGTCCCCGACGGTTTCGCGCAGGTCGCCTGCCAGCAGGCCTGCCCGAGCGACGCCATCGTCTTCGGCGACATCCTCGACACCGATACCGACTACACCGAGGCCGACGGCGGCAAGCGCAAGGGCAGCCGCGTCTACCACACACGTCGCAGCCGGCGCTCGTACCTCCTGCTCGGCTACCTCAACACCCGCCCGCGCACAAGCCACCTCATCCGCGTCAACAACCCGAATCCGGCGCTCGTCGATGCGACACGAAAGGCCGCGTGGGACCATCCCTTCCACGGCGGACACGAAGAGGGCCACCCGAATTCCGGACACGAAACCGCTCCGAAGGAACACACCTACTTCGATCCCCGGCGAAAGACTGAAGACAACGGCTACGCGCTCAGCCTCAACATTCTGAGCGGCGGAGGTCTCGCGTGACGACACTGCACCCTGATGAAGCCGCGGCAAGGCGCCTGGCCGGTCTCGATACCGGCGAGCTTCCAACGTACCCGGTCGCACCCGGTACCGGCGATGGCTCGCTCGTCGACGATCCAGCGGTCCGTGCGCCGCTCGTGCTGAACAAGCGTTCGATCCACGACATCACCGAGATCGTCTGCGGCTACGCCGAGAAACCGCCGGGACGTTGGTGGCTGCCGGTCTTCGGCCTGGCGTTCACGCTGGCCCAAATCGGCGGCCTGCTCATCCTCTACCTGGTCATCACGGGCATCGGCGCCTGGGGTATGAACAACCAGGTCGACTGGGCCTGGGATATCACCAACTTCGTCTTCTGGATCGGTATCGGCCACGCCGGAACACTGATCTCCGCCATCCTGTGCCTGCTGAAGCAAAAGTGGCGCACGGCCGTGAACCGCTCGGCGGAAGCGATGACCATCTTCGCCGTCATTTGCGCCGCGACCTTTCCCGGCATCCACATCGGTCGCCAGTGGATGGCGTGGTTCCTCCTGCCGCTGCCCAACTCCAATGCCATCTGGCCCAACTTCAAGAGCCCGCTCCTCTGGGACGTCTTCGCGGTCAGCACGTACGGCACGGTCTCGCTGCTCTTCTGGTACATGGGCATGATCCCGGACTTCGCGACGCTCCGCGACCGGGCCGATCTGCGCCTGCGTCGTCAGACCGACGGCCCGCGTCTGCTTCCCTTCGTAGCGCTGCGGACCGACACGATCCGAGCGTATGTCTACGGCTTCCTTGCCATGGGGTGGCGCTTCAGCAGCCGGCACTGGCACCGCTACGAGGTCGCCTATCTGGTGCTCGCAGGAATCAGCACGCCGCTGGTGCTCAGCGTGCACTCGATCGTGTCCTTCGACTTCGCCACGTCCATCCTCCCCGGCTGGCACACGACCATCTTCCCGCCCTACTTCGTCGCGGGCGCCATCTTCGGCGGCTTCGCCATGGTGCTCCTGCTGCTGATCCCGGCGCGAGAGCTCTTCCCCAACATGAAGGACCTGATCACCCTTCGCCATATCGAGAACATGGCCAAGATCATCCTCGCCACCGGCATGATGGTCGGCTTTGCCTACTCGATGGAATTCTTCATCGCGTGGTACAGCGGCAACGTCTACGAGTCCTACCTCTTCACCAACGTCCGCGCCCGCGGGCCCTACGCCTGGGCCTACTGGACGATGATCTTCTGCAACGTCGTCAGCCCGCAGGTCTTCTGGATGCGGTTCGCGCGCCAGAGCCCGCTCGTTGTCTTCATCGTCTCCATCCTCGTCACGATCGGCATGTGGTTCGAGCGCTTCGTCATCATCGTGACGAGCCTGCACCGCGCCTTCCTGCCGAGCGAGTGGCACATGTTCTGGCCCACCTTCGTCGACGTTGGCATCTTCGTCGGCTCCTGCGGCATCTTCATCACGCTTTTCCTTCTCTTCCTCCGCTTCCTGCCGGTCTTCGCGATGGCCGAGGTCAAGGCCATCCTCCCCGAGGCCAGCCCGCACCACCACGACGACAACCCCCACAATCACGGAGGGAGCCACTAGCCATGGCAAAGAACCAAAAGGTCTACGTGACCGAGACCGGCGAAAGCGTCTACGGCGTCATCGCCGAATTTGCGAACGCCGCCGAGGTCTACCACGCCGCCGAGAAGGTGCGCGACGCCGGCTACACCCGCTGGGATGTCTACGCCCCGTTCCCCATCCACGGCATCGAGGAGGCGATCGGGCAGAAACGCACCATGCTTCCGCTGGTGTGCGCTCTGGTCGGCCTGACCGGCGCCGGCCTGGGTTTCCTCATGCAGTGGTGGATGAGCGGCGTCGACTTCCAACTGGTCGTGCAGGGCAAACCCTATGGCCCTTGGGAACCGTTTGTGCCGATTACGTTTGAACTCGGCATTCTTTTCACGGCGTTCGCCACGCTGATCGGCATGCTCGCGATGAACGGCCTGCCGCGCCACAACCACCCGCTCCTCAAGAAGGAGCGATTCCTTTCCTGCAGCGACGATCGCATCGCCATCTGCATCGAATCCACCGACGACAAGTTCGACCCGGATCAGACGCGGGCCATGCTCGAACGCCTCGGCGGCAAGCACATCGACCTGGTCGAAGGGGATTGAAGCGAGCATTCCGCCATCAGCAGTCAGCAGTTGAGAACTCGATGAACAAGCACACGCAAATCACACCCGGCCGGCTCGCTCTCGCGATTCTCGCGGGCGTCGCGGCTTCGTCGGCGATGCAGGGTTGCCGCGGCGATCGCAGCGACAAGCCCCCACACCAGTTCTTCCCCGACATGGACGACATGCCGCGCTGGAAACCGCAGTCGGAAACGCCGTTCTACGCCAACGGCCGCACCATGCGCGAGCCGCCGGCAAACGTCGTCGCGTACGGTCGCGAAACGGTGACGGGCGATGAGTCCTGGGGCAAGCCCTGGGCCGCACAGCGCGCATCACTGCTGCGTGAAGGCCAGGCGGTCTACCTCGGGATCGCCGGCGCCAACGCCGACGGCACTCCCAAATACGTCGATCGCATCCCGCCTTCCATACCGGTCACCGCGGACTTCATCAAGCTCGGTCAGACCAAGTTCAACATCTATTGCGCTGCCTGCCACGGGATGGACGGCTCGGGGAAGGGCATGGTCGGTCAGGCCTGGTCGTACGCCCTGCCGAACTTCTACGACCCCAAGTACAAGGACGTCTCTGTCTATACGGGCAAGGACGGCTACATCTTCAACACTGCCCGCAACGGCGTGATCACCAACGGCGAGCAGAAGATGCCCGGTTACGCGCACGCCCTGAACGAGATGCAGGCGTGGGCTGTCGTTGCCTACTTCCGCACGCTTCAGGAATCCCGGTCGGTGCCCATCGCCGACGTTCCCGAGTCCGAGCGACCGGCGCTTGAAGCCAAGCTGCGCGAGGCGGCTGCCGCTGCCGCAGCGGCCGCGACACCCGCGACCCCGCCTGCCGCGTCACCCGCCGACAAGAAGCCCGATACCCCCAAAGCGCCAGGAGGTGCCAAGTGAGTTCCATCGCAGCCCACGGGCACGAATCTCCCGCTTATGACGACCTTGCCGGCAATCCCGCCCTGCGCGAGGAAAACGTCCGCCTCTCCGGTTCCGGCGGCCCCTCCATGCTCTTCGCTGTGATGGCCGGCGCCGGCATCGCCGCGACTGTCGCCAGCGCCTTCATGAGCACGGGCAGGCTCCACGCGATCGCGAGCTTCCAGGCCGCCGCGATGGGCGGGCTGGCGATCTGCCTCGGCGGGATGTTCTTCACGCTGGTGATGCACCTGATGGCCGCGGGGTGGTCGGTCACGCTCCGGCGCCAGCTCGAGAATCTCGCGATGCTCACGCCGATCATGCTGATCGTCGCCTCGATCGTTCCGCTCTACGACTTGTTCATCGGGCACGGCCTGCTCTACACCTGGATGAATCCGGAATACGCGAACAGCATGCTGCTGCACGAGAAGGCGCCCTTCCTCAACCCGAGCTTCTTCCTCGTGCGCCTGATGATCTACTTCACGCTTTGGACCATCATCGCCTGGAAGCTCAACGGCTATTCGCTCCGCCAGGACACCACAGGCGACAAGTGGCTGACCAACAAGGCCCGCTTCACCAGCAGTTGGGGAATGCTGGTCTTCGCCCTCTCCACCGCCTTCGCGGCTTTCGACCTTCTGATGTCGATGGACTTCCGCTTCTTCAGCACCATGTGGGGCGTCTACTACTTTGCCGGCGCCGGGTTCAGCTCCATCGCGACGCTCGTCATCATCGCGGCCTCGCTGCGGCGTGCGGGAAAACTCGAGGGTCTCGTCACCAGCGAGCACTTCCACGACACCGGCAAGCTCTGCTTCACCTTTACGGTTTTCTGGGCCTACATCGCCTTCAGCCAGTACTTCCTGATCTGGTATTCGAACATCCCGGAAGAAACGGCATGGTTCCTCGTCCGCAAGGAGAATGGCTGGCAGTACGTGTTCTACCTGCTCGCCTTCGGCCACTTCATCGCGCCCTTCCTCGTCCTGCTCTTCCGCTCGGTGAAGCGTAATCCAAACCTGCTCATCCTCGTCGCGCTCTGGATGATCTTCATCCAGTTCACCGACATGTTCTTCATCGTCCGACCCATGGTGACCACCCGCGCCGGCGCCGACGGCATCACTCCCTTGAGCGGCATCTGGGTTGACATTGCCGCATCCCTGGGCGTGATCGGCCTGCTCGGGTTCTTGATCTGCCGCCGGGTAGCGTCCGTTCCACTTATCCCGCTTCGCGATCCGCGACTGCCCGAGGCGCTGCACCACAAGAATTACGTCTAAGAAGCTTCTGCATCAAGACTTAGATTGACATCGCCCCGCTCACGCCAGAGGATTTTCAGTCCCGTTTCACAGAATTTTCTCCTGTTTCGCAGTAAGAAGGCTCTCGAGTTCGAATCCTCCCGAACCCAATTCCAGAATCCTAGAAGGCAACGCATGTCAGATCACGCACACGACGCCCACGCCCACGCCGACGCCTGGCACCACCATTCCGCAGCGGAAGGTGTGCCGCAGCACGAACACGCGGCGATCGTTGATCCCGGCGCGACGTTCAAGGTCCTGATCGCCATCTTCGGGTTCACCGCCATATTCATCCTGGTCACGGTTCTGTACTTCAACGTCACGGTCCGCAAGACCGAGGAGGCCCGGATCGAAAATACCGGCGCTTCGCTCGGCTACAACCAGATGAAGAGCCAGATGGAGAACGAACTGTCAACCTATGGCGTGGCCGACGCCGCGACCAGGACTGTCCGTATACCGGTCGACCGCGCGGTTGATCGGGTTGTCCGGAAGTACCAGTCGAAGTAGCCCTCGGTGGGGCGCGGAGCCGCCCCGGAGTCTGCGAGTGTTGAAGTGGTCCCGACATTTCCAGATTCTCCTTGCCGCGGCCTGCGGGAGCGCGGCTCATGCGCAGATCAAAACCGTCTATGAACCCGGCGCTTCTGGCGTGGCACCGGCCACAGAGGCGTTGACCCGCGGTCTCGAAACCGAGCAGAAAATCGGCGCATTCGTGCCGATGGAGCTCCGTTTCACGAGCGCCGAGGGCAAGGAAGTCCGCCTGGGCGACCTCTTCGACCTCGAGAAGGGTTCGACCAAGTCCGGTGGCAAGCACCGGCCCGTGCTGGTCGCGCTTGTCTATTACGACTGCCCGGTGGTGTGCAGCGCGACGATGGACAAGCTTGCCGGCGCATTCCGCCGGCTCGATTACAAGATCGGCGAAGACTTCAAGGTTGCATATTTCAGCTTCGACTCGTCCGAGACGGCGACCCGAGCCAAGGAAGTGAAGGAGAAGTACCTCGTCGGCCACCCCAACGGGCTGGCCGATGGCGGAAAGTTCAACCCCGTTCTCGCGGAGAACTGGAACTTCTTTGTCGGCGCGTCGGGCGCAGATCGGGAATTGGCCAACGCCCTGGGCTTCAAGTACCGGGCCGCGGACAACGGGCAGTTCGCCCACTCCTCGGTCTTCATGATCCTCACCCCCGACGGTCGCATCGCCCGCTACCTCTCGCCGTTCCTGGGTGATGATCAGAAGTTGGCGGAGCAGATGAAACTGGCGTTGCTGGAGGCGTCGGACGGGAAGATCGCCAAGGGTTCGAGCGAACTGCTCATGAGCTGGTGCTTCATGTACGACCCGAAAGCCGGGGCGTACACGCTTCAGGCGGTCAAGGTGATGAAGATCGGAGCGATCGTGTCGATCGGCGCGCTGGG
>JBGAPK010000013.1:0-95940 GCA_044221315.1 Phycisphaerales bacterium | reverse complement strand
GTGGGGGGGCGTCGCCCAACATCTGCGTGGTCGGCGATCCCGATCAGGCGATCTACGGCTGGCGCGGGGCGGATATCGCCAACATCCTCGAGTTCGAGAAGAGCTACCCCGGCACGAAGGTGATCACGCTGGGCGAGAACTTCCGCTCGACCGCCCCGATCCTGAAGGCCGCGGACATGCTGATCCGCAACAACCAGAAACGCAAGCACAAGGACCTGTTCACGACGCGGGCCGGCGGCGAGCGGGTCGAACTGACTCTCGCCCGGGATGAGAATCACGAGGCGGCGCTGATCGTCGATTGGCTCAAGGGGGTGAAGGACGACCGCGAGGGCTCGCCGACGGCGGTCGCCTGGCGTGAGATGGCGGTCTTCTATCGAACCAACTCGCTCAGCCGCGTGATGGAAGATGCGATGCGCCAGGCGGGCGTGCCGTACACCGTCGCGCGCGGCACGGCCTTCTACGACCGCGAAGAAGTGAAGAACGCGGTTGCGTACCTGAGGCTCGTCGCCAACCCGAGCGACGACGTTTCTCTCGGGCGCATCGTGAATACGCCGACTCGCGGCATTGGCGCGACGACCTTCGGAAAAATCGAGGATTACGCGGCGCAGAAGGGGATGCCCGTCCTCGTCGCCATGCACGAGGCCGACAGCATTCTCGACGTCGCCGGACGCGGAGCAGCAGCAGTCGGCAAATTCGTCCAGATGATCGACGAGTGGACCGGCGGCGGCTCTTTCATGGGCTCTTCGGTTCCGACCAGCCTCGCTGACCTGGTCTCTCGCATCATCCGCGAATCCGGCCTCGAGGCCATGTACCGCACGCAGGCCAAGGCGAGCCAGAGCGACGCCGATATGGAGAGGCTGGACAACCTCGACGAACTCGTGAGTTCTGCGCGGCAGTTCGAGATGGAATTCGACGCGATGGCCGACCCCGCGGCCGAAACGCAGGAGTCCGACGGGCTCGCAAGGCCGAACGACCAGACGCCGCCGCTGCTGGCGATGCTGCGGGCGTATCTGGAGTCGATTGCGCTTGTTGCGGATGCCGACACCGTGGATCCGGCCCAAGGCTCGGTCACGCTGATGACCCTCCACGCGGCGAAGGGGCTTGAGTTCAAGGCGGTGGCGATCATCGGGCTTGAAGAGGGCCAGTTGCCTCACAGCCGGGCTCGCGAATCGCAGGATCAACTGGAAGAAGAACGGCGGCTCTGCTTCGTCGGCATCACGCGGGCGATGCGGAGGCTGCACCTGACCAGCAGCCGCTACCGCACGCTGCGGGGAATCCCCGAGCGCACGATTCCGAGCCGATTCCTGGAGGAACTGCCCAAGGACTCTGTGCTCATCAGCGATCAGGCCGATGCACTCGGGGGCCTCGAGGACTTCATCGAGCGCGGCGAGAGTGGAAGCGACGGCGGACCGCGCTACGAACCCGAGGGCGAATTCGCGGCCAAAGACTCCAAGCGTGCGAAATTAGCATGGTCGGGGTCGTCGGGCGGTGGCTCGTCGAAGAACGCGGCATTCCCGGTCGGAAGTGTCGTGCGACACCCGCAGTTCGGCGAGGGAGAGGTCGTGACGATCACGTCGGGCGCAAACGCCCGGGCGACGATCCGATTTCGCGGCGTGGGTACGAAGACGCTGGTGCTCGAATACGCACGTCTGACGCGGGTGCGATAAGAATCGCGACGGGAAATCGGCCGTGCGGTGCGTGAACCTCCCGGCGCCTCGCGGCGCTGTATCGTCACCAGGTCCAACCAGGAGTTCCGCATGAAGACGCTTTGCAGCACGGCCGTCGGATGCCTCGTTCTTTCCTCGCTTGCGGGGAGCGCGTTCGGGCAGGCAGATCCCGCTCCGATCGTGACGATCTACAGCACGCTGAATCCCGGGCAGGGCGTGCCTCGGGATGCGCTGGCGCAGGCCCGGTACAACGGAGGTTGGTCGGGCGTTTCGAACGCGGTGCAGGGTTTCGGCACCGTGCGCCAATTCCTGAAACTCGATCTCAAGAACGGGCGGAACAGCGTCCGTGTGACCGATGTCGCCGCGCTGATCGAGCCAACGACGGTGACATTCGAGTCTCTGACCGCACCGACAACCACGCATGTGCTCGAACAGAACTTCCAGTTTGATCTGATCGGTCGCGAGAAACTGCTCGAAAAGTACATCGACAAGGAGATCGCGGTGGGGGCGCACGTCGGCGACAATGTGCAATACACCAAGGGCAAACTCCTCTCGACGGCCGGCGGCATCGTCCTATCCGGCGAAGGGGGCAAGGTCCAGATCCTCGGCGATGCGACCAACTTCGATCTGCCCGCACTCCCCAACGGCCTGCTCACACGCCCGACGCTGCTCTGGGAACTCGAGACCCAGCAGCCGGGCACGCACACTGCCCGCATCAGCTACGAGACCGCGGGAATGACCTGGTGGGCAGACTACAACGCGCTGTTCGCTCCCGGCAAGGACAACAACTCGGGCACGCTCGACTTCTTTTCCTGGGTCAGCATCGTGAACCAGTCGGGCGCGAGCTATCCGGAAGCGCAGCTGCGGTTGATTGCCGGACGCGTGAACAAGATCCAGCCGCAGGACAACCGGTACCTTGGCGGACGGATGGCCAAGGCGGTGGCGATGGAAGATCGCTCCGACGGCTTCGAGCAGAAGGCCTTCTTCGAGTACCACCTCTACACGCTCGGTCGCCCGACGACGCTGCCGGATAATTCGACAAAGCAAATCGAGCTCTTTCCCGCCGTACTCAAGGTGCCGTGCGAGAAGGTGCTCGTTTATGACGGCTTGGGGATCGAACCCGGCGACTACGGCGGTCCGATGACCGATCAGGGTTTCGGCGCGCAGGGCCGCACCACGATCGACGTGTATCTGCGGTTTAAGAACAACAAGGAATCGGGGCTGGGCGTGCCCCTGCCCGCCGGACGCGTGCGGGTCAGCCAGCTCGATATCCCCAAGGGAGGCCAGCCGGCCGACGCGATCTCGGAGTTTGTCGGCGAGGACATCATCAAGCACACCCCCAGGGATGAAACGGTGCTGCTGAAACTCGGCGCCTCGTTTGATGTCGTCGCGGACCGCAAGCAGGTCGATTTCAAGATCGACTCCAATCGGCGCACGATGGAAGAAACGATTGAAATCCACGCCCGCAACCGCAAGGAGGTCAAGACCGACCTCATCGTCCGCGAGCGCCTCTACCGCTGGACCAACTGGGAAATCTCCGGCGCCAGCCAAAAGTATGACAAGGTTGACGCGCACACCATCCAGTTCCCGCTCACGCTCGAGCCGGGAAAAGAAACCACGGTGCGGTACACGGTGAAGTACAGCTGGTGAGGCGTCGAAGGATTTGAATAGGACCCATGGGTCCTAATGAGATTTCCTCCGAACTAAGTCGGTGCCGTTTCCGGTGCTGGCTTCGCCGGCTCCGACTGGACCGGAGCCGGTGACTTCGTCGGGGTCTCCGGCTTCGTCGGCGAAGGCACCGACATCCCGGGGGGCGAGGGCATTGGCCGGGATGAACCCATCACGGGCTGGTCGTGGACGTCGGCTCCCGCCGCGTACTCAGGCGTCTTGCGGATCGAGACATCGAACCGCCGGCTGAATTTGTCCGGCACGGGCATGATGCTGTTGAGCTCGCCGGCGTTTGTCGGGCGGTCAAAGAACTGCCACCGCATGGCGTCCGGATTGGCCGGATTGTCCTTGTACTGCGCCTCGTGGAACCGGAAAGTGAGCTGCTTGCCGACCGGCACGTCCGCCGTCCAGATCGGCTCGCCGCTGCGGACGTCCACGAGGGTCACCGTGACCGGGTATTCCTCGTTCGAGATGAACGTGAATGTGTCGTTCGACCGCATCGATCCGCCGGGCCGGTAGATGTTGCACCCGGCGAGCGGGAGAAGTACGAGCAGGGCTAAGAGTGCGCGGCCGAGGTGCATGGTCGTCTCCGAACGTGCCGGTCTGGGAAGGGGTTTGGAAGGGGACGGTGAGTGCGTCCGAAATGTATCGGCTCTCCGCTCTTTCGTCGTGATTTGTCCCAAAGATCGTTCGGAATTCGATCGGCATTCCGCAGCTAGACTGGCCGTCCATGGAGAACCTCGCAGATTTGGTCAGGATCGGGCACGGCTACGACCTGCACAGGCTTGAGGCGGTCGCTCCTCAAGGGGCCGGTAGACCGCTGGTGCTGGGAGGGGTGCGGCTTGAATCAGCCCGCGGCCCGGTCGCCCACAGCGATGGCGATGCCCTGCTGCACGCCGTGACCGATGCGCTGTTGGCCGCCGTCGGCCTGCCGGATATTGGCCAACTCTTCCCCGACACCGACCCGCGCCACGATTCCCGAGACTCGCGGGAATTTCTGAAGGAAGCAGCCCGGCGGGTGCGCGAGTTGGGTTGGGTGGTCGCGAACATCGATGCAACGGTGATTCTGGAGACGCCCAAGATTGGCCACCACAAGGCGGCGATGCGTTCCAACATCGGGGCGGCGCTCGATATCGATGACTCTCGCGTCGGTATCAAGGGCAAGACGCACGAAAAAGTGGACGCGGTGGGGGAGTCGCGCGCCGTCGAAGTGCATGCGGTCGCGCTACTTGTGCGGCCGTGATTTGCTGCGGTCCTGATCTTGCTGGTGGTGGCGTTGCCGGCGGGCGAGCAGCCAGTCGGCGAGCGAGGGTGCGAGAGTGGCAAAGGCGAGTGACGCCCGCATCGGCAGGCTGGTCCATACCTCGCCCTTGGGCTTCCTCAGGCAGCGGACGATCGCATTGGCAACGGTCTCTGCCGGTTGTTTGACGATCTCCGGCATCTGGATGCTGACACGGGCGCCGCCGGAGAGGTCCTTGGCGGTGTCGAAGAACTCGGTCCTGGTGCCGATCGGATGAACCGTGGAAACATGAACCCCCGACGGCGCGAGCTCGATCCGCATGGCACGGCCGAAGTGATCCTGGAGAGCTTTCGTCGCCGAATACGCCGCGAAGTTCGGAAGACCGATCTTGCTTACGCAGCTCGAGCAGATCAGCACATGTCCCCGATCGGGCCCGGGGTTGTTCCTGAGCATGTGGGCGGCGCCCAGGCGCATGAGTTCGAGGCTCGACCAGAAGTTGGTCTTGAAGATCTGGTCCAGTTCCTGATCGGTGTATTGCAGCACCGTCCGCTCGATGCCATAGCCCGCGTTGGAGAAGACGCTGTACAGCGATCCGAAGGCGGCCAGCGCGGCATCGATCAGGCGGGAGTTGTCGCCCGGCTTCACGACGTCCATGACGACCGCCTCGGCGTTGCCGCCGGCAGCACGGATCTGCTCGGCGACCTCACGGAGCTTGTCGGCGCGACGGGCGCCAAGAACAACATTCATTCCGGCACGTGCGCAGGCGACCGCCGTCGCACGCCCGATCCCCGAGCTTGCGCCGGTGATCGCGATCGTGCGTCCGGTGAGGTCAATCGCCACGGAGCATTACTTCTTGGTGCTGGACGTGTCGTTGCTCGACGTCGTCTTGGTGGAGGAGCTGCTGCTGCTCCCGCCGAAGGCCTTTTTGGTGTTATCGCTGGTCTCTTCGAGGTCGGTGCCGGCGCCCTTGACCGTGTTGCAGGCCGTCAGAACGAGCGGGAGCGAAGCGACCGAGGCGACCAGGGCGAGCGTCCGACCGATGTTCTTTGCGCGTGCGTTCATCTTGCAATCTCCTGAGTGGCGCCCGAATCGGGCACCGGTTTTTTGCGGGCAGATCATACCAAGCCGGTGGGTGTCCGGGGGCATGGTGCGGGGGGCCTACTCGAGAATCATCGACTCGGCCGCCGAGCCCGCCGGTCCGCGTCGGAGCAGCCAGCGGAGTTCCTCGAGCCGGATCACAAAGGCCAGCACGCCGTAACTGAAGCCTCCCAGGCCGGTGGCGGCGCTCAGTCGGACGAAGTGTCCCCACCAGCCCGACGGCGCAGGCCAGACCCGGATGGTCAGCCAGACCGCACCGCCCATCAGCGCGGCAACCAGAGCAATCCTGCATGCCGCCTTCACGGTTGCCCCGTCAAAGACGTCCGCCCCGAGGCGGGACTTGGCGAGCCCCGCGACGATGAACGCCTGCGCCACAGCACAAACACCGGTCGAGAGCGCCAGCCCGGATTCCCGGAGGGGCCAGATCAGGCTCAGATTCAGCAGGAAGTTGCACCCGACCATCGCCACGGCAACCCGCATCGGCGTGGTCGTATCGCCCTTGGCGTAGAAGGCGCGGGTGAGAACGTGGTTCAGTGAGTAGGCCCAGACGGCCGGCGCGTAGCAGGCCACCGCCAAAGCCGAACGCTCGAGCCCTTGGAGCGAGAATCCGGGGAACATCGTCCGCACGAGATCCTCCCGCACGACGATCAGGCCGATGCTGGCCGGAATCCCAATGAAGAGGGACAGGCGGACGCCACGCCGCAGCACATCGACGAACGCCAGCGAATGCGCGGCCGTGCGTGAGAGCAGCGGGAAAACGGCGGTCGCAACCGCAATTCCGAAGACGCCCAGGGGAAACTGATAGAGACGTGCGGTATACGACAGGATTGAGTTCGACGCGTCGTCGAGAGTGACCGCGAACCCGAACATCGTCGGCCCCACCCAGATCGGCCACATCGCGATGAGGGTGTCCATCATCGTGTTGAGTTGGAGAGTCCCCAATCCGAGCAGCACAGGCACAAATCGCTTGAGCACTCGGGCGGCTGCGTCACGGGCGCCGGTCGTCACCCGAGTCCAGCGCACCAGGCCGCGGAGCGCCGCAAGCGACCACACGATCTGCAGAATGCTCGCCAGGATCGCGGCCCCCCCCACGAGATACGCCGACTGTTCACGGGATTCCGTCCGCCAGACGAACGGCACCAGCGCCGCCCCGATCATCGCCAGGTTGAGAATCAGCGGGGCCGCGGCGGGCGGCCCGAACCGACCGCGCGCCTGAAGTACGCCCCCGAGAATCGCCGTGGTGCAGACCATCGGCATCATGGGAAGCATCAGCATCATGAGTCGCAGGGATAGCGTCCTCTCCGGGTCGGGCGCGCCGATCAGCAAGACGGCCAGGAGCGCAACCTCCACAAGCAGCACGATCGAACCGGTGACCACTGCCAGCGCTCGCAGCGTCAAGGACGCGAGCTGATCCGAGGCTCCCGCATCCGTCTTGCGCAATGTCGTGTATTCCGGAAGGAACGCCGCCGAGAGAGCTCCCTCGCCAAAGAGCCTGCGGAAGACGTTTGGAATCTGAAACGCGGCATTGAACGCCGAGCCCACGCCGGTGTCGCCGAAGATCCTGGCCGTGAGCACATCCCGCACCAGACCGGTCAGGCGGGATAGGAGCGTAAAGCTCGCCACGATTCGGATCGCCGCCGCCAGCACTCCCCCGAGCGCGTGCAGGTCATGCGCTTCGGTGTGATGCTGCCCGCGGCCCGATCCATCGGCGCCGCCCGGAGTCGGGGTTGGCGAGATGTTGGCGGCTTGTGAAGTTGGGGAATTCAAGAGATCAAATGTCCGGGAAAGGTCGGTTCGCGGAATCCTGATATCGGCCGCCTACGCGTGATTTGTCCCGCCGCGGACGGCGCCGAGCAGCCACATCCCGCCGATCGCGAGCGAAATCCCGACGATGTTGAATCCGAGATCGTCCCAGGCGCAGGTCCGGTGGAGCGATGGGATGGCTTGGAGCCCTTCATCGATACACGCGTACCCCGTCGCGAGCAGCCAGCAAAGAACAAGGTTGCGGGGCGAGAACACCGGTCCGAAGAAGCGGCACAACGTCGCGAGGCAAGCCCAGGCACCAAACGCTCCGAGATGGACCGCGAGATCCGACCGTTCGATCGGGCCGTGGATCTGCAGATTTGGCCAGTGGGTGCCGGTAAACAGCACGGCGACATACGCCGCGAACGCCCAGCGGATCAGAGGTGCGGCGGCTCTCATGCAGGCACGCCCGCGGGCCTGGTGTCCGCCGGGCTGCGCGAGGCCGAATCAGGCCGGGTGACCACCACGGGGCTTTCCGGTCTCTGTTCCCGCTCTGCGGTGAAAGGCGCGGCCGGAACTTGCATCGCTCTTCCCTCCAGGAACGCTTCCGCGAGCGCCCTGTAGTCCTCCGCCCCGCTGGCGAGCGGTGCGTAGTCGAATATCGTCTTCCCAAAGCTCGGGCTCTCCGCCAGCTTGATATTCCGGCGAATCGCCGGGCGGAAGACCTTGGCGTCCTTCCACGGCACGGGCTGTTTGCTGGCCTGCTCGAAGAAGGCATCGAGGTCCGCCACGACTTCCTTTGTGTGCGTGCTCGAAGTCTCGTGCATGCACAGCACAACCCCGGCAACCTTCAGTCTCGGGTTGATCGCCTGCGGGCCTGTCGCCAACATCCGGACGGTTTCAAGCAGCTTGCCGACTCCCTGCAGAGCCAGGAAATGAGCCTGCATCGGAATGAGCACCTCGTCCGCCGCGGCGAGCGCGTTGAGAGTCAGGAGCCCCAGCGAGGGTGGGCAGTCGATCAGCACGAATTCAAACTTCGACGAGAGGGCATCGATCACCCGGCCGAGTCGTTGCAGCCGGTCCGGAGCCTGCGCGAGTTCGGTTTCGGTCGCCGCCAGATCGGTATGGCTGGAAAGGGCGAAGAGATTCGGACTGATCTCACGGGCGGCGGCCTGGGCTCCGGAAGAGTCGTGCAGCAACTCGTAAATAGATGTGCCCGAATCGCCATCCAGCCCAAGGCCCAGGGTCGCGTGGGCCTGCGGATCGAGGTCGATGACGAGCGTCGGGTGACCCGCCCGGGCGATTGCCGCGGCCAAGTTGACGGTAGTCGTGGTCTTGCCCACGCCGCCCTTCTGATTCATGAGGGCGATTCTGCGGGGTAGATTCATCGGTGCGGGAACTTGCATGACCGAGTATACGAGTCGGCAAAATCCGCGCTTCGGGCACACTTTGTTTTTCGGAAAGGCTCAGCGGACCGAGGCTGGCTCGGAGCCCACGGCGACGCTCTCGCGGCCCGCGGGCGTCTGCGCGGCGGGAATCGTGGCGGATAGAGCCGGCTGGATCCCGGCGGCGCGCCTCGCCTCATAGTCGAGCGACTGCTGTTCGATGAACTTCCGTCGGGCGATCTTGATCGCCGTGACGCCGATGAACGAGGCGAGCATCAGGGCGATGATGTAGACCACGCGGGCACGTCCCATGCTGACGATCACCCCAAGACCTGCAAACGCCGCGGCGATCCCGTAGAGCACCAGCACCGCCCCCTTGACGCCCAGCGCTCGTTTGAGCATGTGGTGAAGATGATCGCTGTCGGCGCTCGAGATGCTCTGGCCCGCCATCTTGCGACGGACGATCGCCAGGGTCGTATCGATCATGGGGACGGCAAAGACGATCATCCCCGCCATCACAAGGTGCGTCTTGTCCGTCGCGCCCAGTGTCAGGATGATCACGATCGTCGTGTAGCCCAAAAGCAGCGAACCCGCATCGCCCAAAAATATCGTCGCCGGATTGAAATTGTGAGGCAGGAAGCCCAGGCAGGCGCCGAGCAAGGCCATGCACAGCACCAATCGCTGCGTATCGCGCGGCCCATCATCCGCCGCGGCAAGCCCGAGCGCGATGATCAGCAAGCCCCCCGCCGTGATGGCCGTCGTGCCGGTGAGCAGGCCGTCGAGTCCGTCGATGAGATTCGTCGCGTTGCACGCGCCCAGAACGAAGAACCCGATGATCGCCGTACCGACCCAGTAGACCAGATCGAACGGGATCACTCCGGAAGTGCCGGGCAGGTGGATCGGCAGCGGGATGTGGAAGACAAGGTTCGGATTACCCAGCAGCGTGCCGAGCGGAGAGAGAATCTGCGCCGCGACGCGGGCGCCGATGTCGTCGATGGCCAACAGCGCCGCCGCGAAGAGCAGCCCGCCAATCTTCACGCGCGGCGCCAACCCCCACACATCGTCGAGCAGCCCGACAACAACGACGACCGTCATGCCGAACAGCACGAAGAGCGGAACCATCCGCTGCTCCGGCTCCGCTGCGCTCACGCTCGACGACGGGTGATACTCGATCAGCCCCGCCCACTTCATCGAAGCGTAACTGAACAGGATCGCCGCGAGTATGCCCAGGAACACGCCAACGCCGCCCAGATAGGCGACCGGCATGCGATGCACCTTGCGGCTCTCGCTCGGCCGATCAACAACTCCGTACGTGATCGCGAGTTTTCTCAGCAGCGGGGTCGTGAGCAGTGTCACGACGAACGCGATGGCCATGACCCAGGCGTAGCCGTTGAAGACCTCCCAGCGGGAGACCTTCTCGACCTCGGCCGGCGCCCCGGGAACGACGGCGTCGGCCCGACTCGCCACGAAGCACATCGTCACGACCAGGCCGGCGATGCCTGACGGCACGTCCGCTCCGGTGCGGAACGATCCCATTCTCGCGCATTGGCCGTGTCCGCTGGTCAAGATTTCTCGTCCTCAACAAACTTCGAGTTGGTGCCGCCCGAAATCCACCCGGCCACGTCCCGGATGGTCTCCTCGAGCGTCTTGCGCGGAACAAAGCCGATCGCCCTGCCGATCTTGGACAGATCGGGCTTGCGGTCGGCCAGGTCCTCGAATCCGGCCGGATAGGCCTGACTATAGGGAACAAGCTCAATCTTCGAACGCG
Source organism: Phycisphaerales bacterium (assembly GCA_044221315.1). Lineage (GTDB taxonomy): Bacteria > Planctomycetota > Phycisphaerae > Phycisphaerales > UBA1924 > JAFEBO01. The sequence continues at coordinate 85,371 of JBGAPK010000013.1, read as the reverse complement.
ATCCGGTGATCTTCAGCACCAGCTCGGCAAGGTCGCGGATGGTGATCGACCGGTCCGAGCCGATATTGAACACCTCGCCGTGGCACCGCGGTTCGCCCAGCAGGCGTGGCAGGGCACCCGTGACATCCGCGATGTGGCAAAAACAGCGCGACTGTCTTCCCTCGCCATGCACGCGCAGGGGCCGCCCGGCCAAGGCCGCGCCGACAAACCGGGGCAGGACCATGCCGTAGTCCCCGACCTGGCGAGGCCCGACGGTGTTGAAGAACCGGGTGACCACGACCCGCAGCCCCCGCTTGCTTCCGTAGTTGAGCGCGAGATACTCGTCGATCGCCTTGCTGTAGGCGTAGCACCACCGCGCAACACTCGTCGGGCCGTACACAACGTCGTCGCTTTCGCTGTACGGCGACTTGGCGCTCTTGCCGTAGACCTCGGAACTGCTGGCGATCAGCGTGGGGATTCCCGGAGGTCCGCCGGCCGGAGCCGTCCGCCCCGCGGCGAATTCGAGCAGCGCAACGGTCTGCTCGATATTTGTCCTGATGGCGCCGATCGGGTTATCCATGACCAGCCCGACGCCGACCGCCGCCGCGAGGTGATAGATCTCGTCGAACACCTCGCCCGGTCCGAGCGCCGCGAGCGCCTCACCCAGGTCGGCCTCGATGAACCGCAGGTGGGGATTCTCCGGGAGGTTGGCGAGGCGGCCGGTCGACAGGTTGTCGATGACCGTCACGCGATCGCCCCGGGCGAGCAGCCCTTCGGCCAGGTGAGACCCGATGAACCCCGCACCGCCGGTGATGAGCGTGCGAAGAGAGCGCGGGCTTTGCTTCGGCGTTGCGGCCATGCGGGAGGACGGAGGTTACGCCGCCGCAGACGTCTCGCCGGAATTCTGGTAATCGTGCGTAGCCCGCAGGTTGCCACGGATGTAGCCGCCGGCGGAGGGCTTGACCGCGTTGACGACGACGCCGAGGAACTCGCCCCGTGCATCGCTGAGATCGTTGCGGAGGCGTCCCACCAGGCCCCGCTTCTCGCCCAGGGCGCGAACGACCAGGCAGCTGGCGTCGCAGCGGTTGGCGATGGCCAGCCCGTCGCTGGCGACCAGGGCCGGTGCGACGTCGATCAGGACCAGGTCATAGCGGGCCTTGAGTTCCGCGATGAGCTGCCCGAATCGTTCGCCGCTGAACATCTCAAAGACACGCTTCTCACGCGAACCAGCGCTGATCAAATCCAGTCGCGGATCGGCGGTGTGCTGGATGGCGTCGTCAATATTTGAGCCGCTGAGAACGTCGGCGAGGCCGGGCGTTTCCCGCAGCGCAAACACCCGGTGCACGCCCGGACGCCGGAAGTTGGCGTCGATAATGAGCACCTTCCTGTCCGCTGCGGACCATGCCAGCGCCATGTTGCAAAGCACGCTGGTGGAGCCCGAGCCCGGCATGCCGCCGATGACCACCAGCGACTTGTGCGACGCCTGCGTCATTCTCTTGGCGACGACGGAGCGGAGTTGGCGGTAGTTCTCGGCGATGACGCCGCGCGGGCGGTCGCGGAAAGTGGTTTCTATCGCCCCGGCGCCCGCCGGGTCTTCCGATGCGTCGGGGATCCAGCCGAGCAGGCGGGTGCGGGACATCAGGGCGATGTCCGCGGGGCCCTTCACGCGGCTGTCCATGAGCTCGATGGCGAGGATGAGGGCGGTGACGAGACCGACCACGCCGAGCATCGATGCCGGCAGAATGACGTGCAGCTTGGGGGAGGAAACCTCGCGGGGAAGCTTTTCTTCGCCGACGACGACGACGCGGTTGGTCGTGGGCAGTTCCGCGAGCATGGTGGCGGTGCGGAGTTGCTCGGTGAAGAGTGAGGTCGACCGCTGGATGTTCTGAATCTTCTCGTCGAGGTCCTTCACTTCGGCGAGCGTTCGCGCCGCCACCTGCTGGTTCTCGCTCAGAGTGTCGCGCTGGGCGGTCATGTCGCGTTCCTGGTTCTCGAGCGACTGGAGCATGATCTTCATCTGCTCCAGGTTGCTGTCGAACTTCTTTCGCATCAGCTCTTCACGGGCCTGCGTGAGGTTCTGGTTCATGCCCTGGAGCACCGAGTCGGTCTTCTTGTACTGGCGGTGCTCGCGGGTGATTCCCTGCATAAGCATGCCCTTGAGCTCCGCCTCGGTCGACTGGATCATCTGCTTGATGTGGATCACCAGCGGATCATCCTCGACCTCGCTCTTGATCTGGTCGGTGTACTGGACCCCGGCCGGGTTGTCGAGCTGATCCTGCAACTGCTTGATCGACACGCGGCTCAGCTGGATCTTGTTCTGGGCTTCCAGGATCTGCGTGTTGAGGATGTACAGGCGCTGGAGAGTTTCGCTCCCCTGTTCGTTGATGGTGGTCAGCTTTGCGTCGCGGAGAAGAGCCTGGCGGCGCTGCTGGTGGTCGCGGAGCTCGGTGCTGAATTTTTCGATCTGCGTCTGCAGCTGGTCCCGCTGCGTCTGCGTGCTGGCGCCGGCGACGCGCCGCAGTTCGGTCATGTATGCCTCGCGGAGGAGCTTGGCCAGCGCCGTCGCATCCTCACGCCACCGGCATGAGGCCGACAGCTCGATCAGTCGCGTGCCGGGAATGATCCGCGTGCGGGCCACCTCGCTCTGGAGTTCTTTCACGACGGCGACGTTGTTTAGCTTCCCGCCCTCCTCAAACTGGCTCGCCCAGTTCGAGGCCTCGCGGGGCAGGCGGGGATCCGTCGCCACGCGGTTGAGCACGTCCTCACGCGTCATCTGGCGCGCCTGCGTGAGCATGAACCGCTCGATTTCGTTCTGGCTCTCGAAATTGCCGACGCCCGTCGGCGTCACGATGTTGTTGCTGGGCGTAAACGCCTCGAACACCACTGAGCTCGTCCAGACCGGGCTAAACCTCAGCAGCAGGAAGTAGGCGACGACCCCGAGCACCATTCCCACCCCCGCGGAGCCGGCGAGAATGTACTTGTACTTCATCAGGAGCTTGATGGGGTCGATCGACGCGCCGCCCACGCCGCCGGACTGGCCCGCACCCGCCAGCGATGGCCCCGCCTGCGGACGCTGATTGCCAAGGCTCTGTGGGCTGGCGGCCCCGGTCGGAACGCTCGTCATGGTGTCACCTTCCTCAAACCTTCGTTCGGTCACTGATTGGTGCCCGCCGGATTCCCCGGCTCAACACCAATCAGCGGTTCGATGGCCGCAGGTCCGATGTTCGCGGATCAGGCGGCCGCCTGACTACATAGATCGGCTAAGAGCCGGAATAACTGAGGTTCAAGGCCCCTCAATGAGCTTCTCTATCCGGTCCAAGTCCTCTTTCTGGATGTCCCTTGTGATGCTCTGGACCTGCTCAAACAGGGTTCTGGCCTTCGCCATGGTGGCCTTGGCCTCGTCCCGCTTGCCCTGTTTGAATTGAAGTTCGGCCATGTGAAGCAACACTGTGACCTGGGTTGATGGCGTCGATGGAATGGAAACCGCCTTTTCGAACACCAGTTGGGCTTCCCCCAACTGGTTATTCGCCAGAAGGACCACGCCGAAGGTGTCGATCATCTCAGGGCTCTTGGGCCGGAGTTCGTAGGCCTTTTTGGCATACGGCAAGGCCTCGGCGGGCTTGTTCAGATCCTTGCACAGCATGTAGGCGAGGTTGTTCAGCGTTTCGGCGTCGGTCGGATCGGCCGTGACGATTTCGGTCATGGCCTTGGATGCCGCCTCGAAGTCCTTGGCGATGTACAGCCGGCCCGAATACTCGCGGCTCGCGAGAGTTGCCAAGCCGGGGATCTTGGTGGACTTGGCAACTCGCTTCATCTCATCGATCCCGGCCGTTCGGGTCGTGGGATCGTCGGCCTGGAGGCGTGCCCGGAAAAACGCAATCCAATCGGAGTTGATGCCGTCCTTGGTCATGCCCTCCAGGGTGGAGGCCAGGTCGCGTGCCCCCATCGCGCGGAACGCGGTGGTGAACCACTGCTGCATGGCCGCCGGCTGGTCGGGCGACATGAGCTTGAAAGAGGCGGCGATGTCCCTGCGGGCCTCGACAAGGTTGTTGCGCACCTTGCGGACGCCCGCGCGGGCGAGGAGCAGTTCGGGGTCCTTGTTGATGCGGTCCTGGAGCTTGGTCAGCGTGCTTTCCGCCTCGGTGACGTTCGGCGGCTTCTGGGCGAGCAACGCGTTCACATAGCGCACCACATGCTCGGTCCTTGTGTCCGCAAGCACCGCCGACTTGTAGAAAGAGATCGCGCGGGCCGGCCGGCCGATCGCATCGAAGAGATCGCCGAGGTTGGCGTAAAGGGAGCCGGGTGCGCCGCGGCGCTTGGCGACATCTTCCGCGAGCGCCACGGCCTCGTCGTCGCGGTCCTGCGCCACGAGCAGTCGCACGGCCAGTCCGAGCATCTCATCCTGCATCGGATCCACCTGCATAATCGCGCGGATTTCATTGATCACCTCTTCCTTGCGCCCCGCGCGCTGGTAGACGACCGCCTTGAGCTGGTGCGCCTGCCACAGCCGGCGGTCCAGCCGGATGACCTGATCGAGGTCCGCAAGAATGTCGGTGGCGTTTCGGTCTTGCTCGATGGAGGCTTGGGCGCGCTTGAGGAACACACCGGCGTTGTTCGGGTACGCGGCGACAGCCTTGTCCAGGATTTCCAGCGCCTTCTTTCCGTCACCCCGCCCGCCCGCCGCGTCGGCGCGGAGCAGCGTCGCGACAGCCCCTTCCGATGCCTCCTTTCCGAGCAATTGGAGTTCCTTGTCGGCCTCATCAAACTTCCGGGAGACGATGAGGGCCTCGCACAGACGCAGCCGCACCGTGTCGTCCGGCGCGTCCTTCGAGGCATCGAGAATGCGCCGCAGGGTCGTGATGGCCTTGTCGGATTCGGCCAAGTCCAGGTAGATCTCCGACAGCATCCTGTCGGCCTGCATGGCCTTGGGGTCCTGGTACTGACGGGCCTCTTCGAGGGCCGCCACCGCCCGCTGGGGTTGGCCGTTGGGCACCATGAATCGGGCGAGCGCCTCGAGCGCCTCGCCGGCCTTGTTCTTTCCGTCCGGGCCGTCCTTGACCTTTGCGATGTAGTCGCGGAACGCCTTCTCGGCGGCCTCAGGGTTGTTCTGATCCATCCACCGGCTCGCATCGATCCGCACGATGTCAAGACCGTCCTGCGTTGCGCGGATTTCCTCGATCCGCTTGCGTGCCTCGTCCCAGCGCCGAAGATCCACGTTGAGTGCCGCAACCTGCACCTTGTACATCCGGTTGGCCGGATCGCGGACGACGTCGCGTTCGCGCTCCTTCAGCGCGACCTCTTTGTCTCCCGCGGTCCCTTCGAGGCGCAGCCATTCGTCCCGCACGGCGATCGAGTCGGGCAGGAGCTTGGCCTTCTCACGCATGAGCTTCAACGCGTCTTCGTTCTTGCCGGCCGCGACAAGCGTGGCGGAATATTGCAGCGCAGAAGTCGGATCGTCCGGGCGCAGATTGACGGCGCGTTGCATGCTGGCGACGGCCTCCGCCATCATCCCCTCTTCGCTCTGCAACGCCGCGAGCACGCGCCAGGCCTCGACGTTGTAGTTGTAACGCTGGGAGCCCTGCTCCATGAGCGTGACCGCTTCACGCTTGCGGCCCTCGGCCGCGAGCATCCGCGACTTGAACGTGGCGCCGTCGAACGTATCGATGTTCTTCGCGACCGCCAGGTCGGCCCACTTCCTGGCATCGGCCATCCGCTTTTCGCGGATCGCGCGAAGGAAGAGCGTCTCGATGACCACCGGCTGGTCCGCGTACTTCTGCTCGAGTTCCGTTGCGATCGCCTTGGCCTGATCGCTGTACTTGGCGCCGCCAGCGGTCAGATATCCCAGCTGCAGCACAAGCTTGTCCACGTTCGTCAGGTTCGGCGCCAATTCAACCGCCTGCACGTTGGCCAGAGTGCTGTCCTCCACGCTCAGGACCTTCAGGAACTTGATGAAGGCGGCCTTCTGCTCCTCGTTCGTGTTGACCTTGAGCGCCTTCTCGATGATCTCCTGCGCGCCCTTGACGTCGTTGGCATTGGTGCGAAGCTGCACGAGGGCCTGCACGATGCGGGCGTCGTAGTTCGACTTTTCCGCACCGTCCTGCAGCACCTTCAGCATGCCCTTGTCGTCGCCCGCCTCACGCTTGGCCCGCGCCTCGAGGATGACCTTCTGCACCGGGTCGTCCGTGTCGATCTCGCCCTGCTCCTGCCCGATCTCCCGGAGACGCTTCTTGATCTGCTCGTTGTTGGGGATGAGGGTGTCGGCCGCCGTGTAAAGCTCTTTGGCGCGGTCCAGGTTCTTGAGTCGTATCTCTACCTCCGCGAGGGTGAGAATTGCCGGCACGTTGGCGTTGTTTATCTGCAGCACCTTTTCCAGCAGGTCCTTGGCCTTGCCGGGCTGGTTAAGCCGGAATGACGCGTTCGCCGCCGCGAAAAGCCCGTCCTGGTCGGCCTCATTCACGAGCGAGAGGTACGAGAGGAGCAGACGCTGGGCGTTCTGATAGTCCTCCTCGGCGAGCTTGATCTTGCCGTCAACAAAGAGCATCCGCGCCGAAGTGTCCGGATCGATCTTTGCCAATTCGGCGCGCCGGATCTTGGCCTTTTCGAGCCACGCCGCACGCAACTGCTTCTCCTTCGCCGGGTCCGGATCGCTCGACTGCTCGAGCGCCTTGAGCGCGAGAGTGGCCTGTCGGAACAGCGCCTCGTTCTTGCGGTACCACAGAAGCCGCCCCGCCACGCTCAGCGCCGGGTTGGGCAGATCACGGACTTTCTGCAGCGTGTTGATCGCACCGTCGTAGTCGCGTGAGAGCGCCTCTGCCTCGGACTTGTTGATCAGCAGGGCCGCGTCTTCGGGGCGCGACGCCAGGCACCGGTCGAGCACCTTGCGGCTTCGATCGAGCTTCCCCGAATCGTCCAGCTGCAGTTCCATGAACGTGAACTGCGACACGGTCTGCGCATCGATCTGATCGGGGGGAAGTTCAAGGAGAAGCGCGCCCGCCTCGTCGAGTGCGGCCCGGCCCTCCTGCTTCAGCTGCTCCGCAACCTTCCGGCGGTCTTCGATCTTGTTCATGGCCGCGGCACGACGCCGGGCGTCCGCGAGCAGCCAGCCCATCGACGTGACCTTGGTCCGCGGCTCCTTGGGCGCCTTTGCCGAGAAGGCGCGCACCACTTCCCGGCCCTGCTCCGCCAGCTTGATCCCCTCGTCGGGACGCTGGTTGTTCATAGCGGCGTCCGCGTGATACACGTACCACGCGTGGAGCCCCAACACACTGTCCACATCGCCCGGATCGGCCGCGAGCGCCGCGTCAAAGTCGGCCTTGATCTGCTGATCGTCCGCGTCCTTCAGGTTTTTCGACTCGAGGAGGATCTTGAGATTTGCCAGCGCTCGGTAGCGCCGCAGTTCCTCTCCCTCGCCAAACCCGCTCTTGCCATCGCCGTACTGCGCGAGCGCGTCGGTGGCGGCCTGCGCGAGCGCCTCGCAGAACTGACGGCTGTAGCCCGCGTTCTGGATCGTCTGAAGGTACACGTCGAGGTGGTCGCGGTGCGCCTTCGTGTCGGTCCGCTGGAGGTCGGCGATCTTCTTGCGCACGATCGTGTACTGCGGGTACTTCGCGTCGAAGAGAGTCTGGGTCGCCGGCGCCATCTTCTCGAGGCTCTCGCGCCACTTGCGCAGATACTCGATGTTCGTCGGCTCCTTGCTCACCGCCTTTCCGTACACCTTTTCGGCGTCGAGCGGCTTTCCCGCTTTCATCAGGGCATCGCCCTGCTTCACGAAGTCCGAAGCGGATTTGAAGAGAACCATGTACGCCGCCGCGCCTACGCCGCCGGCCATCAGGACCAGCACGCCCACCAGGATCGCGACGAACTTTGTGTTGACCTTTGCCGCCATGGACAATGCTCCGGGTTCAAGCAGACTCAGACACCATCAATCGAACAGCGGGACCCAGGGCCCCGCGACTCAGGACGCATTCTTGACATCTTCCTTCGGCGGGTACTCGCCCGCCTCCACTTCGACCCAGTCCGGAACGCAGCGCATCAGGTCCGGCAGCAGCTCGTTGAGCAGGCTGCTCGCCTGCTCGGCGAGTTCCTGCGGGCTCTGCACCGATCCGCTCGTGAACTGTACCTTCAGGAAGTACGCATAGTCGTTCTTCAGATCGAATGCCAGCAGGCGGACCGCCTCGGCGCTGCTGACGTGGCCGCCGTTGGCAACAAAGAAATAACCCGCGTACAGCTTGTTCCGCCCGCTCTCGTCGGAGAACTCGGTAACCCGCAGTTCAAGCTTCCCGGGCTCGCGCGGCAGGGTCACGCTCTGGCCCGCGCCCTCGCGCGACCAGTTCGGCACTCGCTGGCGGTACAGCCCGCGCTTCTCGGCCTGCTCGGCCTTGGGGTGCACCGACCAGCCGGACGCGTCAAGGTGCAGCGGAACGACCGTCGTGCCCTGCCCGATCTGCATGCCCGCGCCCAGGAAGCAGCGCTCGGGAATGTGCGGAACCGTGTCCACGCCGCCCGTGTAATACGCCGCGTGCAGCTGCAGCTGCGCCGGCGGCTGGTCAGGTCGGGTGTCCTTGCGACGGTAGGTGCGGGTGACGTAGTTCTTGGTGCCGAGCGTCTCCTCGATTTCCGCAGACTCAAGCTTGTCGCTCCCGACCTGGCTCCATGTCGGAGTGTCGCTCGGGAGAGAGATCAGGGCCCGGCCCCCCGGAGCCTGGATCGCTTTCTTGCGGAGGTGAATCCCGGCGTAGTGAATCCCGGCGGTCATGCTCGCGCCGCAGATCGACATGACGATGACGGAGAGAATGAATGACGGCCGCCGAAGGCCGGCCCAGCCCCGTGTCCGCACAGGCGGTGTCGAGAACACCTTGGCGCCCCCGTTCGGCTCGTCCACGACCTTTCCCAGCGCCCACACGATTCCCAGGAAGAGCAGCAGCCCGGGCACGAGCAGGAACGTGCCGATCGCCATGTGCGCATCGCCCTTGGCCAGTTCGCCGCTCAGCGTGCTCGCGATTCCCAGCACCGCAACCCGAATGACGTTCATGAAGATCGCGACCGGCAGGGCGAGCACAACGACCGCCACCCGCTGCCACCAGTGCCGCGCCGAAATCAGCGCCACCGCGCCCGCGAGGGCGACGAACGCGATCACCATCCGCATTCCCGAGCACGCCTCCGCGACGTTCAGGGGCATCGGCGCTTTGCCCTTCGGCGTCACGATCAGAGTGTTGCCGTTCACGTCCACCGTGAAGTCCATCAGAGGCCCCAGCAGGCCCAGCATGAACCCGGCGCCTTGGCTCGCGATGAGCTGCAACTGGAACGTGATCTTGATCATGATCATCTCGCTGATCGTGATCGCGAACACCAGATAGGCAATGGGCAGGAACAGGATCCGGAACATCCGCGGGCCCGTCAGGAGCAGCGCGAGCCCGGCGATTGTCAGCACGATCGACAGCCCCTGCAGCATGTGGTTCTTGATCACGACCACCGAAACGAAGTACGCGCCGATCCCCAGAAGGAACGGCAGCACCCCGGGCCAGAATGTCGAGGCGGGCGTCCGGGCGATCTCCTCGCGCTCGCGCCACAGGAGGTACACGCTGATCAGCGGAATGACGTACGCGTGACCCCAGTCGCTGGGCGCACCCAGCGAAAGCCAATGCTGGCGAAGCAGCCAGTGCCAGAAGAGAACGCAGACACCCACCAGGAGCAGCAGCGACATCGCCGCCTGCGGCGGTGTCACCAGACCCCCGATCCGGTTCTCGCCCATCCCCCCGCCGGAGCGGTTCGCCGCCCCCGGGCCGATGCCCGAAAGGGTCTGCCTCGTTGCCGCATTTTGAGGAACAGTTGTCAAGGCGTAGGTCTCAAGGGCAGCGACTCGACCGATGGCCACCGGTCCCGGAGAATTCCGGATCTCCGGGCGGAGGAGGTGATTCTTGGCAGATCGGTCATCCCCGCCCGGTTATCAAGCCCGGAGCGCAAGGCGACGCCCCTTGCCTCGAATGGCTACCCCCTTACGCAAGGCAACCACCGAGAGGTTCACTCCTTTGGGGTCCAAACCATGCCAGTCGCGCACTATCGGCGCTTGAATCTGCTTTCGGCCCGGACCTAGAAGCCGTTGAAACCTTGCGATTCGGGTGGCACACCGAAGATGTCCGACCCGAAGTTGCGATCGACCACCAGGCCCCACCCGTAGTTCATGCGGAACCCGTTCCGCAGAACCGCCAGCGGGAAAGCCCAGAAGTTCGTGCCCACGTTGACCATGTCGTCCGGCTTCAGATACACGTCCGGCTGCGTTCCCTCGGCGATCGCCCGCATGTCGAGGCGGATCATCGCCTGCTGGCCGTCGCCCACCACTCGCACCAGATCCACTCGCTCCGGGATGGCAAGATTGGAAAGCCCGCCCGACGCCGACGTAACGGCCCTCAGAAGCGTCAGACGCCCCGTTTCTGAGAGGTTGTACACGCCCGGACGAACGACCTGCCCGGCTATATAAACCTCGCCCCGGGGCAATGCGGGAATTCGGATCACGTCACCCGGCCTAATCACGATGTTGAGGCTCGTGTCTCCCTCAATCAACTGCTGATACGGCACGCGAATCACGCGCTGGGCGACGACCCGGGGTCGCTCGGCGGCCCGGTCCTTTTTGTCTGCATCGCCGGATTTCGCGGGCTGGCCAACGGCCAACTGCACCCACTTCCCGTCGATGAACACCCACGAACTCTGCGGCGTGCTCGTCTTCGAGGCGGGCTGGGCAGAGCGGCTTGGGTCGGGAAGGTCGATCGTCGGGCTCGTGCCCCTGCCGGCGCTCGGCTCATCGCCGAAAGCGGCGCGGCGTTCCCGCCGTGCAAGCGCCGGAGTGCCCAAGCCGTCGTCCATCATTCCGGGCGACGGCAAGTCGACCGGCGGCTTCTGGGGCTCCGGCTTCGCGGGCTCCGGCTTGGGCGCAGGTGTGGCTGGAGGCGGAGTTGGCGTCGGCTGCGGGGCAGGGCTGACGGGCTTGGGCTCGCTCGGCGGAACTGGATTGGAGGGTGGAACGCCCGGGGAATCCGGCAGTTGCACCGGGGGCTCGGCCTGCGGCCTGGGCGCCGGAGTCGCGGGGGCGCCGCCCTCGGGCTTGTCCTTTGGTTGAGAAAGCTGGTCGATGAGATCGATCAGCGATTCGCCCGATTTGGGCTGCTCTGTCTTCGGAGCGCTGTCGGCCGGCTGTCCCGGGGTCCGGGTAGGACCGGCGCTGGGCAGGGGTGACCTGCGGGTGTCGCGAGGGCTCATGGCGCGCTCATCCAGCGGCACCTGACGGATCACATAGACTTCTTTGACCTTGTCGTCGATCCGGCCGCCGGCGGTGATTGCCTCGAGCAACTTGTAGTCGGTGGATGGGATGAAGTAGGGGCCGGGCCGATCGACCGCTCCCACGATTGTGAACGTCTGCTGGCGCAGTTCTTTCACCACAACGCCGACCAGCGGATCGGCGATGAACTTCTTCATCGCGTCCACGAGCATGTCGCGCACCTGCTCTACCGACTTGCCGCCGACAAACTGGCGGCCGAGCTGCGGCATTTCAATCATGCCCACCGGGTCGACCACGCGCTCGAATATTTCAGGGCCCCGTCCGGTTTCCACAAAGTCCCAGATCTCAATCTGGAGCCCGTCGCCGGGTCCGACGCGGTAATCGCGCGGGTCGGCGTACAGGTCTTCGGGCGTGACGGCGCTGTGCTCGACCAGGTCGCCCTTGGCTTCCTCGATGCTCGCGATTCGCTCGAGAATCGGCACCTTGGTGGGGGTGTGCTCCCAGCGGCCGATGACGCTCGGGTCGATGAACGAGTCTGATTCGCAGCCGGTCATTGCCAATCCGGCAATTCCCCCGCTGGCCGCGACGAGGCGCCAGGCGATCCGCGTCAGAAACGCGGTGCCGGGTCTGGAGGTCGGGGTCGGGGTCGTGGGCTTCAAAGTCGGCTCCTGGTTCAGAATCTGTAGACCTGTCGGGGCCTTGGCCCAGCCGTCGCACCGTATCACCCGGCGTGCGGTTGTCAATGCCAGAGACGCCCGGCGATTATCGCCTCCGGGGTCGGAAGGCACGTTGAGCACCCCGTGGGATGAAATCGCCGCCCCTTGCATCGGCTGTTCACCCGGCGGGTTTTGATCGGACCTTCGCTTGCCGCTGGATGAAGGTTCGCGCAGAAGATGCGGGTAAGGCCAAACGCGTCGGTTCCGGCCCGGCGTCGGGCTGGCACTTCCTACAGTCAAATAGATGACTTCTGAGCCGCGCAGTCCGTCGCTTCCACCGGGGATGTCGCCCGAATCGCTGGCCAAGACCCTCGCCAGGCATCCGCGACCTGCCGGAGGCGACCCGCTCCGGCGCATGGACCAGCCGGCGGTGAGCCTTTCGGGCATGATCCTGAACAACCAGGGGGGCTCAAATGAACAGCTTGCCGTGAAGCGCAAGCCGCCATGGCTGAAGGCCAAAGTTCCCGGGGGGCCGGGGTACGAAAAACTGCGCAACATCATGTCGGTAAATAAGTTGCACACGGTCTGTGAAGAGGCTGGCTGCCCCAACATGGGGGAATGCTGGGCCCGAGGGGTGGCGACCATCATGATCTTGGGGGACACCTGCACGAGGGCTTGCGGCTTCTGCAACGTGAAGACCGGTCGGCCGGGCTCGGTGGACAAGGACGAGCCCCGCCGGGTTGCTGAAAGCCTGGCCCTGATGGGTCTCAAACACGTTGTGATCACCAGCGTCAATCGGGACGAACTTGCGGACGGGGGAGCTGGAATCTGGGCCGAGACGATTCTTCGAACGCGCGAATCCTGCCCGGAAATGAGCATCGAGGTGCTGATCCCCGATTTTGAGGGAAACTGGCCGGCGCTCCAGATGGTGATCGACGCCAAACCCCACATCATCAATCACAATCTCGAGACCGTTCGGCGCATGTACCCGGCGGTCCGACCGAGCGCGAAATTTGATCGATCTTTGGAATTGCTCCGCCGGGTCAAGCAGCAGGGTGGCGTCGCAAAGACAGGGATCATGGTCGGCATCGGGGAGCGGGATGAAGAGGTCTTGGATCTGATCGACGAGGTGCAGACCAAGACCCGCCCTTTCCCAAATTCGTCCGACGCTTGTGACATCCTCACGATCGGGCAGTACCTCCAGCCGACGCGGAATCACCTCCCGATGGATCGCTGGGTGCATCCGGACACGTTCGCGATGTTCAAGGCCGAAGGCCGGGAGCGCGGCTTCAAGGTTGTCGAGAGCGGACCGCTGGTGCGGAGCAGTTATCACGCGGACCATCAGGCGGATGTGCTGACGGACATCCTTCACGCGCGTAGCGGGTGATGGAACACCGAACGCAAAAATTCTGTCGGGCGGAAGCGCCTGTTTTCAAGTAGGATTTCTTTCGGCATGTCGCCTCACGAACAGACCGCCGCTCGAATACAGGGTGCCGATTGGCGAATCTTGTTTGTCGGAGTCTTTTGCGTATTCGCGCCGATGCCGGTGCTGCTGATGACTGTGCCGCAGACGCCTTTCGCGCCGGCGTACGTCCTCGTATCGGGAGTGGCGGGAGGACTCATCTCGGTCGGTTGGGCGGCAACATTTGTGTTCCGGCGTTTTGCCTGGCTGCTGTTCATCGTTCCGAGTTCGGCGATTCTGCCTTGGGGCATGAGCCTCGCATTGGCGCGTGCGGGCGTCGCGATGGCGGTTCCCGAATCGGCGGCCGTAGCGCACCGCCTGGCTTACACGACCACGGGCATCATTTCCATTGTCGTGGGCTACGTCGTCCTCGTGAAGGTGATTCGGCAGTTCGACCGCGTGGGTGCGCGGTCGCGTGCCGAGCTTGATGTTGCTCGAAAAATGCACGAGTTAATCGTGCCGCTGATCGAGACGCGGACGCGGCGCGCCGAGATTTATTCGCGTTCGGAACCATCGAGTGAGATGGGAGGGGATCTGATCGACGTGGTGATTCGTGAGGGAGGGAGCGAGGTGGACCTGTTTCTGGCGGACGTGTCCGGTCACGGTGTCGGGGCGGGGATCGTGATGGGAATGCTCAAGGCGAGCATCCGAACCCGGTTGCTGGCGGGTGGCGACCTCGGAACCATTCTGACCGATGTGAACCGGATCACATACGAACTCACCAAGCCGGAGATGTTCGCGACGCTCGCGTGCCTTCGTCTCACGCCGGATGGAATGGTTCGGTTCGCGCTGGCGGGGCACCTTCCGATCTTTCACTTTTCGGCGCTGGATCAATCCTGGCGCACGGTTGACAATGAGCATCTTCCGCTTGGCGTGGAGGAGGTCGAGAGATTTGGTTTCGGCAGCTTTGCGGCGAGGCCGCACGACGTTCTCGCGATCTTCAGCGACGGTCTGGTGGAGGTCCGCGATGAGCGGGGTCGAGAATTCGGCCTGAACGGCATGGCCGAAGCCCTGCAGGAAGCAGTGCGGGTCGCGCCGGCGCGCGAGCTTAAGGACGTCTATCAGAGCGTGATGGATCGGGTTCGTAGCTTCGGTCCGTCGGCGGACGATCAGACTCTCCTGCTTGTTCGCGTCTGCTGAGTGATCACGTTCAGATTCGCGCCGTATGGTTTTACATTGATGCTCCCCGAAATCATCCAGGCGCTCGTTGGGCTTCTCGAGGCCAAGGACACGAGCACGGCCGCGCATACCTGGCGCGTGGTTCTCTATACGAGGGCGCTCGCCGAGAAGGCCGGAGCGGACGCGGAATTGCTCGAGCGTCTGACCGTGGCCGCGGCGCTGCACGACATCGGGAAGATCGATATCCCTTCCGGGATTCTTCAGAAGCCGGGCAAGCTCACCGAACAGGAATTTGCGGTGATGCAAACGCACACGACGCTCGGGCACGAGCGGCTGGTGCGCATGGGCGAGACCGACCCGGTTGTTCTGAACCTGGTTCGTTGGCATCACGAGAGGTTTGACGGGCTTGGATATCCGGACCGGATCGCCGGCGACCAGATCCCGGTCGCGGCGCGTTATTTCGCGGTCATAGATTCGTTCGACGCGATGACCAGCCTGCGCCCGTACCGGCGCGACACGGGGGAGGGCGCTGCGGAGCGGGCGATTCTCGAGCTCCAGCGGGGCATCGGGAATCGGTACTGCCCCGGAACGGTCGAGATGTTCGTGGATCTGTACCGGGCGGGCGGCCTGGCGTGGATTCTGGACTATTTCAACGATTCGGCGCAGGTGCCGGCGATCGTCGAACTCTCCAACGCGGCCAGGGCGCGGCAGAGCTCGAAGGCCTAGTTCGGGGTCGATTCGAGGCCCGACGCGTCGTATCCTTCCACCCGGCCGGCGCTTTGCGTGCGGCTCAGATGGTGGCCATAGCTCAGTTGGTTAGAGCACGAGGTTGTGATCCTCGGGGTCGCGGGTTCGAGTCCCGTTGGCCACCCTTTTTGATGTCGGATGGGGGATGTCGGATTTCGAAACAGGGGCATCCGCAATCGGAGGGTTCGCTTGCCGATCCTCGCGCGGTCGTCCTCTAGAGACCGCACAGTTTGCGCAACAGCCTGTCGAGATCCGGGGGCACGGGCATTGCGCTCAGTCGGGTTTGCTTTACGAGTCCCAGTTGGGCGAAGCGCTTGTCCGCCTTGATTGTCGCGAGTGAAAGCGGCATCGTGGCGCGTCGAAGAGGCGCGATGTCAATCACCGGAAACTTGGTTTCACCGGCCGCGGTGGTGCCGGGCTTCTTCGGATCGGGGTAGGCCCCCCTGATGATCCTCGCGAGACCGACCACCGACTTCTCATCGCCGGTGTGATAGATGAGCGCGTCGTCGCCTGTTCTGGCTTCACGGAGCGCCTTGAGCGCGGCGGGATTGGTGATCCCGCTCCATCGCGTGCTCCCGTCGCGCTCGAGATCGGAGAAGGAGTAGCCGTCGGGCTCGGTCTTCAGAAGAAACGTCGCCATGGGCCGCCGATGCTAGCGGGGGGGGGGGCAGGCGGCGTGCTATGCCGCCTTGGCACGCTCGCAGGCGCTGACGACATCGGCCAAAACCACCGCAGACTCCCTGGCGCTGCGTGTCCAGGCGAGCATCTGCAGCGCGCGTTCGACGCTCGGGACCATCGATGAGAATCCGAGCGCCGGCGCGGCGCCGACGATCATCATGCAGACGCGTTCGCATTCCGCGGCATCGTCGCGTTCGATCGCCGCCCGGATCTCGCCCGCGGAACGCTGCAACTGACCGATGAATTCCGGCACCATCTCGGAGGCCGGGTCGTCTTCCTGAAGCATCGGTGTCGCGGAGCCCGTGCCCCGTGCCGCGGCGTCGCCCATGAACTCGGCGATTGCTCTGAGCAGACGGTCGCAGGTGAGGGGCTTTCCGATGATGCCCTCGCACGCGCCGGCCCGCGCCTCGATGCGGGACTTGCGGGAAACATCGGGCGTGATGACGACGATCGGAGCACGCACTCCGACCGCCCGCACGGAAGAGATCAGTTCGACAGCGCTCCCATCGGGCAGATGGAGGCTGGCGAAAACCAGGTCGGTCGGCTCGCGCAGGGCGGCGAGCGCCTCGCTTTGAGTCGAAACCACGCGCAGGCGGATCTTGGTGGCCCTGAGGAAGTGTCGGAAAAGGCGATGATCCTGCTCGTCCGGGTCCACGACAAGAAGCGAGCCGCTGAGGGCTTCCGGATTCACCCTCTCGAGACTGAAGAGCTCGGTATCGGCGTCGAGAGAAACAAATTCACGCGCGTCGACGGGCCGATCGAAACGAACGCCCAGCTCGTGGAGCATCCCGCCGCGGTGCTTGCATCGCACGAGCGTTCCGAAGACCCCGACCTCGGCGCGCTTGGGGTGGGGGAGCCAGAGCACGCAGCGCATGTTCTCGTGCAGGAACGAATTGTGGAAGAGAGAGACTCCGCCCCGCGATAGATTCCGGCAGGCGAGCTTGAGCAGGAGCTGGGTGCCGCCCGGCTGATCGATCTGGATGCGGACTCGATCGCGATGGAAGGGCCAGCGGACGAAATCGCGCCTCAGGTCGGATGGGCGGCCCGAGTCCATCGCGTCGAGTTTTCCCGCGAGCGTGCGAACGCCGTTGAGATCGAGCCCGATCGTGTTGCGGCGCGAGCCCGCCGATTCCTCCGGCCAGCCGGACCGATTCCCCAACCCCGGCATTCCCTCCCTTGTACTCATCCGCGATGGCTCCTCGAACGGGGCGTTTTCCCCTCGGGTGGATCGGCGTGGTCTTGCGGTGAAATCAGGCGCAGCGACTTCTTCACGCAAGAGCGGTGGGGAAGGGAACGGGCGGCCGTTATCAGCCGGCCCGACGCGTCGCCTGGGCGCTCTCACACGCTCCGATCAGGCGCTGGAGAGCGGCCTTGGACGATTCGACCGAGCGGGTCTGGGTCAGCGAGCGGATGGCCTGATCGGCGAGCGAGCCGATTCCTGCGAAGCCCATCGGGGGCGCGGCCCGCGCGATCTGGGCGCAGACGGCCTGCGCGGCGTCGAGTTCCTTGCGTTCGAGCAGATTCCGGAGATCGGCGCCCGAAGCGTTCAGGCTCTGCACGAATTCCGGCAGGAGAGGGGCCTTGTCATCGGCGCTGCTCATCGAACTGACGGCGGAAGCCGCGGAGCGTCCGACGATCAGGAATTCTCCGAGCGCCCTGGCGAACACGTCGCGCGTCAACGGCTTGGCGAGGATGGCGCCGGGCTGAAGTTCCTTCAGGATGCGCCGGCGCTCGTCTGGCCCGCGCGCGGTCACGATCAGGATGGGTGTCGCCATTCCCGCCTCGTCGGCCGCCTTGAAGAACGCTTCGAGATCGATCTTCTTCTGGTCCGGGTCGATGACGATGAGGTCGGCACCCTCGGACGCCTGCTTCAGGGCGCGCTCCTGATCGGGCGCGGCACGCAGGCGAACGTCGGTGCCTTTGAGAAAGCTCTGGATCAGCTTCTGCTCCATGTCGCTGGTCCCGGCGAGGACGATGCAGCCGCGCATCTCCTCGTCCTTGACCTGCTCGAGCGTGAACCAGTCTTCGAGCGGATCGAGCTGGAGAAAATCCGCGGGCTTGATGGGCTGATCGAACTTGATGCCGAGCTGGTGGATTGTGGCCTTCACATGGGCGCAGTGCGCGATCTTTCCGTGCACCGCGACGATCCCGCGCGTCGGGTGCGTGAAATTCAGAACAACCTTCGTTCCGCTGTGCATGAACGAATTGTGGAGGAGGGCGGCGCCGCCGCTGGAGATGTTGCGGCACACAACGCTCAGCTTGTTCGGTGCGCTGCCGACGTGGTGAACCTCCATCTGGAGAGAGGCCAGGCGGAACTGCCGGCGCTTGAATCTCCGGTGCTTGGAGGCAGCCGCGCTCGCCTTCTCGGCGTCGTCGAGACGCCTGAGCAGCGCCGCGAGTTCGTTGATGCTCAGGCCGAGCGTGTTCATGCGCCCGACCGACTGCCTTGTGCTGTCCACACCCTTGAGTTCGGCCATCGAATCCCCCGAATCACTGCTGATCGGGCGGTTCGACCTCCCGGTTCAGGGTGAGTGGGTGGTGGGGAGCGCGGCGGGGCCCCGCGGCCCATACAGGCCGAACGAGCCGGGCGGTGTTTGCCTGACGAGGACAGGGAAGTCGGTCAAACGTCAAGGTTTTTGACCTCGAGGGCGTGGTCCTCGATGAACTTGCGGCGGGGTTCAACCTCCTCGCCCATCAGGACCGAGAACAACGCGTCGGCGTTGCTGGCCATATCCCAATTGACGCGGAGCAGGACGCGCCGTGAGGCGTCCATGGTGGTCTCCCAGAGCTGCTCGGCGTCCATCTCGCCCAGACCCTTGAAGCGTTTGATCTCGAGGCCCCGCCTGCCCAGCTGGTGCAGCGAGGCCAGGATTTCGGGCAGGTTGCTCGCCTCGATGATGCGGGAGTTTCGCCCGGTCTGCACCGCCTTGATCTTGCCGGTCTCGGCGGAGGGCTCGGACTCTTCGTCCGATTCCGTGGGCTCGACGGCGTCGGGAGCGGGAGCATCGCCCGAGAGAACCCAGGCGAACTTCGACGGCATCTTTTCGCCCGAGGCGGACTCCTCGCGAACCAGCGCGAAGTCGTTGATGGAAAGCCCCAGTCCGGCAAGATCGGCGAAGATCCGTTCGAGTTCGCGGTTCTCGTGCAGTTCGCGGATGACGGCGACGAATTCGCCGATGCCGGCGCCGGAGTTTCCGGTGGGCTCGGGAGTCCCGTTGGAAGCGACAGGAGATGGCTGGCCGGCGTCCGCCGCGGCAATCGGGGCGGGAGTCTGGGTGGGTGACGAATCGGCCAGGCGGAGCTTGTTCTGGGCGAGGATGTCGAGCGCCTGCTCTTCGCTCCATGCGTAGACGTCGTGGCCGCGCCAGCTGATGCGCCGGGTCGGGAGGCGGTTCTTGCCCGATGGGTCGTTGGCGCGGGTGCTGAGCAGATCGACGAACTTGGCGCCGCGGCGCTCGGAGATCGTGACCAGTTCTTCGAGCCGGCTGAGCAGGAAGACCGCCCGGCGCAGCTTGTCGCCGTCGAGACGCATCGTTTCGGACGGCTCGCGTCCCGGGAGCGCGTTCTCGATGTCGCGTGCAACCAGAGTTGCGTTCTCGAGGCCGAGGCTTGTCAGCGAATCATCGAGCGTTTTCTCGTTGAGCACATACCACGCGCGGCGGGCCTTGCCGTGCCCCTTGGCGACCTGATAGAGCGGCGGCTGGGCGATGTAGATGTGCCCCTTGCGGACCAGCTCGGGCATCTGGCGGAAGAAGAACGTCAGCAGGAGCGTGCGGATGTGGCTGCCGTCCACGTCGGCGTCGGTCATGATGATGATCTTGCCGTAGCGGAGCTTGCTGAGATCGAGTTCGTTGCCAAGCCCGACGCGCAGCGCGCCGATCAGTGTGCGGATTTCCTCGAAGCCGAGGATCTTGTCGATACGGGCCTTCTCGACATTCAGGATCTTGCCCTTGAGTGGGAGGATGGCCTGCGTCTCGACGTTGCGTCCCTGCGTGGCGCTGCCGCCTGCCGAGTCACCCTCGACGATGAAGAGTTCGGCCTCATCGACGTTCTTGGTCTTGCAGTCACGCAGCTTGTGGGGCATGCTGCCGCTGTCGAGCGCGGTCTTGCGCCGGGTCAGTTCGCGGGCCTTCCGGGCGGCTTCGCGGGCCTGGGCCGCGATGATGCCCTTGAGGCAGAGGCGCTTGGCCTCGGCCGGATGCTCTTCCATCCAATTCTCGAGTGACTCACCGACGGCCGCGGCCACAAACGTCTCGATCTCCGGGTTGAGCAGACGCTCCTTTGGCTGGTTGTTGAACGTCGGGCTGGGGAGCTTGACGCTGACGATGGCGACAAGGCCCTCGCGGAGGTCTTCGCCGCTGGGAACGGGGTCCTTTTCCTTGATGATGCCGGCCTTCTTGGCGTAGGCGTTCATGGTGCGAGTGAGCGCGACCTTGAAGCCCTGGGCGTGTGTGCCGCCGTCGACGTTGTTGATGTTGTTGGCAAAGGCCATCAGCGTTTCGTTGTACCCGTCGTGGTACTGCAGGGCGACCTCGCAGACCATGCTCTGGGCGGGGTCTTCCCGGCGCAGATAGACCGGGCTTGCCACCGGGTTCTTTCCGGTCATCAGGTACTGGACATACTCGAGCAGTCCGTTCTGGGCGCGGAAAGTCTCCGTGCGGATCTTGCCGTCCGGCCCGACGCGCTCGTCGGTGAATTTCAGCACGATTCCCGGGTTCAGGTAGGCCAGCTCGCGCAGACGGTTGGCGAGGGTTTCGAAGCTGAACGTCGTGTCCGGAAAGATGGTGGGATCGGGCCGGAAGGTGACCGTGGTGCCGCGCTTGCGGGAGGAATTTGCCGGGATATCGCCGACGACGTGCAGCGGCGTGGTGACGCGTCCCTGCTCGAAGCCGATGGCGTAGATCTTTCCGTCGCGATAGACCTCTGCGTCGAGGTATTCGCTGAGTGCGTTGACGCAGGAGACGCCGACGCCGTGCAGGCCGCCGGAGACCTTGTACGCGCTGCCTTCCTGCTGGAACTTGCCGCCGGCGTGGAGCTTGGTGAGCACGATCTCGATGGCGGGGCGCCCGTTGAGCGTTGGGTCCTCGTGCTTCATCGGGTCGGTGGGGATGCCGCGCCCGTCGTCGATGACCTGGCAGGAACCGTCGGGCTGGATCGTGACGCTGATGAACGACGCGTGCCCGGCCATGGCCTCGTCGATGGAGTTATCAACGACTTCGTAGACGAGGTGGTGCAGCGCGTTGATGCCCGTGCCGCCGATGTACATGCCCGGACGCTTGCGGACGGCCTCGAGCCCTTCGAGAACCTGAATCTGCTCGGCGCCATAGGCGGCGTTGGTCGCGCCGGGCGCGGAGGTGTTGGCGGAAGGCGAGGCGTTGGAGGAGGCTTGCGTCACGGGTTTCACCTCGATCTGAACGTCGGAAGCCGACGCTTCAGGAGCGGCCGAAGAGTGCGAGTTGGAGCGGGAGCGGGTCATCGGGAAGTGGATTTCTCCGAGCGCTGTGAGAGCTTTCGATGATTCAAAAAGTGCCCATTCGGCATATCCTAACAGAATAAAAACATTGATCCGTGATGCCGATCCGGAATGATAGGTCGGCACCCGCCAGAATCGACGCAATACGCGGGAATTCTTGATTGTTGAAAACCCTTGTTTTGCAGGGCTTTACGGCGTGTTTTTGAATTCGGCTTTTCGGGGTGAGATGGGAGCACTTTTGGTGTGTGCGCGCTCTCTGAATCGGACGCCGCGCCGACGGCGTTCTTCGGATGCGAAAAAGGCGGACCCATTCGACCGCGAGGCGGCGTTCACAGCCGTGAAATGGAGTGCGATGGGCGCGTTGGCCGGGCGTAGTGGGCGAATGGCCGCGTTACTTCTTCGGAGCGAAGGCGCCGCGCAGGGCGAGCGGATCGAACCCGGCCGGTGCGTCGCCGCTCGAAGCGAATCGATAGAGCGCCGCGACGAGGATGACCTGCATCGCGCTCGTCACGAGCGCGAGCGCGATCAGCATCAAGAGCGTGAAGGCGCCCCCGATCACGGCGGGAATCCAGTGCTGCATCGCGATGCTTATCGCCGTTCCGATGCCGAGGGGCAGCAGGCACAGGAGGAAGAGCCCGACATTGATCAGGCCGAGCCCGACGTTGCTGACGAGCGCCTTGCCCCACGTTTCCGAGAGGACTGACACGGACCGCTTTACCGCATCGATCGGCCCGGCCCGCTCGACCACCAGCACCGGCACGACGAAATAGGTCGCGATCGTCCAGGCCATCCCGATGAGGCCGATGACGATCTTGCCGACCGGGCCGAAGCGTTCACCGATCGTGCGGAGCACCATGCCGACCGTCGCGGAGAGCAGAGCCCACCCGAGAATCTGCGGCAGAAGCGAGATGGCCGCGCGGATGCCGCCACGCACCGTCGGCGTCTGCCCGTCGAACCGCTGCATCGCGCACGACACGAGCGCGGTGTTAAAGAAGACGACGACGAAGAAGTTGACGAAGTAATACGCGAAACCGATGGCGAATGCGAGCGCCTTCATGCCGCCGGAGAGGGCGTGCTGCTTCTTGCTCTCGAGGATGCTCTGAAAGATGTCGGTCGCGAGCATCGGGGCGGCGAAGGAGATGAACACCGCGAGGCAGGCGATCGAGCTCAGCACCGGAAAGATGAGCAGTTGCTTGTCCTGGCGGAGGACCCGAAAACTCTGCTTGAGCAGTTCGGCGCTCTTGGTGATTGTGCCCATTGCATGCCTCCCGCGAGGTTCTTGGGAAATCGAACAGGGCGATGTTGCGAATCGCGGGGCGCCGGTCCTAGGCCTGCGATTACGGAACGATCTTCACAACGCTGAACTGCTCCGCCAGCATCTCGTAGAGAAGCTTGATGTCCTCATCCCCGAGACGCACGCAGCCCATGGACTGCTGCTTGCCGATGGAATCGGGGTCGATCGTGCCGTGCAGCCCATAGCCGGTGACGGCCTTGCTATCACCAACGCCTTCGATGCCCATCCAGAACTCGCCGATGGGATTCTTGGGATCGTCGGCGGCAAATTTCTGGCCTGTCTGCGGGTTGACCCAGTACGGGTTCACCAACTTGCTCTTGGGCTTGATGACAAAGCTGCCGACGGGCGTGCTGTTGCCGGTGCCCAGGCCGACCTTAAACGACCGGATGTAGATCCAGCTGTCGGGATCGTCGGGCGAGCCCTGGAAGAGATCGAGGCGATAGTCGCCCTTGTGGACGATGGCGTGAAAGGGGCCGCGGATCAGTTTCAGTTTCTGTCCGATGCGGAGGCTGCCGCTCTTGGTGCTGTTGATGCGCTCGAGCAGGCGCCAGTCGATGGCGAGTTCGCGGTTGCGGGCGATCCTGATCAGATTGTCGCCGGACTTGACGGTGTATTCCTCGGCCATCGGATCGCCGGAGAAGACCTTGGCTCCGAAGAGCACGTCGGCGTTGATCGAGGTCAGCTTCTGGCGGATACGGTCCTGATCGTCGCGCACGGCGTTGGGGTTTCGAAGGGCCTTGTTCAGGAGCACCCGGGCCTGGAGCAGGTCGCCCGCCGCCAGGCGCTGATCGGCGGCCTGGATCTGGCGGATCACATCGCTGGTGCTATCGGTCGGGGTGAGGTTTGCAGTCTGCGAAGGCGAGGAGGGATTAGCAGAATCGGTTCCCGATCCCGAGGTCGTGGGGGTCGGCGCGGGGTTGGGCGTCAGGTCCTTGCGGGTGACATCCACAGGCGCCGGTCGGCGCGATGCGTCCGTCGTTGAGGCGGACGGAATGACGGTGGTGGGGGAGCCCGGAGGTGGCATGATCGGGGCGTCGGTCTTGAGCGATGTCGGCGCGGTGCCGCCAGCGGGGGCGATGCGGGGAGAGGGCGAGTCGGGCGTTGAAGGCTTCGCGCCTTTGTCTGTCTCCGGCGAGATGGCGCCCAACGACACTTGGCGCGGGTTGATGGACTTGGTTTCAGGGCCGGGCAGGGTGCCCGTGGTCGAGCGACGGTTGATGACCGTAAGCGTGCCCCAGATCGTTCCCGCCGCGAGCACAAGTACGGCGGCGACGATCAGGACGGTTCGCGCACCGTTCGCCGCGGCGGTCCGCTGGCCATAGACATACGACCGACCGATTTCGCTCTGGCGCTCGGTCTGTGAGGGAAGAGCCATCTACTACCTCCGTGTACAAAGGGCCGTCCGAATCGGCCCATTATCGACCCGCGCCCGTGCCGCGGAATAATCAGCGCGGGAGTGACCGAATCACGCGGGACTCGGTCACGACAATCTCCACCGACGCGTCCATTGCCCCGGTGGGGACCCGCTCCAGGATTACGCAGTCCGGGGCGATGCCGATGGCATGTGCCCTGAATCGCGTGTCCAGCAGAAACCGATCATAGAAACCCGCCCCGCGTCCCAGCCGGTTTCCCGCGGCATCAAACGCGCGCCCGGGCACGATCACCAGATCGAGTTGCCCGATGGGGAACTCCGGGCCGTTCTCGGGCGGCAGCGGGACCACCATCCCCGACGATTTCGATTCGGCGGGGCTTTGGGGAACAGGCCAGCGGTCCAATCGCACGGGGCACATGCTTCTCGCGGTCATGTCAACCCGCGGAGCCGTGAGGACTGCTTTGCGGGTCAGAATGCTTTCCGCCAGTGCCGAGACATCCACTTCGCCCGGCATTGGGAGGTAGACCATCACGGCCTTTGCGCCGACCCATTCCGGGAGGTTCAAAATGCGACGGCACGCGTCGGCCGAGATGCGGGCGAGTTCGTCGCTCGCGATGGATCCCCACACCTGGCGCAGGCTTGCCCGCAGCTTGCCCTTCTCGGCCTGACGTTCGGCACTCATGGGGCGCTTCCGCCCTTCCGGGCGCGGCCCTTGCTTCGGAGCTTGCGAAGTTCTTCGAGGCGTTCGGCCATTGCTTTTTCCGCGCCGCGATCGGTTGGCCGGTAGTACGTTTTCTCAACGCCGAGGTAGTCCTGATCGTTCACGGCCCCGGCATCGCCGTGGCTGTAGCGATAGCCGGTGCCGTTGGCGGTGCCGCCGGGGGCTGGCGGGGCGGCGTTGCCGTCGCGGAGGTGAACAGGCACGGGGATCGTGCGTCCTTCTTTCACATCCAACATCGCTTCGTCGATTGCAACATAGCTCGCGTTGCTCTTGGGCGCGAGCGCGAGGTACGTCGTTGCCTGCGCGAGGATGATGCGTCCCTCGGGCATGCCGATGCGTTCGAGCAGTTCCCAGGCGCTCTGGGCGACCAGGATGCCTCGGGGGTCGGCGTTGCCGATGTCCTCGCTCGCGAGAATGGCCAGACGCCGGGCGATGAACCGCGGGTCTTCTCCGGCGTCGAGCATGCGCGCAAGCCAATAGACGGCCGCATCCGGATCGCTCCCGCGCACGCTCTTAATGAAGGCGCTGATCGAGTTGTAATGCTCATCGCCGGTGCCGTCGTAGACGGCGGCTTTTTGTTGAATCGAGTCTTCGGCGGCACGGCGATCGATTTGAAAAGGTGTCGAGGTGTCGAGGTGTCGAGGTGTCAAGCCCGAGGCAGAATTTCCCTCGGCACCTTGACACCTCGATACCTTGACGCCTTCCGACAACACCGCCACTTCCAGCGCCGTCAACGCCCGCCGCGCGTCGCCGTCGCTCTTGGTCGCCCAGACTTTGAGTGCATCGTCGTCTACGCGGAGATCGAGCGAGCCGAAGCCGCGTTCCTTGTCGGTGATCCCCCGCTTCAGGACACCGACGATCTCCTCTTCACTCAGGGGCTCCAGCCTGAAGAGCGTGCTGCGGCTGACGAGCGCGCTATTGACCGCGAAGAGCGGGTTCTCCGTCGTCGCGCCGACCAACGTCAGGATGCCCCGTTCCACATCCGCCAGCAGCACGTCCTGCTGCGGCTTGGTGAAGCGGTGGATCTCGTCGAGGAAAAGCACGGTGCGTCGCCCGCTCCGCTCCAGCCGGATCGCCGCCTCGTCCAGGATCTCCCGGATGCGCTTCACGCCGACGCTCGAGGCGTTCTCCCGCTCGAAGTGGCGCTTGGTGAACTGCGCGATCAGTTCGGCGAGCGTGGTTTTGCCCGTGCCGGGGGGGCCGTGCAGGATCAGCGACGTGATAACGTCGGCCTCGAGCATCCGCCGGAGCAACTTTCCCGAACCCAGGATGTGCTGCTGGCCCGCGAATTCCTCGAGGTTTCGCGGGCGCATCCGCACCGCCAGCGGCTCGACCGCCCGGCGGAGCTGGTCTCGTTGTGTGGCCCACAAATCGCCGCGATCCATCGCGAATGCCTTTCGTTCCGGGGCGTGACCGCAACCCGCGCGAGTGTACACCCAAACATCTCCAGACCATTCAAAACTCATTGAGCGCCAAGGTCGAAACGCAAGTTTGCAACGGCTAGCATGGCGTGAGTGACGCTGCTGGGGCTTGAGATTCTGGTCGCCGTCGCGATCGGCCTGGCACTACTCGCCTGGGCGAGTGCGGCACTCCTGCGCAACGACCGTCAAGACCCCATGGCCGGCCTGCTCGTCGCCCTCATGAGGCTCTACGCCCGTTTGGTGCAGCGTGTGCGTGTCGAAGGACGCGCAAATGTGCCGGATCAGATTCTGGCCGGGCCGCTGATTGTCGTTTCCAATCACACCGCCGGTGTTGACGTGCCGCTCATCCAAAGCCTCTGCAAATTCGAGGTGCGCTGGATGATGGCTCGCTCGATGCAGATCGACAGCCTGCAGTGGTTCTGGGAATGGGCGAATGTCATCGGCGTGGAGGAATCATCGCGCGACTCGGGCGCGGTGCGAGAGGCGATGCGTCATGTCAAGTCCGGAGGCGTGCTGGGCATCTTCCCGGAGGGTGGCCTCGAGCGTCCGGCGCGGCGCATCATGCCCTTCCAGCCCGGCGTCGGACTCATCATCAAGCGGACGGGCGCACCCGTGCTGCCGATCCTGATCGACGGCACGCCGCAGGTCGAGCCCGCGTGGGCGAGCCTGTGGCGGTTCGGACGGGCGCGGATTCGTGTCTTCCCGAAGATCGACTACGCGGCGAGCGGCATGAGCGCGACAGAGATCGTGCAGGACCTTCAGCACCGATACGAAGAATGGTCGGGCTGGCACGCGGCACAGAGCCAAGCGTCGGTGGCAACGGCATCAACGCCGGAAACCCCCGCCAAAGAACAGGCCGCGTGAATCACCGGTCCGCATCCCCCGGAGACTCAAACGCCTTCATGTCTTCCGAAGTCGGCTTTTCGCCCGCGGGCACATAGATAGCGTCGAATGTCGGAACAAGCGATGGGGCCGTGCCGGTCTGGATGAACTGGCGTACGCGGCCGTTCGGAAGCGGCGTGAACGTGGTGCGATAGTCCTGCGCCGGACCCGAGCGGCCCATCGTCTTTCCGACAAACCGCAAAGCGCCCCGCTCGAAAATGCCCTCCATCTCGAGGACAGAGCCCGAATCATCCACCCACACCTGCTTGAACTTCGCCGTGGGCGGGTTGTAGAAGTTCATGCTCCGCCCCGTTCCTCCGAAGGAATCCGTCCAGCGCTCGGAGATCACGGCGCCGCGCTCGACCCTCTCAATGATATTTGAGCCAACGCGCTGCCCTTGGCGGTTGTAGACATCCCAGGTCCCGACCCAGAAGTCGAGTTGGTGGTACTCGGGCTTGTCGAGTGACTTCTCGATCGCCGCGGCGGTCTGCTCGAGCCGTGCCGGGTCTCCGAGCGCCATGAGAAATGGCTCGGTACGGATGATGTCGGCCCGGTTGAATCCCGCAACTCGGGCTTCCTCCAGCGTCGCGAACGCTCGGGCGGAATCCTTCTTCGCGGCGTAGCAGCACGCCAGGTTGAACAGCGCTCGAGGGCGCACGCTGTCGATCTCTGCCGCTTTCTGTTCCACCTGAAGCGCCCGATCGACCTCGCCCGCCTGGAGGAGCGCTCGGCCGAGCCGCACCTGCGCGACTCCGTTCGTCGGATCCGCATCGGCGACCTTTTCAAACGCCATCGCCGCCTCCTTGAAGTTTCCGTCCCGCAACTGCCTTTCCGCGGCTTGCATCTGAGTTTCAGCAGGCAGCGACTTGCCGCCATCCGCGCGGCATGCATTCGACGTGCCCGCCGCAAGCAGGAGACCGATCGCGACGAGAGAGGCGGGACGAATCGATCGGATGCCGATGACCATGCGCGTACTCCAAGGGTCCGGCCGGGACCGGCGCGGCACAACGCACGCTACCCGCGGAGGTCGGTGCAAATCTTCCAGAATCTTGCGGAGCGGGTTCTCCGGGCTCGCGCTAGGCGAGTTTGACAGCGCCGACGAGATCGGCAAGTCTCGAAACGCCCTGGCTCCGCACCCAGGCCGCCAACCCCGTCGCAATCCTCTTTGGCGCCCTCGGATCGACGAAGAGCGCCGTGCCCATCCCGACCGCGCTCGCCCCGGCGAGAATGAACTCCGCCGCGTCTTCCCAATTCATGACGCCGCCTAGTCCGACGATCGGCGTGCCGCTCGCCCTGCAGATCCCCCGGTACGCGTCGTGCACCAGTTTCACCGCGATGGGATGGATCGCCGGCCCGCTGAGCCCGCCGGTGACATTCGACAGCCGCGGCTCGCGCGTCCGCACATCGATCGCCATCGCCGGCATCGTGTTCGCGATGACCATCGCGTCGGCGCCCGGCCGCTGGTTCGGCCCCGCCGGCGGCGCCCCCGCCTCGATCGCCGCGCGGCAGATCGCGACGACACCAATTTCGCCCGGCGCCTGCAGCCCGACAACAGTGGGGGAGATCTTGACAAACAGCCGCGTCTTGGTCAACACCGGCCGCACCGCGCGGATGAGTTCACGCAAGAGCGCCGGATCACTCCCAAACTCGCACCCGCGCTGCACGTTCGGGCAACTGACATTGAGTTCCACCGCCGGGATCGCATCGACCGCATCCATCGCCGCCGCGACCGCGACGTAATCGTCCACGCTGAACCCCGAGATCGACCCGATGATCGCGGGCCTCTCCGAAGCCCCCTCCCTGAGGGAGGGGGTTGGGGGAAGGGAGGTTTTTCCTCCGGACCCAACTCCCGCAAACCTCTCAATCCGCGCCACAATCTCGCTCTTGAATTTCTCCAACCCAACATTCGCCAGTCCGATCGCATTGAGCATCCCCGCCCGATGCTCGATGATCCGCCACGTCGCGTTTCCCTCGCGAGCCTCGCGCGTGATCGACTTGGTCACAATCGCGCCGACGCCGCCGGAGGGCGAGAGATCGGTGACCTCGGCGAGTTCATCCACGTAGCCGCAGGTTCCTGCGGCGAGGATGAGCGGCGACGCAAGTGGGAGCCCGGCGAGGCTAACAGAGAGTGTGGCAAGAGTGGAGGTCATGGAAGGTGAGGGAAAAGATCCGAAGAAGAAAGTATCATGCCCGAATGGCCGACGCACTGCGATGTCCGAAGTGTGGGTACGACGTGACTTCGCAGTTCGTGGAAAGCATCGATAGCGTGATCTGCCCCGAGTGCGGCGAAGCGGTATCGAAATTGGATGGACATCCCCGGTACCGAGTGATCTCTTGGACGGACGTGGCGACCGGTTGTCTGCCGACGATCGTGGTTGTTCCGGTTGCTTACTTTGTGAATTTCGGCTCATTCGCGCGACTTGAAGTGGTCTATGCCCTTTTGTTCGGGTCGTGCGCAGGGTTCTTCGCGTCGATAGCAGGAGCAGTGGTGACCGGCGCGCGTAACGTCGGCGCTCGTCAAAGTGGTGTTGATCCACGTCTGCTCGAACCGCCGTTCGCCGACGGAATCTTTGCATTCGTCGTTTTGGCCGGAATCAATATTCTGATTGTGCTACTTGCATATTTGATCTTCTCCTTCACATCGAAGTGATGGGTTCACGATCACGCTGAATCGCACTACCCTCCCCCATGGACATCGCCCAGCGAATCGCCCAATTCGAGAACATGGTCCAGGCCGATCCGACCAACGACATGGCCCATTACTCCCTCGGCAACGCCTACGCCCAGGCCGGGCGCCATCGGGATGCCGCGGAGAGTTACGTCCGCTGCTTCCGCATCAACAAGGACATGTCCAAGGCCTACCAGTTGGCCGGCGCCGAATTCATCGCCTGCAACGACAAGCCGCTCGCGGCCGAAGTGCTGAAGGAGGGCTACGCCGCCGCAGCGCTGCGGGGCGACTTCATGCCCAAGAAGGCCATGGGCGACCTGCTCAAGCAACTCGGCGAGCCGCTGCCCGAAGTCGCGGGCGCGAAGGTCGAAGTCGCCATGCCCGAAGGCACATTCATGTGCAAGCGCACCGGCCGCCCCGGCACCAAGCTCGTGCGGCCGCCGTTCCGAGGCCCGGTCGGCAACTGGATCTTTGAGAACATCTCCGCCGAGACCTGGAAGGACTGGATCGGCCAGGGAACCAAGGTCATCAACGAACTGCGGCTGGACCTCTCTCGCGACGACCACGCCGAGACCTACGACCAGCACATGCGCGAGTTCCTAGGTATCGATGAGGCGCTGTTCCGCGAATTAACAGCAAAGTCATAGCCATCGCGCCACAATCTGCTGCTCTGCTGCTCTGCTGCTCTGCTGCTCTGCTGCTCTGCTGCTCTGCTGCTCTGCCGCTCTGCCGCTCTGCCGCTCTGCCGCTCCAACAATCCCCCATGCGCCGCGGCCAATCCATCCGCCCCAACGACACCGACCCGAACGCTTTCAGCAAACAGCAACTGCTCGATGCCGCCGGTATGTCGCCCAAGACCTTCGACGCGCTGCGAAAGGCCGCCCGCGTGCGAGGCCCCGGCCACGGCGGTTTGAACTGGATGTTCAGCCGCGACGACATCAACGCCCTCATCAGCAAGGCCGAGACCGGCAAGTTCACCGAAAAGGGCGGCCCCGCGGCCGAGGCTTGGAGGCTCCTGCTCCAGAATGGTGTGCCGCCTGAGCCCGATGATGAAGACGAATAAAGACGATCTCCGCGGTCGCGTGCGTCATTCTTTCTCTTCATCCTTCACGCCCATGTCCTTGTGCGTCTTGTCGCGCAGCGCCAGGAGTTCTTCGAGCGTCGCCTTGGCCTGATCGAGTTTCCCTTCGCCGATCGCCTCGTCGAGCTGGATGAGCTTCTTCAGCATGACAAGCATCTGCGTGCGGTACTCCGCCCGCATCTTCGCCTTTCCGGCGTCGTCGGAAGCGTGCTCGAGCACGTCCTTGGGCAGCGGCAACCCCTTTGCCGTCACGCACCCGCGCTCCATCTCGTTCACAAAGCCGAGGTTTTCGTCCCTCTTGGACGCGTCGCCGATCTGCGCCTTAAGCAGTTTCGTGTTGCGATTGACGATTTTCATTGCCCCTTCGATGCTCATCCGGCGTTCGCCGCCCTGTCCCCCCGGCCCGCCCGGGCCACGCGGACGCTCGCCCTCCCGCGGCTGCTGCGCCGCCGGCGCCGGCTGATTGGTCGACGCGGCGTCGGGCGCGAGGCTCGTGGATGTGAGAGCGAAGACAACAACGGAAACGAACGAAAGCATGCGAGCTCCTATGTGAAAAATGCGGGGGTCGAGTCTAGCAACTTCCACACCGGATTCAGACTCAGGCATCTGCCCGACCCTGCGGCATCGACCGTTTTCTGCAATACTTCCGGTCGCGAATCGTTCAATCGTGAGACCATCACAAGCAGGTCCCGTCACTGGAGCAACACATGAAAAACGGAAAATGGATCGTCTGCGGCATCATGGCAGGTTCGATGTGCCTGAGCGCGCTCGCGCAGAACGCGAAGCCCGATCAGGCACCACCCCCACCCCCGCGCGCGCCGGGCGACGGCGGTCCGGGCGGAGGTCCCGGTGGCGGCATGCCGGGCATGGGATTCGGCGGCAGACAACTCAGCCCGGAGCGCGCCAAGGCCGCATGGGACCTCGAGGCGAACGGCGTGGCTCACCGGCTGGGAGTGAAGGACGACAAGGCCAAGGCAGTCGCGTCGGCGTACGCCGCGGCACGCGAGAGTCAGGAGTCCGCGGCCGAGAAACTGCGCTCCGAGGCGATGCAGAAAGCCCAGGAGGGCGGGAATCGCATGGAGGCGATGCGCGATGCACTCAAGAAGGTCGATGAACTGACCGCGGGCGAGCGCGAGAAGCTCAAAGCATCCCTCACCGGCATCATCGGCGCCGAGCAGGCGGACAAGGCAATCGTGCCGCTCGGCACGTTCAGCCGCCAGTGGGACAACATCGCCGACACATTCGGCACGTTCAAGCTGGACGCGGCCAAGCAGCAGGAAGGCCTGAACGCGATCGAGGACTACGCCGTTGCCCTCGACGCCGCTCAGAAGAAGATCAGGGCGAACGCAGCGGGCGGCGGTCAGGTCGATCGCGAGGCGATGCGGGCCGCGAACCAGGAAGGCCGTCAAAAATTGCTCGACTCGATGGGCAAGATCCTGAACAAGGAACAGATGACCAAACTTGAAGAATCTCTTCCCGGCGCCGGACGAGGTCCCGGAGGAGGCGGACGCCGCCCCGGTGGCGGCGGTTCGTAATTCTCACGAGGCTTCGGCCCCGAGAACGCACAAAACGAAACGCGGCCCCGAGTGTTTCGGGGCCGCGTTGTCTTTCACGTACCGATTTTCAGCGGCCGGACTATTCCTCGTCGCCTTCGACCTGCGCGTTCTGCGCTGCGACCTCAACCTCGAGCTCCTCGATCGGCTTCTCTTCCGCGACTTTTTCGCCCCGGGCGATCTTCGCGGCCTTTTCCTTCTCGAGCTTGCGTTTGATCGCGTCGATCTTCACCTTGTCGGGCGCGACGATGATGCTCGCCTGCTTGCCCATCCATCGCGGAGTCTGCTCGATCTTGCAGACGTCCGCGAGCGCATCAGCCACCTGGCGGAGGTTCTGAAGGCCCAGATCACGGTGCGCAATTTCGCGGCCCTTGAACTTCTGGGTCACCATCACCTTGTGCCCGGCGATCAGGAAGCGACGGCTCTGGTCGATGCGGATCTGGATGTCGTGCTCGCCGATCTTGACCGAGCGTCCGAGGCGGACTTCCTTCATTTCGGTTGACTTGGAGGCGGCGCGCGTCTTCCGGGCTTTCTGAGAAAGCTCGTACTTGTACTTGCCGTAGTCCATGATCTTGCACACCGGGGGGCGTGCATCCGGCGAGATCTCGACCAGGTCGAGGCCGAGTTCCTGCGCCTTCTTGAGCGCTTCGGGCGTTTCGATCACGCCGAGCTGCTCTTCATCAGGGCCGATCACGCGGATCGGCGAGAACCGGATCATGAAATTGACGCGGGTCCGCATGACGGGCCCGCTTTCGCGACTGAATCGACCGAATGCGATGGGTAACTCTCCTGCGTAAGTGCCGCACCAGCACGCGCGATTCGGGTCACACACCCGCAATCGCCCGTGCCGTTCCGGCACGAATTCGATATGCCATCTCCGAGCCCAAGCCTAACAGATCACCACCCGCGAGGCAATGCCAACGCTCCCGGAAGGGGCCGTTTTCATCGGATTTCACGCGATTCCAAGGGACGAGGGGCCGGTCAGCCACGGGTCATGATCAGCACGATATTGAAACCAACGCTCACGACCAGGCTCACAATCAGCCCCCAGACCAGATAGGGGTGCGGGCCGCGACGCGAAGACGTGCGGTCCTCCGCCATCATCGCGCTCGCCGCGTGCTCGGCCTCGACCAGCGCCGAGATGTCTTCTTGCGGCAGGATGTCCTTGTGCGCGATCGGCGGCGATTCCTTCTTGCGAACCGCTCTCAGATCGATCAGGAGGTCTTTGCAGCTCTTGTACCGGCCGCGAGCGTCCTTGGCCATCATCATCTCGATGACCTCGGAGATGCCGGCGCTGAGCTTGGGGTTCACGTGATCCGGCGGCACCAGCTCGGCCTTGAGATGTTTGTGCATCACCGCCGATGGGTTCTTCCCGTCGAATGGAACGCTTCCCGTCACCATGTGGTAGAGCGTGGCGCCGAGCGAATAGATGTCGGCAGCCGCGGTGATGTTCACCTCGCCCCGGATCTGCTCCGGGCTGATGTAGTACGGCGTGCCGAAGGCCTTGCCCGCTTCGGCCTCGGCCATTTCCTTGTCGTTCATCGCGCGCGCCAGGCCCATGTCGGCCAGCTTCGCAACGCCCTCCTTCGTGATCATGATGTTCTTTGGTTTCACATCACGATGGATCAGGCCCTTCTCGTGTGCGTGCTGCAGAGCCTCGGCGATCTGAATGATCACGTCGACCGCTTCCCCTTCGGGATAGCGCTTGTGCTTGACGATGTCGTCGAACACGGTCCGCCCGTCCACGAACTCCATGACGAAGTAGTGGAATTCGCCCGACTTGCCGACGTCGTACGCCTGCACGATGTTCGGATGGTTCAGCGCTGCGGCGGCACGGCCCTCTGCGTAGAAGCGCTCGATGAACTGCGGGTTGCTGCTGAACTTGCGGGGCAGGATCTTGATCGCGACGACGCGGTCGAGGCTCAGTTGCTTTGCTTTGTGCACGGTCGCCATAGCGCCGGCGCCCAATTTGCCCAGGAACCTGTAGCCGGCGATCTTCTGGCCGCTGCGCTCCGCTTCGAGCTGTTGCTTCAGGCGGGCGAGCTGGCGTTCGGTCGCGTAACGGTTGTTCACAAGGAAGTGCATCAGCGACTGCTGGTTCTGCTCTTCCTGCTGCGTCTGGCGCGTCATCGCCAGGCAGTGCTCGACCTCCTCGGGTGTCGCCAAGCCCGCGTCCACAACCATGCGCGCGACGAGCGTGTCCACGTTCGTGCCGCCCTTGGCGACTTCCTGAAGGTCGCTCTCGATGGTCTTTACGCTCGGGGCCGGGCCCGGGTCTTTGATCACGATCTGTGGCGTGGCGCCGGGGTCGCCGGCTTTCGAACCCATGCGTGCGGTATCGCCGGGGGAGCCGGCCTTGCTGCCGCCCAGCGAGTTGGTCTCGCTGAGATCCGATCTGGCCGGGATTGAACCTGGTATCTCGCTCACCGAAAGTCGTCCGTACCCATTGGCGGGAGTGACTGAGGCATGGCCGTTCTGCGCCACCCCATTGCCCGCATACCCGTTGGACGCCGCAAGGCGCGCCCCCGAGTTATCGGCCGGAAGAATAGCTGGATTCGGGGCGAGCGCCGAAGTTTGGTCGGATCGAGCCGGTCCCGGAGCAGCCTGGATTGGTTTCACGTTGTCCATGTCGCCAGTACCCCAGCGACCCCGATCGACGCTCAAATCATGTCCCACGCCGGCCTTTGTTGGCCGCGAGCCTGCTCCCGCCAGCAATTCACCCCGAACCAAAACAATGCCGGAAGCAGTCCCGGACGCGCCCACGAGGCGAGTCATTCGCCACTGTTCCATACGCAAGGAATCTGGACGGGTTGCCGGCTCGGGACTTTGTTAAGAGCCAAATACGGCCCGTGAGGGGGATCCGGGCGCAATTGAGGCGTTCCCCCCGTCCGAAAAGCAGGTGGTCGGGCGATTTCTGCGGGTCCGGCGGGAGGGAGGTCTTGGTGTGGAGTTCGCCGGAGCTCGCGACGGATGCGCAGCCTTTGCAGTGAGGGGAGAACGCCGTCGGCTGGCCGAACTCACCGCATTTCGGTCAGAGCGCGAACCCGGGCCTCGGTCGGAGGATGGCTGGCAAAGAGATTCAGAAGCGAATTGCCGCAGAAGGGTTCGACGATGAAGAGGCTGTTCTGGGCCGGATTGGGGTTGTCCATCGGAATCTGGCGGCTGTAGGCGTCGAGTTTCCGGAGCGCGGAAATGAGCCCGTCGGGCCGGCCGGCGATTATGGCGCCATCGTGGTCGGCCACGAATTCTCTGCTACGGCTGATCATCGCCTTGATGAGCGCGGCGCCGACCGCGGCCAGGATGATCGCGAGAAAGCCGAAGAGGGGATTGCCTCCGTCGCGACCGGATCTATGGCCTCCGAGCATGAACCCCCACTGCGCGACAAAGGCCAAAACCCCTGAAATCGTGGCCGCAATCGTGCTCGTGAGCGTGTCGCGGTTCTTGATGTGCGCCAGTTCGTGTCCGATGACACCGGCAAGTTCGTCGCGGCTCAGGATCTGCAACGCCCCCTCTGTGACGGCAACCGCGGCGTGGCTCGGATTGCGTCCGGTCGCGAACGCGTTCGGGGCCTGCTGTGGGCAGATGAAGACTCGAGGTGTTGGAAGTCCGGCCCGCTGGCTCAATTCATGAACAAGCGAGTAAAGTTCCTGTCCGTTCTCCCGGGTGACTTCGCGGCCATCCATCGCCGCGATTGCTATCTTGTCCGAGAAGAACCAGGCGCCGAAATTGGTGAACAGTCCAAAGACCAGAGCCACCAGCAAGCCCTGCTGCCCGTAAAAACTCCCCACCATCAGGAAAAGAGCCATCAGGCCGCCGAGCAGCATCGCGGTCTTCGCGTTGTTCCAGAATCGGATCAAGGCATCCTCCAGGAAGGGCACTTATTGCCTGTGGAGGAGATTGCATAGGGCCTGCCAAACTGTTGCCGCCAAGGCCTCGGGAATAGGCCTGCTTTGCAGTCCACGGGCGTCGATTCCGACTGTTGAGACGCTGGTTGGATGTCAGAACGGCATTCCCGGACCACCGCGGCCGTGAATGTCTGACCTACATCGGGCAGATGGACCCAATTCGCCGCGTACGTCCTATAACTACACGCCAAGCTCGGTGGCTCGGGGTACGCTTGACTCACGCTGCGGCGAGGCTGGTGGCCAAAAACCAACCTCGAATGGATTTCCGCGGGTCACGTGGAGTGCGTGACTTTGGGTCGGGGCGGGATGCCCCTGGGAACGGTCAAGTGAAGACTCGTACGAACGATCGCCAGCTATCTCCTTGGCAGGTACTGGGTTGGCGAGTAGCGCTCCGACATGTTGTGACGGCTTCGATCGTCGGCGGCATCTTCGGTCTGACCGCGTACAGCGCGGTCTTGGCGAAGGAGGCGCGCTCGGCGCAGCCGCTGATCGCGATCGACAGTGCGTCCGAGCGCATTGATAGCGGGCACGAGAATTCCGCACGGGTGCGAAATTCTTCGACGGAAATTCAAGTTCCCGAGACAGTGGCGCCGCCGGCGCTTGCCGAGGCTACCGCGGAAGAAAGGATTTTTCCGGCCGGCACCCGGTTCTTTGACGGGCGGCCGGTTCGCGCGGCCCGCACGATCGAGATGATCGTGACGGCGTACAGCCCCGATTGGCGCTCGTGCGGGGACTCGGCGGACGGCATTACCGCGACGCTGCACCATGTTTCGACCAACGGCACAAAGCTGGTGGCCGCCGATCCGCGCCTTCTGCCTTACGGCTCTCTCCTGACCATCCCCGGCTATGACAAGGGGCAGGTTGTGCCCGTGCTCGACTGCGGCGGGGCGATCAAGGGGAACCGCCTTGACGTGCTCTTTTCAACGCATGAAGAGGCCCGCAAGTGGGGCGTTCGGAAGATCAAGGTCACGGTTTGGGAGTACGCCGACGGGCTGCCCAGCGAGAATCCGCGCCGTCAGCGCTGAAACCGGCTCTGAGTTGAAGCTGGTCGATCGCCTGGGCCGGAGCCAGCTAGGGTTGTTTCGTGCTTGTCTCGCCGATCACCAAACCGCCCCGCACCCTGGAAGAACTGCTGCCGCCGGTGCTGGCGGCCAAGCTCGACAGGCTCGATATTTTCAGCCGGCGCGTCTTCGCGGGCAAGCTGCCGGGCGAGCGGCGGAGCAAGCGGCGTGGACGCAGTGTCGAGTTTGATGATTTTCGTTCGTATGTCGCGGGCGACGATCTGCGCCATATTGATTGGAACATTTACGCGCGATTCGAGCGGCTGATCATCAAGCTTTTTCGGGAGGAAGAGGATCTCGCGCTCCATCTGATCGTGGATGCGTCGCCATCGATGGGCGCGGGCGAGGAGCCGGCGAAGGGCGACGTGTCGGCGGTCCCGGACAAGGCGCTCTTTGCGCAACGCTTGGCGATGGCGCTCGCGTACATCGGGCTGGTCAAGAACAACCGTGTGTCGGTGGGCGCGATCGGGCTGGGCGAGGGGGCGAGGCGCCGGCTCGCGCCGGTGCGGGGGAGGACAAGTCTGCGTCGGATCTCGGCGTTTCTTCTCGGATCGCTCGCGAGCGTCGGGAAAGCGCGCGGATCGATCGATTTCAATGGAGAACTGAAGGCGGTCGCGGCGAGGATTTCGGGGCGAGGCATTGTCGTGCTGATCTCGGATCTGCTGGTTGCCGGCGGGGTCGACGCGGGACTCGCGGCATTGAGCGCGGGCGAGCACGGCGCTCTGGATGCGTACTGCCTGCAGGTGCTGTCGCCGTCCGAACTTGATCCGTCGCGTGCGGGCGTCCTGGGCCTCTCGGGGCGGTGGAAGTGACAGTCTCGCCGGCGGCGATCTCGCGTTACCGTCGCAATCTCGGCGAGTTCCTCGATGCATCGCGGGCTCGCTGCCGCGCGAGGGGGATCGGCCATTTTCTTGTACCAACAGATACGCCGATCGAGGGGCTCGTGATTGATTCGCTCAGGCGGGGCGGCATGATGCGATAGACCCAGCGACCCCCGCGGCGCGGTTCCACGAATGATCCGGTCGCAGTTCGCTACTCGTCCTTCGACCTGCGCTTGATGTCCATGGCATGGGCACGCGAGTACTGCTGAATGTCCTTGAACTTGCCGGTGCGATCGCGGACGGCGTAGAGCTTCTTGCCCTTGCTGCTGTACAGCACGGTCCGACGGGCCTTCTTCTTGCCCGATCTGCGCGCGGTTTTCTTCTTGGCCTTCTTCTTCGATTTCTTCGCCATGATTGGTCCCCGTGCGTGCCGCGGTGATTCGCGGTTCGTGCCGGCAGCATATGGCAATTCGCGGGATCGCGTCGGCGTAATCTCTGGAGGGTCCGCGAACGAGAATGACCGGGTCGGCCGCTGCCGGAGGATTCAATGAGCCAGAGCGAAGGATTTGTTGCACCGAGAGCGGTGACGCACCGTCCCGTTGAGGTGGCACACCTGCTGAACAACCTGAAGTGGCGTTACGCCGTCAAGAAGTTCGACCCCGCGAAGAAGATCGATCCGAAGATTTGGAGCGCACTTGAGCACGCGACGATTCATGCACCGTCGAGCTTCGGGCTTCAG
The DNA here is from genome assembly GCA_044221315.1 of Phycisphaerales bacterium. Lineage (GTDB taxonomy): Bacteria > Planctomycetota > Phycisphaerae > Phycisphaerales > UBA1924 > JAFEBO01. The sequence continues at coordinate 46,467 of JBGAPK010000013.1, read as the reverse complement.
CCCTGGAGGTTCATCGAAGTGTCGGACCCGGCTCTGCGGCGGAAGCTGCGGGGAGCAAGTTGGGATCAGTCGCAGATCACGGACGCGTCGCATTTGCTGGTTTTCGCCCGGCGGACCAAGGTGTCGCACGCGGAAGTAGACGCGTACGTCGAATCGATCAGCGGTATCCGGGGCGTGTCGAAAGAGTCGCTGAACGAATACCGCGCCATGATGCTCGGCTTCGCGCAGAAACCGGGGCTCGACGCCGGCGCGTGGGCGGGCAAGCAGGTTTACATCGCCCTGGGTGTGTTTCTGACTTCCGCCGCGATGCTCGGCGTTGATACATGTCCTATGGAAGGATTCGACCCGGCGCAGTACGACGAGATCCTGGGGCTTCCTGCACAGAATCTCGCGGCAACCGTGGTGGCCACCGCGGGCTACCGGGCGGCGGACGACCATCACTCTTCCCTCAAGAAGGTGCGATTCCACGAGAAGGACGTGATCATCCGGCGCTAACGCGGGAACGTGCCCCCGAGAAAGAATTCCGGGGCCAGCCCGCCACCATCCCCGTTGCTGTAAAGTGCCGGGAGAGGTGCCCGTGCCGGAAGAGCCCCGGAAAGATCGCGAGGTGCACGACTTTGGCGAAGGGCCGACGTCGCCGGTGGGTTCGCCGACCCCTTCGGGCAGCCCCCTGCCGCGCGGGTTGGGCGCGCCGGATCCGCACGTCCCGTTCGTTGTGCCGGTGCAGATCGCCGGATATCGGATCGTCCGTTTGCTCGGGTCGGGCGGAATGGGGTTGGTGTACGAGGCCGTGCAGGAGACCCTCGGACGATCCGTGGCCCTCAAGGTGATGCAGCCTGGCGGCGTGAGCGCGGAAGCCCTGGCCCGATTCGAATCCGAGGCGAGGGCCTTGGGAAAGCTGAGCCATCCGGGTATTGCTCGTGTCTTCGATGCGGGGGTGTTCCGTCCGGGCCCGGACGACCGGACGATCGTGCCGTACCTCTCCATGGAACTGATCGAGGGTGGAGTGACCTTCGGCGAATTCTGCGAGAGGGACGGGGCCGGGCTCGAGGCCAAGCTGCGGCTGATCCTGGGCGCGTGCGATGCTCTCGAGCACGCGCACGCCTCGGGCATCATCCACCGGGATCTGAAGCCCTCGAACATGCTGGTTGCGCCGGGGAGTTCGCGGGTCGGCAGCGGCACGGGCCCATCGATCAAGCTGATCGACTTCGGGATCGCCAAGGTGCTGGGGGATGGGTCGCGGACCATCACGTCGCGGGGACAGTGGATCGGAACGCCGAGTTTTATGGCGCCGGAGCAGCTGCTCGGCGGCGCGGTCGATGCGAGAACCGACATATTCGCGCTGGGAGTCGTGCTGTACCAGCTTTGCACTGGCCGGCTGCCGCACGAGGCCTCCTCGGCTTCCGACCGGCGGGACATCCAGCGGGCCGTGTGCGAAACACCGCCGGTGCCGCCGCGGGCCGTTGACCGGACGATCGAGGCGGATCTTGAGACGATTATCCTGAAGTGCCTGCAGAAGCAGAGTTCGGACCGCTACCAGACGGCGCGTGAGCTGGGCGACGACCTGGCGGCTTTTCTGGCCGGAGACGCCATCCGGGCGCGTCGGGATGGTCCGGTGCGACGGGCGGGGCGGGCGATCGGGCGATTCGCCGCCCGCCGGCCGCGTTTGGCAATGGGCGCCAGCGTTCTGGTCGCGCTGCTCTTTGGGATGGGGATCGTGAATCAGGCGATGCTGCGCTGGCCAGCGCTCGGGATGGGGTATTGGAAGGCGGTTTCCGTTGTGACGCCCATGTCCGGCTCGCTGCCGGATGTTCGCATCATCGCGATAGACGACGCGACTGACTTTGCGACGCTCGGCGCGGCGGAAGGACTTTCGGGCGTCAGCAACGACAATATCAAGAGCGTGCGCCTGCTCCATGCAGCGGTGCTCCGTCGTCTGGCGAGGGGATCGCCCCGTGCGGTGGGGATCGATGTGCTCTTCCGCAAATCGTCGGAGTTTGACGGCCCGCTCGCGGGCGCCATCTCGGAACTTCGCCGGGGCGGGGTGGGCGTCGTGCTGGCGACGCCGAGTTGGCAATTCGAGGCGGACGGCACACCGCCGATTGTCAAGGAGTTTTCCGGGGTGGCGTGGGCCGGCCCCCCGACCGGCGGATTTCACGCGCCCGAAATCTGGACCATGGAATTGGCGCTCGAGCGCGCCGAAGCGGAAGTGGTCCCTTCGTTTGTGCTGCTCACCTACGCGGCAAGCCGGGAGCCCGAAGCTGAGATTGCGGTGGCGCTGTCGGGCACCACGGCGGAGGTTCGGTATTTCAAGCGGGGCACCGACCGGAGAGCGACGCTTCGCTCCCCCGATCGCGTGCGGTACTCGGGCACCGAGACCATGGACGGGGCGGACGACGAACGAGGCCTGGCGGCCGGGGACAAGTTGGCGGCGTTTCTTACCCCGATCCCGAGGGACGGCCTGGCGCGGAGCACAATCCCCATGCAGAAAGTTCTGGCGATGACCGAGGTGGACCTGAGACGTGAGTTCGGCGGGCGGATTGTGCTGGTCGGGAACGCATCGCAAGCGGGCGGCGACTTGCAGGTGGCGCCTAGCGGCGAGAGTGTTCCCGGAGTCTGGATGAACGCCTCAGCGGTGCAGCAGATGTTGCGCGATGAGGTCTTGCGGGTGCCTGTTGTTCTGACGCAATGGATTGTTGCGGCGGCGTGGGGGGCGGCGGGGGTGTTGGGGGTATGGTGGCTGCGCGGGGTCGGGCAGGGAGCAATCTGGCTTCTGGCATTGACGGCGGGCGCGCTGGTTGGTAGCGTGCTGCTGCTGCGAACGGGCGGAACTCTCTGGAATCCGATACCGGGGATCGCGGCGGGGTGTTTGGGTTGCGGGCTGGCGATCATCACTTCGCACCAGGCGAAACGGATCGGTTCTTTCCGCACACGGAGATTCTGAGATGAACAAATTGATCAGGCGGACCGTGCTTGGTGCGGCGCTTCTTCTCGCGGCGGGCGGGTTCGGCTGCGCTCAGGACCATGCGTCTTCAGCGTCAGTGGCCCAGGCCTCGCGGGGGAACTCGGGCAGCTATTCGGTTGCTGCCGTCGGAGACCCGCTGGCCACGATGCGGCTGGACGGGACGTTTTACATGGCTTCCAGGGGCGACGGGCGCGAGTGGCGGCGCGAGGTTCTGAAATTCACTCCGCTGCGATCGGGAGAATTCGCGGCGAACCAGACTTATTCACTGGTGGCGGCCGCGAACGGCGAGCGCCGGGGCGGGAGCCTCTCGTGGCAGATCAATCCCGCGAAGAGGCTTTTCCGGAACGGGCAGCCGTCTTTGACCGAGCCGACCGAGCCCGTGCTGGAAGTGATCCAGTCAGGGACGGTGGCGACCACCGGCACGGCGCCGATCGTCATCGTGAAACGGGCCACGATCGCATCGGAGGGTACCAAGTTTGCCGTCGAGGCGGTGCAGGGGGACGGCTGGACGCTGGCCGTCTTCGAGGCAACGAGCGACGCATGGGTGTATTACGCGGGTTCTACTGCGCCGATGAAAGTGCAGGCCGGGAAGTGTTTCAAGTTCCCCGAGACTGCCAATTCCATCGACGACGCGCGGCCGGCGGCGCAGACGGAATATGACAGGATGTACGATTACGCCAAGGCGTTGTGGGCCGCGACGGGAACGACGAACTATTAGATTGATCGCTGGTCAGCGTTCCAGGAGGTACGCCAAACGCGCGTATTCCTCCATCGTTCGGTTCGTGTTGAACTGACTGCCGTTGATGGCGATCGAGCAGCGCACGACCTGGAGCCACATGGGGCGGTCTTTGTAGTACATCGGAACAATCTCGTTCTGAAGGCGGCTGTAGAGCGACGCCGCGTCCTGCTCGGCGCTCGAGCCGCCGCCGGGTGCGTTGGCCTCGAACGAATCGCGGCCGATCGTCCAGCCGGTGAGACCTTCGGCGCAGCCCTCGAGCCACCAGCCGTCGGCGGTGGAAAGGTTGGGGACGCCGTTGAGGGCGGCCTTCATGCCGCTGGTGCCGGAGGCCTCGAGCGGGAGGACCGGGTTGTTCAGCCAGAGATCGACGCCGGAGACGAGGCTCTTGGCGAGAGTCATGTCGTAGTTCTGGAGGAAGACGCCTTTGATTTCGGGGGCGAGCGCCTTCATCTTCTCGATGATCCGCTGGATGATTTCCTTGCCCTGGTAGTCCTTGGGGTGTGCCTTGCCGGCGTAAATGATCTGAATGGCGCCGACCTTTGAAGCGATCTCGCGGAGGCGCGCGGGTTCGGTGAGGAGAAGGTCGGCGCGCTTGTATCCGGTGGCGCGCCGGGCGAAGCCGATGGTGAAAACGTCGGTCTTCATGCCGGCGTTGGTCTGCTTGTTGACGAGGTCGATGAGGCGGGACTTGGCGGCGCCGTGGGCTTCGGTCAGCGAGCGGTCGTCGGCGAAGAGGGCGCGCCGGACGGCGCGGTAATCGGCGCGCCAGTCGGGGCCGTTCCTGTCGAGGATGGCCTGGATCTCAGGAGAAGCCCATGTTGGCGCATGGATGCCGTTGGTGATGTAGTCGATCCGGGCGTCGGGAAACATGGCGCGGCTCACCTCGGCGTGGCGGCGGGCGACCGCGCTTGTAAATCGGCTGTAGAAGAGGGCCAGACGCGTCATGTTGAGTTGGCCGTTCTGGACGTAGGGCGCGCCGTCGTAAATTGCGGACTGTTCGCCCAGCACCTCGAAGACCATCGGGAGCGGGAACTGATCGTGCCCCGCGGCGACCGGCGTATGTGTGGTGAAGGCGCACGCCTGGCGGGTCGCGCGGATGACTTCGGGATCGGCGGGGCTGGTCTTGCGTTTGTACGAGTGCTCGGCGAGCAACTCGACGGTGACAAGTGCGCCGTGGCCCTCGTTCATGTGATAGGTCTGGAGGTTGCGGCAGCCCAGGGCGCGGAGCATGTAGATGCCGCCGACGCCCAGGAGACCTTCCTGCGTGAGACGGTGCTTCTGATCGCCCCCGTAGAGCGCATCGGTGATGTTGCGATCATCGGGCTCGTTCTCGGCGACGTCGGTATCGAGGAAGTAGACCGGGACGTCGGCGCCCTTGGGGTGCGTCGGCTTGACGGTGTATTTCCAGGCCTGGACCGTGACCTTGCGGCCGTTGAGCTTGACGACAACCCGGGGTTGCTGCAGTTCGAGCCGGTCGGCGGGGTTCCACTTGGTGGGCGCCTCGCGCTGCATGCCGGTGGCGTCGATCGTCTGATCGAAGTAGCCCTTGCGGTGCAGGAGCGTGATGCCGACGACTGGCAGCGCCAGATCAGCCGCGGAACGAAGAAGGTCGCCGGCGAGAATACCCAGGCCCCCCGAGTAGGTCGGGACTTTGGGATCAACGCCGATTTCCATGGAGAAGTAAGCGACGCGGGCGGATTCGGACATGCGGCCTCCGTGCCAAATTGACGCGGAGTGTATCGTGGGAATCGTGGGCTCTCCGGGCGTCGGATATGCTCCTTTTTCGCCAAGGCGATCCGTATGCCCGACCCTCGTGAAACACCCGCGATGCAGCAGTACTACCGCTTCAAGAAGCGGCACGAGGGGTGCATTCTTCTTTTCCGGATCGGCGATTTTTACGAGATGTTCGACGATGATGCGGTGGCCGTCTCGAAGGCGATCGGGCTGACGTTGACGCAGCGGACGGCGGGGGTGCCGATGTGCGGCATGCCGCACCATCAGTTGGAGACGTATCTCAAGCGCCTGATCGATCGCGGGTTCCGTGTGGCGGTCTGCGAGCAGACGGAACTGGCGGAGAATGCCAAGGGCGTTATTCAGCGCGATGTCACGCGGGTATTGACGCCGGGAACGCTGGTGGATGGGGCGCTGCTTGATGATGGCGCCGCGGTCACGCTGGGGGCGATTTGTTTCATGGATTCGGGCGAGGATTCTGCGGCGGCGATTGCGGCGATCGACGCGTCCACCGGGCAGTTCTCGCTGGTGCATGCTTCGGGCGACAACCACGGTGCGGCGATCATCGACGAACTGATGCGGCGGAGTGTGAAGGAATTGCTGTATGCGGCGACGGCGGACGGGGTTGTGCCGCCGCGGGTAAAGCGGTGCCTGGATGCGCTCGGGATCAGCGGCACGGGCCGGCCGGCGTGGCAGTTCCGGGCGGACGAGGCGCGGACGGCGCTGACGGATCACTTCAAGGTGAAGTCGCTGGCGGGATTCGGGATCGCGAACGACGATGCCGCGATTGCTCCGGCGGGGGCGCTCCTTCGCTATCTCACGGAGACGCAGACGCCGGGAGCGGAGGACCCGAACGGGGCGGCATCGAAGGGAACACTCGCCCACTTGCGGCCGCCAACATTGGACACGCCGGGCGAGTCGATGCTGATCGACGCGGTGAGCCTGCGGGCGCTTGAAGTAGAGCGGGTGATCCGTGCCGCGCCCGGCGCGCGGGATGCCGGGCTGGAAGGATCACTGCTGGGCGTGTTCTTGACGGGATCGAACGGTGCGGTCTGCTCGACGGCGATGGGCAAGCGATTACTCCGTGATTGGCTCTGCCGGCCTGCAAGCAAAGTTGAAACAATCGAGGCCAGACACGCGGCGGTTGCGGTGTTGAAGGAAGACCGCAGGCTGGCGGGCGAATTGCGGGAGTTGATGAAGGAAGTGCCGGATGCGGCACGGATCGCGGGGCGGATCGCGCTGGCGCGGGCGACGCCTCGGGATCTGGTGGCGCTGGCGCGTGGGCTTTGCAAGGCTCCGGCGGTGCAGGAGCGGATCGGGGCGGTGGGGGCGCTGAAGGGGCTGGCGTCGCGGCTGAGCGAACTCTCTGGCGGGCTTGCGCAGATTGGGAAAAAGATCGTGGCCGATTGCCGCGATGATCCGCCGGCGCATTTGCGGGAGGGTGGGCTGATCAAGGACGGGGTGGATGCGCAGCTCGATGAGGCGCGGGGTTTACAGAAGGATGCTGGACAGTGGCTGGTGCAGTATCAGGAGAGGCTGCTGGCGGAGCACAACCTGCCGGGGCTCAAGGTGGGGTACAACCGGATCTTTGGGTATTACATCGAACTGACGGCATCGCAGGCGAAGCAGGCGCCCGCGGCGTTCACGCGTAAGCAGACGCTCAAGAACGCCGAGCGGTACATCACGCCGGAATTGCACGAATTCGAGCGGAAAGTCAGTACGGCCGAGAGCCGAGCGCTGTCGCGCGAGAAGGAGTTGTTTGAGGCGTTGTGTGCGTCGGTGGCGGCGCGGCTGACGGAGGTCGCGGCTTTCGCGGACGCAGTCGCGGAGCTGGATGTGCTGCTGGGCTTCGCGGAGCACGCGACGCGGGCCGGGTGGGTGCGACCGGAGTTGACCGATGCGAGCACGCTCGTCATCCACGACGGGCGGCACCCGGTGCTGGAGCGGACGCTCGGGCGAGACTTCGTGCCGAATGACGTGGAGGTCGGGCGGGCGGCCCAGGCGAGCGAATCGGGCGGATCGGCAAATGAAGCGGCATCACTCTCCCTCATCACCGGGCCCAACATGGCCGGAAAGAGCACCTTCATCCGGCAGGTGGCGCTGATCACACTCTTGGCGCATGCGGGTTCATTTGTCCCGGCGGCGCGGGCGACGATCGGGCTCTGCGATCGGATCTTTACACGCATTGGCGCCGACGACGCCTTGCACGCGGGGCAATCGACCTTCATGGTCGAGATGACCGAGACGGCGAACATCCTTCATCACGCAACGGCTCGATCGCTTGTGATCCTCGACGAGATCGGGCGCGGGACGAGCACGCTGGACGGGTTGTCGCTGGCGTGGGCGATTACGGAGCATCTTGCCGGGCTGGGCTGCCGCACGTTGTTCGCGACGCACTATCACGAGTTGACCGATTTGGCGGAACGTGATGACGAGCGGCTGAGCGGCCGGATCAAGAATTTGCATGTGGCGGTGCGGGAATGGCCGCTGGATATGGGGAAGCCGGGCGAGCAGGCCGGGGGCGAGACGCAGATCATCTTCCTGCACCGGATCCTGCCGGGGAAGACGGACCAGTCGTACGGCATTCATGTGGCGAGGTTGGCGGGGATTCCGCGCTCGGTCGTGTCGCGGGCGCGGGAGGTGCTCGCCGGGCTTGCGGTGCATCACGGTCCGGGCGCTGGGAATGGTGAAGAGACCGGCGGCCGGGAGCCCGGCACGAAGAAGCCAGAGAACAGTGGGGGGCAGCTCGGGCTGTTCACGGAATACGTGCAGCACCCGGCGGTCGATGCGCTGCGGGAGCTGAAGCTTGAGGCGCTCTCGCCGATGCAGGCGTTTGATGAACTTCGCAAGCTGCAGGCGACGACACGTCCGGCTTCTGAGAAAGCCTGACCGAGCGGATCAACTTACGGCGGCGAGGACTCGTATGGGATCGACCTTCCGCGCCCTCGGACCCATCGCGAGGAAATTCGCGAGCAGTCGCGGGCCCTCGGAAGTCAAAAAACTCTCCGGGTGATATTGCACGCCCTCGACGGGCTGTTTCTTTGGATCGGCGAAGATTCGGCGGAGGCCCATGATGACCTTGCGGCTTCCACGCTTGCCGTCGTCCTCGAACGTCCACGCGCTGACGACCCAACCGTCCTCCCCGGGCTTGGGCGGCGGCGGGACAGTCTCGGGCAGCACGACGAGCGAGTGGTATCGAGTTGCCACGAAGGGGTTGCTCATGCCGGCGTAGACGCCCTTGCCGTCGTGGTGGATGTCGCTGGTCTTGCCGTGCATCTGGATAGCGTGGCGCGCGACGGTCATGCCGCTGCCATCGGCCATGCACTGGTGGCCGAGGCAGACGCCCAGGATCGGGATCTTGCCGGCGTAGGAGGCGATCACGGCGCCGCTGACGCCGGCTTCCCTGGGCGTGCAGGGTCCGGGGGAGATGATGATGTGCGACGGGCCCTTGCCGGAATCGAGCGAGGCGACGGCCTCGGGTGTGATCTTGTCGTTGCGGATGACGAGGAGGTCGCGGTCGGGCTCGAGGGTGGGGTCGATCTCGCCCAAGCGCTGGACGAGGTTCCAGGTGAAGGAGTCGTAGTTATCGATGAGGAGGATCACGGAGGGAGGGTAGGAGAGAGCAGCAGAACAGCAGATTTTCAGAGCAGCAGAACGGGAACGGATTGATACGCTGCGGGCATGAGCGGCGACTCCATGGAAGCGAGGCGGCTGAGCCTGATCGCCGAGGTGAATTCGGCCTTCGAGGACGTGACTCGCGACGGTGGTGTTTCATGGAGTCAATCCGAAGCGGAAGATATTTATCGGACGGCGGAGGAGTACGCCGCGGCGGCGAAAATGGATACAGATGTGCGATGGCAGGACTTGGTTGAAGACGAAGCTTGGCGACACGATCCCGGTGTGGGCGGATTTGCGTTTCTCGATGCCATCGGTTTTCGATACTACCTACCCGCTGCGATGGTGCGTGATTTGAAGCGTGGGATTACCGACGTCTTGGATCTGCATCTCAATTGCCCGCCGCCGGGAGCCAAAGACCGAAAGCGATTTTTGAAAAAGTGGTCGCTCTTGGATGAGCGTCAGCGTCGCTGCGTCGCGGAATTCATCCGCTATGGAATTGATCGCGAGGCGATCGATTCGATGGGGGAAGTCATGCAGAACTACCAGCATGCGTGGGAAAACTACTGGCACGAATTTGCTGCACAAAGTCGGTGAAGAATGACGAACGGACGCTCATATGAGCGACTCTTGGAGAACACCATGACACGCGCAAAGAAGCACAGTTGGACCGAAGTCACCAGCGACCGTCCGATGGACAAGATCGAGCGCCGGCGGATCATCGGTGAGCAGATGATGATCTCACGGGTGCACCTCTCCAAAGGCTTTGTCGTCCCGTCGCACCAGCACATCAACGAGCAGTTCGCCGTGGTGCTTTCGGGCAAGATGAAATTCGGGCTCGGGAAGGAAGGGACGGCGGATCACGAGGAGATGATCGTGGGAGCGGGCGAGGTGCTCTGGCTGCCGTCGCGCCTGCCGCATTCGGCAGAGGCGCTCGAAGACACAATCATTCTCGACCTGTTCAGCCCACCCAGCGAGAAGACGGGTGTGGATCGCTAGGAGCGCCACCTACGCTCGGTCATGACGAAGCCGACCATGCAGGTGAAAAAGCTCAGCGATCGGGCGATGACGCCCGCGTATCAGACTGAAGGTGCTGCAGGGATGGACCTTTGCGCGTGCCTGGCTCCGGATGCGACCGTGGCGCTCGCTCCGGGGGCGATCGCGCTTGTTCCGACCGGGTTGGCAGTCGCGATTCCTGTTGGCTTTGAGGGGCAGGTGCGGGCGCGGTCGGGCCTGGCGACCAAGCACGGCATCGGGTTGCCCAACGCGCCCGGGACTATCGACAGCGACTACCGGGGCGAACTGCGGGTGGCGCTGATCAATCTCTCAAAGGAGCCGTTCACGATCACCCACGGGATGCGGATTGCGCAGTTGGTTATTTCGCCGGTGGCCCACGCATTCATTGTCGAGGTACAGAATCTGGACGAGACCTCGCGCGGCACCGGCGGATTTGGCTCGACCGGGACGCACTGACCGTCCCGTCGCTCCGTGTCATCATTTTCCGGTGGGCTTGCGGGAGGGCTCGACCACGAGCACTCCGGCCTGAAGGTGGTAGCGCTTGAGCCACGGGACCGGTGGGGTCGCGCCGGTGGTGGGGGCGTTGGCGTACTGATCAGCCAGGGTCTGCGGCAGGAGCACCGGGGGTGCGCCCGAAGGAACGATCGCGGCCCAGATGCTGGCCCGAATGGTCTTCCGCCCGGGCGGGTCGGCAAACGGTGCGGCGACGACGCCCAGGACATCGGAGTGCGGCCCGTTGGCGGAGGCCGCCAAGGTCTTGGACCAAGACTGCGCGCGTTGCGGCAAAACCGAACTCTGTGAGGCGGTAGCATCCGAGAGCAGTTCCCACTTGCCGGCGCTCGCCAGGGGATTCGGATCGCTGTCCTGAGTGACGGACTCGAGGAAGATCGCGACGCGATCGCGCGGGAAGCGTTGAAGCTCGAGCGCCTGGATGCGGATGGGCATCTCGCTGCCCTCGTAGATTCGTCCGGGCACCGAAACCTGAAACGCGAGAGCTTGGTTCATGAAGCCCTCGGCCGCGGCACGCGGGGCCTTGCCGGCAAAGACAAGATTCTCCAGCCACTGCATGGCGCTGAAATCACGGAGTTTTCCGGCGGCGCTCTGCGCCAGGACGATATCGGCGAGGTGCTGCGCTTGGTTTTCGGTGAGAGGGCGCTTGGCGAGCTCGATCCAGAGACCGTTGTCGAAGAGGCGGCCTTCGGCGAGGGCTGTTTCCGCCTGAGAGAGGATCCACGCCGTGCTCATCTGCCGCCTGATGAAGGCTCGGCTCACTTCCAGGCGCGGGATCGGGGCGAGGGTCATCACAAAGACGAGAATGATGCCGACACTGAAAAGCGGCATGCTGCGTTCGACCTTGCCGCGGACCAGGCGGTGAGCCCAGACTCCTGCGCATTCGGGGCACCGGCGCGGGAGGCTGGTATCGATGATCTGGTAATTGCAGCGGGAGCAGTGAAGGGTCTGGCCCACGCGTCGGGTAAGCCCCGAGTAGATGAGCCGAGCGCCCGCGAGTCCGCTCATGACGCAGAGCGACGCGTTTGGGGGGAGCAGGCGGGCCGACGGAACGATGAGGATGTAGATGACGAGCGCGCCGATCACTCCGGTGAGCCAGAGTGCATCGTCTGATGGATCGTGGGGCGGGCGGGTGTAGTCGTCGCGCACCAGCCAGCGTCGCCAGCGCCAGATGCCTACGACGCCGAGGACGATGCCCCACGCGGCCCACGTGGGTGCTGCCGGGTCGTGCCCTCGGAAGACACGGCCGGCGTCGTCGAGACCGAGGATCACGCCGATGAGCCAGAGGGCCAGCGTGCAGGGAACCAGCCAGACGGCGTCACGGCGCGCGAGCGCAAGGCTCAGGCCCAGCGCGTTGTCGAGAGTCTGAAAGGAGTGATTGCCCGCATATGGGCTCGGTCCGCTCACGCGAACAGATTACGACGAACCGGACGGCCGTGTTCTTTCGTTCCTATGACGCAGGAGGGGGAGGGCTTAGCCCAGGCCGCCCTTGAACTTCATCTTCTTGGCCTGCTCGCGCATGCGGCGGAGGGCCGGGGTTTCTTTGAGGATCTCTTCGGGGGTGCGTGTATCGCGTGGGGCCTTGCCGCCGCCGCCGAAGCCACGTCCACCAAAGCCGGCGCCGCCGGATTGGCTGCCGGGGCCGCCCCGTCCACGTCCGCGGCCCTCGCCGCCCTGGCCGGGCTGGGGGCCGCCTTCCTGGATCTTGACCTCGGGGAGCGGCTTGAGAGCCTTGATCGAGAGGCTGACGCGGCGATTGCCCGGATCGATCTTGAGCACCTTGCAACGCACGATCTCATCGACCTTCAGGGCGTCTTCGACCTTTCCGATGCGTTTGTGGTCGATCTCGGAGATGTGGACCAGGCCGTCCACGCCGGGAGCGACCTCGACGAAGGCGCCGAATTCGAGGAGCTTGGTGACCTTGCCGGTGACCTCCGCGCCTTCGGTGATGGTGTTGACGGCGGTGGCGAACGGATCGCCCTGCACCTGCTTGAGGCCGAGGCTGATGCGGTTGGCCTCGAGTTCGACCTTGAGGATCTTGACCGAAACCCGCTGGCCTTCCTTGACGTGCTTCTCGACGGCCTTTTCGCCGAATCCGATCTTGTCGTAGGAGATGTCGGAGATGTGGATGAGGCCGTCCACGCCGCCGATATCGACAAAGGCGCCGAAGGGCATGATCTTGCGGACAATGCCCTCGACGGTCTGGCCCTCGACGAGTTTCTTTTTGGTTTCCTCGGCCTGGGCCTTGCGTTCGGTGTTGAGAACGTCGCGCCGGGAGAGGACGATGTTTCCCTTGCCGAAGCGTTCGACGCGCACGACGGCGCAGTTCATTTTCTCGCCGACGAAGACGGAAAAATCTGGGATCCGGTCGAGCGCGACCTGGCTCGCGGGCATGAAGGCGCGATGTCCGGCGACCTCGAGTTCGAGGCCGACCTGCTTGCCGTCCTTGCCGGTGGCGACGCCGCTGACGCGGGCCTCGACCACCTGGCCGGACTCGAGCATCTCCCAGTCGGCCTTGCGGACGGCGCCCGGGCGAGAGCAGACGAAGAGGCTCTCGGAGGCCTCGAACTTGTCGACGACGACCTCGATCGAATCGCCCACCTTGGGCACATCGGCGTCGGTGAACTGAAGGCGGGGAACGATTCCGAGTTCTTTGGGACCGAATTCGAGGAAGATGTCGGTCGGGCCGACCGAGACGACCTGTCCGGTGCGGTGCTCGCGTCCTGCCTGCACCACGCGGGGTCCGCGGATGTGCGCCGGCCGCCCGGCGGAGAGCTTGTCCTTGTCGGCCTTCTTCTCGGCCTGCTTCGAAACCGCGTCGGCCTCGCGGTCGAGTTGTGCCATCGCGGCATCAATCTCGGCGTTGAGCTCGTCGGTCAGATCGTTGCCGACCGGACCCTTCTCGGCGACGGCGGGTGCGTTGGAGGGGGTGGAAGCGTGTTCGGGCTGAGTTGACATGGGGTGACGCAAACTCTCGGCCGCCCGGGTTCGCGAAGAGCACCTCACCGGCGCTCGTCGCCCCGCGCGTGGACCGTGTGCCGCGCGAGTCTGCGCCGAATGCGCAGGGCCAAGAGTGTAGCGGCAAAGCGGGCGGCGTGCGCGGGGACGGACACGCACAACTCAAGCGGGAACAACGGGTTCTCGGCCCTGAGAAGGGCTATTGCATGGTGCGTTTGATGGCGTCCACGATCCGCTGCGCGGTCCGCACATTGGCGAAACCGGCCTCGGCATCGATCGCGGGGCGCCTGCCGCAGCGAAGTGCCCCGATGAATTCCTCGATCTCGGCGACGATCGGCTCGGCGTCGTCCACGGTGAGCGGATCGATGTTCACGAGTTCCTGCCACTTGAGGCTCGTGAGGTCGGCCCCGCTCCTGAGCTGCTCCCGCATCTCGAGCATCTGAGGCTCGTTGGCGATGCGCTTGATCATGATTCCGCTCTTGGCGGCGTAGTCGATCTTGATGTACGCGTTCTCGCCGGTGATCCGGGTCACACGCTCTGTCTTGAGCGCCAGACGGCTCGCGGTGATGTTGGCGACGCAGGTTCCCATGGGGCGGCGCCAGGTGAGGCGAGCGTTGCAGACGTCCTCGTGGTCGGTGATGACCGCGACGCCCGCGGCCTGGACGTCATCGGGTTCCTGCCCGCCCATCAGCATCAGCACGACGTCGAGGTCGTGGATCATCATGTCCATGACCACGCCGACATCAACCGAGCGGAAGGTCATCGGGCTGACGCGGTGCACCTCGATGAAGCGGGGGACGACGTCCTGCCCGTTCCTCGTCGCGGCCTGCATGGCCCGCATGATCGGGTTGAAGCGTTCGATGTGGCCGACCATCAGCGTGCTGCCGCTCGACTCGGCGATCTGCTTGATCGCGCGGGCGTTGTCCACGTCCTGCGCAAGCGGCTTCTCGATCAGGCACGCGACGCCGGCGCGGAGGAGCGGCTCGGCGATCTTGCGGTGAAACGTCGTCGGAACGGCGACGCTGACGGCGTCCACGCCCGCCCGGATCAGTTCTTCGACATCAGCGAAGCCGCGTGTTTCGAACTTGCCCGCGATCTCGGCGCGGCGTGTCTGGTTCGCATCCACCACCCCGACCAGTTCACACCCCGCGAGCTTGGAATACACGCGTGCGTGGTGCTGGCCCATGCGCCCGACGCCGACCACGCCGCAACGGATCGCCCGGCCGGAGAACCGGTCAGCGGGTGCCGCCACCTCGATGGGGCCGGTGGCGGAGATTCCCGTGAGCGTGCCTGTCTGGGTCATGATTGAAACAGATTCTATTGGCGCAAAGTCGCCAGTGCCGCCGGGAGGACTTTCTTGCGGTCAGGCCGACAAACCTTGGCTCAGAGTCGTGAGTGCCGCCGCGAGATCTTCCTTGCGGGTCAGTCCGACGAACTTCTTGGCCACCTCCCCGCCCTTGAAGAGGATGATCGTCGGGATGGCAGTAATGCCGTATTTCACCGAAATCTGCCGGTTGGCGTCGGTGTCGACCTTGCCGATCTTGACCTTGCCGGCGAACTGCTCACCCAGAGCCTCGATCGTCGGCGTCAGCATCCGGCAGGGCATGCACCATTCGGCCCAGAAATCAACGAGCACCGGAACGGGGCTCTTGAGGACGTCGCTGTCGAAGTTTGCATCCGTGAAAGTCTGAACGTTGGCACCGGCCATGGAAGATTCTCCTTGCGATCCTTCGCCAATGCTACTCCCCGCAGGTACTCAGGGGGGCCCGCCCGGCATCGCTTTTTCCACCTTTTAGATGCCGGGATCGGCCGGTGGATGCGAGGGGACGAATGGCCACGCGGCCTGCAATGCGCCCCTGCAGGCCGCTACGTCGTGGACCCGAAAGAGTCTGGCGCCGAACAAAAGGTGCAGAACGGACAGTGCAATTGTGCCCTCAAATCGCTCGGCGGGATCAGAATCCCGGTTGAAGGTGACGCGCCCGACAAAGCTCTTCCGCGACAGCCCGCTGAGGACTGGGCGACCGAGCCCTGCAAAATCGGTAGTACGCCGGATCAATTCGAGGTTCTGCTCTACGGACTTCCCGAAGCCCAGCCCGGGGTCGAGAATGACCCGAGCCGGATCGACGCCGCCGGCCTTGAGAAACGCGAGATTGTCCAGAAGGAAATCTCGGACGTCGGCGACGACATCCTTGTAGCCTGGGGGAGCGTCGTACCTGTCCGAATAGCGGTCGGCCTCGGGCCGGACGAGGCGGTGCATCAGCACATAGCCGGCCTTGCAGTCCGCCAGAAGCGCCAACATCTGGTCGCGGTCGTCCGCCAGCCCCGAGACGTCGTTCACGGCGTCCGCGCCCGCGTCGAGCGCGGCACGTGCGACCTCGGCCCTTGTCGTATCGATGCTGATCGCCAGCGTGTCAAAGTCCCGGCGGGCTCGCAGGGCCTCGATCACGGGGACGGTGCGCCGGATCTGCTCTGCGGCATCAACGTGTGCCGCGCCCGGACGGGTGGACTCGCCGCCGATGTCCACGATCTTGGCGCCGGAATGGTGCGACGACAGCACCGCCTGCACCGCCGCGGAGATCGAGTCGTACCGCCCGCCGTCGTAGAAACTGTCGGGCGTGCAGTTCAGGATCGCCATGATCACCGGCGTCCCGGCGTCGATGGTTCTTGAGTTGGCGAGCCGCCATTCCGGCATGTGTAAATCGTAGAGGAACGCGAATGAACAACGGAAAGGGGCGCCGCTCGGGCGACCCTTTGCCATTGATTCGTGCTGTTCAACCGGAGATTTGCCGGGCCATTACTTCACACGCCCGTAGCGATTGAGTGGGCGCCGGCGATCAGAAGCGGGGCTTCTCTTCCTTCATTTCCTGATCCCCATCCTCGTGGCCTTCCGTCGCATCGCGGAACTGCTGGATGACGTCGCCGATGGTGCTCACGACCTGCGCCGGCACGTGGAAGCGCACATGCATTCCGCCGCCGTCGCCGGTTACCCCCCACGCCATCGGGGGAACATCGGCGGGGACCTTGAGCTGAATCGGCTGGCCGGTGAAGGAGAGCGCCATCTGACCGAGGTCGAAGAGGCTCTTGGTGCCGATGAGACCCCGCATCCACGAACCCGAGGGGAGCGGCTTCACGGCGGCAGTCGCGCCCGCGTAGGACCCGATCGTCGCCTTGCCGCCGGTCGCATCGAGCGCGGTCTGCATGATCTGCGTGTTGGGGCTGTAGGTGACGATCACCGCGTCCTTGGTCGTCGCGATGTTGCCGCTCATCTGGCCGGTCGCGCCGAAGATGAACATGTTCACCATGGCCATCTGCGAGGCTGCGGGATCGTTCGGATCCATCTTTGGCTTCAGAGTCCACGAGTCGAGCTTGGCGCCGCCGACTTCCGCGGCATTGGGCGTAAAGGTCGATTCCATCTTCATCGGCCCTTCCATCTTTTCGGTGGCCTTGAACTGCTCGACGACGAGCGACTTGAGAGCCGCGGGGTCGCTGCCGCGCACTTCATAGATCATGCCGCTGAAGAGCCCAGCGCCCGCGAGCACCGCGGGCGAATAGCCCCAGACCACGTCCATGCCGTCCATCTTGTCGATGGATTTGGCCAGGTTGCGCAGGCCCGCCGTGCGGCTCTCGAACATGGTGATCGCGGTATCCAGCTGCTTGCCGGAAGCCTTGTCGGCGTCCGCCGCCTGACGCTTGGCTTCTTCTTTGGCACTGGCCAGCATCGAGTCTGCAATCTCGCTCGTGTTGCGGACCATCTGGCGCACGCCCGGGTTGCTCGTGTCGAGTGACAGTGCGGCGAGGAAGGGTGTGTTCGGCAACTTCGAAAGTGTCGCGTCGGCCTTGCCGGTGCTCTGGAAGAAGCCTGCGATCTCGCTCTTGGGTTTGAACTGGGCGCCAACATCGAAGCTCAGGCCGTCTTCGCCCAGGCCGATCCCGGCGACGCAGGTCTGCGCATCGCGGTTGTAGGCCCGCATGACTTTCTCGACGGGGGCGAAAAACTTACCGACGGCTTCCGGCGGGATCGGCCCGAACGCCGGATTGCCGCGCTTGAGAGATTTCTTCGCCTGCTTGGAGACGTCTTCGATCTTCTCGCCGAACTTCGCCGAGAGGGCTTCCCAATTCGCGATGAGGATGACGTCGCTCGACTCGGCGGCACGATTCCCAACGACTCCCAGCGTTTCCTGATGCTGCTTCAGCATCTTCTCGCCCGGCTCGAAACTGGTCACGGGCTCTTCCTTCGGACCCATGACTACCCAGCCCGATCCGATGTCGCGCACGAACATGGGTTCTTCGCCGAGCCCCTCGACCTTCGCAACCTTCGCCGCCGGGTCGCCGCCGAGCCCCTCGACCATTTTCTTGTAATCGGAAACCTGCGCGATCACAACGGCGCGATCCATCGGGTCGTCGGCGCGATGGCGAGCCGCCCCGTCGTCGTCGCCGTCCTTGCTGATGTCCTTCTCGGCCTTCGCTGCATTGGCGCCATCCTTCTCGGGCATGACCACCAGCGCGATCGAGCCGTTCTTTTTGAACCCTTCAGTGCCGTTCACATGCTCCACGAATTCATCAAGATCTTCCGTGTCTTCGGCGTGGAGCTTGTCGGCGAAGGCTTTGATCCGCTTGGTCGTTTGCTCAAAGTTGTCGGTCGCGATGACCAGCACGGCGTTCTTGGGAACTCGATCAAGAGCGGCGGGAATCTTCGCGGCCGCCTGGCCCGCGACCAGCACGAGCGCCGCGATCGGCGACGCGAAAAGCCATTTCGTTGAGAGAGCCGGGCGGATCGAACGCGATTTCAGAGCGAGCATCTTGCGGTCCTTTCGAAGTGCGGGTTCCGTCCTGCGGCGGCGCGCCGAAACTATAAAGACACACGGGCGCAGAATCCCCCCGGTTCGGTCAAATGTTGTTGGGATTCGCTTCCTCAGATTTCGTTCAGGCCGCGGGTTTGGCCTGGGCCTGCTCCGCCTGCTGGGGAGGCGTAACCACGGCGGGTGCCTCGTCCTCCTCCGACTCGCCATCCGCATCCGCCGTTTCGGGCGCAGCGGCCGCCGCTTCGGTTCCAGGTGTGGTTGTCCCGGCGGGTGCGGCGGGGGTCTCGCCGCTAAAGAGTTGTGCCTGCTCAACTTCTTTCGCTGGCCAGGCGATGCCCTTGGCGGCGGCCTCTTCCTTGGCCATTTCCTTCATGAGCTCCCACTCTTCGATCGTGATCAGCACGTCGCGGGCGACCGAGCCCTTGTGGTCGGAGATGATCCCGGCGATGCCCATGAGGTCGATGAGGCGGCTCGAGCGGGTGTAGCCGATGGCGAGCCGGCGCTGGAGAAGCGAAACGCTGCCGCGACGGGATTCGAGCACGATTTCCACAGCGCGCTCGAACAGCGGATCTTCCTGAGCGGCCTTGAGGCTGGCGGAAGAGTTGTTCTTGCTCTGGAGCAGGCGTTCCTCGTCGGACAGGTCTCCGAGTCCGGTGCCTTCTTCGCTGGGCTTGCGCATGACCATGAGTTGACGCTCGAAGGTCGGCTTTGCGACCTCCTTCATAAACTTCACGACCTTGCGGATTTCCGAGTCGGTGACGAGAGTCCCCTGTGCGCGGATCAGCTCGTTCGTGCCGGGGTTGAGGTAGAGCATGTCGCCGTAGCCCAGGAGCACCTCGCCCCCCTTGCTGTCGAGGACGATGCGAGAGTCCATGCCGCTGGCGACCTTGAAGGAGATTCGGCAGGGCATGTTGGACTTGATGAGGCCCGTGACGACGTTCGCCTGCGGGCGCTGGGTCGCGAGGATCAGGTGGATGCCGACGGCGCGGGCCTTCTGGGCGATGCGGATGATGTGGCCTTCGACTTCCTTCGCCGTGAACATGAGGTCGGCGAGTTCGTCGATGATGAAGACCATGTAGGGCAGCTTGCGGGGGATGCGGGCGGCTTCCTCGTCGGTCTTGAAGTTCATCCGCTCCTTCAACTCATCCCATGTCAGGTCGTTGTAGCTCGCGATGTCGCGGCAACCCGCTTCCATCAGGAGTTCGTAGCGCTCGTCCATCTTGACCGTCGCCCACTCCAGGATTGCCGCGGCCTTGCTCATTTCGGTGACGACCGGGCACATCAGGTGCGGGATGTCCTTGAACTGGCTCATCTCGACCATCTTGGGGTCGACCAGAACGAGCTTGAGCTCGTTGGGCTTGCGCGTGTAGAGGAAGCTCATGATGATCGTGTTCATGCACACGCTCTTGCCCGAGCCGGTGGTGCCGGCGATCAGCATGTGGGGCATGCGCGTCAGGTCCGCGATCAGCGGCTTGCCGCTGGCGTCCTTGCCCAGGAACATCGGCAGCTTCATCTTGCCGAAAAGTTCCGTCTTGCCCATCAACTCCTTGAGGCGGACCTTCTCCTTGGTCGGGTTCGGCACCTCGATGCCCACGGTGTCACGGCCGACCTGATTGGCGACGATGCGGATGTTGACGGCGCGCAGGGCGCGGGCGATATCGCTCGCAACGGTCTGCACGGCGGCCACCTTCGTGCCCGGCGCCAACTTGACGTCGTACAGCGTGATCACGGGGCCGGACTGGATACCCACGACTTCACCGTCGATCCCGTATTCCTTCATCGCCGACTCGAGCGAGATGCCCTGCTGGCGGACGATCTCTTCCAGCTTCTCGTTGAAGTTCTCTTCCGGATCTTCCAGCGTGTCGAGGCCGGGGAAGCGGTACCCCTCCATCTCGGAGGCGTTCTGCATGCCCTCGAGGTCGGCCTGTGTCGCGATCTGCTTGTCTTTCTGGCCAAAGGCGATGGGGAGCTTGTTGATCTTTTCACGCAGGGAATCGCGGTCGAAGACCTGCGGAGCGCCGGGGAGTTCGTCCTCGCCGACCGGCTTTTCGGAAGTTGCGGGGGCGATCGCCGCGGGAATGGTTTCGGCTTCGTCGTCTTCGGCTTCTGCCGCTTCCGCCTGCATGCCTGCGGCGGAGTTGGCGATATCCGGGTCTTCCTTGACCGGGCTCGGAGTGTCTTCCGACAGCAGCCCGAATTCCGCCAGGCGTGAACGGGGTGAATCCATTGCGGTTTCGCCCGGAAACATCGCCTCGGGGGCTGAGTTGGGATCGCTCGACTTGCGAGTGCGTTTGCCCGGCTTAGTCTCGGCGATCGTGTCCGTCTCGTCCACGATGTTCTCACGCCCTGCGGTCAGTCCGCCCCAGAACCGGCCTAGCACGCCGGCGCTGCCTTTGGCCGTAGCGACGGTCGCCTTTGCCGCGGCTGGGGCCACGACGTCGGCGGTGAACTTGGCCGTGGCCGCCCCGGCGACGGCAGCGGCGGGGGCCCCGCGCTCACGCATCCAGCGCCAACTGAGGCCCAGCCCCAGGTTCAGCCATTCATCCGCGGCGACGACGAGCCCGACGACGCCCATAGCTCCAAGCCAGATTGCCGTGCCCACAGCTCCAAATCGAAACATGAGTTGCTCAACCCCGACCGTTCCGATGACCCCGCCGGCCAGGTCCGGCAATGCGGCCGTCCCCTTGAAGGCCAGGGCCTGAAATCCGGACACGCTGGCGGCGAACATGACGATGCCGATCAGCCGAACTGCAAGGTGGCTCAGGCTCGTACCGACCACGCCCGAAGCGAGCAAGATGCCGCCGAGCACGAACAGCACCCAGGAGCCGGCTCCCAAGTAGTAAATGACCCAGTAGCTGACGCCGGCCCCGAAGCTGCCGCACCAGTTATGGACGGGGTTGTTCGCTGGCCAGCGGACGTGGCTGGGCGGGTCGCCCGGGTCAAAGCCGACGAGGCTCATCAGGACGAAGACCCAGACGAAGAGGAGGAGCACAAGCGCGAGCTTGCGCCCTGCCCCGGACGTGTCGATGGTCTTGGAACGCGAATTGGAAGCGCTGGAACGGCGGGAAGTCATAAGGAAGATGCCTCGCAAAGCCGCGGCCGGAGCCAGGTTCACCGGCCGGTACACCGCGGCCGATGAGACCATGGAAAAACCCGCGGCAAGGCTGCCGCGTGTCCTGCCGTATCGGCTTGGAGGGCGAGAAATCGGTAGAAAGTGCGCGGGTGGGCCACCGTACTGATTTCAACGCCTTTCCACGGGCAGCATGACCCGATCGAGTCACCCAATCGGCCGACCGGCCCGCAATTCCGGAGGCAGTAGTTCCTCGGGGAAGTTCTGAAAACAGACCGGTCTGCACCAGCGTTCGATTGCTCGCGCGCCGACGGCGGTGGTGTCGGGGCGGTTGGTGGCAGGCCATGAGCCTCCATGGACCATGGCGGGGGCGACGCGGACGCCGGTGGAGACGCCGTTGAAGACAACGCGTCCAGCTCCGAATCGTCTTCGATCAAGGAACCGGCTCACCGCCGGATAGTCCGGTTCGTCGGCCCATAGCGACAAAGTGAGAATGCCGGGGAAGGCGATGTAGTCCGCATCGTGGCCGGGATCGTCCACCACCACAACTCCGGGGCCGAACATCTCTGTGGCAAGCACGAGTTCCTGCTGCGCGATGGCCTCGGGTCCCGGGCAGTAGAGAACGCACGGCCCGATCAGGCCGTCGGATGACGGCAGCTTGGGCGAGATGAGTTGGACGTCTCGCGCCGCCGAGATTCTCTTTACCGCCTCGGAGAAATTTCGAGCGACGGAAGGCGACAGCATCCGTCGTGCAGGGTTCACGGCGAGCGCGTCGGCGAATCGTTTTGCGAAGGGGATACCTTCGGAACTCCCGTGCAAGAAAACGATGCCGGGGCACGTGCACTGTTGCCCGTTCCGCTGAACGATCGATGCGGCAAGCAGCGAAACGATCGCCTCCGCGCGCGATGACAGGGCTGCGGGGAAGATCACGTTTGGATTGACGCTCCCCATCTCTGCATAGACCGGAATGGGGCGCTCCCGGTTCGCGCCGAGGCGGTGCAGATGCGCTCCGACCGCGAACGACCCGGTAAAGCCGACCGCTGCCGCGGCCCAATCCTCGACGAGTTGCTTCGCGAGCTCGGGGGTTCGCGTTCCGTCGTCCTCCACGTACGTGAGCACGTCGGGATTGACCCCGGACGCGCGAAGCGAATCTCGGGCAATCTTCGCGATCATGCGCCCGGTACTCCGGTGCGCCGGATGTTCCTTCACGACGACCGGACAGCCCGCCGCCAGTGCGCTCGCCGTATCTCCGCCGCAGACGCCGTACGCGAGCGGGAAATTGCTTGCACCAAAGACGATCACCGCGCCGTGGAGAGGGATGAGCATCGAGCGGACGTCGTGATTTGGGCCGATGGCGTCGGACGCGCTGGTTTCAGGAGAAGAGATCGCGGCACGGACCCAACGTTCATCTTCAATGAGCTCCGCGAACATTTCCAGCGTTCGCGTCATCCGGGAGAATTCGGGCTCGAGCTCCGCCTTTGTGAGTGCGGTCTCTGCCGAGCAGGCGGAGAGAATGATCTCACGCGACCGGGTCAACGCGCCGGCGATGGCGCGGAGAATTGCCCCCCGTTTGGCGCAGCCGATGGCAACCCATTCCGACTGAAGATTGGAGGCGTTCCGAACTGTCCACTCTCCGGGCATAGCGCAAGCGTACCGGGACCGATCGTGCGATACTCTCAGCCCGCATGAAGGCCGATCCGTCCATTTCCGGCGTGGGCACTCCCGCCCCTGATTTGCCCCGCAAGGTCGGCTTCTGGGGCGCCATCGCCGTGATGGTGGGGGTAGTGATCGGCAGCGGCATATTCCGCACCCCGACGACCATCGCGCAGAATCTTGGTGACCCGTGGCTCATCCTCGGGCTCTGGTTCGCCGCCGGGTTGATCGCGCTCTGCGGGGCGCTCACCTTTGCCGAACTCGCGGCGATGATGCCCAGGAGCGGGGGCATTTACGTTTTCCTGCGCGAGGGATTCGGCCCTTGCCCGGCCTTCGTCTTTGGCTGGACCTACATGCTCATCACGAAGCCCGCCGCGGCTGGTGGTATCGCGTTCATTTTCGCGGAGTACTTCAATACGCTCTTCCGGGTCGAGTGGAATCCGCAGATTCTCACGTGCGGAGCGCTGTTCGTTCTGACTCTCATCAATGTTCTGGGCGTGAAGGGTTCCACGCGCCTGCTGATGGGCGTGACGAGTCTCAAGTACCTCGCGCTGCTCGGGATCATCGTTCTGGGCGCCATCGTTGCGATCTTCGGCTCGCCGGCCGCCGCCACGACCGGGCTTGCGGCGTCTCCGGTGAAGATCGGGCTCCTGGCGGGCGTACTCGCCGCGATCACCTCGATCATGTGGACCTACGACGGTTGGTCGGATGTCGGAGCGATCGCGGGAGAGATCAAGAATCCGGCAAAGACGCTGCCGAGGGTGTACATCATCGGGACGCTCGCGGTCATTGCGCTGTATGTGGCCGTCAATCTCGTCTATCTCTGGTTCGTCCCGCTCGAAGAGATGCGGGCGACAAAGACTGTCGCGATGACGACCATGGAACGGCTCTCGGGCGGCGTCGGTGCGCAGGTCATTGCCGCCGTGATCATTCTCTCAACGCTCGGCTCGTCGTTCGCCTCCGTCATGACGGGCGCGCGGGTGACATTCGCGCAGGCGCGGGATGGATTGCTGTTCCGGTTCTTGGCCCGGGTGCATCCCAGATATGAAACGCCGGCCGTGGCGCTCTGGATCCAGTTCGCTCTGTCGTGCGCCGCGGTGATATTCCTCAAGGACTTCGACGCTCTTGCGGGTTCGTTCGTCTTCACTATGTGGATCTTCTACGGAATGGGCGCGATCGCGCTGTTCATTCTCAGGGCAAAGCACCACGCCCACGCCCGCCCCTTCCGCGTGCCGGGTTACCCGTTCGTGCCGGCCGTCTTCGTCGTTGCAAGCGTCGCGATGACCGTGCTCTCGATCCAGAGCGATCCGAAGACCACACTCATGTGGCTGGGAATTCTCGCGGCCGGCGTGCCGGTCTACTTCATCTGGCGCCGGCTCTACCCGGTTGCGATCGTGCCGGCGCAAGCCGATTGAATGTCGACGATCTAGACAATCCTGCGTGGTGCTACTTCTTCGGGTCGTAGGCCATCGCCAGATCTTCTTCTGAGAGGTCCCGCTTGAAATCGTCGAGCGCGCGATTCAACATGTCGACCGTCCGCTGCGCCGCCGCGACAGCGTTGTCCATCGAACTCTTGCCGGTCACTTTCTTCAACTGATCGCCCAGCTTCAACTCGGCCAAGCGCTTGTCGGAAACCTGCCGGGCCTCTACAAGTGCCCGGAGCAGGGTTTCGGCCTTGTCCCGTGCCGCGGTTGTTTCGGCGAGGATGCGCTGGCGTTCGGGGAGAGACATCGCGGGTAAGTGTACCGAGCCGGTCGCCTCCCGGATTCGGGTCCGATCGGTTCCTGACTGGGCGTTGGCGTCACTCGGGTGGCCTCAGGCTTTGGGCCGTGGCCGGCGCCGCTCGGTGTGCCGGACGATCGAGCCAGTCGCGAGATAGACGATGTCCTCCGCGACGTTTGTCATGAGGTCGGCGACGCGCTCGAGTTCGCGCCCGAGCCGGTACATGTACATGCCCGTCGTGATCGCGCCGTCGGTCCGGCCTTCCTCGCGGATGAGCGACTGGATCTCCTCGAAGAGCCGCCGGTCAAGCTGATCGATGATTTCATCGGCCTGGACCAACGAGCGAGCGCCGTCCACGTCCTCGTCGAGCACCGCCCGCATCAACTGGTGACACATCATTGGCACGCGCTGCGCCAGTTCGTTCAGGGCGGTCGGCCACTGGGCGACGGGGGGCGCGCCCTCCGCGTTCTGCGCGATCTTGACCGCGACCTTCGCGATCGAACTTGCGTGGTCGGCGACGCGCTCAATATCCGTGTTGACCTTTAGCACAAAAGTGATCGCGCGGAAGTCCCGCGCAAACAGGTGGTGAAGGGCCAGGATCTCATAGCATTCCTGCTCGATCGCGACTTCTTCCGCGTCGACGCGGTCGTCCTGCCTGCGGACGGCCTTGGCCGCGTCCACATCGAGCTTGAAAAGCGCGTCGATCGCGGCGTCGAGCATCGACATCGCGATGCTTGCCTCGCGGACCAGCCGGCGCTTGAGCGCGATGATTCGACGCTCGTACGTGAAACCACGTTCATCGCTGATGCGAATCGACGCAGAGTCGGAAGGGCTTGTCGGCTGTTCCATGGTCATCGTCGTCGCGGACGGATATTCGGTCGGCCCGGCCAGTCTAGCCGGGCTTTCGAAACCTCGAGTCTCTAGCCAAGCGCCGCCCGGATGGCCCCGAGGCGAGCGATCAGGCCCGGCACGCCGTCCAACGGAAGCATCGTGCTCGCGTCCGACATCGCCTTCTGGGGTGACGGATGGCATTCCAGGAATATCGCGTGGACTCCCGCGGCAACCGCGGCCCGTGCGAGGAGCGGCGCTCGCTCGGGCCTGCCTCCCGTCTGCTCGCCCGCGCCGGGCAACTGGGTGCTGTGGGTGCAGTCAAAGCAGACCGGCGGTGGGGATCCGACGCTTTTCCCGTTCAGTTCAAGCAGGTCGCCCAGCCCAAGAAAATCATTCACAAGACGCCCATACCCGAAGAAGGTGCCCCGCTCGGTGCACATCACATTGGTGCATCCTGCCTCGGCGAGCTTTCGAACCGGGCCGGTCATCTCGCCGGGAGAAAGGAACTGGCCTTTCTTAACATTGACGGCCCTGCGGTGTTCGGCCGCGGCCTTCCCGGCTGCGAACAGCAGGTCCGTCTGGCGGCAGAGGAACGCCGGGATCTGGATCAGGTCGATGCCCCGGGCCGCCGGCTCCGCTTGGGAAGGATCGTGAATGTCGGTGGTGGTTGGGACGGACAGTTCCCGCCCGATCGAGGCGATCCAATCCAGGCCCTTCTCCAGCCCCGGCCCGCGCGGCGACGACACACTCGACCGATTGGCTTTGTCGAAAGACGCCTTGAAAATGTACGAAAGCCCCGCGGACTTGCACGCCGCGTTGAGGGTGCCGGCAATCTCCAGCCCCATTTCGCGGGATTCGATCACGCATGGTCCGGCGATGATGGCGAGGGGCTTACCTCCACCGATTGCGATATGTCCGACTTGGCAGGTCCGGGGCATCGCCGAATCGTAGAGGGAATATCCGCACCCGGGCCTGCCATAATCCTGCCCGTGCTTCGCCTGACCAATCTCCGCAAGAGCTTTGGCGACCTCGTCGCCGTGAACGACTTGTCGCTCGAAATTCGGCGCGGCGAGGTGTTCGGCTTGCTCGGACCCAACGGCGCTGGCAAGAGCACAACCATCGGCATGTGCGTCGGCCTTCTGGCGCCAGACTCCGGTTCCGTCGAACTCGACGGGGTTGGTCCGCCAACCGCGGACGCGGTTCGGGCACACCTGGGCTTTGCGCCGCAGGCCCTGGCGATTTACGACGACCTCAGCGCGCTAGAGAACCTGTTTCTGTTTGGGCGGCTGTACGGCCTCTCGGGCAGCCGGCTCGGCGAACGGGCGGATCGTGCGTTGGACCTGGTCGGGCTGCTTCCCCGCGCCCGCGATCGGGCGGGCACGTACTCCGGCGGGATGAAGCGCCGGCTGAATTTGGCCGCAGCCCTGATCCACGACCCGCCGCTCCTTCTGCTCGACGAGCCCACCGCCGGCGTCGATCCGCAGAGCCGCAACAACATCCTCGACACGATCCGCGACCTCGCCAAAGAAGGCCGCACCATCATCTACACGACGCACTACATGGAAGAAGCCCAGCGGCTCTGCGACCGCGTCGGGATCATCGACAAAGGCCGGCTTCTGTGCGTCGGCGGGGTCGACGATTTGATTCAGTCGCACGGCGGAAGGAGCGTTGTTCGCGTCGAACGCGCGGAGAAACACGAGCGCCTCGAGACCGACGACCCGCTCCGTGAAATCGCGGGACTTCTGTCGCAACAACAGCACGGCGTGACCGGCGTCCACATCGATCGCCCCGATCTTGAGAGTGTTTTCCTCACTCTGACGGGAAGGAGGCTCCGGGACTGATGGGATTCCTCGCCGGCATCCGGGCCTTGTGGGCGATCGCATGGACCGACGTGCGATTGCTCCTGCGGGACAAGGCCGCCGCATTCTTCACGTTTGTCTTCCCGATCATCTTCGCGATGTTCTTTGGTTTCATGTTTGGCGGCGGCGGCGGCGAGCGTGGCAAGATCGAGCTTGCAGTTGTCCAGCTCGACTCCGGCCCCGCCGCGACGAACTTTGTTACCGATCTCGGCAAGGCCGACGGCCTCAAGGTGCGCACCGTCAAGACGACGCAGGAAGCCGAGGCGCTGGTGCGCAAGGGCGACGTCATCGCGTCGGTTGTGATTCCCGAGGATTTTCAGCGGCGGTTCGACGACATTTTCGCGACCGGGAAGGGTCCGCGGATCGAGGGCTTCGTCGATCCGAGCCGCAAGGGCGAGGCCGGGCTGCTCGAGGGCAAGTTGAACCAGCTTGCCTTCATGACTCTTGGGAGGACCTTCTCCGATCCCAAGGGAATGAAGAAGCAGCTCGCCAAGGCAAAGGAATCGATCGCAAAAGCGCCGGACATCGACAACACACGCAAGATCCTCTTCGGTGCAGCGCTCCAGAATCTCGATTCGATCTTCGAAGACAACGCCAAGCGTGCCGAGGCCGCCCCGGCCGGCACCGTTTCAGACCCGATGTCCAATTTCCGCCCGGTCGAGGTCGAACTCAAGCAACTGACGCGTGAGAACGCCGCGCCGACGAATGCGTTTGAGGTTTCGCTCCCGCAGGGAATCGTTTGGGGGCTGATGGGATGCGTGACGGCCTTCGTCGCGACTCTCGCGCACGATCGCCAGAGAGGAACGCTGATCCGGCTTCTCTGCGCGCCGGTCTCGCGCTGGCAGGTCATCGGGGGCAAAGCCGCGGCCGGATTCATCTCCTGCATGCTCGTTCAGTGGGTGCTCATCGGGCTCTTCGCGGCCGTGTTCAACGTGCAACTGCGAAGCCCTTTGATGCTGCTGGTGGCCACGGTCGCCTCGGCGATCGCCTTCGTCGGCGTGATGATGTTCCTTTCCGTGATCGGCAAGTCGGGCGAGGGCTCGGCCGGGTTCGGGCGCGCTGTGATCCTCGTCATGGCGATGATCGGCGGCGGAACGATCCCCATTTTCTTCATGCCGGCCTTCATGCAGTCGGTCAGTTCGGCCAGCCCGTTCAAGTGGGCGGTTCTGGCGATCGAGGGCGCGCTCTGGCGCGGGTTTTCGCCTCAGGAAATGGTCTTTCCGCTCGCGGTGTTGCTCGCGATCGGCATCGTCGGGTTCGTGTTGGGCGTCATGATGTTCCGGCGAACGTCGGCGACGTGATGAGCATCCGCCTGTCCCTCGCCGGACCTCGCGTAAACTTCCGAGTTCGGGCGGGTAGCTCAGTTGGCTAGAGCATTCGCTTTACACGCGAAGGGTCCCGGGTTCGAGTCCCGGCCTGCCCATTGGCCTTTTCTGGTGGCACTGGTCTCCAGACCAGCGATCGCAGGATCATCCATTCACCGCTCTGGAGAGCGGTGCCACCCCAGCCGTGAACGCATTCGACTTCCTCTACATCACCGGCGGCGCCGCCCTTTCCCCCTGGCTCCTGCGCAAGCAGCGGGGGGGCTGGATGCAGCGGCTCGGGCACGTCGGGGAGATCCCCCGAAAGACCTCGAGGCGGCTCATGCTGCACGCCGTTTCGGTCGGCGAGGTGAACGCGCTCCGACATCTCGTGCCGCTGCTCGCGGCGACGGGCCCGGGCGAAGAACCCGTCGAACTCGTCATCACCGCAGGCACCGATACCGGCCTCGCACGCGCGAAGCACCTTTTTTCCGAGCAGGCACTCGTCCTCCGCTACCCGCTCGACCTCTCCCGAAGCGTCTCGCGATTCCTTGACGCTGTGCGGCCGGATGCCGTGGGTCTCGTCGAACTCGAAGTCTGGCCCAACTTCATCAAAATGTGCGAGCGCCGCGCTATCCCCGTCGGCGTCATCAACGGCCGCCTGAGCGAACGCTCCTTCCGCGGCTACCGCAAGATCCGTCGCGTGCTCGGACGTACGTTCTCGCGCCTCGCCTTTGTCGCGGCACAGGACGAGGACTATGCCGCGCGGTTCCGCGGCATGGGAGTTGCTCCCGCTCGGGTCAGCGTGACCGGCACCATGAAATGGGACGCCGCGCACGTTTCCCACGGACCGGTCCCCGGCGCGGAGGAATTGGCGGCCGACCTGGGCATTGACCGCGAACGGCCGCTTATCGTCGCCGGCAGCACCGGCCCGGGTGAAGAGGCGCTCCTGCACCTGGCCTGTCCCTCCAAGGTCCAGCTTCTGTGCGCACCCCGCAAGCCAGAGCGATTTGATGAGGCCGCCGCTGCGTTGCCGGGGTGCGTCCGGCGTTCGCGCACGAAGGACACCCCCAGCGCCATCAGTACAACCGGCCGGTTCCTACTGGACAGCATCGGGGAGCTTCGCACCGCCTACTCGCTCGCCGACGTCGTGGTGGTGGGGCGATCGTTCTTTGATCTTTTCGGGTCCGATCCGATCGAGCCCGCTGCACTCGGCAAGCCCGTCATCATCGGCCCGAGTTTCGGCGACTTCGCCCAGATCGTTCAAACGCTGAGGCATGCCGAAGCCATTCGAATCGTCGCCCGCGATGAGCTCCTCGCCGCGCTTTCTGATCTCCTCGCCGATCCGGCGGAGCGGGAACGGTTGGGAATCGCGGCCCGAACTGCCGTGATGGCCAACAAAGGCGCCAGCGCCCGCAACGCCGTACTCCTCAAGGGCTTGCTGCCCGCCAGTGCCTCCGCCTGATCCGATCGCGGTCTTTCGGCCTTTCTTCTGATGCACATTCCAAATCCGCGGACTCGCGCGTACCATTACCTCTTGGTCCCGAACAGGACACGTCCGACTGTCGCGGGCGGCAAGCGCCGCCCCGTCATCGGTCGCGAGTTTGTGCGAGGGCGTAGCTCAGTTGGTAGAGCAGCGGCCTTTTAAGCCGTAGGTCCAGGGTTCGAGTCCCTGCGCCCTCATTGGCCCCTGCGGGGCCACATCAAGGACGGTCCGCGTCGCGCATACGGCGACCGGCGAGGAGAAAGGTTGCTCCACGTAATTCACGCGGCATGGACGGTGGGTGCGGTTGGTGAGGCGGACCTTCAAGACGCCGAGGGTGCGGTGCGCCCGCATCCGGCGCTCGCGGTCTGGGGCGAAGACGGCTCGAAACTCGCCGCGCCGGTTCAGCACGCGGAGGGTGAGCATCCTCTTGCGCTCGATCTGGCGGCGATCCGACAGCGCCTCGGGATCGTCGCGGATCCCTCGACCGGCGTTCGGGATTCGGTCATCACGCTCGATCTTCCGGCCGTGGCGGGCACGGTGCAGCCAAGTTCGCACCTCGCGCGTGCAATCGCCCTGCGGGTTGATGGTGATCTTTCCCTGATGCGAGTTCGTGTCCCCGCGGTGGTGATCCCGGCCGTGCTCACGCCCGTCGCGGTCGATGCACTTCTCGATGATTCGCCACGCTCCGACGGGGCAAGTGCGGCAAAGCCCCTGCTCATCGGATCGTCGGTCGTCTTCTTCGGCGCCGCGCTCCGGCTGGTGCGCAGCCTGCTCGCCCAGCAGCGATTCGTCCCCATGGTTTCGCAGCACGGACCGGGCGAATTCCGCGGCCTGTGGCAGCCCTGGCTGAGCGACGAACGGACCGCGGAGCGCGTCGCGGCGCTTGTAAAGGGCATGCCCGCCATCGCGCGTGCCGCCGTTGATGCCTTCGAGCATCAGCCTTGGCCCCTGATCGAGGACTTCCTCTGGCGCGTGCTCGATTCCCAGTGCCGCGCCGCCCTCACGCGGGAGGACTTCTACTCATCCGTCGGCGAGAAAGACTCGGCGACCGACCTGCATGTTGCTTGGCTTAAGGGCCTGCTCGCGACCGACAACGCGGTGAACGCCACCAACGCCCGGGGACAGGAACTGGCCCGGCGCGTTCGCCAATGGATCGGCGGCCTGGAGGAACGCGGCGCCAGTTCGGCATGGCGCCTGCTGCTCAAGCTCAACGAACCACTGCCGGATGAGGGCGAGGACGAAGCGCTCTGGACGCTCTCCTTCCATCTTCAGAGCGTCGATCGTCCGGCGCTCATCGTCGATTCCTCCGATCTCTGGGCTCTCACCGGCGACTCGATGACGATCGAGGGCAAGCGCATTGACTCGCCTCAGGAGCTTCTGCTCGGCGAGCTCGGGCGCTCCAGCCGCATCTACAACCGGCTCGAAAAAGCGCTCGAGGATTCCGAGCCAACCAGCGTCGAGCTCTCCACGCGTCAGGCGTACCAGTTCCTCCGGGAATTCTCGCCCGTTCTGCAGGAGCAGGGTTTCGGCGTGCAGACCCCGGACTGGTGGGATTCGCCCCTCGCCAAGCTCGGCGTCCGGCTCCGCCTCGATAGCGACACCATGGGCGAGATGATGGCCGCAAACGCCGGTTCGGGAAGCACCGCGTCCGGCCCAACCCTGGGCATGGGAGCCCTCGTCCGCTACCGCTGGGAGATCGCCCTCGGAGAAACGACGCTCTCGCTTTCGGAATTCGAGAAGCTCGCCTCCCGCAAAAGCCCGCTCGTCAAAATCAACGGCCGCTGGATCGAGGTCCGCCCCGAGGACGTGCAGAGCGCCATCAAGTTCGTCCGCGAGAATCCGGGCGGCGAGATGAAAGTCGCGGACGCGCTGCGGATCGCCTACGGCACCGACCCTCGCGAGACCGGCGTCCAGATCACCGGCCTTGAAGCGACCGGCTGGGTCGCGGCGCTCATGAATGCCGAGGCGGCAACGCACCAGCTCGAGACCATCAAGCCGCCGGAGCGCTTCCACGGAACACTCCGTCCCTATCAGGTGCGTGGCGTTTCCTGGATGGCGTTCCTCGAGCGCGCCGGCCTGGGCCTCTGCCTCGCCGACGACATGGGGCTGGGCAAGACCATCCAGCTCCTCGCCCTGCTCGCCTTTGAGCGCGAGCAGATGACCGAACTCCGCGCCAAACTCACGCCCGGTGCCCCGCAGCCGGTGGTTTCGCCAACCCTGCTCGTCGTCCCGATGTCCGTCGTCGGAAACTGGATTCACGAGACGGCCCGCTTCTGCCCGGAGTTGAACCTCCTCGTGCACCACGGGGCCGACCGCCTGAACGAAGACGCGTTTGTCCAAAGGGCCCGCGCCAGCGACATGGTGGTCACGACCTATTCCCTCGCGCACCGCGACCGCGAGCTGCTCACCAAGGTGGAGTGGGGGCGCCTCGTGTTGGACGAAGCCCAATACATCAAGAACCCCGGCGCCAAGCAGAGCCAGGCGGTGCGCTCCATCGCCGCTCAAAGGCGCGTTGCGCTCACCGGCACGCCGGTCGAGAACCGCCTCAGCGAGCTCTGGTCGATCATGGACTTTCTCAATCCGGGCTACCTTGGATCGGCCGGCTCATTCCGTCAGCGCTTCTCGGTCGGCATCGAGCGCTACCGCGACCGGGCCAAGCTGGAGCAGCTCAAGGGTCTCGTCCGCCCGTTCATTCTCCGACGCCTCAAGAGCGATCCAACAGTCGTCGCCGATCTCCCCGAGAAAGTCGAGAGCAAGGAATACTGCCCTCTCACAAACGAGCAGGCCACGCTCTACGAGCAGTGCGTCCAGCGAATGCTCGCCGAGGTCGAGCGCAGCGAGGGCATCCAGCGCCGCGGCCTGGTGCTCTCCGCGCTCATCAAGCTCAAGCAGATCTGCAACCATCCCTCCCAGCTCCTCAAAGACTGGGCGGACGGCGGCCTCGCGCCCCCCAAGGCCGAGCGCAGCGGCAAGTGCATCCGCCTGCTCGAGATGCTCGAGGAAGTCCTCGCCGAGGGCGATCAGGCCATCGTCTTTACGCAGTTCCGCCAGATGGGCAATCTGCTCCGCGCCATGCTCCGCCATCACCTCGACAAGGAAATTCTCTTCCTCCACGGCGGCACGACCCAGAAGGACCGCGTTCAACTCGTTGAGGATTTCCAGAAGGCCACCGGCAAGAACCCCATCCTGCTCATCAGCCTCAAGGCCGGCGGCGTCGGACTCAATCTCACCGCCGCAAGCCACGTCTTCCACTTCGACCGCTGGTGGAACCCCGCCGTCGAGAACCAGGCCACCGACCGCGCCTATCGCATCGGACAGACCCGCACCGTGCAGGTGCACAAGTTCGTGGTGCGTGGCACCCTCGAAGAACGCATCGACCAGATGATCGAATCCAAGACCGAACTGGCCGAAAACATCATCGGCTCCGGCGAGCGCTGGCTCACCGAACTCGATACAACGCAACTCCGCGAACTGCTCACCCTCCGCAACGACGCCATCGTCGACGAGCCCTGATCCATGTCCATGTTCCCCAATCCCGGTTCCTCTCAGCCCTCCCCGGGCAAGCCGGGCATTCCGCCCTCGCTCCAGACGCAACGCCCCCAGCCGTACACCCGCGCGCCAAAGCCGCTGCCCCTGAAGCCCCGGCGCGTTCGTGGCGGCCTCAAGATTTCGACCGCCGAACAGGCCTCGCTCTGGTCCGACAGCTGGGCGGCGCAGCGATGGGTCCGCATTATCGAGCAGGCAGCGCCCGGAAAGCGGTCGGTCGAGGGGCTTGAGTACGCGTCACTCGGCCAGACCAAGTCGCTGAACGTGGAGCCGGGCGCCGTCGTCGCGCTTATTCAGGGCCGGGCCGAACGCGCGTACCAGACGCGACTCACGATCGCGACGCACTCGCCAGATCAGTGGGAGAAGGTCGTCGGCGTCATGACCGATCAGGCCGTCTACGCCGCGAAGCTGCTCGCGGGCGACCTGCCGACCAATATCGAGGAGGTCTTTGTTCCGCTCGGGCTCAAGCTCTTTCCGACCGACGCCTCCGAGGTCGGAGTCTCTTGCACCTGCGCCGATTTCCAGGCCGAGGAGCGGGTCGGGCACGCGAAAGCCGCCGCCGGAGAAACCGCGGCGCCCGCCGCCTGGTGCAAGCACGCCGCGTGCGCCGCCTACATCCTCGCGCAGCGGCTCTCCAGCGACCCATTCCTCATGTTCAAGTTCCGTGGCCTCGACGGGCAGGAACTTCTCGAGCGTCTGCGCCACAGCCGCGCCATCGCCAACTCGTCCAAGACCAACCCTTCGGTGTACGCGGGTCGCGTTCCGGGTGTGTCCGATACCGGCCCCGTTGTCTTCGAAGCCACCCGCGATTTTTGGGAACTCCCGCCCGACGTGGAAAACCTGGAAGCGCCCATCGAGCCGCCCCCGGTCAGCCATCCGCTGCTCCGGCGCTTGGGCCCGAGTCCGCTTGCCGCAATTCCCGGGCGAGACGCCCCACCGACAGCCACGTTCCCGCTCGTCGGGTTGTTGGCCTCTTGCTACGAGGTCATCAGCGAGGCGGTGATCCGCGAAGAGCGCGGCCTGCCGCCCATTCAGCCCGAACCAGCCCCCGACGAATCGGCATCAGAGTGAAAGCGAGCCGTCCGGCTTGAAACACTGGCGAACCCGATCGGGCTCGCGCGCCGTATGCAAGCAATGCTCTTCATGGTCATCGAACAGTTCAAGCCGGGCATGGCCGACAAGGTCGGCGAGCGGTTCAAATCCCGCGGCAGGCTCATGCCCGACGGCGTCACCTATCAGGGCAGTTGGTTGGAACCCGACTCCGGTCGCTGCTTTCAGGTCATGGAAGCGTCCTCCCGGTCCCTGATTAATCAATGGACCAGCAACTGGAGCGACCTTGTCAATTTCGAGGTCATCCCCGTCGTGACCTCGAGTGAGTACTGGGAGGCCCGGGCCAAGGCCGGACATTCCTGAACCGTCCGGACGGGTTCCTCCGAGCCTTCCCTCAGTGGACCTCCATCGGCAAACCGACCTAGACTTGCCCCCTTCGGAGCCGACCACGACGGACGCCCCCCGGATTTCCGGACTTTGGGCCGAGGCGTGGTTTGGGGCTTTCCCATCGCGGCTGATGGAAAGTCCAGCTCCCGTCCCCGGGCATCCGCCTTGGGACATCTGTTGCCGCGGCTTCCGCACCTTGCGATCGATCGCCGGGGACGGGACCGCGAATGGTCCGTCCGTTGGTGAACACGCCTCAAACCCGGAAGGGCTGGCAGGCGAAGAACGCAAGGAGTCTTTGACGGGAGTCACACCACCAGAAGCGCGGATACACGCAGTTTACTGGGCGATGGTGTAACGGTAGCACAGCAGATTTTGGTTCTGTTTGTCAAGGTTCGAATCCTTGTCGCCCAGCTTCCCTTTCCGGGCTTGCGCTGCGGGCGCCGCCAAAGCAACGATGACCACTTCATCCACCAATTCCGCGCCCTCCGCCATCATCCTCGCCGCCGGCAAGGGGACGCGCATGAAGAGCGATCTGCCCAAGGTCGTTCATCCGATCGGCGGGCGGCCGATGGTCTGCGCGGTGGTGGACGCCTGCCTCGCCGCCGGATGCAAACGCATCGTCGCGGTCGTCGGGTACAAGCAGGAAGACGTTCGCGCGGCATTGAAGGGCTACAACGTCGAGTTCGCCGTGCAGGAGCCGCAGTTCGGCACCGGCCACGCGGTGCAGTGTTCCGAGGAGGTCTTCCGCGCCGCGGGCTATCCGGGCGACACGTTCGTTCTCTGCGGCGACGGCCCGCTCATCCGCCTCGCCACGCTCGAAAAAGTGCTGAAGCGCCACCGCGACAAGCACGCCAGCGCCACGCTCGCCACCGCGGTGCTCGACGACGCCAGCGGTTACGGGCGCATCTGGCGGGGCGCCGACGGTCGATTCAAAGCCATCGTCGAGCAGAAGAATTGCACGCCCGAACAACTCGCGATCAAGGAAGTCAATCCTTCCTATTACTGCTTCAATACGGCCGATCTGTTCCGTGCGCTCAAGGGTGTCACGCGCAATCCCGTCAGCGGCGAGTACTACCTCACCGACACGCTGAGCCTCCTCCTGAACGAGGGCAAGTCCGTAGAAGTCATCGAGGCCGTGCCGCCCGAGGACGTGCTCAGCATCAACACGCTCGAAGATCTCGCGAAGGTGGACGCCATTTACCGCTCGCGCCCCGCGATCAAAACTCCGCAAGCCTTTGCGACTGGAGCCGCTCGATGAATCAAGGCGCGAACGGCGAACTCAAGATCTTCGCGGGCCGGTCGAGCCGGGTGCTCGCCGAGCGGATGTGCGCCCATCTGAAGATGGACCTTGGAGCCTCGCACACGGTTGTTTTCCCCGACGGCGAGTTGCTCGTCAAGCTTGAGGAAGACGTTCGCGGCCGCGACTGCTACATCGTGATCTCGACCTGCGCTCCGGTGAACGACAATCTGATGGAGTTGCTCACGTTTATCGACTGCCTGCGCCGGGCGTCGGCCGCTCGCGTGACGGTCGTGACGCCGTATTTCGGGTACGCCCGCCAGGATCGCAAGGACGAGGGGCGAGTTCCGATCACCGCCAAGCTCGTCGCCAACATCATCACCGCCGCCGGAGCCGACCGCGTGCTCGCGGTTGATCTTCACGCCGCACAGATTCAGGGCTTCTTCGACCTGCCGGTCGACCACCTTTCGGCAACACCCGTCTTCCTCGAGTACTTCTCCAGCATCCGCAAGGAACTGGGCGAGCTTTGCCTCGTCAGCCCGGACGTGGGCAACGTCAAAGTTTCCGAGGGCATGGCCAACCTCCTCGGGGGCGATCTTGCGATTATTAACAAACGCCGCCTCACCGGGTCCACTGTCACGACAGGAAACCTGATCGGCTCGGTCGAGAGCAAGACCGTCCTGATGTTCGACGACATGATCTCGACCGCCGGCACCGTGATCGAGGCCGCGAAGCTGGTGATGTCCCGCGGCGCCAAGCAGGTCATCGCCGCCGCGACACACGGCGTGCTCGTCGGCCCGGCTCTCGAGCGTCTGTCCTCTGATCAGATCTCCCGCATTGTCGTAACCAACACCATCCCTCAGGGCGAGCGTGTCGCCCCGATCAAGCACAAGCTCGTCGAGCTCTGCGTGAGCAAGCTCCTGGGCGAAGCCATCAATCGCATTCACAACAACCAGTCGGTCTCCGCGCTCTTCCAGAAGAACGCCGGAACCAAGAGATAGCCCACACCGGACAAACCAAACCGGAAGTTCGATCGAGAAAGGATCCAGTCATGCTCCAGAAGACCCCGCTCCTCAAAGCCCAGAACCGCGACAAGACCGGCTCACGCTACTGCCAGCGCATCCGCGCCAAGGGCCAGCTGCCCGCCGTCGTATACGGCCACAAGCAGGAGCCCGTCTCCATCGCTCTCGACTTCAAGGAAGCCGTCAGCCACATCACCAAGGGCGAGAAGGTCTTCCGCCTCGGCTTCGACGGCGCCAAGGACAGCGAGGGCGGTCAGGTCGTCCTGCTCAAGGAACTCCAGTTCGACCACCTCGGCACCAACATCGTCCACGCCGACTTTGCCCGAGTGGACCTCAACGAGCGGATCCGCACCCGCGTGCCGATCCACCTTATCGGCGAGGCCAAGGGTCTCAAGACCGCCGGCGCCATCCTCATGCACCCGACGAATGAAGTGGTCGTTGAGTGCCTGGTGACCGAACTGCCCGAGTTCCTCGAAGTCGCCATCGACGACCTCGACGTGGATCAGCAGATCACCGCCGCCCAGGTCAAGCTCCCGGGCGCCAATGTCAAGATGATCACCGACTCGCACGCGATTGTCGCCCAGATCGTCATCCAGCAGGAAATCGTCGTCGGCGAAGCCGCAACCACCGAGGCCGGCCCCGGCGAGCCCGAAGTCCTCACCGCCAAGAAGGTCGAGGGCGAGGAAGGCGCCGCCGTCGGCAAGGACGGCAAGCCCGCCGCTGGCGCCAAGCCCGCCGCTCCCGGCGCCAAGCCCGGAGCACCCGCGGCCGGTGCCAAGCCCGCGGCAGGCGCCGCCAAGCCCGCTGCCGGAGGCGACAAGAAGAAGTAGTCATGAAGCTCATCGTCGGTCTCGGCAATCCCGGTTCCGAATACGCCATGACCCGGCACAACGCCGGGTTCATGGTGGTCGATCGCCTTGCCGACACGCACGCCCGGGGCGCGATTCCCAAATCGCGATTCCAGGCGCTGACCGTCGAGGCCGACCTCGGGACCGAACGCTGCGTCTTCATGAAGCCCGTCACATACATGAACCTCTCCGGCCGGGCTGTCGGCGAGGCCGTCCGGTTCTTCAAGCTCCAGACCACGAGCGATCTGATCGTCGTCGTGGACGATTTCTACCTCCCCGTTGGCTCGGTCCGAATTCGCGAGGCCGGTGGCACCGGCGGGCACAACGGTCTCGAGAGCATCGATCAGGCACTCGGGAATGGGCTCTACCCGCGCGTTCGCGTCGGTGTCGGGCAGCAGCCCAGCGGCGGCAAGCCCGAAAATTGGGACCAGGCCGACTATGTCCTCTCCCGGTTCTCCGAGCCCGAATGGACTGATCTCCAGCCGGCACTCGACAAGGCCGCCAAAGCCTCCGAGGCCTTCGTTCGCCGCGGGCTCGCCGCCGCAATGAACGAGTTCAACGGCAACGCCCAGGCGCACCGTGCGCGTCAGGCTTCCAAACCCACCCCGGACGGGCGCGCGCCCGCCTCCGGTTCACCGTCCGATCCACTCAAAGCAACCCAAGCACCCTCAGATCAGAAAGCGGAGTAAACCATGCCAGGCAAGCGGATCTATCAGTACGAAGCCATGTTCCTGTTCGGTCAGGCCGCCGCGGCGGACCTCGCCGGATGCGTCGCCCACCTCAACGAAATCTTTCAGCGCACCCACGCGGAAGTGATCGCCATGCGCAAGTGGGACGATCGGCGCCTCGCCTACGAGATCGCCGGCCAGAAGCGCGGCACGTACATCCTCGCCTACTTCAAGGCCCCGAACGAGTCGATGATCGGCTTCGATCGCGACTGCAACCTCTCCGAGAAGCTCCTGCGTCACCTGCTCCTCCGGGCCGACCACATGACCCTCGAGCAGATGCAGGCCGCCGACGGCCGTCGCGAACTCGAACTCGAGGCCAAGCTCCGGGCCGAGAAGCCTGTCACGGCCGAGCCCGTCGCCGAGCCGGTCGCGGCGGCTCCTGAGGCCGAGGAAGTCTGAATCTCCGGGAGCGATATGGGGCGAACACCCTATGTTGCATCCAACCAGTTTCCCTAGTATGCTCCGAACGGCTGGTGCGGGTTCCGCACCCCATGGAGGATTCAACATGGCCGGTAGTTTCAATCGCGTTTTTCTGATGGGCAACCTGACCCGCGACGTCGAACTGCGTTCGACCGGTGCGAGCCAGCAGGTCGGCAAGATCGGCCTCGCTGTCAACCGGAACTACACGACCGCGAGCGGTGAACGCCGCGAGGAAGTGACGTTCATTGACTGCGAAGCGTGGGGCAAGACCGCTGAAACCATGGCGAAATACCTCACCAAGGGCCGGCCGGTCTTCATCGAAGGGCGCCTGAAGCTCGACCAGTGGGACGACAAGGAAACCGGCAAGAAGCAGTCCAAGCTCAAGGTCGTCGTAGAGAACTTCCAGTTTGTGGATAGCAAGGGTGGGGGAGCCGGCGGAGGCGGGGGAGGCTCCGCGGCTGGTGACGACGAGGGCCAGCCTCAGGTGAATACCCGGTCCGCGCCCCGGTCTGCGGCAGCGGGCAGTGCTCCGATCGACGCCGACGACATTCCGTTCTAGGATCCCGACCCTGCCCGGCGTTTTTCCGGGTGACAAGTTCAGGTTCACGTTGGGGCGGATCGGGCCTGTGGCCCGCTTCCAGCTCCTAACTCCAGTCGCCAATGGCGACCGAAAGGACAGCGATATGCACAAGAACGTCAAACTGCTTCTCACCGATAACGTCGAGGCCCTGGGCATCGTCGGCGACGTGGTCAACGTCCGCACCGGCTACGCCCGCAACTTCCTCCTCCCGCGCAACCTGGCGACCCAGCCCAGCGAAGAGAAGATCAAGGCCCTCGCCGCCAAGCGTGCCGATGCCGAGCGCATGCTCGCCGAGCAGCGCAAGCACCGCGAGGAACTCAGCCACAAGCTCGAGGGCGTCGAGGTGCACCTCACCCGCTCCTGCAACGACCAGGGGATCCTCTACGGCGCGATCACCCAGCAGGACATCGCCGGCGAACTCAACAAGATGGGCCACGCCGTAAAGCCCCGCGACGTCCGCCTCACCCAGGCGATCAAGCGCATCGACTCGTACGACGTCCACATCAAGCTCGACAGCGATCTCGACGCCTCCGTCAAGCTCTGGGTCGTCTCTGACCGCCCGCTCGACCTCAAGAAGGACCAGCCGAGCGAGGCCGCGGCATCGGCCCACGCCCCGACGCACGACGCCCCTGTTCAGCACGACGCCAAGTCCAAGGCGGAGGCGAAGGCCGAAGGCAAGGGCAAGAAGGCCAAGAAGGACGAGGGAGCCAAGGACGAGGGCGCCGACAAGCCCTCGGCCAAAGGAACCTTCGGCAGCGACAAGTCTGCCGGCGTCGAAGCCTTCGCCAAGCCGCACAAGCCCGAGGGCGGCAAGAGAGATTCAAAGGACGCCAAGAAGGCGGCCAAGTCCAAGTAGGAATCCCGATTCATTCACCGGCTGAAACGCCCCGCGAGAATCGCGGGGCATTTTTCGTGCGTCAAACACACCGGTTCATTGGCCGCGCTCCCACGGCAATTCGGCAGAGAGCGTGGACATGCTCCAGTCGTTCCGCCAACCGGCCCCGCTCTTGAAATCGGCGCTCGAACTACCGCTGGGGCGTCTTCACTTCCACCGGCGGAACGTACCTTGCCACCAGCTTGTTCCCGACTCCCCATCCCACGATTTCGGTGTTCAGGCTGGGGGCGAAGATCAGTCGCAATTTCTGATCCGGGCGGCTTCGCGACAGAGCGGGAACATCGGTCGAGATCGAGGCGATGGGTTCTCCGATGATGTACCGGACCTGGAACTTCTCGGTGTCCTGATAGATGTACCCGACAGCGTCGTACCGGACGCCGTTCGAGTCCACGACGAAGGGTGTCGCGGGAACCGAAGTGTCGCCCTGCGCCTCGCGAGCCGCGGCACCGGTGAGCCCCGCCTCTCCCTGGCCGATCCCCACGTCGACCATCACCAGTCCGACCGATTCCGGCGGGGCAAATCGGTCCACGCGCAGGTTCTGGTCCACGCCGCGGTTGCTCGCATCCTTGGGGCTGAGGGTTGTAGTCCCGCTCATGATTCGGCCGTTGCTCACCGTCATCGACGAGCCGAGCGTTCCATCCTGCAGCACGGTGCCGATCTGGTTGGTGTACAGAATCGGCGCCTGCTGGTTGTTGGCCGCGTCCACGGTGACCTGCACCGCCTTGCTCGCGTCGATCGCCCCGGCCCCTTTGCCCGCGGTGATCTGGCCCGCAGCAACCAGCGCATCGCGCTTGGCACGGCTCTCCAGCTCGACCGCTTTGAGTTTTTCGTTGTCCGCGAACCGCACACGCGATCCCTTCACGACGATCGCCGTTGGCTCAAAGTCCGGCGGCACCAGAAACTCGAACGCCCAGGTCGATTCCGAGTCGCCGCCGAGCGACGCGAGGAATGTGCCCTTCGCGTCGAATCGGAACCGCCCTAGCCCGATCTTGCCCGCCTCCGCCTTGCAGATGGTGGCGTTGGGGAAGAAAAGCCGGTGCTCGCCGGCGCTGTTC
Organism: Phycisphaerales bacterium; assembly: GCA_044221315.1. Lineage (GTDB taxonomy): Bacteria > Planctomycetota > Phycisphaerae > Phycisphaerales > UBA1924 > JAFEBO01. The sequence continues at coordinate 4,440 of JBGAPK010000013.1, read as the reverse complement.
TGGGCGATGAGGTACACCTGCCCGTTTCCGATAATGAACTGGCCGCTCGTGAGTTCCTTTGCTCCGGCGCGGAACTTCACGATCACGCCGTGCAGTTTGGCGTCCTTGCCCACCGTATCCCCGTCCAGATACTTGACGATCTGCGACGTGGGGTCGATCGCATCGGCCTTGAGGTCGTTCGGATCTCCCTTCGGAGCCGGCGCGGCCGCTGCGCCCTTGGCCGGCGCGGGTGGGGGCGGCGGCGCCTGGACCTTTGCCGGATCAATCACATAGCGTCCCAGCACGTCGAAGTCCTTCAGATTCAGGAAGTTCTTGCCCTTGCCGTCGCCGAACGACATGCGCGTGCTCGCGGCAAAGACGGCCGGGTCCGGATTCCAATCCGAAAGCGGCTCCGACGTGGAAAACGATCCGTTGCTCAGGCGCGAGTACACCCACGAAGTGATCCGGTCCGTCGGCACCCACAGGGCCGAGCCCCTCTGAACACTCCCCTGGCCGTCGCTGTCGAGCGCCGTGTAACCAAAGGCGTCGGTCCCGATCCGCATCCCGGAGAGGGCGAGCACGCAAACGCCCGAAATGATCGTGCCGGAGATCACGCCGAATACCGATCCGACGATCCAATCCCCTGCGGGGCTGAACTTCAGATTCTTGCGGATCAGGACGTCGGTCCCGACTCGGAGGATCGCCAAAGCGATCGCGAACGGAATCGCCAGGCCCGCGCCCCAGGCGATGTCGCCAAGGACGGACGCCATTCCGCGGGGAGACGAGGCTCCGATGAGTGCGTACGCGGTGGTCTCCCACAGCCCGAACCCGATCGCCCCGGCCAGCAACACGCACGCGCAATTGAGCAGTGACGAAAAACCGCCCCTCGCCCCCCAGGCGTACGCAACGCCCCCGAGCACCGCGATCGCAAGAATGTTCATGATCATGGGAATTCTCCGTTGCCCGATTCGGTCCTTGCGTTATGCCTTCGGCTTGGCCGCCTGTTTCGCACCCGGCGCCGCCTGGACCGGGGCCCCTGCGCTCGCGGGAGCCGCCGCAGGCTTTGGAGTCGTCGCCTGCTCCGAGGTCACGCGCAAAATCTCTTCCACGCTCGTCAACCCCTCGACGGCCTTCCGCAGTGCCGCCTGCTGGATCGACGGAAGACCGCCCTTGCGCAGTTCCGCCTTGAGTCCCGCCCAGTTCTGCACCCGGATCATTTCACGCGCCGCGTCGTCGATATTGAACACCTCGAAGACGCCGTCCCTCTGCAGGTACCCCGTCCCTTGGCAGACGGGGCACGTCTCCGGCTTGTTCTTCACGAGGACCTCGCCGCCCTTCTTGAACAGCTGTTTCACCCTGTCCGGGGGCAGTCCCAGTTTCTTCAGCACGTCCGGCGAAGGCTGGTACGCCTGCTTGCAGTTGATGCACAACTTGCGGATCAGTTTCTGCGCCATGACTCCCTGGAGCCCCTTGGCCGCGGCGTCGGCGTCTCCGACAAGCTTGACCCAGGTCTGGATCGCGCCCACGGCGCTGTCCGCGTTGAGCACCGCGTAGACGCGGCATTTCTCTGGATCTGCTTTCAGGACTTCTTTCGCGGTCGCGGCGTCGGGCACCTGCGCAATTCCAACGATGTCCGGATCGCGCCTCAGGATCGACCGCACGAGCGTTCCGTAGTCCGGACCTTCCGCCATCGCGTCCCACTTGTTCTGCCGTATGCCCTCGAGCGCGTCCTGCAACTCTGTTTCGACCGTCTGCACGTTGTTGGTGTACGCGTCGTGCATCTTCATGACGGTGTACAGCGTTGTCGTGCGTCCGTTCTCGGGCGCGGCGCCCAGAAGCACCACCCCGCCGCGAGAGCCCGTCCAGCCCCGGACGATTTCGGTCTGCTCCGGCGTCCATCCGATCTGCTCGGGCGTTCGTCGAACCTGGGCTTCGGGATCGATTTGTATCGTCAGCCGTTGCCCGGATTGCCCCCCCAGGGTTTCGATGTGCAGCTTGTTCTTGCTGGCGCCCCGCTCCACCGTCAGGTCGCCCGATTGCTTCTTCCGCCGGTCCGCCACGTCGAGCTTCGCGCCGGACTTCCAGAAGTCGATCAGCTTCACCCCGGCCGGCGCCGGCATTACCTCTCCCGGAGTTTTCATGCCGTCCACGAGGAACGTCACCTGATAGGCATCCTTCGCGCTGGGAGCGATATCGATCCTGGACGCGCGGGTGTCGAGCGCCTTGAGCACCATCGCCTCCGCGGCGATCCTCACCTCAAACTCCGGCGAGTCCGACGCGGGCGAATCCACCGCGCTCTTGTCCGTGCGCCGGAACGTGAGCACCGAGGTTCCGGCCTTGCCCTTGACCTTCTTCTTGCCCTTCCCCTCGGCGAGGCTCGCGAGCTTCGACAGCTCGAACGAGACCTTTCCGCCCTCGGGCACCCGGGGATCCTTGTTGGCGACCATCACATACGCCGCCACGCTCGATGACAGAATCAGGCTGAATGCCACGAGGCTCACCAGCCACGTGAACGCGCCGCCCTCGCCGATCGATGGCATGAATATCACCGCCAGGAGCGCCAGGAGCCCCGCGGTCACGTGTATGAAATTCCATCGCTCCCGCTCGAGATAGAACTGGGCCGCGTGCTTGTCGCACACCGTTGAGACAGCCCACGCCCAAGCGAGCAGCGGCAGGAGAAACAGGATCGGCTTCCACCAGCTCACCAGAGTGAGTGATTCAGCAAGCGTCGGAAGAAAAGCGTGCGGATCAAAGCCCATGCAGGCCTCCGTCCGGCGAATGACCGCCGGAAAGCCATGAACCCGGGCGCGTCCTCGCGATCGCTCCGCCGGGGGGATAAGGATAACACCGGCAGGAACCCGATGCCGCCCCGGAATGCCTCATCACTTGAGCTTCTTGAGCATCATGTTCAGCTCGTCCACGTTCGGGCTGGTGTCCTGCGCGACGCGGAGGTGGATGTACTCCTCCTCGACGAGCTTCACCAGGGATCTGTTGAAGTCCACCATCCCCTGCTGCTCGGCCTCCACGCTCTTGAGATACTCGCGCAGCTCGCCCTCCCGTGCCTCCAGGATGAACTTCCGCACCACGCTGTTGTTGATCAGAATTTCCAGGGCCGGAATCCGCGCGATCTCCGGGTGCAGCGTCGGCAGCAGCTTCTGGTAGACGAACGCCCGCATCTGGTACGCCAGAATCCGGCGCACCTGATCCACTTCCTCCTGCTCGAACAGGCCGTAGATTCGGCTGAACGTCTGTGTCGTGCTCGAGGCGTGAATGGTTCCGAACACGAGATGGCCGGTTTCCGCCGCGTGCAGCGCCGCCTCGAAGGTTTCCTGGTCGCGCATTTCGCCGACCAGCACGATGTCCGGGTTTTCACGCACAAGGGCGCGCAGAGCGATCTTGAAGTCCAGGCAGTCGAGGCCGATCTCCCGCTGGTTGATCGTGGCCTTCTTGTCCTCGAAGATGTACTCGATCGGGTCCTCGATCGTCACGATGTGCACACTCTTGCGCTCGTTCACGTAGTCGAGCATCGAGGCGATGGTCGTGGATTTGCCCGAACCGGTCACGCCGCAGAGCAGCACGATCCCCTGCGGCTGCATCGAGACCTCCGCCATGATCGGCGGCAGGTACAGGTCCTCGAACCTGCGGATCTTGCTCGTGATCAGGCGGGCAGCGACCGACAACTTGCCGCGAGCCTGGAACAGGTTGACGCGGAAGCGGTTCTTGGCGTCGTAGTCGTACGCAAAGTCCACCGAACCGAACTTGTGCAGGTCGGCCATCTGTTCGTCGTCGAGGATGTGCTTGGCGATCTCCCAGAATTCCTCACGCGACACCGCCTCGCAGTCGAGCGGCTTGAGGGAACCCCGCAGACGCAGCTTCGGAACCTGGTCCGACTTCATGATGAGGTCCGACGCGTCGAGCTTGATTGCCGCCTGCAAGAACTTGCCGAAGCGGGTCTCATGCGGATCGTGCTTCTTGTCCGGCATGGCCGCGACGTGCCCCGTCGGCGATGCCTCGGTGACGGTGTCAGTTGAAAGTGTCATGGGCTTTGGGCTCCCGTGCGAAGGGGCGCCGGGGTGGCCGGGGGTGGGCTGTACCCCTCCCTCGACTCTCGACCGCGTGCCCTCCTCCCGACCGGGAGCACTGGACCCACGAGCCGCCGACGCCTGCGAAGACTCTGTACCGCTCAAGAATACCTCCATCGCCCCACCCACGAGCCGTGCGCGTGGCGACGCATCGATCAAAATGTAAATTCCGGCCTCTCCCCGCCCGCCCTCTGCGGCTCTTCGATTCGATGCCACCCCGCGCGGTGTTGCAAAAACAAAGCATTCCTGGAAAATCGTCCGTGGCGCCCCGTCCGGCAATGAAAAGCCCCGGAGCGATCCCCGGGGCTTGGAATCCACACAATCAGAATTGACGTCCGCCCAACCAACCCCCGGCCGGACTCAGTTCTCCGTGCCCTGC
>JBGAPK010000012.1:0-101284 GCA_044221315.1 Phycisphaerales bacterium | reverse complement strand
TCGATTGCGGGCTGGAAGGCGGATTGGAGCGGTCGGCAATTTGATTGGGGGCGTGGGATGGAGCTTCTTCCGAGGGCGACTCGGAGTTGCGAGGGCGGCGGTGGGCGAGGTAGTCGCGGAATTTGAAGGCGCGGAGGAGGTCGGAGGCGGCGCGGCGGCATTCGGATTCGGATGTGCCGCGGGTTGCGATGGCGCAGAGGGTGAGGATGATCTCGGGCTCTTTGTCGGCTTGGACGTGGCGGGCTTGCTCGGCGGCGAACTCTCTGTGCTCTTTGAGGAGTTGCTGGGTTTCGGGGGAGCTACGCCAGGCGAAGAGTTGGGGGAGAGTGATGTTGTAACTGGCGCAGAGGCGAGTGGCGGTGTAGCCGGCGAGATAGTCGATTAGGAGAGTTGCGGAGAGGGATGGGTCGGTGAGGGGCGTGGGCTTGGAGAGGGGAGAGGCCGGATGGATGTGGGATGGTTGCCGCGGCGACTCTTCGATGGGATGGCGGATGTCGGATGTGGAGGCATCTTCCTGCTGGCAGCGGCCCGTCTGGTGCGGGGGATCTTGCAGCGGATCAGGGCGCGTGGATTCGAAGCGGGCGAAGGTTTCGTCCTCGTGGGCGCGGGGGAGGATCGCGGTGGTTGTGGGGTAATCGGAGTGGTTGACGAGGAGCATGGCGGGCATGCTACCATGGACCGAGTGTAATTATTGGTTTTTGTTTGGATTTTGCATCAGATTGTTGCAAGTGCTTGTGTTTCAGTGCTTTGAGCAATCGCGGGACGAAACGCCGTTGCGTCTATCCCGCTTACAGGGATCGGTGCAGGTTGCGTCACCCGCCAAACTTTGAATCAGAGCTTCTTCGCCGAAGCGGCACCGGACTTGGCGGTCTTGCGTTGTGCATCGCGGACGGGCGTGGCAAGGAAGACGGGAGCCATGATGGGGGGCATTCCGGCCCGACGAAGTGAGCTATCCAGGAACTCGCGCCAGTATGGAGTCAGCGTGAGTTGGCCGTTGATTTCCGCGAAAGCAAGAACGTCGGCTTCGCTGGGAGCAGGGCCCGGCGCAAGCGAGTAGCGCGCGATAAAATTCGCGTCGGAGTACAGACGCAAGTCGTTCATTGATTCCGCCGTGAGGTTGCCCTTTGCGTCGAATCTCTGCTCGAGTTCGACCGGAGCATCGGGCCGAACGCCAAAGGCCATGAAAACAAAGTTGATTGAGACGAGGATCTCGGACTCGCTCAACATCTCACCATGGAACTCGATCGGAATGAACGCTGGCGTCAGGGACTCGCCTTTGACTTCACGTCCCCTCCCCCTGCAATCGAAGATACCTCGGGGTTGAAAGATGTCGATGACTTCTCGAACGCGGCGCGCGACGACCGACGGGTCCGGGGCCGAAACCGGAGGCGTTGAAGGTGTGTGGGCTTTAGGCCGCGGAGTCGATGTCATAACGGGTGATCCTGGGATAGTCGGGGCGGCTCGACTTTCCTAGCCGGAACTGTCGTGGCATCGGCTGGTTCAGATAGTTGCCGAAGTTCGTTCTTACGGATGCGTGAAGCGATTGCGGAACTTCGACCATCTCGGGAGTTTCGACCTTGGCCCACCGAACCTGGCTTCCGGCTGAATCGCCAGACACGAGAGCTTCATCGACACCGGCAAGAAAGGCTCGAAGCTCCGGCAATTGAAAAAACGCGCGCATGAGGCGATCCGAGGAACGCGACTGGATGAACGCGCCACTCTCCCAACGGCTGATCGATTCGCTCGCGCAGCCCAATGCCGTGGCCATCTCTTCCTGCTTCATTCCGAGTTGGATCCGGTTCTGGCGGATGACTTGGGGCTGGAGCAATCCGAGCTGATCGCGGAGTGCGGCATCGATCCGTTCTTCCGATTCGACGCCGTAGGTCGTCGAGCCGCAGTTTTCGCAGCGCTCCACGGGAACGTCGGTGGCCATCACGCTGTAGAGCTTGCCCTCGTACTTGACTTCTGCCACGCGATCGATGAGTGCGGGGCGCACCTGCTTTTCGCGGCACGCGATGCAGGTCCGGGGGAACTTTCGCTGAGATTGATCGGATGCCTTCATCTTGTTGTCCAATGCGCATTCAGGATGACGAGGCCGGGGTCGGAGTCTTCATCGGGATCGATCGCAAACTTCACGAATAGTGTTCGACTGTCGATGGGAATGCTGATCGAGAACCAGTGGTGGTAGTCTTTTCCGGGAACATTTTTCTGACCCCTGACGGAGCCTCCGGCTTCGACGTGGTTTCGCATCAGGTCCACAACATGTCGGGGAGTATCTCTGGCAAGGTCTCTCAAATTGGAGCGGAGCCAATCACCGGGGAGTTCGAGCCATCGCACGTCGCCCCTTTGCAGAGCGAGTTTGATCCTCGCGAGGGGCGCACCCTTCGCGGTCCAAGAAGTTCCCCCGGACATCTACGGAATCCTCCGTGCTCGCCCGGGCGTTTTGCCAAGCCTTGGTCCATTGGGCCTGCCCCCTTCCCTGAGTATACAACGCATTTGACATATGTCAAGTTCGAACATTTTCCTCCCCAAGTCCATGATTTTCAGGGGTTCTCATCGCTTTCGAGCGTGTCCGATGGTGTCCGGTTCAGGACTTTTTGGGTTCTCGGGCTTTGCGGGGTCGGGACATGGTCGGGGTGGTGAGGGGAGCGGTCAGTCTCTGGTAGAGATCGAAGAGGTATTCAACGCGCTGGCGTTCGCTGGTGAAGGGCTGGCTGCGGTAGCACTTGTCCACGGCGCGGTCGAGGTCTTTGTGGGCGTCGCGCAGCAGTTTGGGCATGGCGAGCGGGTCGTAGAGATCGGCGAGGGTTTGGCCGCCGCCGCCCTCCGGGTGATAGCCGCTCTTGACGCGGGAGTCGAGGACGGCCTGGGCGGCATCGGCCACCGCGTCTTTCTGCTTGTCGGTGGCGTCGGCGGGCCAGGGGAAATTGTTGTAGACAAGTTTGTTGGAGTAGCGGTAGCGAGATTCGAGCCGTCCGCAGACTTGGCGGACCCATGCCATGTGCATCTCGCTTGTGAGGATGCCGAAGTGGAAAGGCGTAGCGGAAGGCACAATCAGCGCAAGGTTGCTGGCGATCACTTCCGGCTGCATGAAACCCATTGGGATGTAGCGGCGCGATTCCGAAGACACAGAAGGAATCAGCAAGTACGGCGTATTCGGCTGGCGGCGTTCGCCAAAGAGAAACGGAGAGTCGGCAAGCTCCTTAGTGGTTTCTCGTTTGCTCGCTTCTCGATTGCGACGAACAATGTCCACCCGCTTCATCACGGCGGGCATTGCGCGCAGTTCGGCGGGAGTAATGCCCACCATCCACAGGCACCACCGTTCAATGCCGTTAATGAATTCCTCTGAACCAACAATCCGACGAATCCATTTCTCGGCGGCAGGTTCGGCCTTGACTAGAGCATCTCGCTCTGCTGTTGTCATCAGAAGCTGATCGCTTAGCCTCTGCTCCAGCTCTTCCGCACTTACCTTGTCTTCCAAGTCTTTGCGCTTGGGCTTCGCTTCGTTAGGCATGCTGCCAAAGACGATGGGGGGCACATCGCAAATCGGGCTTGTACGCGGCGTCGCCACGATGTCGGGGCCGTTCACCAAATAAGGGCTGATGTTTTGAGCGGGCGAAGTAGTGGGATGATCAGCGTCCGCGTCATACTCGGTAATTGACTTCCCCGGCGGATCGAAGAGCGCAAATCCCACAATCACGACGTGAACGTGAGCTTTGCCCCGGGCTTCACTCATCCATTGAAACGTGCGATGGGCGAAAGCAATCTTCAAGCCTGTGTTGAGAAGGGCGGGCCAAAGGGTGGCAGCCTGCTCACCCTGACAAATTGAATTTGTCGAGACAAACGCTGCGCGTATGGCGGTTCCTCTGATGTATGCCGCAGCCTTGACGTACCAAGCGGTAACGAAGTCGAGCAGCCCGAAGCCCTTGATGTGGCCGCAGACTGTCGCCATATCCGCGTCTTGTTCCTTGGACATGAACTGCTTACCCACAAACGGTGGGTTACCGAGCACGTAGCTGCACCTCGCGGCGGGCAGCACCGTGTTCCAGTCCGTTTGCAGCGCGTTGGCGTTGGCGATCTTCGCGCTCTTCACGAGTGGCAGGCGCAGGACGGGCATGCCGAACTTCTCGCCGACCGCCACGTTCATCTGGTGGTCGATGAGCCACATCGCCACCTCGGCGATCCGCGCCGGCCATTCCTCGATCTCGATGCCGCAGACCTGATCGACGTTCACCTTCAGGTACTGGTCGATGTTCAGGACGGTCTGGACGTGCTTGGCTTCGCCGGTCTTCCTGCTCTGGCCGTGCAGACGCCAGAGCGCTTCCATTTCAAGTAGACGAAGTTCGCGGTAGGTGATGACGAGGAAGTTGCCGCAGCCGCAGGCGGGGTCGAGGAAGCGGAGCGAGGCCAGTTTGTCCTGGAACGCTTCGAGCTTGGATTTGCTCGTGCCGCAGGATTCGAGCTCGGCCTTGAGATCATCGAGGAAGAGGGACCGGACCAGTTTCATGATGTCGCGTTCGCTGGTGTAGTGGGCGCCGATCTGGCGGCGCTTCTTGGCGCCGGATTCGCCCGCCATGATCGACTGGAAGAGCGAGCCGAAAACTGCGGGGCTGATGCGGGACCAGTTGAAATCGCAGCAGACGAGCAGGGCCTCCCGCATCGGGCCGTCGAAATCGGCGAAGCCCAGGTCTTCCTTGAAGAGGTCGCCGTTGACGTACGGAAGGTCTTTGAGTTCATCGGGTAGCTTGGCGCTTCGTTCCTTCGCGGGCTCGTCCAGCACCTTGAACAGCCTGGCGAGCAGGGCGCCGAGATCGCTGCCGTCGGTGCGGGTGCTCTTGACGAGCGATTTGAACTGGTCGGCCTGAAAGATGCCGGTGTCGTCGGCGAAGAGGCAGAACAGGACGCGGACGAGAAAGCGTTCGAGCTTGTGGCCCTTGTAGCCGCCTCTTTCGAGTGCGTCGTGCAGGTTGCCGAGTTTCTCGACCGCCTCGACGTTGATCGGGTCTTCGGGATCGACGGGCTTGGCGCTGTAGCCGGAGAGAAAGCCCAGATGCTTGATGTTCTCGTGGAGTTTGGCGGTCTTGAAGGTGGCGACCGGTTTGTCGGGAGAGCCCGATTCGAGGTCGTAGACGACGATGGTCTCGAAATCGGAGACGATGATGTATTGGGGAATCTCGCTCTCGCGGCCCTCGCGGGTGAGCGACTGGACGTAGTCGAACGCCTGTGAGGACGCCTTGGACAAATCCTCGCCGCGCGACTTGTGCTCGCCCAGCATGATGCCGGAATAGAACACATCGATGCGGTCGTAGGCCCCCTTGAGGTTCTTGACCTTCTCCTCAAAGCTCGCCACGCTGCGGCGCTTGATGCCGAAGACGGCGAAGAGGTCGGTCCAGAAAGACTGAGCCTCGGCCCGCTCGCTGGAAGCGTCCTTCCACTCGACGGCGAACTTCATGGCGTTGGCGCGGATTTCGGACAGGGACAGTCTCATAGAGGCGACCAGCGTAGCGAAAACGGACGTTCCCGGGCCGGTTTGGGCTGGCACGGCTTCCACAACTTTGTGGAACCTACCCCCGTGCCATCGCTTGCGCGTCCGGTTCGTAGGGGCAGGGCTCGCCTCTCGGGGTATTGAGCCCCGGGAGGCGAGATGGGATTTGGGGGATGCTTACCGGGGGTGCCGCTGCGCGGCTAGGCCCCGGCTACTGACCGGCACCGCTTTGCGGTGGGGAAACGAAGAGCAGCAGAACGGCAGATCGGCAGAGCAGCAGAGCGGACCGCCAAGGCGGGTGAACTGCGCGGCAAAGGAGACGCCTCCCTTCCCCCATCCCCTTCCCTCAGGGAAGGGGCTCCGGAAGGGCTCACGGCTTCCGCATGATGAACAGGTAATTGAACCCGCGCAAAAAGAAATTCCCCTCTTCCGCGGCCTTGTGCCAGTTGCCGCGCTGGAGTTTCTGGTTGTGGCGGACGACCGCGATGATGTCCACCGGCTGCATGGCTTCCCGCATCATGGCGAACAACTCAAACCCGATCGGGGCGAATCCGGTGGATCTCGAATTCGGGCCGGGCTTGCTGAAGCTGTCGCTCACGTAGAGGGCCATGTGGCGGCCAGGTTTCAGGACGCGGGCGATCTCGCGGATGACTTTGCGCATCGAGTCGTAGTACGCGCGGCCGCCGTCCTGGGCGAGGGCGTCGAGCTTGCCGATGCAGGCGGGGTCGTCGGAGTATTCAACATGCGTTGAATAGGGCGGATCGACGAAGACGAAATCGACGCTCGCGTTCGGGAGGTCGATCTTGCGTGCATCGCCGCGGCGGATATCGGGGCGCGAGGGAGAAAGGTCGAAGCCGATGGCTCTGCGGCCGAGGTCGTTGGCGACGTCGATGGTCGTGCCGCTGCCGACCATCGGGTCGAGGACCATTTCGCCGGGCTTGGTGTAGCGCTGGAGGCACTGCCAGATGACCCACGACGGGCTCGCGCCGATGTATTGCTTGTCACCCTGGCCCCCACTCCCGTACTGCTGGCTTGGATATTCCCAGAGTGTCGTGGTTTCGAGGCGGAGCGGCGGGAGCGCGGGGCCGCGGGAAGGCCTGGATGGTGCGTGCGAGGGTGGCGCGGGCTGGCCGCTGCGGGTGTTTTCGCCTTTGCGGCTGGCGCTGCCGCGGCCGCTGGAATCGCCGCCTCCCCCACCGCCGCGATTTGGTCGGATCGGGCGCACTCAGGTGTTCCAGTGGCGCTTGATGGCGTCGAGGAGTTTTTGGCGGGTCTCGTCGATGCCGAGGTTGATCTTGGCGCCGGCGGCACGGACGTGGCCGCCGCCGCCGAATTCCTTGGCGACGGCGTTGACATCCACCGAGCCGGCGACGGACTTGCTGCGGAGGCTGACCTTGGTGAGTTTCTCGCCGGGCTTGGATTGCATGCCGAACTCGGAGGCGTCGGCCTCGGTGAGCACGGCGGTGACCATGACGGTCTCGAGGGTTTGGGAGTGATCGGCGAAGCCGCCGGAGTCGGAAGGCTGGGCGCCGGTCTCGGCGTAGTCCTTCTTGGTGATGGTCATGACGGCGACGCGGTTGTCGTCGAAGAGTTTCAAAGAATCGAGTGCGCGGCCGAGGAGTTTGAGGCGGGGGAGGCGCTCGCGCTGCTCGATGTTGACGTAGAGAGCGGCGTGATCGACGCCGGTGGCGAGGAGTTCGGCGACGGTCTGCATGACCTTGGGGGTGACGTTGCTGTGCTTGAACCAGCCGGTGTCGGTGGCGAGGCCGAGGTAGAGGGGCTCGGCGACTTCCTTCGGGAGATCGGCGAGGGATTTCTTGCGGAGGATGAGGCGGCAGAGTTCGGCGACGGGCTGGGCGGCGGCGGCGCTCGCCGTATCGACGAAGCGGCGCGGGGCGATGTCGGGATCGCCCTGGGCGTGGTGATCGACGACGGCGGTGTCGGCGGCGTGCTGCTTCAGCCAGGGCTTGATCATCTCGACCTGCACCCAGGATCCGGTATCGACGATGACGACGGCGTCGGCGGATTCGTGCTCGACTTCGGAGAAGTTCTCGATCGAGAGCGCGGGCGATTCACCGACGATGCGTTTGATCCAGGAGGGGCGCGGGCCGAAGTACCACGCGCGGGCGCGGGGGGGAAGGCTGACGGCGTCGCCGGCGCCTTTGGCGGCCAGATTGAGAGCGCGGGTGAGGGCGATGGAAGAGCCGACCGCGTCGCCGTCGGGCTTGACGTGGGTGGCGACGACGATCTTGTTCTTGGTGCGGAGCCACTCGGCGAGTGCGGGAAGATCGGTGTTGCTCGACCATTTGGCCGGGGCGGAGGAGTGTGCTTGTGTCGGGCTGGCGCTCATCGTGCGAAGGTCCTTGTGGCACGGGCCTCGACGGCAGGCACGAGCGCGGTTGGTTCGAGATCGGGGGGAGCGAACGGATATTCGGCGAGGCGGAGAGCGGCGGCGCGGTCGCGGACCAGTTGGGCGCGGAGCGCGTCGATGCCGCCGAAGCGGACGGTGTCGCGGATGAAGGCGATGAGTTCGATGGTGAGGGGCCAGCCGTATTCGGGGAGGCCGGTTGCCGCGGCGCCGGTGGCGGGGTCGATGACGTGGGCTTCGATGCGCGGCTCGGGAGCGTCGAAGGTGGGCCGGGAGCCAACGTTGATGGCGCAGGGGAGCGTTCGCCCGTCGGGGAGTCGGGCGCGGCCGGCGTAGACGCCTTCGGGGGGGAGGAGGACGGCTTGATCTCGTGCATCGCCTTGCGGCTGGACGAGATTGGCGGTCGGGAAGCCGATGGTGCGGCCGCGTTGATCGCCCTTGGTGACGGTGCCGGTGATTTCGTGCGGGCGGCCGAGGACGAGGGAGGCGTCGCGGATTCGGCCGTGGGCGATGAGATGGCGGGCGAGTGTGCTGCTGGCGCGGACGACGGAGAGATCGGAGAGGGCGACTTCGACCGGATGCACGACCTCGACGGAGAAGCCCATGCGTTTGCCCTCGCCGATCAGAGTCTCGACGGAGCCGGCGCGGCCTTTGCCGTAGTTGAAATCGGGGCCTTCGACGATGGCGACGGGATGGCGGTCGCGGACGAGGCGAGAAACAAACTCGTCGGGGGCCATGGAGAGAATGACGTCGCTGGGCTCGAGGCGGACGACTTCCTCGGCGCCGGATTGTTTGAGCAGTTCGGCGCGGCGGTCGATGGTGGTGATGCGGGGGGGGGGGGGGGGGGGGGGGGGGGGTGGTCGGATGGGGGTCGAAGGCGAGCGCGATGACCTTGGCCGCGGTGCGGTCGGCGATGATGCGGGCGCGGCGGATGAGTTCGCGGTGACCCACGTGCACGCCGTCGAAGTTGCCGATGGAAAGGACCGCCCGGGACATGGACAAAGGCTAGCAGGTGAGCGACCCCGATTTCACGTTCTATTCAGGCCTCGGCCACTACGCTTGGATATGCGGCTCGGCCGGGAGAGTAAATCGCGACTGGAGTTTTGGGCGGATGTTGTGCGTTCGGGCGTGCGGAGGTATGCGGCGCAGTTGGCCGACCTGCGCCATTTTCACGATCACACGCCGAGCCCGGCGGACTTTGCGCAGGCGTGGGCGCGTGATTGCGAGCATGCGGGGGGAGACATCGTCGCGTGCTGGCTGGGGCATTGCACGGTGCTGCTGCGGCTTGGGAATCTGAACATCCTGACGGATCCGGTTTTTTCGCGGCGGATCGGGGTGAAGATCGGGAAGCGGACGGTGGGGTTGACGCGGCTGAGTGCGCCGCCCTTGCATGTGAAGCACCTGCCGCCGATTGATCTGATCTTGATCAGCCATCCGCACTTTGACCACTTGGACAAGCCGACGCTGCAGCGGCTGCGGTCGCCCTCGACGATGGTGGTGACGTCGAAGAACTCGCGGCGTCTGATTCCCGCCGGGTTTGCGGATGTGATCGAGGTGGGCTGGCACCAGAGCGTGATTTTGGAGAGGTTGCGGATCGAGACTATCCGACCCAGGCACTGGGGAGCGCGGACGGCGTGGGACCGGCACCGGGGGTACAACAGTTATGTGCTCAAGTGGGAGAAGCAGAAGGTGCTGTTCGCGGGGGACACGGCGATGACGGATGCGTTTGACCGCTTGAGCGGGATCGATCTGGCGATCTTTGGGATCGGGTCGTACGAGCCGTGGGAGCAGGCGCACGCGACGCCTGAGCAGGTGTGGGTGATGTTCAACGGGTGCAAGGGGAAGCGGCTGCTGCCGGTGCATCACTCGACATTTGAGTTGGGGGATGAGCCGATCGGTGAGCCGCTGGAAAGGCTGGAGGCTGTCGCGGGGCAGGCAAAGAGGCGGATTGTGGAGGCGAAGGTTGGGGAGATTGTGCGGGTTCGGGCGTGATTGAGAGTGAATTAGCAGACCGCCTATTGACCGATCTTCTCGTTCGTATTATGATAGGATTGTGAGTGAGGACGGATATCTCCATCGGGATGCTCTCGCGCAGGGGAAACTGCGCGGGCGCGGTGCGGGGCTGAACCCGGGAAACCGGTTTGAGCCGGTGAGGCTGCATGTGCTTGGGCAGCATCTGGATGAGCAGGCGACGGAGCATCCTGACGGCGTGCAGGTTCGGACGCGGGTGCTGCCGGACAAGACCAAGTCGTTCATCAATCCGGTGGACTCGCCGGACCTATCGATGAAGTGGACGGTGAATCCGTATCGCGGGTGCGAGCATGGGTGCATCTACTGCTATGCGCGGCCCGGGCATGAGTATTTGGGGATGTCGAGCGGGGTGGACTTCGAGACTGTGATCATGGCGAAGCACGACGCCCCCACTCTTCTCCGGCGGGAACTGGCGCGGCCGAGTTGGAAGGGCGAGGCGATCACGATGTCGGGGGTGACGGATTGCTATCAGCCGGTTGAGCGGGAATTGAAGATCACGCGGAAGTGCCTGGAAGTGATGGCGGAATGCAGACAGGCGGTGGGGATTGTGACCAAAAGCAAGCTGGTGTTGAGGGACTTGGACTTGCTCGGGAAGTTGCATGCACATCGGGCGGTGGGCGTGGCGGTGAGTTTGACGAGCTTGGACAATGAACTGGCGTCGACGATGGAGCCTCGGGCTTCGAGCCCGAAGGAGCGGCTGAGGACGATTCGGGAGTTGGCGGCGGCGGGGATTCCGGTGACGGTGATGACGGCGCCGATCATTCCGGGGATCAACGACCGGGAGATGCCGGCGCTGCTGGAGGCCGCGGCGGAAGCGGGGGCGACGAGCGCGGGGTGGGTGATGCTGCGGCTGCCGTACCAGATCAAGGACTTGTTTCTCGAGTGGCTGACGAGGCACTTCCCGGATCGGGCGGCGAAGGTGGAAGGGTTCATCCGCGAGATGCACGGGGGTGAGTTGTACGACTCGCGGCCGTTTGTGAGGCGGAGGGGAGAGGGGCCGATGGCGAAGCAGATCAGCGGGACTTTCAAGGTGTTTGCGAAGAGGTATGGGCTTTTGAATTCGCGGAGTGGGATCAATGAGCGTGCGTTCCGGAGGCCGGAGATCGGGGGGCAGGCGCGGTTGTTTGGTTGAGGGAGTGTGGATCAGTGCGATGGGCCGCATGGATGCAACGCACAACCACTCTCAACACCCTTAGCGCGCGGAAGGAACTCCCGAGGCATTTGAGAATGTCTTTGAAAAATGAAAGACGCTCCCTTCCCCAAACCCCTTCCCTCAGGGAAGGGGCTTCTGAAAAAGCCCCCTTACAGCACCGGGCCGACGAGGCGGGCGAGGTTGTCGATGAAGCGTCTGATCCAGGGGCGCTTGGCCCACTTCCTGGGGTCGATCTGATCCGATTCTTTCAGGTAGCGGAGTTGGTGCTTATAGAGCAGCTTCGCGAACTCTTCGTCGTAGACGAAGAGCGTGATCTCGAAGTTGAGCCAGAACGAGCGCATGTCGAGGTTGGCGGAGCCGACCATGGCGAGCTTGCGGTCGATTGTCGCGGTCTTGGCGTGGAGAAGGCCGTTGGGGTGGTGCATGATCCTGATGCCGACGTTGAGGAACGTCTCGAGCAGAGCGCGGCTGGCGGCTTCGACGAGCGGGGTGTCGAGGTGGTCGGGAAGGATGAGGGTGACTTCGACGCCTCGGAGGGCGGCGTTGACGAGGGCGGCGCGGGTGGCCTCGTCGGGGACGAAGTAGGGCGTGACGAACATGATCTCCTCGCGGGCGGAGAAGATCATGGCGAGAATGGCCTGATGGATGGCTTCGGGCTGCGGGCCGGGGCCGGAGGGGACGACGTGGACAACCGAGCTGCCGGTCTTGTGCGGCGGGGGGAAGAAGGGGTCGGGTGATTCGAAGACTTCTTCCGTGTCGGCGGCCCAATCGCGGAGGAAGACTGTCTGAAGCGCCTGCACGGCGGGGCCGGTCATTCGAACGGTGGTGTCAATCCAGGGCCCGACTTTCTTGTTGTGCCTGTTGCGGAAGGTGAGGTCTGTGAGGTTCTGGCTGCCGCAGTAGGCGATTTTGCCGTCGATGACGGTGATTTTTCGGTGGTTGCGGAGGTCGATGCGTGCGAAGAGGAGGCGGAAGGGGCTGGCCGGGAGCGCTTCGCTGATGCGAACGCCGGCATGGCGCATTCTGTCGCAGAGATCGCTCCTGAGGAAGTCCTTGGCGCCGACGGAATCGACGAGGACGCGGCAGGTGACGTTTCGCCGGGCGGCACGGATAAGGGCCTCGCCGATCTCGATGCCCCGACCGGTGGGCATCCAGATGTAGTAGAGGAGATGGCAGTGGTGCTCGGCGGCGTCGATATCTTTGCGCAGGCGGTCGAGGACCTCGTTGGCGTCGTCCATGAGATCGAGGTCGTTGCCCTTCAAGGGGGGCATGCCGCCGAGGACGGTGCCAAGTTTGGCAAGGACGGCGAAGCACTCTTCCTCACCGCTCCATTCGAGGTGTTTTTTCTTCCAGCGTGAGACTGTTTCGTCTTCGATGCTGCGGGTCTTGGTTTCGAATTTGAGGAGTCGGCGTGTGCCGAGGCGGTTTTCGCCGAGGAGGAGGTAGAAGAAGGGACCGGCGATGGGAAAGAAGAAGAGGATGAGCACCCAGCTCATGGTGACGGATGGGTTGAGGCCGCGCATGACGACGCGGGTGATTAGGAAGACTCGCAGGAGGGCATCGAGCGAGAGGAGGGTGATGCCGAGCCATCCGGGGGAATGGAACATTGGGGCAGCGTAGCGGGGAATCACCGGACAACGAAGCCGATTCAACACGGAGAACCACAGGGGGCCACGGAGAAAGTATGGAGAGCGCGGCTGATTGCGCGTTTCAGCCGCCGGGCTTCTTGAGTCGCGAGACAAGGGTCGAGGCCTTTACCTCGACCCCCTTGAGGATGGAGTCGAGGGCTTCGCGGTTGGGCGAGTGGTCCATGCCTGTGGCGCGGCTGATGGCTTCTTTCTTGACGAGGGCGGCGAGGGAGAGGGTGAACGAGTGCATCCCTTCGCCGGGGTCGGAACCGGTGTTGCCGTTGATGAGGGCGGGCAGGTCGTTGTCCTCGCCCTCGCGGATTTTCTCCTTGACGATTGGCGTGCCGAGGAGCACTTCGGTGGCGGGGACGACGTTGGTCTTGAAGCCTTCTTGGGCTGGGAGCAGCTTTTGAGCGCAGATGGCGCGGAGGGTATTGGCGATGGCGCTCCTGATGAAGCCTCGCTCGGTAGTCGGGAAAAACTCGAGCATGCGG
The DNA here is from genome assembly GCA_044221315.1 of Phycisphaerales bacterium. Lineage (GTDB taxonomy): Bacteria > Planctomycetota > Phycisphaerae > Phycisphaerales > UBA1924 > JAFEBO01. The sequence continues at coordinate 88,125 of JBGAPK010000012.1, read as the reverse complement.
CTGAAGGCCTGCATGGTGTCGGCGGTGTGCATGGAGGCGAGGACGAGGTGGCCGGTCTCGGCGGCCTGGATGGCGGCGAGGACGGTGGCGTGATCACGGAGCTCACCGATCATGACGACGTCGGGGTCTTCGCGGACGACGTAGCGGAGGGCGGTGGGGAAGTCGGCGACGTCGATCCCGATCTCACGCTGGCTGATGATCGACTTCTTGGGGACGAATCGGTACTCGACCGGGTCCTCGACGGTGATGATGTTTTCGGCGCGGGTCTGGTTGACCTGCTCGATCATGGCGGCAAGCGTGCTGGACTTGCCCGAGCCGGTGACCCCCACCACCAGTGCGAGTCCGTCGGTGGTTTCGCTGATGAGTTTGGAGTAGATCGGGGGGAGGTTGAGCTGTTCGTAGCTGGGAATCTCGGCCTTCACGCGCCGGATGGCGGAGTGCGTGTGCGCACCGGAGCGGAACATGTTGATACGGAAGCGGTCGCCGTCGGGGAGGCTGGCGGAGAAGTCGAGGTTGCCGCTGTCGTCGAACTTCTGCTTCTGGATCGGTGTCAGAATGGGATCGAGGAGGTGGTCGGCTTCTTCCTCGGTGACCGGGGGTGCATCGACGGCGCGCAGCAGACCTCCGATGCGGTAGGTCGGGGGGACGCCGACCTTGATGTGCAGGTCGGAGGCGTCGAGCTTCTTCATCGAGCCGAGCAGGCGTTGGATGGTGAGGTTGGGGATGGCCATGTGGGAAGGGTACCAGAGGTGGGAACTTGAGGAGGTGAAGAGGAGAAGAGGTGAGGAGGTGAGACGAGCTGCGCGAGGCAGCATGCGCTGCGCTTTGGTCAGCGGGGTTGAATCAGGATGACGGCGATGTGGTTGATGTTGGTGCCGGTGGGGCCGGGCTTGAGATGGACGGCCCCGGAGTCGGGGAGTGAGGAAAAGAACGTGTGGCTGTCGTGATCGGCGAGGAAGCGGCGTGGATCGAGGCCGGCGGTTTGAGCGATTGAAAAGGTATCCCCTGTGATAATCGCGCCGGCGGCGTCGGTCGGGCCGTCGATGCCGTCGGTGGAGTAGACGAGTGCGGCGGCGGGCGTGCCGGCGAGTTCGATGGCGAGCGAGAGTGCGAGTTCCTGGCTTGGGCCGCCGGAACCGGGGGAATCGCCGACGTTGACGGTCCACTCACCCCCGACGATGAGGACGCGAGGAGTCTTCGCGAGCGGGAGCGTGCGGATGAATTCGGCGATGCGGTTCGAGACGGAGGCCACATCGCCGGAAATGGATTGCCATTGGGCGGCGACGGCGATGTTGAGTGAAGCGGCGTGGACGGCGAGGGCTTCCACGAGTTGGGCGTTGCCGCCGATGATGGTGGCGGCGACGTAGTGAAGAGATGGATCGCCGGGCTTGGGGGTTTCGGGGAGCTCGCCCAGGCTTCCTTTTCGGAGGTGCTTGACGATTTCGAGAGCTCGGGACCAGCCGTCGGCGCGTTCGAGGACGGCGAGGGCGTCGGCGTAGGTTGTGGGATCGGGGGCGAAGGGGCCGGAAGAGATCACGTCGAGAGGATCGCCGAGGACATCGGAGAGGATGAGGACGCGGACGTCGTTGGCGTTGCAGAGCGCGGCGAGGCGGCCGCCCTTGAGTTGTTCGCAGTGCTTGCGGACGGCGTTGAGTTCCTTGATATCGCGGCCGGCGCGCTGGAGGAGGCGGGTGACATCGCGGAGGTTGTCGAGCGAGAGGTTGGGGGCGGGGAGCGTGAGGTGGGCGCTGCCGCCGCCGGAGATGAGGACGAGGAGGTGTTCCTCGGACGCGATGGATTGGACGAAGTCACGCACTCGAGCGGCGGCGTCGAGATTGCGTTGCGTCGCAAAGGGGTGGTCGGCGGGGAGGAGTTCGATGTTTGCGGCATCGAAGGCGGCGCGGCGGGATGCCGGAAAAGAAGCGAGGCGTTCGGGGACGCAGGTGGCTATGCCGCGGGAGATTCGGCTGGGGAGGGCGAGCAGTGCTTCGTCGGCCATTTCGAGGGAGGCCTTACCGAAGGCGAGGAGGGAGAACTTCTCGGGGAGTTGGTGGGCGAGTTGATCGAGGTGCGGACGGAGGGCGCGGCGCGGGTCGGCGGCGGCTTGGGCTGCCTCGAGGAAGGACTGGAGTTGGGGGAGGAGAGAAGGCACGGGAAGAGAGGCACTTCACCACCGAGCGTGCAGGGAGCACCGAGAATGAATGAAGATTCGAATTCCGGCCGTCGGAAGTTGGATTGGAAAGAAAATGAATCCTCCCTTCCCCCAACCCCTTCCCTCAGGGAAGGGGCTTCAGACAGCAGCCTTATGCGCGAAGTTTCTCGAGCCTGCGCACCGCCTCGTCTATCGTCTCCGCTTTCTTGCAATATGCGAAGCGGACGAAGGATTTTCCGTGCTCGCGGTTTTCGTAGAAGACGCTGGGTGGGATCGCGGCGACGCCGCAGTGTTCGATGAGTTTGTGGCAGAGGGCGCGGTCGTCGGCGGCGCCGAGGCGTGAACTCACCTTTGAGTGGTCGGCCATGATGAAGTAGGTGCCGTCGGAGGGGAAGGTGCGGAAGCCGAGGTTGGTGAGGGCGCTGGCGAGGACATCGCGGTTGCGCTGGAAGAGCTTGCGGTATCCGTCGACAATCGGGCCGGGATTTTCGATGACGGCGGCGGCGCCGTACTGGAGGGGCGTTGCGGTCGCGAAGGTGAGGAACTGGTGGGCGGCGCGGACGCCGGCGGTGAGGTGCGGCGGGGCGATGGCCCAGCCGATCTTCCAGCCGGTGAGGCTGAAGGATTTGCCGAGCGAGGAGAGCGTCACCGTTCGTTCCCACATGCCGGCCATGGAGGCGAGCGAGATATGGGGGAGATCCGGGTTGTAGGTGAGGTGCTCGTAGACCTCGTCGGTGATGGCGAGCACGTTGTGCTTCATGCAGAGGAGCCCGATCAGGCTCAACTCGGAGTGCGTGAAGACTTTGCCGGTGGGGTTGTGCGGCGTGTTGATGAGGATCGCGCGGGTGCGGCTGGTGAATGCGGCGCGGAGTTCGTCTTCGTCGAATTCAAAAGGGCCGTCGCCTGAGGCAGGAGGACGTAGCGTGACGAACTTGGGGACGGCGCCGGCGAGGGCGATGCAGGCGCGATACGAATCGTAAAACGGCTCGAAGAGGATGACCTCGTCGCCGGGATTGATGAGGCCAAGGAAGGTGGCGGGGATGGCCTCGGTGCAGCCGCTGGTGACGGTGACGTGGGCGTCGGGCTCGACGGCGCGGTGGATGCGCGTGGTGAAGGCGGCGGCGATGGCGTGATTGAGACGAGGAACGCCGAACATGCGGGCGTACTGCGCGTGGCCGGCGTCGATCGCGGACTTGGCGGCGTCCTTGGCGGCTTGCGGGCCGTCAAAATCGGGGAAGCCCTGGGCGAGATTGACGGCGTTGTGCTTGACCGCCAGCGCCGTCATCTCGGTGAAGATGGTCGTGCCGAAGGGGTGAAGGCGGTGGGCGACGGAGGACATCAGGGGAATGTAGCGGAAGAAAGGTGACTAGGTGTCAAGGTGTCGAGGTGTCGAGGGGGGGAAGCGTGGCGAGGATGGCGGCCAGGGCAGCGGGCTCGTCGAGGGCGTCGACTTCCACGGCGATGTCAGCGACGGAGCGGAAGATTGGATCGCGCTGGCGGAAGATCTGGTCGATCTCGTCGAGCGGGTTGGTGCCGGTGAGGCTTGGGCGCGACGAGAGATCGGTCTTGGAGAGGCGGGCGCGGAGAGTTGCGGGAGTGGCGCGCAGGTAGACGATCCGTGAGCCGGACTTGTGCATGTCGGCGAGCAGGGAACGCGCGGTTGAATCGGTGGGTGTGCCTCCTCCGAGGGAGAGGACTCCGACCGACTTTGCCTCTGGCATCGCGAGCGCACGAATTTCTCCGGCGCGGAAGGCGACGAGGCCAAGGTTGCGAATGGCGTCTCCGGCGCTGGGCTGGTTCAGGACTTTGGACGTGAGATTATCGAGGTCGAGGAAGGGGAGATTGAGGCGGGCGGCGGCGAGGCGACCGAGGGTGGATTTGCCGCTGCCGCGGAGGCCGAGAAGGATGAGAAGGGGGGAGGGCATGGGGAAAGCGAGAAGTGAGAAGCGAAGAGCGAACACAGAGAAGGATGCAGACGCTGGTGCGACCTCTCGCTCACGCGAGAGGCTTTATGAGCGAAGATCGTGCGGAAGACACTTTAAAGATCGAGCAGCGGCGGCGATCGGAACGTGGAGACATCCGAAGCCCCCTCCGTCATCTCTTCGCAAAGCCTTCGCGATGACACCTCCCCCTTTGGGAAAGGGGGAGGAGAATTGCAACGGCGCGTCGAGCGAGGATGGAGGTCGCATCAGCTGCCTCCGATGCCGAAGGGTTTGACGGTGACTTTGGGATCGCCGACCGTGCCGCCGATGTGATACTGGATCATCTGCTTGGTGACGGTTCCGATGAGTTTGCCGATCTGACCGAGGGGCTTGGTGACGCTGGCGATGGGGTCGGCGGTGGCTTCGAGGTTGAGGCCGAGGTCCCAGCCGATGAGGCCGGTGGCGCGGGCGTCGAGAGCGCTGGCGACGATGTGGGACTGGGTGACTTGCAGGCCCGAGCCGGTGAGGATGAAGTCGGCGTCGAGGCTGTGCTTGCTGGCGTCGTCGAAAGCGGGGGCGGCGTTGCCGGCGAGTTTCATGGCGTCGACCAGGCCGGGAACCACGAAGAGGCGGCCGTCGCGGACTGTGAGATTGGCGGAGCCGGAGGTCGTGGCGAGGATGGCGGCGGGAAGACCGGCGCCGGCGTTGATCGCGAAGTTGCCGCTGCTGGCGGCCTGACCCTGGAAGCCGGGCGGGGCGTTGACGTCCTGCTGGGCGCGCATGAGTTTGGCGAGATCGAGGTTGTTTGTCTGCCACTTTCCCTGGACGGGAATGGAAGGCGAGGCGAGGTTCGCGTTGATGGCGGCGGAGAGTTGGCCGGCGAGGAGATTGAACTGGATCGGGTCGAGATTGGCGATGCCGCCTTTGAGGGTGATGGGGATGGTGCCGTGATCGATGGGGAGTTTGAAGCGGCCGGCGGCGACGTTGAAATCAGAAATGGTGATCTGGCCGGCGAGATCGCTGGTCTGCCATTCCTGCAAGGGGATGCGCCCGGAGATGTGCGCAGCGAGCTTACCTTTGGCTTCGGCGGATTTTAACGTGGTCTGCAACTGCGGCGGAAGACCCTGGATGGTCTTGTCGTCGAGGGTCACGTTCATGGTGGCGCTGGCGATGTTGGCGACTGAAGAATCGACGTTGAGCTGGCCCTTCGCGTCGACCTCGACGCCCGGTGCGCGGCCGGCTTTGAAGGCGAGTTCGTACCAGCCCTGTTCGCCGCCGACCGTGACGGGTTTGATGTCCATGTCGGCGGAGATGCCGTCGAGTTTCATCACGGGCTGGCCGCCGCCGGGCTCGTAAACGATGGAGCCGTTGTTCAGAATGAACTTGCGGAGTTGTAGAACGCTGGAGAGTTTGAATTCGGCGGGGGTTTGGGCTGATTCCTTGCCGGGAACGGCCTTGACAAAGGGGATGAGGCCTTTGAAGCCGCCGCCAGGGGCGGCGATGAGCTGGATGGCGGGGTTGATGAGCTCGATGCGCTCGATTTTGAGAACAGAGCCGATCGAGGGTATTTCGGAGAGAGTCACCTTGACGGATTCGCAGGCGACGACGCGGGTGCCGTCCTGCGCGGTGAAGGAGACGTCGGTGAGGACCACTTCGCCGGGGTAGTGGTACTTGACCTTCCTGAAGTCGATCTTGGGGTGGACGTAGGTCGAGACGATTCCGACGAGCTGCTTGCCGAGCCAGGTTTCGAGCTGGCCGGAACCGGAACGGAGGTAGAGGAAGATCACGACGCCGGCGGTGAGGAGAGCCAGGGCGAGGAGCACCGAGAGGCGTTTGAAGAATTTCTTCATGGGCGTGGGAATAGCCTATCGCGCGGGGCTGCTCGACAAAAGGAAGAGTTCACCACCGAGGCACAGAGGCACGGAGAGAATACATAGGCAGGAGAAATGACAAAGCCCTGAGGATTCAGGGCTTCGAAGAGCACTTGGATGGGAATCGGCTCAGGCGCGGGACTGGTAGCTGCCGTCGGCGGTGGCGATGCGGATGGTCTCGCCCTGCTTGATGAAGGCGGGGACGCGGACTTTGAGGCCGGTCTCGGTCTCGGCGTCCTTGGTCTGGTTGGTGACGGTCGCGCCCTTCACTTCCGGGGGGCAGTCGGTGATGGTGAGTTCGACCGAGGGGGGCAATTCGACGGTGATCGGGTTGCCGTCGAAGAGCAGGACGGTGCACTTGCTGTTGGGGCGGATGAACTTGAGCGTGTTGCCCAGGAGCTTGTCGTTGAGCTGGTACTGCTCGAAGCTCTCGGTGTCCATGAAGGTTGCGCCCTGGCTGTCGGAGTAGAGGTATTCCATTTCGCGGCGGTCGAGGTCGAGGATCTCGATGTCTTCGCCGGGCTGCATGCGTTTGTCGAGTGTCTTGGCGGCGAGGATTTCGCGGTATGTGAGCTGGACGAAGGCGCGAAGGTTGCCGGGCGTGCGGTGCTCGATGCCGGTGACGACGCACATCTTGCCGTCCATCTTGAAGCCCATCCCGGGACGCATATCGATCGCTTTCATCGCGTGGTTCCTGCTGCGGTGTCGTGACTCAGACGGGGCCGCCAAACCCGTTCCCCTCGAATGCAGGGGCTGATTTGGCAAGACTTTGTGAATATGCCGCGGCGGTGGTTGTTCGCCCCGGCGAGGGGCGGATGATAGGCTGCGCCCGCCAGGAATTCGACTGGATGAGGCGGCCCAACGGGGCGAAATCGGAGCAAGGGCATGTCTACTGAGCACAATTCAAGCGACCTCTCTCGGCGCGGCTTTCTTGGGCTTTCGGCGGGTGTGATTGCCGCGGGAGCGGGGTCGGCGGCGCTCTGCCGTCGCTCGCTGGCGAGGATGTGCGCGCTCGACACGACTTGGTTTGCGTGGAAGCAGCTTTCACCAAAGTGCTGGGTCGCGCAGGGTGAAGGGGGCAATGTGCTTGCTGTGGTGGGCGACAACGAGGTCATCCTGATTGATGCAAAGAACGCGGGGTTTGGCGCGGCGCTCCGGCGCGAGGCGGAGCAGACGTGCGGCAAGCCGGTGCGCACGCTCATCAACACGCACCACCACGGCGACCACATCGGCGGGAATTATGCGTTTACGGCCGACTGCACGGTGCTGTCGCACGGGAAGGCGCTGCCGCGGATTGCGAGCCAAGGAGATCGGCTGCTGCAGGGGACGAAGAACGCGGCGACGCAGGTGGGCAAGAGTGAGAAGCCGGGGAAGGATGCGATCCTGAAGGATCTCGCGGCGTTTGACGGAGCGGGGTACACCAACAAGTCGTGGAATCCGACGCGCGGGCTTGGAGACAAGGAAACGCTGACAATCGGCGGGGTGAAGTTTGAACTGACGCATGTCGGCCCGGGGCACACGGATAACGACCTGATCATCTTCCTGCCGAGTGAGAACGTGATGCACGCGGGGGATTTGATGTTCAATCAGGTCTGGCCGGTGATCGATCGGCCGGGCGGGTCGGACACGGCTGGATGGATTGCGGCGTGCGATGCGATCTTGGGAATTTGCGCCGAGCGGAAGACGATTGTGGTGCCGGGGCACGGAGAGGTGGGCGAAAAGGAGATGGCGCAGAGGCAGAAGCAGATGTTCATCGCGCTGCGGGCGAAGGCGGCGGCGGCGGTGAAGGCGGGGGAGAGCCGCGAGGACTTTTTGAAGCGGCCGTTCGAGGAGTATGCGGAGTATCAGCGGGCGGATGTGTTGAAGCCGCGGACGCTGGGCGGGGTGTATGACGAGGCGGGGCGGGTGCCGGTGAAGTAAGTCACTCCCGACAGTTTCCGCCACACTTGCCAACTCAAGACCGGACGGCTGCTTTTCCGCGCACCTTCGCATACAGAAACCACGCGCTGCCGGCCGCAAATGCGGCGGGCCAGAAAATACTGCTTCCGGGCAGCACGAGCGCGACCAACGAGGCGATCAGGATGGTGGTCGCGGCGAGGAGCGCGTAGCCGTACTCCAGGCGAGCGCCGATGCCGCTCAAACGAGGACTGTCGCGTGATGTGTCGCTCGGGTTGTTCGCGGCGCCGCATTCGGGGCAACGAGGGAATTGTTCGACCAAGTACCCGCAGGTCGGGCATCGACCTTGCCTTCTGTTTTTCTGTTCGAATCGCCAGCGCACGACTTCGGCGAGCGGGATCGCCTCCGAAATGGTCTTGACGAGAAAATAACTCGTCATGAGGCCAAGCTCGAGCCATTGCCATGCGTCGAATTGTCGGTACGGCCTTTCTCGAATCGAGAGAACGACAGCACTCAAGCACAAAGCCAGCGCGGGCAGCGCGAGCACAAATATGGGCCATCGCGGCGTGCCGCGGGGCTGACGCATGAGTTGATCGAGCTGGTGAAGCCGGCGAAACACGTCCGCGAGTGTACGAAAGGCTCTATTGCCCGAGTGCGCGGAGAGCCACCGTCGCGTACGCCCCGCGCGGCAAGTCGAAGGTTGCGGTACGTTTGCGCAGGCCGCCCTTTGAGAGTTCGTCGGACTCGGGTTTGCTCAGCGACCAGTTCTTCACTTCGACGAAGAGTTTGCGCTGGGCTTCACCGAAGAAGGGGCGCTTGAGGCCTTTGACGCGGAGGTCGGAGACGGTGATGTTCTCGGCGGCGAGGACGCGCTCGTAGGTTTCCTTCCAGGGGTCGAGGAGTTCGGAGTTCTTCGCGAGGAGCGGGAGATCGAGGTTGCGCCAGGGGGCGTGGACGAGCGAGGCGGGGGCGAAGAGCATTTCGCCGAATTCGTCGGGGGTGGAGAGCAATGTTGGATGTGGGATGGCGGATGGCGGATGAAAAGAGGAATCCTCCCTTCCCCCAACCCCCTCCCTCAGGGAGGGGGCTTTCGGATTGGCGCGAACGAGCTCGCAGGCGCAGCGGTTCCAGAGGTGGGACTGGTAGGCCTCGACGCAGAGGGATTGCAGGAAATACGGAAGGGCTTCGAAGGCGGACTTGAAGTCGCCGCCGCGGGAGAGGACTTCGATGGCGCGGGCTTCGGGGAGGCGCGGGAGATCCTTCATCGCCTTCCAATTGCCCCAGTGCGTGGCGAGGATTCTGGTGAAGTCGCGGGTCTTGCCGGTGTCCTTGCGGGCGGGGGTGCCGATCGCGAGTTTGAGGGCGGTTTCAAAATCGCCGGTGATGAGGGACTTGGCGATCCAGCCGGCGCCGTGGCGGGCGGAGCCGAAGCGTTGGGCGCCGAAGTAGTTGGTGATTAGGAGAGAGGTGACGAGGTGTCGAGGTGACGAGGTGTCGAGAGAAGAGGAAGACCCCTCCCTTCCCCCAACCCCCTCCCTCAGGGAGGGGGCTACGGCCAGCAACTTCGCGCGGCCGTCCATCTCGTCGCTGGCGGGCTTTGCGAGGTCGCGGATGACGATGGCGAAGCGGTTGCCGGTGATGTCGGCGGCGGCGATCGGATGATCGAGGTAGCCCTTGAGGTGGGCTCGCCACTGCTTGCCTCCGGCCTCGCGCGGGGCGTCGGCGGGGGTGCGGAGTTTGACGGTGACGTGCTGGCGGGTTTCGGCGTGCTTGTCCTTGAGGCCGGCGTAGCTGGCGTGATCGGGTCGGGCTTTGACAGCGCGGCAGAATTCGTTGATTGCCGCGGGAGTGGTGAGGGAGGCTTTTTCGAGTTCATAGAGGGCGTGGACATGAGCGCCCTCGGCGCGGTCCCTGATGGAAGCGAGCGTTTCGGGGGCGAGCAGTTCCTCGACGTGGAAGTCGGAGGGTTGTTTGCGGATTGTCATTGGGGGAGAAGGGGCAGAGTGGCAAAGAGAAAGGGAATCCGAACGAGCCGCTCTGACTAAGCGGGTTGTTGTTGCGATAGGCAATGGATGGAGCCGAGCCCCCAGATGAGTTCGACGCTGTCAACCCCCACCACTTTGTGGCGCGGGAGATGCTTCTGGAGGATGGCGAGGGCGAGCGCGTCGTTCTTGTGGCGGAAGATGGGAACGAGCAGGGCACCGTTGATGAAGAGGAAGTTGAGGTAGGTTGCGGGGAGGCGCTGGCCGTCGTGCTTGATGAGGCCGGGCATGGGGACTTCGACGATGTTGAACGGCTTGCCTTCTGAATCGCGGAGATCCTGGGCGCGCTTGTAGTTTTCTTTCAGGATCTTGAAATTGGCGTCGCGTCGGTTGGTTTCGAGTGCGACGACGATGGTGCGCGGGTCGAGGAAGCGGGCGAGGTCGTCGATGTGACCGTCGGTGTCGTCTCCGGCGATGCCGTCGCCGAGCCAGCAGATGTGGGTCTGGCCGTAGTAGTCCTTCAGGAACTGTTCGATCTGTTTTTTGGTGAGATTCGGATTGCGGTTCTTGTGGAGGAGGCAGGATTCGGTGGTGAGGAGGGTGCCCTTGCCGTTCACCTCGATGGCGCCGCCTTCCATGATGATGGGGGTGCCGCTTTTGGTGCGCGGGTGCTTTGGGTAGAAGATGCCGACGAAATCGGATCGTCTTGCCGTGGCGAACTCTTCGGCGATGCGTGTAGGAACGGCGTCGTCGCTGTCGAAGGGGGGGTACTTGCCACCCCAGGCATTGAAGCCCCAATCGACGATGGCGAGTTGCTTCTTGCCTTTGTGCGTGCGGGTGACGAAGGCCGGGCCGTGGTCGCGGCACCAGGATTCGTTGGTTTTGATGTAATGGAATTGGATACGCGAGCGGCGGCTGGGCTGGGCTTCGAACTTGGTTTGCGGGGCGAAGAAGCGAGACGGGACGCCGCCGGCCTTGAGTTGCTCGCGGGCGAGGCGTTCGTAGTTCTCATTGGGGACGTTGATGTGGACGGTCTGGCGTGCGGCGATCTCGCGGATGAACAGGGCGATGTTGGCGGGGACGGTGTGGTACTTGCCGGGGAAGGAGATTCCTTCCGGGCGCGGCCATGAAAACCATGTGGCGACTTGGCGGGACCACTCGGCAGGGAATGTGAAGCCGTGGTCTTTGGGGGTGCCGCTGAGTACTTTCAGTTTGGTCATGGGAGGATTCACCGCAGCGGCACAGGGACACGGAGAAGAAACTGGATTGGAACGGATTCGCGCCGGCTTGACCGGCTTATCCGACGAACCGCTTGGTCATATCGCCGTAGGCATCGATACGCCGGTCGCGCAGGAAGGGCCAGTGGGTCCGGGCGAATTCGACCTTTGCGAGATCGCAATCGGCGATGAGCACTTCTTCGCGATCGATGCTTGCCCGTTTGACGACCTGACCGTTGGGCTGTGCGACGAAGGACTGGCCCCAGAACTGGATGCCGTCCTTGCTGACGGGCTTGCCGTTCGCGCCCTTCACGAATTCGTGGCCAATGCGGTTGGGGGCGCAGACGTAGCAACCGTTGGCGACGGCGTGGGAGCGCTGCATCAATTCCCAGGAATCGTGCTGGGCCTTCCCGTATTCGGCCTTCTCCTTTGGATGCCAGCCGATGGCGGTGGGATAGAAAAGGATCTCGGCACCCTGGAGCGCGGTGAGACGGGCGCCCTCGGGGAACCACTGGTCCCAGCAGATGAGCACTCCCACTTTCGCGTAACGCGTCTTCCACGCCTTGAAGCCGGTGTCGCCGGGGGTGAAATAGAACTTTTCGTAGTAGAGCGGATCGTCGGGGATGTGCATCTTTCGGTAGATGCCCAGGAGCGAGCCGTCGGCGTCGATGATGCTGGCGGTGTTGTGGTAGAGCCCCCGGGCGCGCCGCTCGAAGAGGCTGCCGATGATCACGACCTTGTGCTTCTTCGCGAGTTTGCACATCGCGTCGGTGCTCGGGCCGGGGATAGGCTCGGCGAGGTCGAAAAAGCGGTGATCCTCAACTTGGCAGAAGTACTGGCTGGTGAAGATCTCCTGCGTGCAGATGATCTGGGCGCCCTGGGTCGCGGCTTTCTCGATCAGGGCCATCTGGCGTGCGCGGTTGGGCTTGACGGCTTCGACGCCAGACATCTGTGTGAGGCCGACGCGGACGACGTGATCCGGGATGCGGCGTTCCGTGCGCGCGGCTTTTGCTTTAACGGGCTTGCGAGGCATCGCGTCTTTCTGCCGCGGGGCGGCGTGGAGAGCGAGTGTAGGAAAGTGCGGCGCAAGTCACGCGGCGAGAGAACGCGGAGCCGCGGAAGTTGCGGAGTTTCGCGGAGGGAAAGCGCGTGTTGGAACATTGAAGCGTGGGAACATCGAGACGACCGGCTAACGCAGTTGCTTGAAGGCCTGGATCGCGCGTTCGCGGGCTTTGACGCGATCGACGAGGGGATCGGGGTAGTCGAGGCGGGCGCGGGCGAGCGGGGGAAGTTGGGTCGGATCGTGGATTGCGGGGCCTTCGAGGGTGCGGAGTTCGGGGACGAATTCGCGTATGTACGTGCCGTCGGGATCGACTTTCTCGCTCTGGTTGTAGGGGTTGAAGATGCGGAAATAGGGAGCGGCGTCGGTGCCGGTGCTGGCGGACCACTGCCAGCCGCCGTTGTTGCTGGCGAGGAAGCCATCGACGAGGTTCTGCATGAACCACTTTTCGCCGAGTCTCCAGTCGAGGAAGAGGTCCTTTGTGAAGTACATCGCGACGATCATGCGGACGCGGTTGTGCATCCAGCCGTCGCGGAGGAGTTGTCGCATGCCGGCGTCGACGATGGGGACGCCGGTGCGCCCTGCCTTCCAGGCTGCGAGGCGCTCGGGAGACTCGTCCCAGCGGATGCTTTCGGTTTGCACCTGGAATGCGCGGTGCATGCTCACTCGGGGAAAACCGACAAGTACGTTGATGTAGAACTCGCGCCACAGGATTTCGCTGATCCAGTGGACGGGGCCGGGGGAGCCATCTTCGAGCGGGTTTGCCTTGAGTTTCGGGTTGGCGGCGAGATTAGCTTCGATGGCGGCTTCGATGCATTGGCGGTGCGAGATGCTTCCGACTGTGAGATAGGGCGAGAGTTGGCTTGTGCCGTCAATGGAAGGGATGTCGCGACGATCTTTGTACTCGAGTATGGAATTGCTGGCGAAGGACTTCAAGCGCTTGAGTGCCGCGGCTTCGCCGGCGGGCCAGCGGGCGGGATTGACATTCGTTTCGAATCCCTCGATGCTGTCGGGAATGGGCGATGGCTTGAATTCCGTCTCGGCCTGAATCGAAGGAGCGGGACGAGCGGGCGTGCCCTCGATGCGTTCCCAGTGCTTGAAGAATGCACGCTTGAACGGCGTGAACACGGTGAAGAAGCGTCCCTCGCCCGTACGGATCACTCCGGGTTCAACGCACGTCTGGTCGGCGAAGGCGCTCACGCTGAGGCCCGCTTTGGCGAATGCCGCGGCGACCGCTTCGTCGCGTTTACCCTCGTTGACTTCGTGCTCTTTGTTAAAGAAGAAGGTCGAGCAGGAGTGTTTTCTGGCGAGCGAGAGGAGGAGATCGGGGATTTCCTTCGGTGTCTTGGCGTGGTCGACCAGGAGCGGGATGTTGAGTGCCGCGAGATCGGCGCTGAGGACTCTCAGCGTGCGGAGCATGAGATCAACGCGTGCCGGTGCGACGTCGTGGGCCCGCCACTCTCCGGGGGAGATGAGGAAAACCGCGACCACCCCGGAGCCCGCCCGGCCCCCGGCGCGGCGGCAGGCCTCGAAGAGCGCGGTGTTATCCCGGACACGAAGGTCGGATCGGAACCACACCAAAGCCCGAGAGTGAGCGGTCATCGAGGGGTTCACCCTTCCGGCTTCATGTATGGGATGAGCATCGCGGCCGCAATGCAGACGCGAACGGACCAAAGAACCGTGCGGACCCAGTTCGTCCGAACGAGCAGGCGGACGGTTGCGATGTCCACCTCCCCACTCTGCGCGGCGAGTCGGGCATGCAGCGGCACCTGCACGAAGAAGGTGGAGAGCCAGAGAAGCAGAACTGCCGCCGCTCCGGACCATGGAAGCCCGCGCCCCGGATTGGTTCCTCCATGGCCCCACCATTCGCCGGGGCTCAGAAGGAAGACGGCGATAATCGCCTCAAGGACCATCGCGGGGCCGACGACCGGCGTGATGAGACGTGCGTGACGCTGACAGGCTTCGCCGGCCCGCGCGGGATCGAGGTCGGAAAGCATGGGGTAATGGACAACCTGGACGAGCCAGACCAGCCCGGCGAGGTATGCCGCGAGGGCGAGTTGGAGGAGCAGAATCCACGAGATCCAGGGCATGGGGAGGGCGACTCCGGCTAGGGGGGACCGCGATCACTATCGTTGGCCGGGCGTGACCGGATTCACGCCGCGGCGTCGGCGGTGAGGAGAGATTCGCGTGAGCCTTGTGAGCGAGAAGGAGACCGGCGACCGGATTCCTCTGACGTCGAGAGCGAGCCTGGGTCGTCAATTGCGTCGGCTCACTGCGCCGCCGCGCGAGACCAGACCGAGGAAAGCAACCGCGATTTCCGGTGATCGATCGATCTGGCGGGATGCCGCCAACGGACTCGACACGGTTGGGCGATGGTTCGCGACCCGAAACTGGAAGCCGTGGCCGTTTCAGGAAGAGGCTTGGATAGAGTATCGAGCAGGTCGGGACGGGCTTCTTCAAGTGCCGACCGGGGCGGGAAAGACGTACGGGGCGTATCTCGGGCCGCTCTCGGAGTTGATCGACGAGATTCGGGCGGGTGGCGGCGAGTCAAGGCATGGACTGCGGATCCTGTATGTCACGCCGCTCCGCGCCGTTTCGCGCGACATCGAATTGGCGCTGAAAGCGCCGATCGACGAGATGGGCTTGCCGCTGCTGGTCGAGACGCGGACCGGCGATACGAAGCAGTCCACGCGGACGAAGCAGCGTGAGCGCCTGCCGCAGGTGCTGGTGACGACGCCCGAGAGTCTCTGCCTGCTGCTTACCCGCGAGAACGCCTCTGAGTTGTTCGCGGGACTCCGGGCGATCATCGTGGACGAGTGGCACGAACTCCTGACGAGCAAACGCGGCACGCAGGTTGAGCTCTGTTTGTCAAGAATTCGCACGCTCGCCCCGCGGGTTCGCACCTGGGGGCTTTCGGCAACGCTGCCAAATCTCGATGAAGCGGCACGGGTGCTTGCCGGAATTCAGGCCCCACCACCTTCGATCGTCCGCGGGGACATTTCCCGAGAGGTCCTGATTGAGCCGCTGCTGCCCGGTCCCGGACAGCGGCTGCCGTGGGCGGGCTTCATGGGCTTGTCGATGCTCGGGCGCGTGATCGAATCGATCGATCCGGAGAAGTCCACGCTGATCTTCACGAACACGCGCGCTCAATCGGAATTGTGGTTTCAGGCGATCCGCCACTGCAAGCCGGAATGGGCGGAGCACATGGCACTCCACCACGGGAGCATCGACAAGAAGGATCGCGAACGGGCCGAGGCGGGGCTGAAATCGGGCGAGATCAGGCTGGCGGTCGCGACCAGTTCGCTCGATCTTGGTGTTGATTTTTCGCCGGTGGAGCGGGTCATTCAGATTGGCTCGGTCAAAGGAATCGCCCGGCTGATGCAGCGGGCGGGGCGCGCAAGCCACCGGCCGGGCGCGCGCTGCTCGATCACCTGCGTTCCGACGCATGCCCTTGAACTCATCGAACTCGACGCGGCAAAGCGGGCGCTGCTCGCCGGTCGAATCGAGGCGCGATCGCCGGTCAACAAGCCCCTGGATGTGCTGGCTCAGCACATGGTCACGTGCGCGCTCGGCGGCGGATTCGTGCCCGACGCTTTCTTCGCCGAGGTCCGGAGCGCGTGGTCGTATCGCGAGCTTTCCAGGGAAGAATTCGATTGGGCGCTCGATCTGGTCTGCCGCGGCGGCGAGACGCTCAAGGCCTATCCGGCGTTCCACAAGGTGCACCTGGTCGACGGAAAGGCCTGCGTCCCCGACAAGCGTCTCGCGCACCTGCACCGGCTCAATGTCGGCACCATCGTGGGCGAAGCGATCGTTGATATCTGCATGGTCGGCGGCCGGCGGCTGGGCTCGATCGAGGAGTACTTCGTCTCGATTCTCCGGCCGGGGGACAAATTCTTCTTCGCGGGACGGCCGCTGACGTTTGTCGGTCTTCGCGACATGGTGGCGTATGTCCGGCGCGCCGGGGGCAAGAGCACGCGGACGCCGCACTGGGCGGGAACCAAGCTCCCAATTTCCGAGTCACTCGCGGATTCGGTCCGGCGAACATTGGAGCGTGCCCAAAATGGCTTGCTTGATTCGGTTGAACTGAGGGAAGCCGCCGGGCTGATCCGCGCCCAGTCGTTTCTCTCGATTGTGCCGCGTGCCAATGAACTGCTCGTCGAGGCGATCGAAACGGCGGACGGGCACCACCTTTTCTTCTATCCATTCGACGGCCGTCTGGTGCACGCCGGGCTTGCGGCCTTGTGTGCGCTAAGGCTTGCCCGGATTACTCCGGCCACCTTTACGCTCTCCGCGAATGACTACGGATTCGAGTTGCTCTCTCCGGAGCCGGTCGACGCCGAGCGCCTGGTCACGCCTTCTCTGTTCTCGTCCGAGCGGTTGATCGAGGAAACCGTCGAGAACGTGAACATGGCCGAACTGGCCCGGATCCAATTCCGCGAGGTCGCACGCGTGTCCGGGCTGATCACGCAGACGTACCCGGGGGCCCGCAAGTCCGGACGCCAAGTGCAGGCAAACGTCGGGCTGATGTACGACGTCCTTCGGGAGTTCGATCCGGCGAATCTGCTTCTGCTTCAGGCGCGCCGGGAAGTACTGGAAAAGCAGTTCGAAGAGACACGACTCTCCCGATCGCTCCAGCGCCTTCGGGAATGCCGGATTCGGATCACCCGGCCCGCCATGCCAACACCGCTGGCCTATCCGCTGATCGTGGAGCGCGTCGCCGGGTCCATGTCGACCGAGCCCCTGATCGCGCGCATCGAACGGATGCAGCGAGCATGGGAGGGAGACAGCCCGGGGCCGCCCATCGCAGAAGTTCCGGCACGCCCGCGTCGGAGGGCACGCCGTTGAGCATTCTCGAAATCACGCTCGCCGGCGAACCGGTCTGCCTGCTGCCTCAGCGTGCGGCCCATCTCCGCCACTCCGCAACGCTGCTTGTCTCCGACCTTCACCTCGGCCGGCAGGATTCGTGGCGCGCATCGGGAATGCCGATCGGCGAGCGCACGCCGTCCGCTTCGCTCGAAGAGGTGATCGCCCGCCTTGATGCACTCGTTCTCGCCACCCGCGCCCGGCGAATACTGGTTCTCGGCGATCTGCTCCATGCACCCTCCGGGCTGACTGCGGAGATGATCGAACGGTTTGCCCGCTGGCGGCGCGACGTGCCGATTCCCTTTCAGCTCGTGCCGGGCAATCACGATCGACGGCTTGATGCGGTGGTCCGGGCGTGGGATCTCGAGGTGCTGCCGCCGCTCGTGCACGAGGGTCCGTTCGGATTCACGCACGATGCAACCACGCTCGAGCGAACAGGCGGGCGGAGCGGGAGCGCTGTTCTCTGGTGCGGCCATGTTCATCCGATGGTTCGACTCTCCACGCGGGGCGACTCTGTCCGTCTCCCCTGCTTCTGGATCGGCGCCGGGATGGCACTCCTGCCCGCGTTTTCGGGGATGTCGAGCGGCGCGACGGTGCGGGCGGTTGAGGGTGATCGCGTCTTCGCGATCGCCGGCGATGACGTGCTCGATATCAGCCGGGCCGCGGCGACGCCCGTTGTCCGGACCGGCACTTCATCGCGCCTGCGCCGATGAGGCGTGCCGGGCCAGCACGCGACGAATGAAGTCTTCGTGCTTCCCGACCGACAGGTCCGCCACGGTCCGATCGGCGATGATCCCCGGCGGCTCGATCAGGTAGGTGACCCGCCGGGTCAGCATGCCGAAGAGGAACGCCGCGCCATAGGCCTTGATCACGCTGCCGTCCCGATCGGCGAGCACCGGAAACGTCAGGTGGTGCTTCTCGCTGAACCGGCGCTTCGAGTCGGCATTCTGCGGGCTGATGCCGACGACGCGGATGCCCGATTGGGCCAGTTCCGGGGTGCGGTCACGGAACATGCACGCCTGGGCCGTACAGACCGGCGTGAAGTCGGCTGGATAGAAATAGAGCACGACGGGACCCGTTGCGAGAAGCCCGGCAAGCGTGACCGTGTTCCCGGCGCTATCCAAGAGACTGAATTCGGGCGCCGTTGAGCCGATCGTCAGCATGATGGAGAGTATCGCGAATGACTAGGCCTCCGCGTCGGCCCGGCGAACGGCCTCGCAGAATCGCGCGATCAGGTCAGGGTCTTTGACCCCGCGCTCCCGCTCCACGCCGCTGGAAACATCCACGGCGAATGGGCGGAGCGTTCGGATCGCTTCCTCCACGTTTTCGGGATTGAGACCACCGGCAAGGAAGACCGGCTTGGAGACTGCGTCCATGTGCGGCGAAAGGTCGGTCCATTGAAACGGAACACCTTCACCCGGCGCCGGGCCGTCGATGAGCAGGGCCTCCACATTGTCGTCCGCATCGAAGCGCGCCAGGTCGCTGGCAATCGACTGCGCAGCATATCGGATTCCCTTGATCACCGGCGCGCACGCCGCGATCAATTGATCGTCCTCATCCCCGTGAAGCTGAGTGTGATTGGTTGGGCACGCCTCTTCGACGTCGCTGAATCCATCGATCGGCATGTTCATGAACACCCCCACCGTCGAAACAAACGGCGGAAGCGAAGCCATGATCTCCGCCGCGGCATCGGGCTCGATATAGCGGGGGCTCGAGCGGACAAAGATGAATCCGACGGCGTCCGCACCGGCTTCGACCGCCGCCAGCGCGTTGTCGAGATCGCGGATGCCGCAGATCTTGATCCGTGTGCGGCTCATGCTGTGGTCGCCGGGGGCGCTTCGATCTCGCTCAGCAGAGTCCGGGCCAGGGCTGTGTGCTCCGCGTCCTTGTCCTTGAGCGCGGCGATGGCGTTTTCCAGCACCGCCCGGGCCTGCTGGCGCTGTTCCAGGTAGCGGACCATGAGCAGTGCGAGCATCACGCGGACTGCACCCGATTCGGAGTCCTTCTCGTACAGCGTCAGGAATCCGCGATAGGCGCGGGCGGCAAGGGCGTGCTGCCCCAATTCGAAAAGTCTGTTCGCGAGATCAAGCTGGGCCCTGCGGGAGAGAACGTCGAGGGTCGGGGCGAGTTCCGGCTGAGCCCGGCGTGCCGACTCAAACTCCTTGATCAGGCTCTGGTAGAGCGCCGCAAGGCCGGAGCGATCGGTGCCGGAAACCGCCCCCGAGAGCGCGGCACGCGCCTTGGCAAGTTCGATCGGCACGTCTGCCGATTCGCTGGGCACCCGGCCGCCCTTGCGTCCGGTTGGCTGAAGACGCTGTTGACTTTCCCTCAGAGCCTCGTTTATCGCGTTTCGTCGGCGGGCCTGCTTGATCATGAAGAACATGTCGTAATCCTCTCGCGCGAGAACGTGCGACGCGAGAAGCGCGAGCGAAACAGCGATCCCCAGGGCGTAGCCACCCAGGTGTGCCGCGTACGAAACGTTGGACCCGTGGAGACCGGCGCCGAGCACGTCGCGTGCGATGGCAAAGGCGATGAACCAGAGCGCGGGGATGTTGAAGACGCCGATGAGGAGAAAGAAAACGAGCGTGCGGACCACGGTGCGCGGGAACAGCACAAGGAACGCGCCGGTCACGCCCGAGATCGCCCCGGAGGCCCCGATGACCATCGCGTCGCCCGAGAGCAGATGGGCCGCCCCGGCAACGGCGCCGGCGCAGAGGTAGAACGCCAGATAGCCGATCCGCCCGAACCGATCCTCAACGTTCGGACCGAAAACCCACAGCATGACCATGTTGCCGAGGAGGTGCCACGGACCGGCGTGGATGAAGTCGTAAGAGATGAAACGCCACCACTCGTGGTGCTGCCGTGAAAGCCCGAACCAGTCGACCACCTTCTCGTAATTGGACCCCTCAAACCCGGTCCCGACGAGCATGATGCAGAACACAAACAGGTTGATCATCACCAGCAGGTGATTGACAAGGGTGGGCCGCTGGAGCGGCCGGTCGGTACCAATCGGGAATATCACGCGTGATGGTACGGGGCACGCCCCGAAGACGCCCGAAAACAGGGAAACTTCCCTGATCGGCACGCGCCGGCATTGCCCGGGAACAAAGCCGGTTTCTATAGTCGAGTCTTGTCAGCAGCACGCAACAGGCTCGCCGGTGCCGGCGGGTGCCCCGACGTTCGGACAGGAAAGTGTGACGTATGACAGCCGGAACTCTCACCATGACCACCTCCCGCAAACCCGCTTTTTCCAAGGGTCTTGAGGGCATCGTTGCCGCACAGACCAAGATGTCGTTCATCGACGGTGAAAAGGGAATCCTCGAGTACGTCGGCATCCCGATCGGCGATCTCGCCTCCAACTCGTCGTTCGAAGAGACCGTCTTCTTCCTCTGGAACGGGCGGCTCCCGAAGAAAAATGAACTCGCCGAATTTCAGAGCGCTGTACGTTCACGCTACGAAATCCCCAAGGGTGTCGAGGCTCTCCTGCACACATTCCCGAAGACTGCCGAGCCGATGCACGCCATCCGTACGCTGGTCTCATCGCTGGGCTTGTACGACCCCAAGCCCGACGCGATCGACATCCCTTCACTCCGCGACAAGGCCCTATCGATCCTCGCGCAGGTTCCGACGCTGCTCGCCTACTTCCACCAGTACCGCCAGGGCAAGGCGCTGGTCCGCCCGGACTCCAACCTGAGCCTTGCGGAAAACTTCCTCTTCATGCTCAACGGCAGGAAACCCACCGCCGCGATGACCAAGGCGATGGACGTCTGTCTCATCCTGCACGCCGATCACGGTTTCAACAACTCCACTTTTACCGCCCGGGTGCTCATCTCGACCGAGAGCGACATCTACTCGGCGATCACCGGCGCGATCGGCTCCCTGCGCGGCCCGCTCCACGGCGGCGCCAACGAGGGCGTCATGAAGATGCTCAACCAGATACCCACCGTTGCCGAGTGCGAGAAGTTCGTCAAGGACAAGCTCGCGAAGAAGGACAAGATCCCCGGCTTCGGCCACCGCATCTACAAGGCCTACGACCCGCGGGCGACACACCTGAAAGTGCTCGCCAAGCAGCTTGCCCACGATACGGGCAACATGCCGCTCTTCGAGAAGAGCACAGCGATCGAGGCCACCATGGCCCGCGAGGTCGGCGCCAAGGGGATCTCTCCCAACGTCGATTTCTACAGCGCCACGACGTACCACTGCATCGGCCTGCCGCTGGACCTTTTCACACCCAGCTTTGTGATCGCACGCGTCGGCGGATGGTCGGCCCACTGCATCGAACAACTGGGCGACAACCGCCTGTTCCGTCCGGACGCCGACTACACCGGTCCGCACGAAGTGGCGTACACACCGATGTCCGACCGATAGTCGGCAGCGGCCCGAAAATCGATAATGAAGCAAAGGGGCCGGCACGAGCCGGCCCCTTTTGTAGCACGGAATGGCGAGTGGATCAGCCCTTGCCGGCCAGCGTCTTGGCCAGCCCGAGGACCTTGTCCTTCTTCGCATCAAACTTCTTGTCGGCCGTCATCTTGTTGATGCGCTCCTCGCGGGTGAGAACGCTGCGTTTGCCGGCACCGGTGGTCGAGATTTTCAGGGATCGATCGAGGCTCATGGAAAACTCCGGTCTGCATTGAGCGGCCGCCGGAATTGGCTGCCGCATTCAGTTCTTAAGCCAGAAGGCGTCGGAGAACGACGTGCTCCCCTTGTGGTCCCTCTTCCAGGTCGCTCCCAGTCGGGCAACATCCTGTTTTAGCCGATCGCGTTCCGCCTGACGACTCCCAAACTCGGCCGATGGGATGCCCTTCGAAGCGAAAAGCTGAAATCGGGCGGAAGTATTGCCCCTGGGCAGCCTTCGATCAACCGGATCGATCTGCACGGCGAAGGCTTCCACCCCGTTTTTCGACAAAAATCCCACTGCCGCCGTCGCTTCCTCCCGGGGAAGGGTGCCCAGAAGCAGGTAGTTCCACTTATCCTGACGGGGGTCGGGTGCCAGCCCCGCCGGCGTGACCACCTGTCCCTGTGTGATCTGCGAGGCCTGCTTCTCCGTCTTGACCGCGGACGGCTTGGAATCGGCCCCCGACGGACCGCCGGAAACCGTGCCGGGATTTGGCTGAGCCGGCTCCGACGCGTTCAGAGGGTCTTCCGGCGCGGGCTGTTGGACGGTGGACCGAAAATCCCGCCCGAATCCAAGTTCGGCCTGTTTGCGCCCGAACGCCGTCCCCGCCATCCACACCGTTAGGACCACGAGGAGCGCGCAGCCCGCGCCGATCCAGATCAAAGTGCTCGGAAGTACCAGCAGCCTTCCGCCCAAGCTCGGAAAAACCCTAGTGGTTGCCGCGGTCGACGAGCGGATTCGGGCCGCCCGGGGCTGATCGAGCGGCAGTGGCTTGGGCTCCCGGGGAAGGAAGTCCGGTCCGGTGCCGCTGGAAGGCGCCGGTGCAGGCGGGATGAGCACGGGCAAGGGCTCGGTGCGTTGCGAGATGTCGCGTGCGCTCACCAGTTCAAACAACGGAAGTGGCTTCTTCGCGCCGGCCATGGTGTTCATTGTATCGAGAGATCGGCCGACGCGGGATCGGCTCCCCAACCCCGCCTCCCGGGCCTTATCATGAGCCGCATGACAGTGCGCGAGCAAGACATCCTGCGTTTGGCCCCAAAGCCCCTCAACGCGTCCGAGAGCCTCTACCTCCCCGAGGTCTTCAAGGGCTTCGGCACGACTCTGAAGCACCTCTTCACGAGTTTCGGGCAGAGCAAGTTCAGCCCCGTCAAGACCAATCGGACCATGCAGTATCCCGAGGAACGCCGGGAACACCTTCCCGTCGAGGAGGGTGGCCTCTATGCCCCAAACTTCCGGGGTGTACACCGGCTGAACCGGGACGAGCAGGGTCGCGTGAAGTGCGTGGCCTGCATGATGTGCCCGACGATCTGCCCGGCGCGGTGCATCCACATCGAGGCCGCGGAAAGCCCATGGGACGATCGAGAGAAATACCCCAAGAAGTTCGAGATCGACGAGCTGCGATGCATCTATTGCGGCATGTGCGAAGAGGCGTGCCCGGTGGACGCGATCGAGCTCACGACCGAATACGACGTTGTCGGGCGCAGCCGGCAGGAAATGATCTTCGATAAGGAAAAGCTCCTCGAGGTCTACGACGTCACGATCAGCAAGAAGCCGATGTGACCATCTTCAAGGGTGCGGGTTCGGCAGCCGAAGCGACGAATCTCATCAGCCGGCGCGGAGAGCCTCCGAGATTTCACGGGCGTGCTCTTTCGCGGATGCCGCTACGGCCTCCCGCCAATCTCCGATTTTCTTCTCGGGATAAATGATCGATCGGCTCGCGGTCACGAGAACGCCCATGCGCTCGACCGGCTCGCCGGGCCGAACAAGGCGGCGCACGGACTGCGGTTTGGCGCCCTGGGCCCCCAGGCCGGGCACGAGGAAGATCTGATTCGGCATGTGCGCCCGGAGGGCGGAGCCTTCATCCGCGTGTGTCGCCCCAACCACGGCGCCGAGGCTGCTAAGCCCGCACACTCCCATCCGGCTTCGTCCCAACTCGGCGACGAGCGAAGCCATCGACTCGGCGACGGAGCGGCCGTCCTCACCTAGGCGGGATTGAACGAGGCTGCTGTCGGGATTGCTGGTCCGGACAAGCACGAACGCGCCCAGGCCGTCCTGCACGAATGGTTCGATGCCGCTGGGTCCGAGGTAGCCGTTTACGGTGACAAAGTGCGCCCCCGCGTTTCTTGCCGCCGCCGCGTAGTGAGCGGCGCTGATACCGATATCACCGCGTTTCGCGTCCAGCACGACGACAAAGCCCAGCGATCGGGCGTGCGCCATTGCCGATTCGAGCGCACGAATACCCCGCCACCCGTAGCGCTCGTAGCAGGCGGACTGGAACTTGACGGCGCACGCCGCGCCGGTCACCGCGTCCAGAACGTTCGTCGAGAACTCCCCGATCGCATCCGCCGCCTCGGAGCCGGCGGGAAAAGGCAATTGCTCCAGCACCGGATCGAGTCCCACGCACAAAGGAGAGCCGACACGCGCAATCGAGTCCGCCAACGCGTCGGCGGGGCATGGTGTTCCGGAGCGGACGGGCGATCGTGTCATGCCGGAAGGTTACTTCTTCTCGGGCTCGGGTTTCCCGGGGGGCTCCGGCGGGGTGGCCGGCGGGGCTGTCGGCTTGTCCCCGGCTTCCTGCGCGGGGGACGGGGTCTCCATCCCCAGAAAGCGAAGCATCGGCGAGTCGAACTTGACCGGCTCGTCCAAGATCATCCACTGGCGGCATCCGTCCGCCAACTCCAGCGTCACGTTCGGTCTGTTGAACGCGACGTTCTGAAACGTGGCGCGCAGCATCATCTTGTCCTGGTCATTCATCCAGTCCGGAAGCGTGACGTAGACCAGAATCGGAGTCCGCGCCGCGTCGAGTTGTTCGCGAAGATCGAGGTACGCCGCTTCGAGCATGTAACGCCGGATACCCGTGGCCTGACCGTCGGAGAGCATGTTGACGAGAATCGCGGCACGGTCCCTGTTTCTCGTTTGCCGCGGGACGGTTTGGCGGACCCGATTCAGCCAGACGTTCTGATCCATCGCGAGCAGCACCGGCCGTTCCAGTTTGTCCACCTCGTTCGCACGATCTTCCTTGGCCGGAATCCGCCCCTGCCCGCCAACGGAGGGGGCGGGTGCGGTATTGATGATGATGTACGAGGAAGCGAACTGCGGCTCGCGGATGGCGAGCATGTACGCGAGAGTCCCTCCGATTCCCTGGCCCAGCACGACCGGCTTCTCGATCTGCTTTTCCTTCGCGTACGCCAGCACGGCATCGATCGCATTCACAAGCCAGATCGGGTCCTTGATTTGCCCGCGATCCAAGGGCGGGGCGGCGGTGCCCTTCCGCGTGCCCGGCAGCACGAGGGTGTGCGTCGTAAACCGCTCGGAGTGTCGTTTGGCAAAGTCGGCGTACGCGGCTTCGTCGCATCCGGCGTCCGCAATGATGATGAGCGGCCTGGACCCCGTTCCTTCGATGCTCGATTTCGGAATTCCGACGAGCTTTTCGGTCTTGAGCTCGGTCCACGGAGCCCGGGTCGGGGGGCGGGCCGACGCGTCGGCCGCCAGCGCCGCAAGACCCAGAATGACCGCCGCTGATCGTGCCAGAATGTGCATCGCTTCACTTCCTTGTGACTTCTTGAGCGCCCCCGCACCCGGGTTTGTTCGCGCCCGAACAATACCGTTACCACCGGCCCGTGGTTCGGCCCCGTTGAATTCTGCATGGACAGCCCCACTTCCATTGATCTGAAGAAAGAAAAGGGTCTCACCCTCCGGTGGGCTGATGGGTCCACGTCGTATTACCCGATCGCGTATCTGCGCAGAATGTCCCCCTCCGCCGAGATGCGTGAACTTCGCGACGAAATGGCGACAAACCCGCTGACCGTCCTTCCCTCCGCGGTCGGGCGCCCGGGACCGCTCACGGCGACCGACGCGGAACTAGTGGGGAATTACGCCATCCGAATCCGGTTCTCCGACGGCCACGCCACCGGCATTTACTCTTGGACGTACCTGCGCTCGATCGACCCGGATCGGCCCCTTCCCCCACCGCCGTCCGCCTGATCGCACGCCGGGGTATCTTCCTCCGCCATGGCGGCGCCACGAACCATCACCCTGGGAACCCGGATCGAGGATCTGCCCGGGATACCCGCGCGGGCGCTGCCGGGACTGCGAGGGCTTGGTCTCACCAACCTGGGCAAGCTCGTCGCACATCTCCCGCTGCGGCACGAGCGTCTGGAGGCCGAAGCGCCGGTTGCCGAACTTCAGCCCGGCCACATCGTGAGCGCCCGGGGCGAGATCACCGCCACCCGCGTGATCATGCGACGCCCGCGCCCCCGCTTCGAAGCGGCTCTCATGGACGGAGATACTCGCCTCGATCTGGTCTGGTTCAACGCAACCTATCTTCGGGAGAAAATCAAGCCCGGAATGCGCCTCCGCGTGCAGGGAAAGGCGAAGAAGTTCGGCCCGGGCCTCCAGATCGCCAACCCGAAATTCGAATTCCTGAACGATGAGTCCGAACCGGCGGCGGCCGAAGCCCGCATCCGCCCCGTCTACCCGGCTTCGGAACTCATCAAGTCGCAAACCATCGAGAAAGCAATCGACTCTGTGCTGGACGCTGCACTGCCCCTGCTCGAGGACCACATCCCGCCCGACCTGCTCAAGCTCCGCGAGCTGCTTTCCCTCGCCGACGCGTATCGGCTCATCCATCGCCCGACGCGTCAGGGCGACGCCGAGGAAGGCCGGCGCAGGCTCGCGTACGACGAACTGCTCCTTCTGCAACTCGGCGTGCACATGAAGCGGGCTCATCTGCGCCGGCGGCTGCAGGCCCCCGCCCTTGCGATAAGCCCGGCGATCGACCGACGCATCCGCGAGAGGCTTCCATTCAAACTCACCGCGGCGCAGGACCGCGCGATCTCGGAAATCTCCGCCGACCTGACGCAGACCACACCCACCAACCGTCTGCTCCAGGGCGACGTGGGTTCCGGCAAGACCGTCGTCGCGCTCTACGCGATGCTCATGGCTGTCGCCGCCGGTCACCAGGCCGTGCTCATGGCGCCGACGGAACTCCTCGCCGAGCAGCACTTCGAGACAATCCGCTCTCTGCTCGTCAACTCGAAAGTCGATGTCCGGCTCGTGACCGGCTCGATCGGCGAAGCCGCGCACATTGAAACACTCAAGGCGATCGAATCAGGCAAGGTGGGCATCGTCATCGGCACACACGCGCTCTTGAGCGAAGGAGTCCGCTTCAAGAGCCTCGCTCTCGGCGTGATCGACGAGCAGCACCGCTTCGGCGTGCATCAGCGTGCCGCGCTCCGCGCCAAGGGCACCGACGCGAACACCACGCCCCACGTGCTGGTCATGACCGCAACTCCCATCCCCCGCACGCTCGCCCTCACCATGTTCGGCGATCTCGATGTCAGCACCATCCGCTCCATGCCCCCCGGCCGAATTCCGGTGAAAACCCGGGCGGTCGATCTCGAACAGCGCCCGAAGGTCTACGCCTTTCTTCGCCAGAGGCTGG
This sequence comes from Phycisphaerales bacterium, assembly GCA_044221315.1. Classification (GTDB taxonomy): domain Bacteria; phylum Planctomycetota; class Phycisphaerae; order Phycisphaerales; family UBA1924; genus JAFEBO01. The sequence goes on along the minus strand of JBGAPK010000012.1, from coordinate 61,104 downwards.
AAAAGGGTGAGCAGGCGTTCGTCGTTCTTCCGGCGATCGACTCGCGCGTGGAGACCGCCAGCGCTGCCGCCGGCGGAGGCGATGCGGAGGTGAAGGGCGTGCTGGAATTGCTCACCGAACTCGAGACAGGAGCCCTGCACGGCGTCCGGATCTCCGCCCTTCACGGGCGCATGAACCCCGCCGACCGAAGCGCCGTCATGGAACGCTTCCGCCGGGGCGAAATCCGCTGCCTCGTCGCGACCACCATCGTTGAGGTGGGCGTAGACGTGCCGGCGGCAACGGTCATGATCGTGGAGCACGCCAACCGCTTCGGCCTCGCCCAGCTCCACCAGCTCCGTGGCCGCGTGGGGCGGGGCAAGACGCCCGGGGTCTGTGTCCTCATCGCCGACCCGGCTGATACCGATTCGCCCGATGCACAGACCGTCGCGAAGAAACGGCTCGACCTGCTCGTCTCAACCACCGACGGATTCGATCTTGCCGAAGGCGATTGGGAAATCCGCGGCTCGGGCGGTTTTTTCGACGCCCGGCAGTCGGGCCTCTCGTCGCTCAGGGTCGCCGACCTCTCCAAAGACCGCCAGTTGCTCGAACTTGCGCGGCGCGACGCCTCGGATTGGATCGAACGGTCCCCCACTCTTTCCCTGCCCGAGGAAAAGCTGGTGCTCCGGCGGATGATGAAAGCCTTCGGCGAAGAACTCGGCCTTGTGGCCGTTGGCTAGGGCTTTGGCGCCGCCATCGCTCCGAATTCCTCCTATCGTCGGGCATGTCGCTCAACGAGGCTCTCGCCGAACGGCTGAACGAGATGGCCCGTTTGCTGGAACTGCTGGGCGAGAACCAGTTCAAGGCAATCGCGCACTCGCGTGCCGCCCGCGTGGTCGAAGGGCTGCCCGGTCCCGTCGAGTCGCTCGACAAGGCACAGTTGGTCGAGATCGACGGCATCGGCGACAAGATCGCCGACAAGATCGTCGAGTTCTGCACGACCGCGGCCAAGGGGCAACCGGTCATCGTCGAGCACAAGAAGATGCTCTCGCAAGTGCCCCACGGCCTGCTCGAGATTCTCGACGTGCCCGGCCTTGGCCCCAAGACCGTCCGCGCCATGTGGCAGACGCTCGGGATCGTGGATCCCGCCGGGCTCCGCAAAGCCATCGAAGACGGCAGCTTGTTGAAGCTTCCCCGCATGGGCGAGAAGGCGATCGAGAAGATCAAGGCAGCGCTCGCCCTCGGCGAAGAGGCGACCAGACGCATCGCACTGGGGCTCGCGCTCCCGATGGCCGAACGCATGGCGGATGAGCTTCGTCGCGTCGAAGGAGTGACCCGGGTCGAAATCGCCGGTTCTCTCCGGCGGGGTAAGGAGACCATCGGCGACATCGACCTGCTCGTGTGTGTCCACGAAACTCCCGCGTCGAAAAAGCTCGCCAAAGCCAAGCCCGCGAAGTCTTTAAAGCCCAAAAACGGCGCCGGTTCAGAAGATTCGCATCCCGTGATCGAGGCCTTCTGTTCCCTGCCCGATGTCCGGCAGGTGTTGGCAAAGGGACCCGCCAAAGCGTCCGTGCGTGCCGTCATCAATTTGCACTCCGGCCGCTGGAAGGGAGGCGGGCCAGACGAGCACCCAAAAGAACCGACTATGCAGGTGGATGTCCGCATCACGCCGCAGGCCTCTTTTGGTGCGGCATGGCTCTATTTCAGCGGCTCCAAGGACCACAACATCGCCTTGCGCCAGCGTGCCCTTGCCAAAGGCCTCACGCTCAACGAATACGGTCTCTTCCCCGAGGACAAGAGCGAGATCCCGCCGCAGGATCGGGGCATCAAGCCCGTCGCCGCCGAAACCGAGGCGGACATCTACAAGGCCCTCGGCCTTCCATTCATCCCGCCCGAACTGCGCGAGCACACGGCAGACCTCGCCGGCTTTGAAGCCTCCGGCAAAGTCCCTCACCTGCTCGAACTCAAAGACATCCGCTGCGATCTCCACGCCCACACCACCGACAGCGACGGCCGGATGAAGCTCGGCGAATTGGTGGACATCGCCGTCTCCCGCGGCTTCCACACCATCGCCGTCACCGACCACTCCCAGAGTTCCGCCATCGCCAACGGCCTCTCGCCGGATCGTCTCCGCGCCCAAATCAAGATGATCCGCGCATTCAACAAGGAACTGAAATCCGAAGGCATCGACATCCTCGTTCTCGCCGGGTCCGAGGTCGATATCCGCGCCGACGGCACGCTCGACTACGACGATGATCTCCTTGCGGAACTCGATATCGTGATCGCCAGCCCCCACGCGGGCCTCTCCCAGGAAAGCACGATCGCGACCAAGAGATTGCTCAAGGCCATCGAGCATCCGCTCGTACACATCATCGGCCACCCGACCGGCCGCCTCATCAACCGTCGTCAGGGCCTCGAGCCGGCGATCGGCGAACTGATCACCGCTGCGAAACAGCACAAGACCGCGCTTGAAATCAACGCCCACTGGATGCGCCTCGATCTGCGCGATGTCCACGTTCACGCGGCAGTCCAGAAAGGCTGCCTTATCGCCATCGACTGCGACGATCACGACCCGTCCGATTTCGACAATCTCCGCTTCGGTGTCACCACCGGCCGCCGCGGCGGCCTCACCCCTGATCTTTGCGTCAATACATGGTCCCGCGACAAGCTCACCAGGTGGCTGCGCTCCAAGCGATGAGAACCCCGCCTGTCGCCGTACTATTTCATCCGTGAACACACCAGCGCCCGTCACGATCAAGACCCTGCGGAAAATGGCCTCCGCCGGCGAGCCCTTCGCCGCGCTGACCTGCTACGACGCTACCACCGCCCGATGGCTCCAGCGAGCGGGCGTGCACGTCCTTCTCGTCGGAGACACCGCCGCCGAGATGGTCCTGGGCCACTCCCGCACCATCGACATGCCCCTCGACGTCCTTATCGCCCTTACCGCCGGCGTCAAGCGCGGCGCTCCGCTGACGGCCGTCATGGCCGACATGCCCTTCCTTTCCTACCACACCAACGACGACGACGCACTCCGAAACGCCGGCCGCTTCCTCACCGAAGGCCTTGCCGACATCGTCAAGCTCGAGGCCGACGCCACCTTCGCGCCCCTCGTCAACAAGATGTCCCGCGCCGGAATCCCCGTCTGCGCTCACGTCGGCACGCGCCCCCAGCAGGTCGCCCTCACCGGCGGATACGTCTCGGTAGGTAAAACCCCCAAGCAGGCCGCCCAGATCGTCGCCGACGCCGTTGCACTTGAACAAGCCGGCGCCGTCATGCTCCTCATCGAGGCCGTGCCCGACGCCGTCACCGCCGAGGTGCTCGCCGCCACCACCGTTCCCCTGATCGGCATCGGGGCCGGCCCGGCTCCCCACGGGCAGGTGCTTGTCCTGCAGGACCTTCTCGGCCTCACCGACAACCCGCCCCCCTTCGCCCGCCCCATCGCCCAGATCGGCCAAGCGATCCAGTCTGCCGCCGAGGCATACGTCCAGATGGTCGCGGACCGCCGGATCGGCGGCAGGCCCGACACAATCGCCAAATCCGGGGCCCCCGCCTCAACCAGCACCCGCCCCTCGACGAATTGACAAACGAACCGTCCGGAAGGCAATCCGGTACGACTTCAAGCCGGCAGGCATCCAAGCCCCGGGTTCTGCGTTGTACGAGACTGAAGACCCGCCGACGGAGTTCACGAAAAAAAGGCGTTCCATGCGTCGCATCATCACAATCGGGCCCGCCCTGATCGTCCTCGCCACCGCGTCGTCGCTGCTTTGGGTTTCGCCGCGGGTACTCCGAACTCTGGCCACTTCGCAGACCGAGGCGCAGATACTCCTCGCCCAACGCACCATCGAGACCGACGACATCCTCGAACGCCTGAACCGCGCCATCCGCGCCGTCGCCGATTCGGTCGAACCCTCCGTCGTCCACATCGATGTGATGTCCCCGGAAGCCGGCCGACGCCGGATGCAGGGCGCCACCGGCTCGGGCTGGATCTACGACGCCAAGGGGCACATCATCACAAACGCCCACGTCGTCCGCGCCTCCAAGTTCGTGCGCGTCCAACTCCACGACGGGCGCGCGTCCCAGGCCACCATCGTCGGCATCGATCCCTTCACCGATATCGCCGTTCTCAAGATCGAGGCGACCGACCTGGTTCCGGTAGCCCGCGCCAGCGGCGAACGCCTGTTTCAGGGCGACCGCGTCTTCGCCTTTGGTTCCCCCTTCGGCTTCAAGTTCTCGATGTCCGAGGGCATTGTCTCGGGTCTCGGGCGTGCCGCAGGCCCGGCCCTAGATTCCGGCGGCTTCACCAACTTCATCCAGACCGACGCCGCGGTTAACCCGGGCAACTCCGGCGGACCTCTCGTCGATGTCCGGGGCAGAGTTGTCGGCATGAACGTCGCGATCGCCACCGCCAAGGACAACCTGGGCAGCGCCAACACCGAAGGCCAGAACTCGGGAATCTCCTTCGCCATCCCGCTCGCCACGATCGAAAACGTGGCTCAGCAGATCATCGAGAACGGCAAGGTCTCCCGGGGCTTTCTCGGCATCTCCTTCGGCGGTCGTCGCTTCTTCGACGATGATGTCATCCACGGCGGCGTTCCCGTCGGTGTTTCCGATGGCGGACCGGCGGCCAAGGGAGGCCTGCGCAACAACGACCTGATCTCGACCATCAACGGAAACGCCGTCACTAGCCTCGAGGTCATGCGCTCGCTCATCTCTAACTCGCGCCCCGGCGAGACCGTCTCGCTCGGCATCATCCGCGATGGAGAATCCAAGACAATCCCTGTGACCATGGGCGAAATGCCGACCACCGTGCTGATCGGGCGCGGCGGCATCATCGGTGACATCGAGGAAGACCTCGGGATCGTCTTCGATGTCGATTCCGATGCGGCCCTGGTCCACTCCGTTCGGGAGAGTTCGCTCGCGGAAGACGCCGGATTCAAGGAAGGCGACCGGATCATCCGCGTCGGTGAGCGCGATGTCGCCAACGTCGTGGAAGCCGTCGCGGCGCTCATCGATTCGGGCCTTTATTCGGGCAAGACAGTTCAGATCTCAACTCGAAATGCCGGAGCCGCCGACTCGCCCGCGCAGAGGCTTTCGGTCAAGCTCTGGTCCATGCGATAGCACGCTCGATCGAGCATCAGGCAACTTGATTCGTGCGTTCACTTGGCTTTCACGCGAACAACTACCTTGGTTCCCATCGGCGGCGTCTTCTGCCTGCTCGCAACCCACTCCGGCGCTTCCTTGTCCGAATCCGGGTTGTACATCCGGTTCAGGCTGATCGTCTCGGCGCCAAATGTGGTCAATCCGACGAGAGTGCCGTCCACATCCGCTACGTAGACCTCCGGAGAACCCGGCTGCTCCGCCGGCTGGCCCTTGCCTTCCGGCGTGATCGCCTCTCCCGGTCCGCGCGGTGTCACCTTCCCCGCCACAAGTCTGGACCCGGCGAACAGCCACTTCGCGTCGGCATCGCTCTGCCGAAGAGACCGTCCGTCCTTCGAATTCACGATCCACTCCGCAGCGTCTTCTTCCCGTTCGGCGCCGTCGGCATTGGTCATGACGAACTTCACGGAAACCTCATCCCCTTCCGGCGGAACTCCGACCCATGTCTTTTCTTCAAGCCTCCAGAACCCCGGCCTCCCCGGTTTCAAGCCAACGAGCAACAGCGCCGCGTGCACCTGCGACGGTTTGGCCTTCGTCACCACCAGCGACTCATGCTCCTTCGAATCCCACGAACAGACCGTCGCTTCCAGAAATACCTTCAGTTCCGGCTCGGTGTGGGCGTTGATCGGAATAGTCCCGTCAAATTCCACCATCTTCTTCTCGCGATCGACCCGAACGCCGGGGAACACCTCGCGCGGCCCACTCACCGGGGCGGCCGCCTCCGGCGCGGGCTCGGCGCCGGCGCCCGCAAGCACCGCAAAGCAGATCGCCGAACAAAAAGAAGATCTCACGATTCGGACTCCGCCTGTTTCACGATTGAAACAAAGAGTTCACCACGCCTCTCGAAGTTCTCGAACTGTCCCCACGAGGCGCACGCCGGGCTGAGCAGGATCACATCGCCTCCTCGCGCCGCCTCGAGCGCCGTCCGCGTCGCCCGCTCCACCGTGCCGCACTCCTTCGCCCTCCCACCCGCCGCCTTCGCGATATTCGGCCCCGTCGCCCCCACCGTGTACAGGCCCGCCAGTCTCCCCGCGAGCGCGCCGACCGCGGACAGATCCGAACCCTTGTCGTATCCACCCGCGATCAGATGCACCCGCCCGGCCCCCGCTTCTCCCGATTCCTCGAACGCCGCGACCGCCAGCAGGCACGCTTCCGGCGTCGTCGACTTCGAGTCATTGAAGCACCGCACGACGCCATCAGTACGCCGCAAGGCTGCCGCCAACTGCAGCCTGTGCGGCAATCCCTTGAAGTCCCTGACCGCCGCCTCGGCCCGGTCGCGGTCCAGCCCGGGTTCTGCCAACAGCGCCGCCTCAACCGCCACCATCGCGTTCTGCCTGTTGTGCCTGCCGGGAATTGCCAGACCGGCGATTTCACCGCGCGGCACAACCCTTTCAACACCCTTCTGTGTCTTCCATTCCGCACTTTCACTGCCACCCGGCAGGACCGCGACATCGCCATTCTGCTGCGATCGCAGGATTTCCTGCTTGCTCCGCCGGTAGTGCTCCAAGTCTCCGTGCCAATCGAGGTGATTCGGGGAGAGATTTGTTACCACGGCGACGCGGGGCGACCATTCTTCTTTGTTGTGCGCCGTAGCGAGGTCGGCGGGCGCAATCCGCGCCAGGCCGCCAAGCCAGCACATCATCGCGCTGGAGAACTCGAGCACCACATTCGTTTCGTTCGTGATCGCGCCGCACGAGCCCAGCAGCGATCCGCCGATATTCCCGCCGAAAACCGACTTGAAACCGCACGCCGTCAGGATGTGATGGATCATCGCGCTCGTCGTGCTCTTGCCCGCCGAGCCCGTGACACCGATCACGCGATCCCGCAGTGGCAATCTGTCCACGGTGAGCCGGATTTCCGTCGTCACGGGAATCCCGGCGGCCCATGCCGCCCGCAGAAACCGGTTTTCCCAGGGCTTTGGCACGGCGGGATTCGCCACGACAAGATCGCACGTTGTGAAGTCGCTCACGTTGTGCCCGTTCAGACGCAACTGAACCCTGCCGCTCTTCACCAGGTCCGAAATCCGCGCCACCGATGACGCGAGCTTTTCCTCCGGCTCGATGTCCGTGAGAAGCACGCTCGCGCCCTGATCCGTGAGCCACCGCGTCACGCTTGCTCCACCGCCGAAGCGCCCGAGACCCATCACGGTCACACGCATGCCTTCAAGATTTATTAATTTTGCATCCATGCGCTCACGGCGATCAGAATAGCCGGGTCGTTCGCTGCAGCACCAATCGGCCCCTCCCTGATGAAGGGCGGCAGATTTTGATTTGTTTTTCTGTATCCCGCCCTCCGGCCGCGAATCCGAAGCAGCGTAACTGAACCCATTCAGGAGCACACGGAATGGCCAGCAAACTTGCCGGTAGGGTCGCCATCGTCACCGGAGCCTCAAAGGGAATCGGCGCAGCGATTGCAAAGCGCCTCGCCTCCGAGGGTGCTTCCGTTGTCGTCAACTACTCGTCCAGCAAGCAAGGCGCGGACAGGGTGGTTTCCGAAATCACGTCCAAGGGCGGCAAAGCCGTCGCCGTCGGCGCCAACCTCGCGAAAAAGCCCGACATTGAAAGGCTCTTCGCCGAGGCGAAGAAAGCCTTCGGCCGTCTCGACATTCTGGTGAACAACGCGGGGGTGTATGAGTTCAAACCGCTCGAAGAGGTCACGGAGGACCACTACCACAAACAGTTCGACCTCAACGTGCTCGGGCTGCTTCTTGCCTCGCAGGCCGCGGCGAAGCAGTTCGGATCCGAGGGCGGCAACATCATCAACATCAGCTCAGTCGTCAGCACGCTCACGCCCGCGACCGGCTCGGTCTACAGCGCAACCAAAGCAGCGGTCGATGCCATCACCAAGTCACTCGCCGCGGAACTCGGCCCGCGCCGCATCCGTGTCAACTCCATCAACCCCGGCATGGTCCAGACCGAGGGCTGGCATTCCGCCGGAATCTCCGGCAGCGATTTCCACAAACAGGTTCTCGCCGAAACGCCGCTGGGCCGCATCGGCGTCCCGGACGACATCGCGAACGCCGCCGCGTTCCTGGCGTCGTCTGAGTCTTCCTGGCTCACCGGCGAGACCATCGTGATCGCGGGCGGGTACAGATAGGCCCGATCGACCATAGACGCGACGCGATCGCAAGACGCCCACGAGCCCCACGCGCCAGCGTGGGGTTTTCTTTCGCCGACATCCCCTTTCACATTAACGACACCGGATCCACATCGACGGCGGTCTTTGCGTCGCTCTTCACCAGCCCCTCATCGCGGGCCGCCCGCAGAGCCTCCTGCACAGTCCCCGCCCTCGCCCCGATCAACTCGATCCCAAGCCGGTGCTGGTCGGCGATGCGCGAGACCGGTGGCTCGGCCGGGCCGCGGACCAGCACAGCCCCACCGTGCCGGCTGGACCACGCCCGCAGCCAGTCGGCGAGCGACTGCGCCCGCTCCTTCACCGCCGCCTGTTTCTCATCCCGACAGACGATCCTCGCCATCCGCGTCTCCGGCGGCAACTTGAACTTCCGCCGCACCGTTAACTCTTCGGAAGCAAATCGCTCGAACGCGTGCTCGGCCGCGAGCACAATCGCCGGGTTCGACGGCTCCATTGTCTGGATGATGACGATCCCCCGCGCATCCGCCCTGCCCGCGCGCCCCGAAACCTGGCTGATGAGCTGAAATGTCCGTTCCCCGGCGCGAAAGTCCGGCAAGTTCAAGCCCGTGTCCGCGCTGATCACCCCCACAAGTCTCACTCCGGGAAAGTCCAGCCCCTTCGCGATCATCTGCGTGCCCAGGAGCAGCCGCGCCCGCCCGCTCGCGAATGTCGCCAGCGCCGAAAAGTAATCCTGCGCCGTCCGCATCGTGTCGCGATCGACACGAATCAGTGCTTCGGGCCCGAGCGAGAGTTCGTCGAGCAGCGGCTTCAGCTCTTCTTCCACCCGCTGTGTCCCCGCGCCAAGCCGCACCAGCCCCCGCGCGCAGTTCGGACAACTCCGCGGCATCACGCACTCCGACAAGCAGTGATGACACCGGAGCAATTCTCCACTCTTGAGCGCCAGGTCGCGATGCAGAATCATCCGCGCATCACACCGCTCGCAAGTCATCACCCACCCGCACGACGCCCCGCCCGCGCACCCGATGTAGGTCGCAAACCCGCGCCGATTCAGCAGCAGGATCGCCTGCGACCCCTCCTTTAGCGTTGCGTGCAGCCCCCGCCTCAGAGTCGGAAGCAGGCTCGGATCACGCAGCCCCAACTGCCTCGCCTCCTGTCGCTCCTGATACATGTCGACAATCCGAATGTTCGGAAGTTCCCCGCCACCCACCCGCTTCGTCAATTTCCAAAGCCGATACCGCGCCGGCTTCTCTTCCCTTCTCCGTGCTTCCTCTCCGTGGCCCTCCGTGGCCCCCCGTATTGAATGTTCTCCTCCCGCATTCGCCCAACTCTCGAGCGAAGGCGTCGCACTTCCGAGCACGATCGGGCAGCCTTCGATCTGCGCCCGCTTGATCGCCACATCCCGCGCGTGATACCGCGGCAATTGGTCCTGCTTGTACGACGTGTCGTGCTCTTCATCGACGATCACGAGCCCCAGCCGCGGCACCGGCGCGAACACCGCGCTCCGAGCCCCCACGATCACTCGGGCCTCCCCGCTCGCCACCCGTGCCCATTCCTTGTGCCGGCGCGCCGCGCTCAACCCTGAATGCAGCACCGCCACGCCCTGATCCACGAAGCGCGAGGCGAACCGCTCCGAAGTCTGCGGCGTCAACGCGATCTCGGGCACCAGAACGATCGCGCTCGCATCGTGCTTGCGATCCAGCAGTTCCCGGATCAAGCGCAGATAGACCTCGGTCTTTCCCGAGCCGGTCACGCCATAGAGCAGATGTACGCCAAAGCCGCCGGGGGAATCGAGGAACGGCATGATCCCATCAACCGCGCGGGCCTGCTCCTCCGAAAGCGTCACCGACTTGTCACCACCGAAGGCACCCTTTTCACCAGAAGCGGCCTCTCGTGCCCGCACGATCTCCCGCGCTTCCTCTCGGAGCAGCCCGAGCGCAAGAAGCCGGTTGATGCCGCGAAGCGATTTCTCTTCGAGAACCGTTTTCAGGTCAATCGGTGACACCGGAAACGTCTCGGCGGACAGGCCCGCTATCCGCTCCCAGAGTTTCTTCACTGCCCCTTTCATCGCCACGCCCGCCCCATCCCCATTCCGCATCAGGACGATCTGCGTCCGCCTCCCGATCTCTCGCTTCACCGCCGCCGGCACCATGGACGCCATCACCATCCCCAGCGGGCAGACGTAGTACCCGGCAATCCACTTCGCCAGTTCCACCAGATAAAGCGGCAGAATCGCCCCGGTCCGCCGCGCAATCACCCGCACCTTCAGAGGCTCGATGTCTCCAAGCAACTCCGGCCCGCCGACCGCAACCACCACTCCCCCGACCTTCTGCCTGCCCAGCGGCACCTCGACCCGCTCGCCCACCACAAGTTCGGAGGCGTCCAGCATCGCCGGCGGCACTTCGTACAGCAATTCCGCCCCGCCGTCCCCGCCGCGCTCGATGCCGCGCTCGACCGCGACCTGCGCGTAGCGGGCGTTCTCCTTGGCGCTCCCCCCGAATGGCAGCATCCTGCTCACTGATCGACTGTAACCGATCTCGAAGTGGTCCCGCCGGCGCGCCGAGCGCCGACTTTCCGGCGATCCCGCGCTAAACTCCGCTTTGATGCCCACCACCCCGACCCGACCGGCCTCCATCCCCGCCCGCCTCGCCCTCGCCGACGGCACCGTCTTCAAGGGACGCGCTTTCGGAGCGACCGGACGCGGCGTCATCGCGCGGGCCGAAGTCGTCTTTAACACCGCCGTCTGCGGCTATCAGGAATCCCTCACAGATCCGTCCTACACCGGGCAGATCCTCGTTCAGACGTTCCCTCTTCTAGGCAACACCGGCGTAAATCCCGAAGATGTCGAATCGGGCAAGGTCCAGGTCTCCGGCTTCGTGGTCCGCGAACTCGCCCGCCTGCACTCCAACTTCCGAGCCAACGAAGACCTCTCCTCCTACCTCGCACGGCACAATGTCATTGGGATCGAAGGGATCGACACCCGGGCCCTGACCAAAAAACTTCGCACCACCGGCTCGATGCAGGGAGTTTTGACCGACGCGCCAATCCAAGGCAAGGGCGCTTTGTCCGATCAGCAACTGGTCGAGATGGCCAAGTCCAACCCTTCCATGGCCGGACAGAATCTCGTGCCCCTGGTCGGGTGCTCAACGAAAGGGTCCTGGAGTGAAGACCTCGGCGAGTGGAGCGCCGTCCCCGGCGATCCGCCGCGCCGATTCAAAGTCCTCGCTCTGGACTGCGGCGCGAAGCGCAACATCCTCCGCAACCTGACCGAGCGCGGCTGCGACGTCACCCTCGTTCCGCACGATATTTCCGCCGACGAGATCAAGCGTCAGTACAAAGACAAGCAGATCGACGGCCTCTTCATCTCCAACGGCCCCGGCGATCCGGCGGCCGTTGAGAAGACGATCGAAACACTTCGCGGCGTCGTGACCGATCCCGCCATCTCGATCCCGACCTTCGGAATCTGCCTCGGCCACCAGTTGCTCGCGCTCGCCATCGGAGCATCAACCTACAAACTCAAGTTCGGCCACCGCGGCATCAACCAGCCGATCTTGAACACAACCACAGGCAAGGTCGAGATCACCAGTCAGAACCACGGCTTCGCCGTCGATCGCGCCACGCTCGAAAAAGCGGGCGCCGAGCCGACGCACACCCACCTGAACGATCAGACTCTCGCCGGCTTCCGCATGAAGCACAAGCCCGTCTTCAGCGTCCAGTATCACCCCGAGGCATCCCCCGGCCCACACGACGCCTCGTACCTGTTTGATCAGTTCATCGAGGCCATGGCGATGTCGCATCGCTGATCGCGCCCAATCGCTTGTTATCGGTCGTTTTGCGGATTTTCCCACCCGACATCCGCGCGCCCGAACCCGACATGCAATCATGCCCGGCCGATAGCTCATGAGCCACCCTCGGACCGGGTGTTCCTCAAGGATTCCCCGGTCGTTTCGTGTCCGCCGGGCAACCCGCACGGGCGGCGTTCGTATGGTCGTTCAGGCCTCTTGGGAGTACAGACTTGAGCATCACCCGCCGCGTCATCGCCGCCGCTATCACCGCCGCTTGCACGGGGGCAGCGCTCGCGCAGGTGCAAACGCCGATGCTGTCGCGTGCTCTCCCGATGCTTCCGATCGGAACGCCCGGCACTGCTCAGCGGAACGTCGCCTCCGAAGCCCCCCAGATCCTCTGGATCCGGAATGACCGCACCGGACAAGTAATCAAGCCCGGCACGACCAAGCCCGCCGCCCGCGCCGCGGACGGCGCTCCGATTACCGTCTACAACAACTTTGACCAGCCCAATGGCGTCGCGGGGATCAACCTGAACTGGAATTACCCCGGAGCCTACACCGACAGTCAATTTTCGCCCCCGCCCGAAGGCGACCCGCTCCGATTCGGGGTGATCAACATCTCCTCAGATCCGACGGACCCCGACGACTACTTCGAGACCATCGGCGGCGAGAAGGTCAGCCTCATATTCGAGCCTTACACGGCGACAAACTGGCCCGTCGCGGACCCGAACGCACGGCTCCCGGCGAGTTCGTACTCGAGCGTGATCTGGTCATACTCCGAGCAGTTCGAAATCCGGGTCTGCCGGATCTACTTCTTCTCGTTGGCCGACGTCACCCTTCCCTTCGACGCCGACACGAACCCCTACGCCCTCGAGATGCAACTCTCTTTCGCCTTTGCAAGCCGTCCCTTCATGAATGTGCAGACGGATTTTGCCTTTGACCTCACGGGATTCGACCCACCCCTGGCGATCAAGAGCAAAGGCTTGATCCTCACGCATTGGCTTCAGTTGACCGTTCCCGTTCCCTGCCCGGCCGACCTCAACAGCGACACAATTGTCGATGACGCCGATTTTTCGGTCTTCGTGGTCCAGTATGACGAGCTCGATTGCGCCGCAGAGACCATGCCCAACAATTGCTCCGCCGATTTGAACGCCGATGGATTCGTTGACGATGCGGACTTCGTCCAGTTCCTCTTCGCGTACAACGACGTCCTTTGCCCTCAGCCCACGGTGGTCCGGAAGGTTTTCGCCCCGCTCGCGGGCGGGCGCTTCCGGTGGGATACCGGAAACCTGCCTTCGGACAATCCACTTTCTAAGGCAGTGGAATCCCCGGGCTGGCCCTTCCCGACGTCCCTCTTGACCGTTCCCGGTCCGCTCGCTTCCGGCCCCTATCCCGATTACCCCGAGCTCCGCTGCAGTGAATTCGGCTGCGAGCCAAGCTTTACCATGTACTTTTCCACGCTCACCGCCTTCCACAATCTCGACGGCGCCCCTTTGCAGGCCGATCTGCCGGCTGACGAACTCGAGGCGGAGTACGAGCGTTTCCTCAACGCGGCCGCCGCCGCTCCAACCGGCCTCCAGCAGTTCGCAATCTACAACGTGCGCTCTTTCATCGACGGCGGGCTGGAGAACACGGATTGGGTCCCCATGTCCACTCCCAAGCGTCTCGATATCGAGCCATTGCCACCTTCGAACGCGCGTCGGTAGCGGGCGACGCTCACACCGGCCTCGCCCCTGCCGCCCACACCTTCGCCCCCTGCCGCTCATACCGCGGCACGCTCGTATCCGCGCCCAACGACCACGCCTCCATCCCGCCGGCAACCGACTTCACATCCGGAATTCCATGATCGCGCAGCATCGCCGCCGCCTTGAGCGATCGGATCCCGTGGTGGCACAGCGTCAGCACGCGGCAGCCCGGGTTCTCGTCCACCATCGCCTGGATTTCGCTCGCCCTGGCCTCCAACTCATCCAGCGGCACGAGCACGCTGCCCTTCACATGCGCAAATTCCCATTCCGGCTTCAGCCTCACGTCGACCACGAGCACGTTCGCCCCCTGCTCCATCATCGCCTTGGTCTCGCGGGGTGTGACCTCCCAATCGGGTTTGAAGACGTACCCGTTCGGAAGCCCCTGCGCGTTCAATGTTCCGGTCATCCGCTTGCTCCTTATTCCAAATCATCCAACGCCGCCCGCAACTCGCCGAAGGCCTTGGCATCGCCCGACCGTTTCGCCGCGGCCAATCCCGCCTCCAGCGCCGCGACCTGCTCGACGGTTCGCCCGACCGTCCCGAGAACCTTTGCCTTGTGAAAATAGGCATACGCGTCGCCGGGATTGGCCCCGATCGCCCGGTCGTAGAACTGGAGCGCCTTGTCGTGCTCGCCCCGATTGCCGTGTTCCTGGGCAATGGCGTACAACACGAATGCGTCCGCCGGATCGGCCGCGAGAAGCTTGTGGAGTTGTTCCAGGCTGGGCATCCGGAGTAAGTAAAGGCCGCCCCGGACCGACGCGTCCCCGGGTCTTCCCCGGCAGCCATTCCCTTCCGGCCCGTTTCCCGATATCCTGTTCTTCATGGCAGCAACCCACACCATCCACACGATCGCGATCATCGGGGCCGGGCAGATGGGCGGCGGAATCGCCCAGGTCGCCGCGACCTCCGGCTTCAAGACTCTCGTCTGCGACGCCTCGTCCACCGCCCTCGGACGCTGTCGCGACGGTCACACCAAGCGCCTCGCCCGCGAGGTCGAAAAAGGCCGCATGAAGGAGAACGACGTCCAGGCCGCCCTCTCGCGACTGCACTACGTCGAGAATCTCGACATGCTCAAAGGCGCCGACATCGTCATCGAGGCGGTCGTCGAAGACGCCAAGGTCAAGCGTGAGTTGTTCGCCAAGCTCGCGACTATGTTCCCCACCCAGATCCTCGCCAGCAACACCAGCTCGATCAGCATCACCGAGATCTGCGCCAGCGTCGGCCCCCAAGGCCACCCCGAGCGCGTAGTCGGCATGCACTTCTTCAACCCCGTGCCGGTCATGAAACTCGTTGAGGTCATCCGCGGCCTGCAGACCGCCCCCGAAGTGGTGCAGCGCGTCACCAACCTGGCCGTCACGCTCGGCAAGACCCCGATCCCCGCCAACGATCGCGCCGGCTTCGTCTCCAATCGCGTGCTCATGCCCCTCATCAACGAGGCGTTCTACGCCTGGATGGAAGGCGTCGCCGAGCCGCAGCACATCGACGAAATCATGAAGCTCGGATGCAACTTCCCCATGGGCCCCCTGCGCCTGGCCGACTTCATCGGCCTCGACACCTGCGTCCACATCATGAACGTCCTGGCCGATGGCCTCGGGGGCGAGCGATATCGCCCCTGCCCGCTCCTGCGCCAACTGGTCGCCGCCGGCCGGCTTGGCGACAAGACCGGCAAGGGCGTGTATGACTACACGCCGCAGCCCGGAAACCCCGGCGCCAGCAGCGCCGGCGGGGCCGGTCCGAGCGGCGCTTCCAGCATGACGACGAGCAAGGCCGCCGTCGGCGTCTGACGGCGATCACCCCGACCCGCCGGACGGTGCTTCTTACTCATGGGATGTGCTGAGCTTTCTGAGCCGAGCGACCCGGGCCGCTATCGCACCAGCACCAGTCGGGGCGCCGGTGTCTCCACCTGCGGCCCAAGACCCCCGTGCATGTCCGCGATGTCATCGAGAATCTGATCCAGGATCTGAGCCTCCCGTTTCGACTCCGCAACCTCAAGCTGCTCCGCCACCGACGCTGGTTTAGTAGGCTCGTTCATCTTTTCCCCGCTCAACGCACCGAAACGAGCACGCGAAAAACAGAATCACGCGCCCGCCCCACATTCATACGCACGCGGGCGCGCCCAGTTCGAGTCGGCGACAGTGCGCCTCGCTGTTATCACGAAGCCACGCGCCGTTCCCGCGCATCGCGCGGGCATGTCCCATTTTCGACGCCCCACGCCGCAAGTCGCGGTCTCGCAATCTCCTAGTGCCGCGTGTTCGCGCGCACTGCGAATCGAATAACCCGCGGGAGGCTCCGAAAGGCCGACAAAAGAATTTTTTACGCCACTGCTTTTTCTGTTCACCCTCGCCGCGCAGTGTCTCGCTTCTCAACGACCGCGCCATCCCCCCGGGGATTGCCCCGCGTAGTCACCCGCGCAAGAACCACGTTTCTTCAACCTTGCAGTTTCCGAACGGCAATTTCGGACGCGTGCTTCGCAACCCCGCCGGCGATCGATCATGTTCCCGGCCGAACCGGCGCTACTGCTTCAACCACAACATCCCCGCCGCCCCCGCTCCCACCAGGAGCGCCGGCGCAAGCAGAAGCCCCAGCCGCCCCGCAAGACCGCTCCCGCCCATCCACCCCGCGATACACAGCTTCACAACCGTGTTCACCAGCGCCGCGATGATGATCGCGATCGCCGCCGTCGCCCCTTCCACCTGGCCGGCCTTCGCCATGCCCGCCGTCGAGAGCGTGATGGCGTCCATGTCCGTCAGCCCGCTCAGTCCGGCGATCACAAACAGCCCCATGTGGCCGAGCACGTCCTTCCCCGCGATCACCAGCACCTGCACCATCGCAAAGAGACCCGCAAAGAAAATCGCCGCCTTCAACTCCGTCGGGTTGCTCTGCTGCGAACACGCCACCGCCCCCGCCGCGTCCGTGTGACTCCTCGAGGCGAATGCTCCGACCGCCGCGCCCGCCACCGACGCAAGCAAAACCGCCCCGAGCGCCGGCAAAATCGCCCCCGCGCTCGCCCCGCCCGCCACAAATGCCAGCACCATCACCCGCGCCAGCATTACCGAATTCGCGATCGCGATCGCCGGCGCCGCCGACGCCGCCAGCGACCTGTCTCCCTTCACCAGCCGCGACAAACTCACCGTCGTCGCCGTGCTCGAGACCAGCCCGCCGAGGAACGCCGCGAGGAACGTCCCCGCCCGCGCCCCGAACACCCGCAGCGCCACATACCCCGCAAGGCTGATCCCCGTCACCAGCACGACCATCAGCCACAGCTTGTACGGATTCACCGCGTCGTACGGCCCCATCGCCCGGTCCGGGATCACCGGAAAGATCACGAGCGCGATCACCGCGAACTGCATCACCGCCCGCACGTCGTTGTCCGTCAGCGAACGAGTAAACCGGTGCAACGACGGCTTCAAATGCAGCAGCACCGCCGTCGCCGCGGCAACCGCCACCCCCGGCGCATACAGGTTTAGCCCCACCAGCACCCCGCTCGTGAAGATCACCAGGATCGCAACTTCCGTCGTCAGCCCGTGCGGCTCGTCATCCGGCTTCGCCGGCGGCTGCCTCACGAGATTCCCCGTCAGCACCAGGATCGCAATGGCGATCAATCCCGCCGCGATGATCAGAACCCCCGGAAGCCCGACCTGCGCCGCCGCATCCGTTGCGGCCGCGCTCACCGCCCGTGCCAGCACCGCGCACAACGCCCCGAAGACCGAAATCAGCGGAAACGTCCGAATCCCCGCCAGGTCGCTGTGCGTCCGCTCACGCTGAAGCCCGACCAACAGCCCGCCCGCCAGCGCAACCCCCAGGTCCAGGAATATCTCGCGAGATTCCACGAGCGCAGGATACCGGGTCGAACGCCGGGCCGGAACGCAGCGCTCCCGCCAGATCGCCCGTAGAATTGTCCTCATCCCTTGGAGCTTCCGAGATGACGACCGCCCCACGCCCCGCCGTTGCGCCCTCGACCATCAAAAAACCGGTCGATCCCCAGGCCGTCACCATCTCCGGCATCGTCGTCGATCCCGTTTACACCCCGGAAGCCCCGCCAGAGAGCCTCAAGCACATCCCGCGCGACATCCCCTCGCCCGGCCAGTACCCCTACACCCGAGGCCTCTTCCCGCAAGGTTACCGCTCGCGCCTCTGGACCATGCGCCAGTTCGCCGGCTTCGGCTCTGCCGACGACACCAACAAGCGCTTCAAGTACCTCCTCGAACAAGCCAAATCTTCCACCGCCGCCAACACCGGCCTCTCCACTGCCTTCGACCTCCCCACCCTCATGGGCCGCGACAGCGACGATGAACTTTCCATCGGAGAAGTCGGCCGCTGCGGCGTCGCCATCGACACCATCGAGGACATGCACCGCCTCTACGCCGACATCCCCGTCGGCAACGTTACCGTCTCGCAAACGATCAACGGACCCGCCTGCGTCATCTGGGCCATGTACCTCGCCATGGCCGTCCAGCGCAACATCCCCTGGTCCTCGCTCGGCGGCACACTCCAAAACGACATCCTCAAGGAGTTCCACAGCCAGAACGAATTCATCTATCCGCCCGAGGCCAGCGTCAAGCTCGTGGTCGACACCATCGAGTTCCAGAGCCGCTACGTCCCCAAGTGGAATTCGGTCTCGATCTCCGGCTACCACATCCGCGAAGCCGGCAGCACCGCCACGCAGGAACTCGCCTTCACGCTCCGCGACGGAATGGAATACGTCGAAGCCTGCGTCGAGCGCGGTCTCGACATCGACAGCTTCGCCCCCCGCCTCTCCTTCTTCTTCAACAGCCACAACGAGTTCTTCGAAGAAATCTGCAAGCTCCGCGCCGCCCGCCGCATCTGGGCCCGCGCCATGAAGCACCGCTACGGCGCCAAGAACGAACGCTCGTGGTACATGAAGACCCACGTCCAGACCGCCGGCTGCTCGCTCACCGAACAGCAGCCCCTCAACAACATCGTCCGCGTCGGCTATCAGGCCATGGCCGCGGTCCTGGGAGGCTGCCAGAGCCTCCACACCGACAGCATGGACGAAACGCTCGGCCTCCCCACCGAGCAGGCCGTCACCGTCGCCCTCCGCACCCAGCAGATCCTCGCCCACGAAACCGGCGTCACCCGCGTCGCCGACCCTCTCGGCGGCAGCTGGTTCGTCGAACAACTCACCGACACCATGGAGCGCGAAGCCCTCCGCTACATCAGCGACGTCGATCACATGGGGGCGTACGCGCATGGTCGGGCTTCTGAAGCCCCCTCCCTGAGGGAGGGGGTTGGGGGAAGGGAGGATTCTTCGTCCACGAATGATCTCTCCAAACACGAGGCCTACACCCTCAAAACCGGCTACGGCCGCGGCGTCATCGCCGGCATCAACCGAGGCTACTTCCGCCGCCAGATCGCCGAAGCCTCCTACCGCTACAGCGAAGAATGCGAGGCCGGCGACCGCATCATCGTCGGTGTCAACGCCTACAACGAAAACAGCGGCGACCGCCCCATCGAGATCCTCCAGATCGGCCACGATGTCGAGGTCAACCAGTGCGACCGCCTCGCCAAGTTCAAGAAAGCCCGCAACGCCGCGCACGTGAAGCAGGCCTTGGACAACATCCGCTCCGCCTGCCAGGGCAAGCCCCACACCCTCCAGCACCAACTCCCAAGCGCCCCCGGCAAAGCCGGCGGCCTTCACGAAACCAACGTCATGCCGGCTCTGATCGACGGCGCCCTCTGCGGCTGCACGATGGGAGAAATGGTCCAGGCGATGGCGGATGTGTACGGGCGATACAGCGGCGGGCCCGAGTGGTGATCCGCAGGTTGAACCGGACGACGTGAATGAACGATCCCACCCGCGAACGCTGGACTGCTTTCGTCGATGCCGCGCAGCTCAATCGCGCGTTGGCAGACGAGATGCTGCTCGCAGATCCGACGCTGCTAGAAATGCCGGGCGTTCTCGGCGAAACGCCGCTCCATTTTCTCGCGCTTGAGGGATTTGCCGATGGAGTCCGATATCTGATTTCAAAAGGAGCGAACATCAACTGCGTTAACGAGTTTGGCAATTCCGCGCTTCAGGAAGTCTCGGCGGTCTCGCCCGCAATGGGGAGCGTCGAGCTAGTGTCGCTTCTGTTGGAAGCAGGAGCCAACCCGTATCACTATTCGGAAACTCACCCATGTACGTGGCACGCCGCCAAGTCATCGGAGAGTGCATCGCTTCAACAATTACTTGAGCCTTTTCCACCTCCTTCAAATGCGCACGAGTTGTGCGATCTACTTGGTTGAAACAGCAACTGTCAATCTTGGGTTTCGGCGCCTTCGGTCGCTTCATGTGTACGCATGTGCGATCGCACTTCGACGTTCGCGTACACGACGACGCCGATCGAACGTCCGAAGCTCGCGAGATCGGCATTTCCTTCGTTCCGCTCGCCGAAGCCGCTAATGCTGACATGCTTGTCCTTGCGGTTCCCGTTCAGCGAATGGAACCGCTGCTCCGGCAACTCGCTCCTCTCCTCGCGCAGCGAAATCCCCTCGTCCTCGACGTCGCCTCCGTCAAACTCAAACCCATCGCCCTCATGCGCGATCTGCTCCCGCCCGAAACCGAAATCATCGGAACCCACCCCCTCTTCGGCCCCCAGAGCGGCAAGCACGGCATCGAAGGCCTCCCCATCGCCTACTGCCCCTTCCGCGCCGGCGAAGAACGCATCGCATGCGTCCGATCGTTCCTCAGCCAAACACTCAAACTCCGCGTGCTCGATGTCTCGCCCGAAGAGCACGACCGCCAAATGGCCTACGTCCAGGGTCTCACGCACCTCATCTCCCGCGCCGCCGCGGCACTCGACCTTCCGAAGACCGATCTCGCCACCCTCGCCTACCGCCGATTCGCCGAAATGAGCGAAAGCCTCGCGGGCGATTCGTGGGAACTCTTCGAGACAATCGAGAACCAGAATCCGTTTGCAGAGACAGTCCGCGAAGAGTTTCTGCGGAACTTGGAAGAGCTCCACAAAAAGCTCGGCGGCTAGGCACTTTCTCACGGTGCCTTCGGTGGCACTGCTCTCCAGAGCAGTGATGACTTTGCCGTTGTTTCGACGCCGGTCGGGAAACCGACGACATCCGAATGTGACCCATCAGACGGAATCTCGAGCGATTTCGTTTCCAGTGCCGGGCCAGTGCCTGGAATCCTGCTTCTTCGCTGCGGAGCAGCGACAGCTTAAAGCCTGCGGCGTAAGCCGCAGGAAGCGGAATGGAATCACCCGAGCCGCGAAGCGGTGACACATTTCAAACGCGCCCGATGCTCCTGAATTGACGACATTCAGGCCCAACATCGCCCCCACGAAATCGCGCAAACTGCTTCCAAATATCGCCTTACAAAAAACCAAACAAAATCCAACTTTCCACTTGAACGAACCATACAAAAACCGTATTCTCCGCTCCATGCCTCCCGATCAACGAACCCCCGACATCCTCGACTATTTCCTCGCCGGCCATTCCCCCTCCGCGATCGCCCACGCTCTCAAACTCCCCATCGGACGCCTGCTCGAAACCCTCAAGACACCCGACGCTCGCCAGGCCATCGCCGACTTCGAGGAGTTGCTCACCATCCAGGCCCGCATCGCCGCTCTCGCGGCACGCATCCCCGCCATCTCCACACTCCAAGCCATCTGCACCGGCGACTTCCCCCCCGCCGAACGCCGACGCGCCGCGACCGAACTCATGCGGTCCGCATCGCAGCCAGTCGCACAAGTGAAATCAGGCAACCAAACGCCCCCGACCGACCCGGATTCCCCGCGCCACACACACCACACCGAACCCGGCAAACGCCAGCCCCACCGCCATCGCGATTCACCCGCAGAATCAAGCCGCAACGACCTTGGGCAGACGCGCGATACCGGGACCGAGCGCCAAGCCTCCGAGGGCACGCCAGAGCTAAGCCAAGCCGCGCACTCACAACCCGCCCCATCGCGCCGCTCCACCGCACAAACCGACCGGGACTCCCACAACCCCACCGATCACCAGGCCTCACACCCCACTTCGCTCGCTCCCGAAACACCGAGCGACCCCGCTCCTCGCACACCCCTTTCCCGAAGCGAATCCGCCGTCTCCCAATCCCACCACCCCCGCGCCCCCTAATCACGTAATCACCTCCCCATCTCCCCACCTCCCCACTTCTTCTCCGTGTCCCCCTCCGTGGCCTCCCGTGGCTCCCCGTGTTTCATTGTCTTTTCAACGCCGAAAGCCTCCTCGACCCGATTCGTTATCCTGCCAATCCGAAAGGGGCACACATATGGAATTGCTCACGCATCTCTGGTTGCCAATTCTCGCGTCCGCCGCCGCTGTCTGGATTTACAGCGCCGCATCCTGGATGTTCCTCCAGATCCACAAGAACGACTTCAAGAAACTCCCCGACGACACAAAGGTGATGGACTTCGTTCGCTCGCTCAACATCCAGCCCGGCGTCTACGGCTATCCCAACATGCACTGCGACGGCGAGAACAAAGAACGCATGAAGGAAATCTGGAAGACCGGCCCCATGGGCATGCTCACCCTCTGGCGCATGCCCAACATGGGCGTCAATATGTTCCTGACCTTCCTTGTCTGCCTCGTCGCGAACTTCCTGATCGCGTACCTCGTCTCCGAAGCCGGCGTCGGCCACGGCGCACCCTTCGCCAAACTCCTGCAAACCGCCGGCACCGCCGGAATCCTCGCCTACACCGTCTCCGCAATCCCCGGCGCCATCTGGTTCCAGCACAACAAAGCCTCCATCCTCAGCGGCCTCTTCGACGGAATCGTCATGGGCCTCATCACCGGCGCCGTCATGGGCTGGCTCTGGCCCAAGTAATTCCCTCGTGGCACGGGCATCCTGCCCGTGTCCTTCGTGTGGCACGGGCATCCTGCCCGTGTCCTTCGTGTGGCACGGGCATCCTGCCCGTGTCTTTTGCTCTCCGCGTGCCACAGGCATCCTGCCCGTGTCTTCCCGCTCCGCGTGGCACAGGCATCCTGCCCGTGTCTTCTCTTCATGCCCCCTTGCATCAAGGCTGAGACATTCCCATGCCCGCCCCCACCCCCGGCGTTTCCCCTCACCTCTCAATCGACGGCTGCGCCGCCGCCATCGACTTCTACAAAAAAGCCTTCGGCGCCGAGGAAATCCGCCGAGTCCCCATGGACGACGGCAAACGCCTCCTCCACGCCGAAATCACAATCGCCGGCACTCTCTTCTATCTCAACGACTGCTTCCCCGAACACCACGGTGGCAAGAAGAACGACCCCAATTCCCTCGGCAACACCCCCGTCATCTTCCACCAATACGTCCCAAGCGCCGACGCCGCCGTCAAACGCGCCACCGACGCCGGCGCGAAAGTCATCATGCCCGTCGCCGACCAATTCTGGGGCGACCGCTACGGAATAGTCCAAGACCCCTTCGGCTACCAATGGAGCTTCGGAACGCCGCTCAAGAAGTAGCACGCGCCGCCTTCGACTCGCGAATCAGAAATCCGGAGCCCCCTCCCTGAGGGAGGGGGTTGGGGGAAGGGTTTGTTTTTTCAGTCCTCATTGAAATCGCAATCCCACTCTCCCCGCCTCTCCCCGTGTCCCCCTCCGTGGCTCTCCGTGGCCCTCCGTGTTGAAGCGCCATTTCTTCTCCCCTACTTCTTCCTCTTCTTAAACCGATCCTTTGGGCTCGAAGAAAACGAACTACCCCGCCCGCTCATCCCCGGCAATCCCTTGATCCCCGGCACCATTCCTCCAAGCCCGCCAACACCGCCCATCTCCTTCACCGCCGCGGCCTTCTGCGCGCCGGTCATCCCCGCCATCCCCTTGCTCAACTTGCTCACCATCGAAAACTGCTTCACCATCTGCCCGACGTCGTTCTGATCAACGCCCGAGCCCGTCGCGATCCGCTTCCGGCGGCTGTTGTCGATCATGTCCGGCTTCTTGCGCTCCGCCTTCGTCATCGAGCCGATCATCGCCTCGACCTTGTCGAGCTGTTTGTCCTCGATGTGCACATCCTTGAGCATCGAACCGACGCCCGGCAACAGCCCGAAGAGCTGCTTGAGCGGCCCCATCCGCCGCAGCATCTTGAGCTGCGACAGAAAATCGTCCATCGTCATCTCGCCCTTGGCGAGCTTGTCTTCCAGCTTCTTCGCGTCCTCTTCGGTGACCTGCTCTTGAGCCTTCTCAACCAGCGCCACCACGTCGCCCATCCCCAGGATTCGCCCCGCGAATCGCGTCGGATGGAAATCTTCCAGCGCATCGAGCTTCTCACCCACGCCCACGAACTTGATCGGAGCACCCGTGACATGCTTCACCGAGAGCGCCGCACCACCCCGCGTATCCGAATCAAACTTGGTCAGAATCACGCCGTCGATATCGAGCTTCTGATGAAAAGTCTTCGCCGAGTTGAGCGCATCCTGCCCCGACATCGCATCAACCACCAGGAAAATGTGGTGCGGCTGCAGCAGCCGCTTCACCTGAGACAACTCGCCCATCAGTTCGTCATTCACATGCAGCCGGCCCGCCGTGTCGAGGATCAGGACATCCACACCCTTCTGCCTCGCCGCCGCAAGCGCCCGCTGCGCCACCCCCACCGCGACGCCAACCGCCTTTCCGTATTCCGCAACTTTGTCGGGCTCGCCGTAGAAGTGAACCTGCGCCCCGCCCGCGATGTCCCTGTCCACCTGCGTTGCAACGGTGTGCAACTGCTCGACCGCCGCGGGCCTCTGAAGGTCCGCCGCCGCGAGCATGACCGAACGCCCCTTCTTCTTCAGCATCGCGGCCAGCTTGCCGCTCGTCGTCGTCTTGCCCGAGCCCTGCAACCCCGCCATCATGATGATGGTCGGTCCCGGGCTGATCTTCATGATCGATTGATCCGCCGTCGACTGAAGCGCCGCCCGTGGGTCAGCCTGCTCCGGCGTCCCGCCGAGGTATTCGACCAGCCGCGCGTGGACGATGCCGATCATCTCTTCGCCCGGCTTGAGCGACTTTGTAACACCCCGCCCAAGCGCATCCTTCAGCACCGTATCGCAGAACGCGTTCACGACGTCAAGGTGCACGTCGGCGTCGAGCAGACTGGTACGCACCTCCTGCATCGCGTCCTGCACGTTCTTTTCGGTGAGCGTGGCGTTGCCGCTGAGTTTGCGGAAGAGGCCGGAGAACGATTCTGTAAGGCGGTCAAGCATCGGCGATAGCGCGCAAACGCGCCGGACTCCATTGGAGCCAGGGCTTGACCGGGGTGAGGGTAGACGCGAAGAAAGGCTTTTCAACAACGCAGGCCACGAAGAACCACGGAGCAAACGGCCAAGAAACAGTCTCAAATGCTCTTCCCCACTCTGCCACTCCGCCCCATTGCCCCTCTGCCACTTCTCTCCTCCCTTGGAACAACCGCTTCTCGCTTCTAGAATCCCCGCTTGCCAGTCCTCACCGCAACCAACCTCAAACACGCCTTCGGCCTCCGGATCATTCTGGACGGTGTCTCATTCACCATCGAGCCCGGCGAACACGTCGGCGTCGTCGGACGCAACGGCGTCGGCAAGAGCACCTTCCTCAAGATGCTCGCCGGAATGATGTCGCCCGACGACGGCGAGATCGTCCTGCAGCGCGGCGCCCGCGCCGGATACCTGCATCAGGACCCGATCCTCGATCCGGAAGAAACGCTCTGGGGCGAGGCCGAGAGCGCCTTCGAGCGCCTGCACGAACTGCACCGCAAGCTCGATCACGTTTACGAAGAGATGGCCACCGCCGAGGGCGACAAGCTCGAAAAGCTCATGGAGGAGCAGGCCCACCTCACCGAGGCCATGGAAGCCGCCGGCGGCTACTCCATCGACCACAAGATCGCCGAGATCCTCCACGGCCTGGGCTTCACCGATGCCCAGTTCAAAATCAAGGTCAGCGGCCTCTCCGGCGGCCAGAAGGGCCGCCTCGCCCTCGCCAAGCTCCTCCTCGAAAACCCCGACGTGCTCCTCCTTGACGAGCCCACCAACCACCTCGACATCGAGGGACGCCTCTGGCTCGAGAACTTCCTCCGGAACGAATTCGCCGGCGCCGTCCTGCTCATCAGCCACGACCGCTACCTGCTCGACAACGTCGTCAAGCGCATCGTCGAGACCGAAGACGGACGCCTGATCGACTACCCCGGCAACTACGAGACCTTCCGCGAACTCCGCGCCGAGCGCCGCCAATCGATGCTCCGTGCCTACCAGAATCAGCAGAGCCGCTTCCGCCAGGAGGAGGCCTACATCCGCAAGTACAAGGCGGGCCGGCGCGCCGCTCAGGCGAAGGGCCGCGAGACCAAGCTCGAACGCGCCAAGGAGCAGGATCAGCTCGAAAAGCCCCCGGAAGCACACTCATTCGAGGTGCGCCTGCCCGAGGCCCCACGCAGCGGCGACATGGTCGTCGCCGCCCGCGAAGTCTCGAAGAGCTACCCGCTCGAAGGCGGCGGCGAAAAGGTCCTCTTCAAGAACCTCGACATAGTGATCTCGCGGGGCGAACGCTGGGGCATCATCGGCCCCAACGGCACGGGCAAGACCACCCTCGTCCGCACGCTCCTCGGCGAGATCACGCCCGACACCGGAACCGTCCGCATCGGGTCCAATGTTCGCGTGGGCTACTACCGCCAGACGCACGAGCACCTGCCCGCCGACAAGCCCGTCTACCAGTACCTCCAGGACACGATCAAGAAGGAAGTCCCCGGCACCCAGATGAGCGAGCAGGCCGCACGCGATCTGGCCGGCGCTTTCCTCTTCAGCGGCACCGACCAGGATCGGCCCCTCGGCCAGCTCTCCGGTGGCGAGCGCAGCCGCGCCGCCATCGCTGCCCTCCTGTGCTCCGCCAAAAACCTCCTCGTCCTCGACGAGCCCACCAATCACCTCGACCTGATGAGCGCCGAACGCCTCGAAGCGGCACTCTGCGACGAGGGCGGCTTCGGCGGCACCATGCTCCTCATCAGCCACGACCGGGCCCTGATCGACGCGACCTGCGATCACCTGATCGTCATGGACGGCGCCGGAAACGTCGAGATCTTCCACGGCGGCTACACCGACTGGCACGAAAAGGTCACGCAGCTCAAGAAAGAGCAGGACCGCGAAGCCGCCGAGGCCCGCAACCGCAAGGAATCCGCCGACCGTCGCCAGAAGGAAGCGGCAGCAAAGAAGCAGCCCGCTCCCAAGTCATCCGCTCCGAGCGTCAACGCCCTTGCCCGCATGCGGACCGAGCAGATCGAAGAGAAGATCGAGAAGCTCCAGATCCGGATCAAGGAAATCGACGCGGCCATGAACGATCCCAACGTCTGGCGAAACCACACCAAAGCAAGCACGTTGACCGAGGAACGCAACGGCCTGACCCAGCAGCTCGAGCCGCTGGAATTCGAATGGACCCGCCGCGCCGAAGAAGAAGCCTGAGCGGATCAGACACCGATGAGCCAACGGATCAGGAAGTAGCAAGCCAAGCCGGCGAGGCTCACGCTCGCCCCGACCGACCACCACACGACCAGCGCCCGCGAGCCCTCATCGGGCTGGGCCGGCCGCACCATAGCAAGCGGCCCCTTCGCCGCGCTCGACGGAACCGGAGCCGGACTCGGGTAGAGCCGGGCATCATCCTGCACGATGGCGATCACAAGATTGGCATCGAAATCACGGAGACCAAGCCGGTGAGCCAGTTTCAAAAGCCTCTTCCGCGATTCGGGCGCCACAATCGCCGCCCGGCCGCCCTGAATCTCCCGCCGCACCCGAACGGCAAACACCCAGCGGGCATCATCCGAGAGGAGCGCCGGCGTCGCCAGCCGGGTCTCTTCGAGCGTCTCGAGGAACCGCGGCCCAAGCCCGATCCGGCTCGCCTGCCGGTTCGCCTCCGCGATCGCGGCCCGCGCCGCTTCGACCGACGTCTCACCCGAAACAGGGCGGGCCGGCGGATCAATCCGGAGCGCAGCCGGACGCCGTTCCGTGTGGGGCGCTTGTGGCGCCTGTGCCGTCGCGCGGCGTGGCTCCGACACCCTTCTGTGGCTCAGTTCCACCACATCCACGTACCGCAGCCTCGGGGGCTGGCCCTGGAGCGCCGCGTCCGCGGCGTTATCGCCCGTTTGTGATCTGCTCTTCATATGCGTAAACCCATGGCACACGGCGTGCCAGCCGATGCATTGCCCGCGGACTCGTTATGTTGTTCCCCACGTCTCCGCGTGGCCGAAGGATTGAACGCTTGCCCGACCCTGCTTCCCCAGCAACCCCACCACCCGAGAACCCCGTCGCGGCATCCTCCGCGGGGGGCGACATCGGCCAAGCCGTCATTGATACGCCGCTCGGATCACGCGAGGTTGTCGAAAAGCTCCGGGCCATGTCACAACGGGGAAAACTCCCCGGATTCGAGGCGAAGGGAGACGACTTTCTTGCGCTCGCCTACGGCTGGGTCTATGACTTTGACCTTCTGGGCACCTGTCGGCCGACCGACACCGGCACCCGGGTCGGCTTCGCCCTGCAGGTTAAGAGGAAGGTGCCGTGGATAGTGGCGGCAGTCCTCGTTCTGTCCGTCTTCCCCGGAGTCTGGATCACCGACTCGATGCTCGTGACCTACTTCGATTGGTACCCGCGTGAGTTCTGGAAGACCTGCGCCTGGTATCTGCCCCTCTCGATCATGCCGGTCCCCTGGATCTGGAAAACCGCGATGCATCGATCGCGGGCGGCCGCCGAGGAATCGGCACGCGAACTGATCGGGAAGATTGCCGCCGAACTGGGCGCGAAGTCGGGCTGACACGGGCGAGCCCGCGCGTAAACTCGCGCCGCATGTGGAGGGGAATCGACATCGCGCGGGTTGTTCTCGACGGCCTCGCGGCGGAAGAGGCGTCGCTCCTTGCGGAGCAGGCGGTGCACGGGCTCGATGCGCGACGGGAACTCACGTTGCACGAGTCGATCGGCGCGGCGATCGCGCGATCGGGCTTCGGCGTGCTGCGCGAGGTGCCTTACCCGTCGCTCTCGCCGGCGCAGAAGAAGAACCCGGACCGGATGCGATGCGACGTGGTCGTCACTCCCCATTCGGGCGAACGAATTCGCGACGCGGTTCGGGATCGGCGGGAGAAGGCCACGCGCGCCGGGACGCTGTTCGAGCCGGTGGCCCCTCCGCCGGATACGGCAGAGGTCGATCCGTCCGCGTGCCTCTGGCTCGAGGTCAAGTGCGTCGGGCAGTTCACCTACTCGCTCGGCGTGCCCGGGCCGAACGCGACGTATTCGTCGGAACTCACCTCCGCCGTTTCCGGCGATATCAGGAAGCTCGCGGCGGATCCGCTGATCGAGCATGGAGAGTTGCTGCTGCTCCTGTTCAGCGCCTCAAAGGAGATCGCCGAGCACGATCTCGCGGTTGCCGCGAACCGGGCGCTCGATCGGGGCGTGCCGCTCGGCGGCGCCCGATGGCACCACACTCCGATCGCCGATCGTGCGGGGAACAGGCTGTTGACCGCCGGGGTATTCGAGGCCACCTGTAGCCGCTAGCCGGGGAGGAGCGTCGGCATTCCGGTGCGGGTCCGCGGCACTTCGCTGGGTCTTCCCATGCGCGGAAGTTCGGCGATGCGCTCGATGTGGTCTGCCGCGAGAGGTCCGGCGTGGAGACCCTGGAATCGCTCCAGCACTCTGCGGAGCTCCAGCCGCTGCGATTCGCGGATAGCCGGATCGCGCAGGATCTCCGCGGCGGCGCTGGCGATCGGCTGGGCTCCGCCGAAGTGCGGCACGAACTCGGGAATGACCTCTTCGCCGGAAATAACGTTGGGCAGCGTGAAGTACTTGGTCGTCAGGACCCAGCGTGCGACGGCGTGGTAAAGGATGGGGTTGGACTTGTAGACGATCACCATCGGCTTGAGCTGGCGGGCGATCTGGAGCGTGACGGTGCCGGAGACCACGATCGCCAGATCGCTCCAACGGATGACGGCGTCGGTCTGGCCGTGAACGGTGATGAGGTTGTCGGGCCAGGGGCCAAGCCGCGGACGCAGACGCGAGGCGATGTCGTGCAGACGGGCCTCGACCGCGGGCTTGGTGGCGGCGACGACGCCCCGCAGGCCGGGGAACTCGGCGTTGAGGCGGACGAAAGTCTCAAGCAGGAGCGGAAAGTTCTTGTCGATCTCGCCGGGGCGCGAACCGGGCATGAGGGCGACCTTGGGCGTGCCGGTGCCGAAGCTGGCGCCGACCAGATCGAGCGCGTGCTCGTCGAGAACGACATCAAAGAGCGGATGGCCGATGAAGCGGGCGGGCACAGCGCGCTTGGTGAAGTACTCCTCCTCGAAAGGGAGGATGCAGAGGACCTGATCGGTGAGCCGGCGGAGCTTGGCGATGCGCCAAGGGCCCCACGCCCAGAGTTGCGGCGCCACCATGTGCACGACTTTGAGCCCGCGCTTCTTTGCCAGGGCACAGATCGGGAAGTTCGCCGCCGGAGAATCGACGGGGACGTGCAGCGTCGGGCGGTGACCAAGGCCGGCGTTATCGCCTCCGGGGTTGAACGAATCGAGCCATGCGGCGATGCGGGCGTTGATCTTCTGGTGCTCGCGGATCTTGGCGAGGCCGGGAACGCCCATGACGGCGTCGTCGCCGGTGCGTTCGATGATGGTCGCGCCTGCCGCGGCCATTTTGGGGCCACCCCATGCGTAGATCGGAAGGGACGGATGGCGCTTGCGGAGTTGCTCGATGACGATCGAGGCGTGGTCGTCGCCGCTGGGCTCGAAGGCCGTAAAGAGGATCGCCGGCGTTGCGGAAGTCGCATCCGTCATTGTGGGCAGAAGAGTAGTGAACCCCCGGCCCTGCTGGCGGTATCAGGCGAGCGCGGGTCGGGCGGCGACCGGAACCTCGGCGCGGGTTCCCGTGATTTGAACGCACGTCCAGAGCCCGGCGGCCCAGAGCAGGAGATTGCCGTACTGGGCGAGTCCGAGGAAGCGGGTGACGCGGAAGACCTCAAACGCGCCGTCGCCAAAGCGCGGGATCAGATTGAGAGCGAAGTAGATGCCGAAGAAGAGCCACATGAGCGGGCCGGGCTGGCCGGTGGGCCCGCGCTCGAGCCAGATCGCCCAGAGGGCTCCGACGAGAGGAATGCCGAGCATGAAGTAGTGAAGGTGGCAGACGGGGCTGATCGCCATCATGACACAGGTGAGCATGCCGACGGTGAGCAGCGTTTCCCATGGGTTCTTCTGCCGATGCAGACGCCACCAGGCGAAGATGGAGAGGAGGACCATGCCGCCCCCGATGACGGCGTGCGCGATCTTGGCGATTGGATCGCTCTCGACTTCCTTGTTTTCCATGTCGGAGAGGCGCTTCACGTCGCTCAGGTTGAGGGCGGCATGCACGATGACGGCGATCGACTGGTTGTCGCGGACGCGCTGGAATTCCTTGACCTTGGCATCGTGCTCGCCGGAGCCGGTTCCGGCGAAGTCTGTCGCGTTGGGCAGGATCATCACCTGAAGGAAGCGGCGGTTGAGTTCCCACGCGCGGGCCGGTCCGACGACGCAGGCGGGGAGCACGGCGAGAAAGAGGAACCCGCCGACGAAGCAGCCGGCGACCATGCGCCAGTCGCGGCGGAGAAGGGCGAAGAGGCCGAGGAAAGCGGGGAAGACTTTGATTGCCGCGGCGGCGGCGATCCAGAGACCGGCGCGGAAGGAGCGGCCGCGGAGGGACCACCAGATGAGCCCCACGATGCAGAGCAGGAGCATGGTGTTGGATTGGCCGCGGCCGAGCGTGCTGCCGATGCCGACGATGCAGATGACCGCGGGAATCAACCGGTCCTGCCACCAGCGTCGGCAGAAGCGCGGCATGTTACGGACTTCAGAGCACGGTGAGGAGAGCGCGATCGAGCGCGCGAGCCATTCGCAGGCGAGGATCAGGGGAATGCAGCCGAGGATGTACCAGATGATGACGGCGGGTGTGTAGGGAATTCCGGACCAGCCGCGCGGATCCGTCGCGGGCTTGCCGTCGGCGCCCTGCACGATCGGCGGCTCGGAGAAGGGAAGGCTCGCGACGGCGAATGGCGGCGGGTAGGTGTAGCTCCAGCCGTTGTCATCGACGATGATGTAGGGGTCTATGCCGGCGCTGACGGCCCAGGCGGCGCGGAAGTAGACGCCGGCGTCGGTCTTTCGGGAATCGGCATAGACGGAGCGTTTGACTGTGATGGCGCCGAAGACCAGCAGCACGATGGGCACGAGCGAGATGAGAAGTTTTTCGAAGGTTGTGATTCGACCGAATGGCGCGGCGGTGATTCTCACGCGTCTGGTTCCAGAAGGACCGACGCGAAGCGCCGGCTATTTCGAAGCGATCAGGAGGAATTCTGTTCGACCGGCGATCTCAACGAAACCGTAGCGCTCGCCTCCGGACTCAAGGATACCGAGTGCCTGATTCGTGTCGATGTATTCGATACGGGCGGGCGAATCCTGACGGATCGCCAGCCGGGCCAGGATGTCGGACGACGGCGCAACGAACTGCACCTTGGCGACGGACTGGCTGGGAGCGGAGATCAAAGGCCCACTCTTGACGGAACCATTGGCAATGGCGGGCGCCGAAGCGGGGCGGCCGGGGGCGAGCGTGGCGAGGAAGAGGACACCGGAGCAGAGGACGATCACCGCGATGCCGGCGAAAGCCTTGGCCGCGGTTCGGCGGCGCCGAACACGACGGACCTCGGCGAGAAGAGCGGGGAGCATCTCGTCGCGCCGGGCGCGGGCGTGCGGGCTCAGGGTTTTATCGCGCGGATCGGTTGATAAATCAGGCATCGGAGGCATCTTCCGTGAGCAGTGAGTGGAGGCGGGACATTGCCCGGCGAGCTTTCCCGTAGAGGGAATCGGGAGTGCCGCCGAGGGAGCGGGAGAGTTGTTCGTAGGAGGCGCCCGACTGTGATCGAACGCGGAGAAGCAGCCGGTCTTCGGGCGAGAGCGTTGCGAGGGCGGCGAGGAGGGATTCGAGTTCCGTCCCGATGCTCGGTGGCGGCTCCAAATCGGTCTCCGGCTTCGCGACGGCGCGCTCGCGTGCGGCTATAGCAATGCGTTTGCGGAGGAGATCGATCGCGCTCGAGCGGGTGGCGGCGCGGAGCCATGCGACGAGGGCGGCGTGGGACTCGAGGACCGGGATGGAACGGATGACCCGGATCATGGTTTCCTGAACGATGTCGAGGGCGAGGGATTCGTCGGAGCGGGTGTACTCGAGCGACCAGGCGGTGAGGGTGGAGATCCAATCCTCGTAGAACTCGGTGAACGCGGATTCGTTGCCGCGTCGGATAGCGGCGCAGGTCTGAAGCGTTTGAACGTCGAAGGTGGATGTAGGCAATTCATCGCGCTCCCGTTCTACTTCGGGGTGCCGCGATTTTGGAGAAGACTTGTTTCCACCAGAGAAGCCCACTGCGCCGCTTCATTCACAAGGTGGCGGTCGCCGGTCAGAACAATGCTTGCGTCGCCCTCCAGGCGAAATTGAACGCAACATTGATCTTCGAAGTGTTTCCGCAGCGATTCCAGAACTGCGGTTCGGCGATCGGGATGAACTGCGATCTTTGACTCCGCGCGGCTTTCATTCTCAGCGGCAGCGTTCTTTCCTCCCTGGTCCACGTCCTTTCGCAATTGATTGATGACGTCTTCGGCGGCTCGCAGCTGGGCAGGAGTTCCGCGAACAAAGAGCAGCCCAGATGTTTCGTGGAACTTCATGGTGGGTGCGTCCTTCGTGGCCGTTTCGGCCACCATGACGGCCGCCTCGACGGCGGAGAGAACTGCCTTGGCATCAACCTTTTGTTCGCTCTTAGTTCCGGGGAGACCGACGATGGGGTTCAGCGAGAGAACAACCATGGTGCGGGAGGGCGGGGGATCGCCGTGGCCCAGCGGGTACGAGGCTTGAACCACAAAGATCGGCGCGGCATCGGGGGAGTTGGGATACAGCCTCTCAAGGTGGATGCCAACGTTTGCATGTCGGTCGTTCGTGCCGCTCACGGTGCGTTCCATGACGAGGAGCGAGTTCTCGAGGGACGTCCTGGAGAGTCGTGCGGCGGGAACTTTGAGCGGGGCGGCTTCGGAGTCGACCATGATGTTGGCGGGTCCGGGACCGGCGGCAGTCCGGAGCGCGTCGACATACTGAGCCACCGTTCCTCCCGGAAAATCCAGGCTGATATACCCGACTTCCGGGGCCACGCGGGTGGATGAAGCTGGAGAATTGAACACAGGTGTCGGCTTTGTGGCGGGTGCCGGGTTGGGCTTGGTCTCCTGCGCGAGCAGCGAGGGCGTGCAGAGCATCGCCAAGAGCAGAACGGCGGAGAACCGGTTTGAGTTCATTTTGCAGCTCCTGAGAAGTACACCGTTAAGGTCTTCAACCGGAAGCCAGACGGACCCGACGGCCTCCTGCGGCGCGCAGTCTATTGGTTTTCCCGAAGATTCACCCCCTACGATCGGCTCCCAACGATTCTGCCGGGAAACCACGATGCACTACGACGCCCACCAGCCTGTGATCAACGACCTCGAGGCGCGGATCTTGACGATCCGCGACTCGCTTTAACTTCCTCGGCAAGCTCGAGACGCTGAAGGGCCTCGAGGCCCAGATGAGCGAATCGTCCTTCTGGGACAATCAGGACCGGGCGAAGAAGACCGTCGCGCAGGTCAAGCTGATCAAGGCGCAGACCGAGCCGCTCGCGGGGGCGATGCGCGATTTCGATGATGCGCGGGTGGCGTACGAGATGTCCCGCGAGGCGGGGGACAAGGAACTGCTCAAGGAGGCCGACGAGCAGTTGTTCAAGCTCGTCGATCGGATGGAGAAGATCGAGCTCCAGTCGCTTTTGAGCGGCAAGCACGATTACCGCGACTGCTTCCTCACGATCAGCGCGGGCGTGGGCGGGACCGAGGCCAACGACTGGTGCGAGATGCTCTTCCGCATGTACCTTTTCTACTGCGAGAAGATGGGGTGGAAGCTCGAGGAAGTGGACAAGTCGTTCGGCACCGAAGTCGGGCTCGACTCGGTAACGCTGCACGTGAAGGGGCCGTACGCGTTCGGCTATCTCTCGTGCGAGCGCGGGTCGCACCGGCTGGCGCGGGTTTCACCGTTCAATGCTCAGGGGAAGCGGCAGACGTCGTTCGCGAGCGTGGAGGTCACGCCGGAATTCGAGGAAATCGATCTCGAGGTTCCGGAGAAGGACCTCGAGATCACGCCTTTCGTGCGGGCGAGCGGGCCGGGCGGTCAGAACGTGAACAAGGTTGCGTCGGCGGTGCGGGTTGTCCACATACCGACGGGCCTGCAGGTCGTTGCCAGCACGTTTCGCGATCAGACGCAGAACAAGAAGCAGGCGATGGGAGTGCTGCTGGCGAAATTGGAACTGCTGGCGGAAGAAAAGCGGGAGAAGGAGATTGCCGCGGCTCAGGGGGGCGCGATGGAGCGGGGCTGGGGGACACAGATCCGCTCGTACGTGTTCTACGACAACCGGGTAAAGGACCACCGGACGGGCGTGGAGAACTCGAACTATGAGGCGGTGCTGCGCGGGGAACTCGCGCCCTTCATCGATGCCGAGTTGAAGCGGCGGCGTTCGGAAAAAGAGGCCGGGCGCCGATAGTTGCATTGGGGGATGCGGGCCCGCGGAGGAGTGCGCAGTGGCGAAGGTGAACCTGCCATTCCGTCTGGCCGACACGCTCGCCAACGTCCTGCCGCATTTGCACATTGTCGATGCGGGCGCGATGGTTCTGGGCGTCGAGCCGCCGGCGTACATGGGGTTCGCGCGTGCGGGCAGAACGACGCTGACGGGGTTCGAGCCGCACAAGGAAGAGTGCGACAAGGTGAACGCGCTCAAGACGCCGGGGGTGCGTTTCCTGCCGTACTGCCTGGGGGACGGATCGAAGCGGACGTTTCACGTGACGAAGGCCAGGTACACCTCGTCGCTCTATCCGCCGAACACGGCGCTCTTGAACGCGTTCTCCAAGCTCGAAGAGATTACGGAGATGGAACGGACCGAGGAGGTCACGACGGTCCGGCTCGACGACATCGCGGAGATCACCGAGGCGCACTATCTGAAGATCGATGTGCAGGGGGCCACGCTGGACGTGCTGCGCGGGGCGGAGCGGCTATTGAAGACGACGCTGGTGATCTATGCGGAAGTCGAGTTTGTCGAGATGTACCGGGGCCAGCCGCTGTTCGCGGAGGTCGATGCGTTCCTGCGGGAGCGCGGGTTCATGTTTCACTTCTTCGAGGGATGGGGTGGGCGGCCGTTCGCGCCTTCGCTGAGCGTCAAGAAACCGGGGGAACCGTTCCGGCAGCAGTTGTGGGCGGACGCGGTGTATGTGCGCGACTTCACGCGGTTTCACGAACTGCGGCCGGACCAGTTGCTCGCTCTGGCGACGATGGTGCACGACGCGTTCGGGTCGCTGGACCTGGCGTCGGTCGCGCTCAATCACTTTGATCGCAAGCGCGGCACTTCGCTGTGGAGGACGCTTTTGTCGAAAGCGACGGCGGGGGATGTGGGTGCGGCGCCGAAACTGGCGGGGCTGGATGAGGCGATGGGTAGTTGAGGGGTTCGAGCGATCGAGTCGCGCGAAGAGTGCGGCGATCGACTCGTGCGCCCCTCCGGGGCGCGGATTGAAAACAAACTGACCCGGCGGTGCGCCGCGAGGCGCGCGGCGACCGCCGGCAACGATCGAGCGCCCTCCGGGCGAGGAGGCGGGATCGGCGCAACGACGCCCGCTGGAAATGATGGTCCCGCGGTCGGCGGTTCACGCGAACCGCTGAAGCGTCCGATTGCTCGCTTGCGAAACGGGGCTTGACGGAAATCGGAATGTGCGCACGTTCGACCTCCCGCTTACGCGGAAGGCTCCATCGGAGCGCGAACGGGCCGGGTTTCCGTTAGCGGCGAGCCGCGAGGAGATCACGGATTTCGCGGAGGAGGCCTTCTTCGGCGCTGGGCGGCGGCGGAGGCGGGGCGGGCTTCTCGGCCTCAAACTTCTTGCGGGCGGTGTTGAAGGCCTTCACCACCATAAAGATGCAGAAGGCGAGGATGAGGAAGTTGAGGACGATCGTGATGAACGAGCCGTAGGCAAGAACGGGGCCGATGGCCCGGGCCTGCTCGAGGCTCATCGGCCCCGCTGCGCGGACTTTTTCGCTCAGGCCGATGTACATATTGCTGAAATCGACGTTGCCGGCCATGCCGACCACGGGCATGATGACGTCCTTGATGAGCGAGTTGACGATGCCTCCGAAGGCGGCGCCGATGATGACGCCGACGGCGAGGTCCAGCATGTTGCCCTTGAGGGCAAACTCGCGAAATTCCTTGACGAATCCCATGAGAGGTTCTCCGAGGGGGACGCTGATCGTCGGGATGCGACGATGCGTCCGCCGCGGGAAGTCTAACGGGCGAGGCGGACTTTGCAACCGGGGCGGCCCCGGGCCGGTCGCTCTGCTCGCGGCTCGTTGGGCACGGCCCGGGCGGGATGTGTGCGAAAACGATTACGCGCCGGCGGCCTGGAGCTGCTTACGCGGGTCGGTCTTGGCGATGATGCTGCTGACGCCGGTCTGGTTGAAGCCCTTGTAGCCGTCGTTGCGTTCAAGGTTCTCGAGGTGGCTGCCGAGGGCGCCCTGAGTGCGGAACTGATCGGCCTGCTGCTGGGTGATCGCCTTGGATGCGAGGAGCGCGGCGAGGCGATCTTCGCGCACTTTCCAGCGCTCGCCCTCGGTGAAGGCCTGGCGCAGATAGGGGAAGGTGGTGAAGGGGTCCATGGTCTTGATGCCTCCGTGGGCCATCTGCTCTTTCAGGGCGTGCCAATCGAACTGGCATTCCAAGTGGTGCATTCCCGCCTGGAGGAAGGCCTCACCGTGGAGAGCGCACCAGAGGCCGACGGTGCCGAGCTGGGGGCGCGGGACGAGTCCGGCGTGAGAGAAGTCGCCGAGGAGTTCCTCGGGGCTCATGTCGACGTCGGCGAAGATGGTGATCCCGGCGACGGGCTGCTCGATGACCTGGGCGCCCCATCCGGCTTCAGCGCCGGCGTAGAAGCGTTCGCGGCAGGCGAAGCCGAGCTTTTCGAGGAAGGCGATTAGGTGCTTGAAGCAATGGCGGCTGGAGCGGTAGGTGTGGTGATCGTGGTTTGCCCAGCCGAGGCCGAGGGCGGCCTGGCGGCCGTACTGGAACTGGGCTGCGCGGTTGCGGCGCTGCCAGTAATCGCGTTCGGACTGGAAGAAGATGTCGCAGGCCCAGTCGCGGCTGAGGTCGGCGATGGCGCGGTCGGCGATGCGGGAGGCGTGCTCGAAGCCCTTGAGATCGGCCTCGGGTCCGATGCCGAAATCGCGACGGCGGGTGCGGAAGGCTTCGAGCGTGCTGAGGACCTTGGTGCGGGTGCCGGCGCTCATGTCGAGAGGCTCGAAGCCCAAGTAGCCGTGGCGCTCGACGACCCAGAGTTCGTAGTCCTTGG
This sequence comes from Phycisphaerales bacterium, assembly GCA_044221315.1. Classification (GTDB taxonomy): domain Bacteria; phylum Planctomycetota; class Phycisphaerae; order Phycisphaerales; family UBA1924; genus JAFEBO01. Next base: position 23,033 of record JBGAPK010000012.1, on the reverse strand, counting down.
CACCGGAGGTTGTTGCGTAGGCGAGGGCGAATCGCAATTGCGAAAGAGTCTCGCCTCGAATCTCGGCGGCGTGGTGGTACTCGCCCTCGCCGGCCGCACCGATGGCGGCGAGTTGGGAATGGACGGCGAGGAAATCGGCGGCTGATTCAACCTTGATGGCGACGCGGAGCGCCGCAGGACCGGTCTCGACCTGGACGCGTGGGAACATCGCGCCGTGGTGGGCGTAGCAATCCAGCGCGCCGCGGGCCGGGGTGCGGGTGAACCCGGTGCGGGCGAGTTCCTTTTTGAGTTTGTCGATCGCGGGGCCGTCGGCGCTGACGCTGATGTGGTCGATCCAATCGATGAAGCGGGTGCCGGTTTCGTCCTTCATCCGCCTGGCGAAGCGGGCGGCGTGGGGGTTCTTGGCCAGGAATTCGTCCACGAGACTGCGGACGAGCCGGGCGGCCTCGGGTTGGGGGTGCCACTGAAACTTCTCAAGTTCGCTCTGCACGGATGGCGCACCCATGGGCTGGACTCCTGATTGCGAAGGGAAAAGGCCGGGGTGGGATTCGAACCCACGAAGCTTGCGCAACGGATTTGCAATCCGTCCCATTTGTCCACTCTGGCACCCGGCCGGGTGTCATTCCCGGCCAATTGCGGGAAAAGGACACTAACCCGGCACCCGGCGCGGGTCAATTCGGTCGAAGGATGGGAGTACGGGTTGATTGAGGTTGCCGGAGGATCTGGGGCCTTGTGGGGATCGGAGCGGGTTGGTGGGGGTTGGTGGGGGTTGGTGGGGGTTGGCCCGCTCCCGTGCCGATGAAATCGATTACCCTTGCCAAAGGGATCAACTGGAGAATCGACAGGATGGAACCGCGATGCGGGACAAAGGTGTTTCTGATCTGCGCCCTGGGCGGCTTGGGAGTCGCTGCGCTTGGGGATCAGCCCGCCGAGCCGTCAAAGCCGGAGACACCGCCCGCCGCGCCCGAAACGATGACGCCACGGCGCGGACCGGTTGAGCCCATCTACCCGACCGTGACGCCTGCTCCTACCCCAACCGCTGTTCCGCCTCCCACTCCCGCTCCAGCACCGTCGCCGAAGCCCACCGCGACTCCGAGGACTCCTGAGGATTCGACGGCGCATTCTGAGAAGCCCAAGGTTTCGGGAACGGAGGCGCCAACGGGGCCGACCGCGACGATTCCGGGGCTGAGCCCGGAGACGTTTACCGTGCCGCCGGGACGCTACTACCCGGAGGGCACGTTCCTGGTGCGGCGTACCGGAAAGATCCGATCGCTCAAGACAGGTGAGGTGGTGTTCATTCCGGATGCGCCGGCGCAGCGGGACGGTCGTCGGCGCGGCGAGCGGCCGATGCTGATGCTGCCTTGTCAGGCGCTCTCTTCGCTGCAATCGGCGGTGGCGACGAGCGCCGATCCGGAAGAAACACGGGTTGAGGTGTCCGGGCAACTTTTTGTCTACCGGGAGCGGCAGCAGATTCTGCCCACGGTGTTCACGATCGTTCAGGCGAAACCGGAAGCCAAGGCGCCGGCGGGCGAAGCGGTCGCACCGATCGCGGCCAAGCCGGTGGACCCGGCCGAGGCGACATCGGTGCGGGCGGGAGATGACCCGGAGGTTGCGGACCTGATCAAGCAGCTCGAGAGTCGGCGGAGCGAGGTGCGGCCGGTGGTTCCGGCGGCAACGGCCGAGCCCGCGTCGCCGGCTGCCGGCGTGCCCGAGTCAAGGCCAGGCGCGGCGCCGAGCGCGGAGACGGAAAAGGGGGGTGGGCCGCGGTCGCTGGTGCCCGAGGGGACGCTGATGACCGACCGGCGGGGCCGGATCGTGCGGATGGGAGACCGGCTGGGGATTGCGTTCGACGGCGATGCGAACTCGTCGCCGGAGCCGGCGATGTTTATCCTGCGTTCGCGTGCGCTCGAGAGATTGGAGGGCGCGATCGGGAGTCGGACCGACTCGGTTGCGATCGTGATGACCGGGCGGGTGTATGCATACAAGAACCAGAATTACATTCTGCCGCTGCTGGCGCAGATCGAGGCGCAGGGGCAGATTCGGCCGTTGCAATAGATCGCCATCGGGTGCGGAGAGAGTGAGTCCGGCGTGACAACGCTCATCATGCTCGCCGAGTCCGGCGCGACGCGGCAGTCTCTGGGGCGCGGGCTGACGCTTGTCGCGCTCTTGGCGCTTGGCACCGTGGTGCTGGTGGCGGCGCTTGTGCTGGCGATGCAGTTGAGGCGGCGGGCGCGGCTTCGCTCGATGGCCCGGGACACAAAGCAGAGACGGCTGGCGGACCCATGGAAGGAGAGCGCGGCACGGGCCGAGACGCCTTCGGCGGATGATCTGTATCGCGCCAGCGGCTTCGACAAGGACGACACCCGCATCGAGGATTCGCCGGACTTTGGCGATTCGGGCTTTGGCGAAAAGGGGCCGGATGAGCCGGGGGGCTGGGACCGGGGAAAGAAGCCCAAGGGGCCGCCGCGGGAATCGTGAGGCGGGGCGCAAGGGATGATCGAACAATCGGGCGTTGAAACCTCGGGATCACATCACGGCGCTTGTGACGGGGGGTACGCGGCGCGTGGGGCTGGCGATTGCGCGGGCGCTTGCTTCGGGCGGGCCGGCGCATCTCATACTGACTTCGCGCAATCCGGAATCGGCGGAAGCGAGAAGCGCCCGGGCGGCGATCGAATCGGTGGGTGCGAGCGTGGCCGTGGAACGGCTTGAACTTGATGATCTTGGCGCGGTTGAGGCGTTTGCGCAGGGGTTATTGCGGTCGGTGCCCCGGCTGGATGTGCTGGTGCACAACGCGAGTTCGTACGACCGGACGCCGCTGGCGACACTGTCGGCGCGGCAGCTTGAAAGCGCTATGCGGGTGAACACCCTGGCACCGGCGCTGCTGACGCGGGGGTTGCGGGAACTCCTCGAGAAATCCTCGCTTGCGGGCGGGGCGGGGGTTGTGGCGATGGCCGACGTGCATGCGATGGGCAGGCCTCGGAAGGACCTGCTTGCGTACTCCGCGAGCAAGGCGGCGCTCATCGAAGTTGTGCGGTCGTTGGCGCGGGAGTTGGCGCCGAAGATCCGGGTGAATGCGGTGGCGCCGGGTGTGGTCGCTTGGCCTGAGGAAGGTGAAGAGGCGGAAGCGGATTTCCGAGAGGCGTATCTGAAGCGGGTGCCGCTGGGGAGGGCGGGGACGCCGGAGGATGCGGCGGAGGTTGTTCGATGGCTGGCGTTGGATGCGGGGTATGTGACTGGGGAGATTGTGCGTGTGGATGGGGGGCGATGGCTGGCGTAGGAAAGAGACAAACACGGGGGGCCACCGTGAGCCACGGAGAAGGCACGGAGAAGAGGCGGAGAAGAGGTGAACCGCGATGGGTTCTTTCGTGGATCTCGGGAGCATCGGTGTGACGATTTAGGGAGAAGGGCGACTACTCTCACCCCACGTGTATCAGCTTCTGCTGACAAAGCGCTACCTGTCGAGCAAGATCATGCCGCTGCTTGCGGCGCTTGCGGTGGCGTTGTGCACGGCGATGGTGATCATCGTGTGGTCGGTGATGGGCGGGTTCCTGGTGATGCTCATCAACTCGGGGCGGACGCTGGTCGGGGATGTCTCGATCTCGTGGCCGATCAGCGGGTTTGCGTATTACGACGAACTGATCAAGAGGCTCGAGGCCGACCCGGAGATCGCGGCGGCTTCGCCGATGATCGAGACGTACGGATTGATCGGGCTGCCGGATGGGCGGACAGAGACGGTGATGATCAAGGGGGTTGATGGGCCGTCGTACACGAAGGTGACGGGGTTTGGGGAGATCCTGCACTGGCGCCCGATCGACACGCCGAGCGAAAAGGACAAGAACAAGGAAGACCTGCGGCTGACGCGGCATGACTTGTGGAAGCAGATTCTCGACGGCGGGAAGCGGCTGGTGCGGATTGAACGGACGAAGGCGCATCCTGAGGGAATCGAGCGCCCCGGTGTTGTGCCCGGGATTTCGGTCAGCGGTTTCAACTTGCGGGAGCCTTGGGGGTTTGTTCCGCTGCAGCCGATGATCCGAACGCCCGAGGGGGGACGCAAGCCGGCGGACATGCTGATGCTGCCGTACGACGGGACAGTGACGCTCAACGTGCTGCCGATGGACAGCAAGGGGCGGGCGATCGAGATGGTGGCGCGAACGTTTCCCGTGGCGAATGAGTTTCATTCGGGGCTGTACGAGATTGATCACAAGACCGTCTTCGTGCAGTTGCGGGCGCTGCAGGAGATGCTGAAGATGAACCGTGCCGCGAAGATCGAGAACGCGGGCGGGACGACGGTTTCGAGCGATCCGGACAAGGAGTCGTTCGATGAGCCGAAGGTGATCGGGGAGGATCCAGCGCGGGTGACCAACGTGCTGGTGCGGGGGAGGGCGGAGACCTACGACACGAAGGTGGCGGACAAATTGGCGGAGCGGGTGACGGAGATTTACAGGGCGTTCGCGGCGGAGCATCCGGGGAAGGTGCCGGATTCGTACTCGATCAAGATCATGACCTGGGCGGATCAGAACCAGACGATGATCAGCGCGGTGAAAAAGGAGACGGCGCTGGTTTTGTTCATCTTCTGCTTTGTGTCGCTGACGGCGGTGTTCCTGGTGCTGGCGATCTTCTGGGCGATGGTGAGCGAGAAGACGCGGGATATCGGGGTATTGCGGGCGGTGGGCGCGTCGCGATCGGGGATCGCGGGGCTGTGGCTCTTGTACGGGGCCGCAATCGGGATTGCGGGGTCGGCTGTGGGCTTTGCGCTTGCGTATCTGATCGTGACGAACATCAACGCCATCCACGAATGGATGGGGCAGAGGCTGCACCTGTACATCTGGGACCCGAAGATCTACTACTTCACGCGGATCCCGAGCAGCCTTGATCCTGATCATGTGGCGCTGGTGTTGATCGGCGGGATGCTGGCGAGCTGCCTCGGGGCGCTCTGGCCGGCGGCCCGGGCGGCACGGATGCACCCGGTGAAGGCGTTGAGATTCGAATGAGCACGGTGAAGGCAAGAACTTCAAGCCCGACTTCCGGCTCGCGCGCTGCGACGGAGCGTGAGTGCGTACTCCGCGCGACCGCCGTTCGGAAGACGTATCTGCTCGGGCGGACGCAGGTGCCGGTGCTTCGGGGTGTGGACATCTCGGTGCGCGAGGGGGAATTTGTCGCGATTCTCGGGGCGTCGGGGTCGGGGAAGAGCACGCTGCTGCACTTGCTCGGAGGGCTTGATAGCGCGGACCACGATGGGGCGGGACAGAAGAGCGCGATCCTGTTCCGCGATCAGGACCTCACTCGGATTTCGGTGGGGAAGCTGGATGAATACCGGCGGCTGCGGGTGGGCTTTGTGTTTCAGTTCTATCACCTGCTGCCGGAATTGTCGGTGATTCAGAACGTGACGATCGCGGCGATGGCGGCGCTCGGGGCGCGAAAGTACTGGCTTTCGCGCGGGGCAATTCAGACGCACGCGAAAGAACTGCTCGAACGTGTGGGGCTGGCTCATCGCCTCACGCACCGGCCGGCGGAGTTGTCGGGGGGAGAACGTCAGCGTGTTGCGATCGCGCGGGCGCTCATCAACAAGCCGGAATTGCTCCTGGCGGACGAGCCCACGGGCAACTTGGACAGGGTGACCGGAGCTTCAATCCTGGATCTTTTTTCGAGCCTCCACAAGCAGGGGCAGACCATGGTCGTGGTGACGCACGATGAGGCCACGGCGGCGAGGGCGAATCGTGTGGTCCGTCTGCTGGATGGGCGCGTTCAGGAGTGACACCGGAGGCCGGTGCGTGGCACCGCTCGATGAAATTCCTTTCAGAACCCTAACACGAAGGCGCAAAGTTGGGACGCTAGCGGGTACTATTCTCCTTGGCGTCACGCATCTCTGTGCGCGGCGTCCTTAGGAGGTCCATGCCTAAAACGTCTGCGAGCACGATTGCCGAGCCAAAGGCAAGCCTGAGTGGCCTGCCGGCGGTGGCGGGTCGCCACGAAGCCCGCGACGATGGGCTCGCTCCTCGGACGATCGAGATTCAGGGTGCCGAGGGCCCGATCCCTGCGACGGTCGTGGATGTGGGCCCGCGTGCGACGGGCGCGCCCGCCTTCGTGTTTTTGCACGGGCTGGTCGGCCTGAACGAACATTGGGCTGGTGTCGTCCGAAATTTCAGCCGCCGCGAACGCTGCGTCATGCTCCAACTCCCTCTCCTGGACTTGGGAGGGGACGACTGCTCCATTCAGGGCGTCGCGGCGTTGACGGCGCGCTTTCTTGAGAACACCTTCGGGCCGGACAGCTCGCTTCCCGTGGCGTTGGTCGGAAATTCATTCGGCGGGCATGTGGCGCTGCGGCTGGCGATCGAGAGGCCCGATCTTGTGCGCGGGCTGGTGCTGGCGGGGTCTTCGGGTCTGATTGAAAAATCGATGGTGAGCGACGTGCAGATCCGCCCGAGCCGCGAGTGGGTGCGGCGGAAAATCGGCGAACTCTTTTTCGACAAGAAGTTTCTGAGCGAGTCGGACATCGAACGAGCGCACAAGGAACTCTCGAGCCGTTCGGGTGCCCGGGCGATGGTTCGGCTCAGCCGCTCGGCACGGCGGAACCACCTCGGCAGCAAGCTGGGCCAGATCTCGACGCCGACGCTCCTTATCTGGGGGCGCGAGGACATCGTGACGCCCCCGGAGGCGGCGGACGGGTTCCGATCCGCCATACCCGGCAGCCGGATTGTCTGGTTCGATCGCTGCGGCCACGCCCCGATGATCGAGTGCCCCGATCAGTTTGCCGACGCGATGGCGGCGTTTGCGAATGAGTTGCGATCGGGTCCTGCGCGGGCCTGAGCCGGATTTCAAGGCGTTTTGATGCAGCCCTCCAATTCCATCCGGCTTCCCGAGAATCTCAATCCGGGGCCGGCGCGGTTTCGCGCAGGGCCATCATGGACGAGCCTGATCGGCGCCGGGATGCGCGCTTATCTGACGCGACGTGCCGCGCGTCTTGCGGAGGCTGAATACTGGCGACGGAATTCCGCGGCGATCCAGACACGGACGCTGCGGGCGCTGCTTGAGCGTGCGTCGGGGACGCGCTTCGGGCACGAGCGTGGGTTTGCGAAATTGGCCACGGCCCCGGAGGCTGAACTCGTCGGAGCCTATCGCGCCGCGGTTCCCGTGCGCGACTGGTACGCGTTCAAGGACGACATCGCGCGGATGCGGGAAGGTGGAGAGCCCGACGTGTTGTGGCCGGGGCTGGTGCGCGACTTTGCGCAGACCAGCGGCACGACCGCGGGCGACAAGTTCATCCCGGTCAGCCGGGAGATGCTTCACTCCAATTTCCGGGCGTCGCTCGACATCTTCGCGGGGCTCATGAATCACGGCGTGGGCATGATGCGCCTGCTGGGCGGGAAGTGCTTGTTCCTGGGCGGCTCGACCAATCTCGAGACGAACGAGCACGGAATCCGGACCGGGGACCTGTCGGGGATCGTGACGCCTCTCATTCGCTGGCCGATCTCCGAGATCTACCTGCCGGGCCCGCAGGTGGCCCTTATGAGTCACTGGCCGAGCAAGATCGAGGCGATGGCGCTGCGCTGCATCAACGAGGACGTCCGGATGATCTCGGGGATGCCGAGCTGGGCGATGGTGCTTGCGGAGCGGCTGATCGAACTGGCACGCGAGCGGGACATCACCAGCCGCGTGGAGGGCGAGGACGGCGTGCCGATCACAACGCTGCGCCAGGTCTGGCCCCATCTTTCGGTGTTCGTGCACGGCGGAGTGCGGTACCAGCCGTTCGATCCTCGCGTTCGCCAGATCTACTCCGGATCGGCCGACGGGGCTGACATCCCCCACCGCTTCGAGTTGTACCCGGCGTCGGAGGCGTTCATCGCGATGCAGGATCTGCCGGGAGTTCAGGGAGCTCCGGCGGGTGCGACCCATCCGGCGCTGCGCCTCAACGTCGATCTTGGGAACTTCTTTGAGTTTGTGCCGCTGGAACGGATCAACGACCCGGAACCGGAGGCGTTCACGGTTGATCGCGTGGAGAAAGGGCAGCGGTACTGCGTCATTCTGACGACGTGCGCAGGCCTTTGGAGGTACAACATCGGCGATGTCGTGCAGTTCGACAGCGTGTGCGACGGGCCGGGCAGGGCGGGGGATGGGCCGGCGCGGCTGCGGATCGTCGGACGGCATCGGCACTTCGTGAACGCGTTCGGCGAAAACCTGATCGTCGAACACATCGAGAACGCCGTGGCCCGGGCGGCACGGACTGCGGGGCTGGTCGTGGGCGAGTTCACGGCGGCGCCGGTCTACCCCGGGGGCGGGAGGCGAGCCGGGCTTGAACTGGCGATCGAGGTGGAAGGGAAGCCGGGGGAACTTCGAGCCGAACTCGATCTCTTCGGGCAGGCGTTCGACAACTCGCTGAAGGAGCAGAACGTCGATTACACGACCAAGCGCACGGACGGGTTGGGCATGGCCCCCCCGACGGTGACTCCTCTCTCGCCCGGTTCGGTCCACCGCTGGCTTCAATCCCGGGGGAAACTGGGCGGGCAGCACAAGTGTCCGCGATGCGCGAACAGCCGGGAAATCCTGGATCAGCTTATCCGGGTCGGCACCGGGCAATGAACCGCAGGATGACCGCCCCTTGAACGCTCTACACTCCAACGCATGCTCATCACCGAGTATCTGACAGCCCAGCTCCTCATCTCCGTGCTCGTGCTGTTCGTCGCGTTCCACCTGTTTCTGGGAGGCGCGGGCGGTTGCATCTACCTCGAGCGCAAGATCTCGGCGTACATCCAGGACCGCATCGGGCCCAACCGGGTCGGGCTTGATTTCGGGCTGCCTTTCCTGGCGTTCCTGAAGGGGATGTGGGGGATGGGGCAGTTCGTTGCCGACGGGCTGAAACTGTTCCTGAAGGAAGACTTCACGCCGGCGCGCGTGGACCGCATGCTGTTCGCGATGGCGCCGGCGGTGGTCGTCATTCCTCCGCTTGTCACGTTCGCGATCATTCCGTGGGGCGGCCGCTGGGAATGCCCGGACCTGCCGATCCCGTTCCTCGGGCACGTTGCCGGCGGCGCGGTGCTCGTCGCGGGGGCCAACATCAGCGTCGGCATGGTCTACATCCTCGCGGCGGCTTCGCTGGGCGTGTACGGCATCACGCTCGGCGGCTGGGCCTCGAACAACAAGTACTCGTTCTTCGGCGGGCTGCGTGCGACGGCGCAGATGATCTCGTACGAGATCCCGATGGGGCTTTCGCTGCTGACGGTGTTGCTGGTGATCGGCAGCCTGATGCCCGAGAAGATCATCCAGTGGCAGTATCACCACGGGTGGCTGATCCTGAGCCAGCCGCTCGCGGCAGCGCTCTTTTACACCACGGCGCTCGCGGAGGGAAATCGGGCTCCGTTCGACAACGCGGAGTGCGAGCAGGAACTCGTGGGCGGATTTCACACAGAGTTTTCGTCGATGCGGTTTGCGCTTTATCCGCTGGGCGAGTACGCCCACCTGATCGGGGGCAGCGCCATCTTCTCGATGGTCTTCCTCGGGGGCTATCACCTGCCGCTGGGCTTCCTGGGCGATCATCACCTGCTCAGCCCCGACAACACGACGCTTCTGGGCGCGCTGGCGAAGATCGCGGTGTTCGCCGCCAAGACCGTTCTTCTGGTCTGCTTCGGCATGCTGATCCGCTGGACAATCCCGCGCCTGCGGTACGACCAGGTGATGACTTCCGCCTGGCAGGGCGCGATCCCGATCTCGCTGATGATCGTGATCGTGACGAGCGTGCTGGTTTACATGGGCCAGACCTCCCTCCTCGCGATGCTCGGGTCGAACGTGGCGATGCTGGTGGTGATCCTGATCGCGATGCCCCTGATGCCTAAGACGGCGAGCAACGCCCGGATCCCGCTCTTTGGATCACGTTTCAGCCCGATGGCGGGTGAGCGGGTGCTGACCGGGCCGACGGACCCGACGGCGCTCGAGGATCGGCCGGTGGAGTCGGTCATCAGAATCTGATTTCCGCCCCTGTTTGGCCGGACGATTACGATTGCCTGTGACCGGCGTTCCCCTTCAACTCGGCCCCCTGCGCCTGGCCAGCAATCTGCTCCTTGCGCCGATCGCCGGCTACTGCGATCTGGCATTCCGCACAATCGTCCGCGAATGGTCCGTCCATCCGGCGGGTGTCGGCGTCGGCGTGGGCCTCGCGTGCACCGATCTGCTCAGCCCGCAGGGCCTTCTGCGGGGCACGGCGTCCAGCCTTGATCTCGCGGCAACGAATTCCTTTGACAAGCCGGTCGGGATGCAGCTCTACGGGAGCGATCCGGAAATCATGGCTCAGGGTGCCCGCTGGGCCGTCGAGCACGGAGCGACGCTGATCGACATCAACATGGGCTGCCCGGTCGACAAGGTGACAAAGAAGGACGGGGGGAGCAAGCTCCTGACCGATCTGTCGCGGGCGGCGGCGATCGCGGCGCGGGTCGTGCAGGAACTCGAGCGCTGCTCGCTCTCGGCCGAGGAATGGAACTCACGGTTGGGGAACTCGACGCTCGACGAGGTCGCGGTCCGGCGTCCCGTTCCTCTGACCTGCAAGATGCGCCTCTGCTGGAGCGATTCGGACTATCACGCCGGGCTGGCCTGCTCGCCGCATCTGGCGCGGATGCTGGCGGATGTCGGCGTCGTGGGCGTGACGGTTCACGGTCGCACGACCGAGATGAAATTCTCCGGCGAAGTTCAGCTTGCCGGCATCGCACGCGTCGTCGAGGAAGTGAACGGCCGGATCCCTGTCATCGGCAACGGCGATGTTCGCGAGCCGCGGGATGTGGTCCGCATGATGCGTGAAGCCGGCTGCAACGGGGTCATGATCGGGCGGGGCGCTCTCAGCACGCCCTGGATCTTCCGTGACGCCTGGGCGTTGCAAACCACCGGGCAGGCGCCCCTTCCGCCCGCCGAGCGAGAGATCATCGACTCGGTCCGGCGGTACTTTCTGCTCATGATCGAGTCGCGGGGCGAGCACTACGCGATGGTCCAGATCCGACGGCGGATTACATGGTTCGCCAAGCGGCTCATGAGCATCGACGATCGGGGACGGATTGTCGGTGTGAAGCCGTTCAAAGAGGCCGTGCGAAAGGCGGTCGGCCCGCCGCAGATTCTCGAATGCCTCGACGCCTTCCTGGCCGGCGGGCTTCGGGGCGGGGCCTACGAGCCCGAGTCAGCGACGGCACAGCCGCTCTAGCCCACCCTTCTTTTTTCCGAACCTAGACCCTATCGGATTTCGACCGTAAACTACCATTCAACCTGAACCGATCGATCGGGTCCGCCGCTCTACTGGGGCCCGGGGAACGACATTCACGGAGTTTGATCGCCATGGCACGCACAACCGCGCTCGCTTTGTTGTCCAAAGGCATTCTGATTTCGCTCTTGGCGGGCCAGGCGATGGCTCAGGCGCCCGCCTCCACCGCGAACACTCCCGCTCCGACGAATCCCGCTCCGGCTCCGACCGGCGATCCGCTCCCGCCGCGCCCCGGTCAGTTGTCTCCGGCGCCCGCGCAGCCGATGGGGCCCTCCGGACGGTTTACGCCTGAAGAGAAAGTTTTCAACTTCGGAAAGATCCTGTCCTCGAACTCGGTCGAGCACATCTTCAAGTTCAAGAACACCGGCGACGCCACCCTGATCATCACGAGCGCCACCGGCTCCTGCCACTGCACGGTCCCGACGCTGACCAAAACGCAGTACGAGCCGGGCGAAGCGGGCGAGATCAAGGTCATCTTTGACCCCAAGGGCAAGGCCGCGGGTCAGGTGCAGCAGCGGGTGACGGTGGTCTCCAACGACCCGACCTCGCCGACGAGCTCGCTGACGATCGAGGCGGACGTGCAGCCGATCGTGACGGTGGAGCCGCGCCTGGTGGCGTTCAACCAGCTCACCAAGGGCGAGAGCAAATCGGTCGATCTCACGGTCACCGGCCGCATCGACAACTTCAACGTGACCGAGATCAAGTTCGACGGCGCGGGCGAGGACATCAAGGCCGAGATCGGCAAGCCCGAGCAGATCGAGATCAACAACGAGAAGATGTACAAGGTGCCCGTGAAGTTGACCTACCCGCCGGCCAAGCGCATCGAGCGCTTCAACCGCAACATGATCATCGTCACCAACGACAGCCGGGAGAAGGAAGTCAAGCTCCCTGTGCTCGGCGAGGTGGTTGGCGACATCGACGTCAAGCCGCCGCGCGTGACCATGGGCCTTGTCGCCCGCGAGGCGCAGTTCAGCAACACGGCGTCGCTCGCGAGCCGCACGGGCAAGCCGTTCAAGGTGCTGGGCGTCAAGCAAGTCGGGGTGCAGGGTCGCAACGACCCGGCGCTGACGTTTGATATCAAGCCTGTGAACAAGGCAGGCAAGCCTGTAGAGGGCGCCAGCTCCGACAACTTCACCATCGCCATCTCCGGCACGGCCCTCAAGGAGCAGTACCGCGGCGTCATCGACTGCGAAGTGCAGACCGACGTGCCCGGTGAAGAGACCGTGAAGCTCGGCGTGTACATCGTCGTGCGGTAATTCGGCCTCTCTCAGCAAGCATCCCTCGGCAAGGAACGCCGCCTCTCCCCATGTCGTGCCTCCTCTTCCAGCGCATGCTCGCGATCATCGGTCTTGCGGTGATCGTGGGCGCGGCGGATTCGTGGTGGCGTCCGACGCGAATCACTCTGCTGGATACGGCCGTGCCAGCCAAGCAGGCCCCGACGGCGCCGGCCGATTCTCGCCAGGTGTCGGCTGAATCCGAGAGCAAGAAGCAACCTGAATCCACGGCGGCGCCCGCAACCTCCCCGGCTCCGACCACGACCCCTGTCGAGGTGCCGGCAGCCGCGATGGGATTGATGATCGACGCGAGGCAGGCAAAGACGCTCTTTGATCAAGGCGTCGTGTTTCTCGATGCACGCATCGAGTCGCTCTTCAAGGCCGGACACGTCAAGGACGCCTATCACCTGAACACGGCCATGTTCAGCACGCCTGCCGCGGCCGAGACGATGAAGGCGCTCGATCAATCGCAGCCGATCGTGATCTACTGCGACGGGGGCGACTGCGACGCCTCGACGAACCTGGCGATCCTGCTCCAAGGGGCTGGCTACACCAAGCTGCACATCATCAAGGACGGCTTCCCGGATTGGGAGAAGCAGGGGTACCCGATCGAGAAACCCAAGCCATGAACGCGCTGCGGGACTTCATCCTGATGCTCTGCCGCGTCGCGATCGCGGTGCTGTTCCTTTTCGCTGCGTACCAGAAGCTTTTCGCCCCCGAATCCGGGCCGCAGAAGTTCGCGATGTCGATTCACAGTTTCAAGATCCTGCCCGATCACCTGGTTCATCTCGCGGCGGCGGCGCTCCCGTGGCTCGAGGTCTTCTGCGGGCTGCTGCTGCTTGCGGGCATCTGGACCCGGGCCGCGGCTTGGCTCTTTGTCGCGATGATCGTCGTCTTCACCGGCGCCGTGATCTCGGTGCTCGTGCGCCATCTGCCGGCCTCGTGCGGATGCTTCGGGAAGTTTTCACTGCTGTGCCCGCACGACGTTTTGACGTGGTGCAAGGTGGGCGAGAACAGCCTGATTCTGCTCCCGACACTGGCCGTCGCGATCTTCGGTGGCGGATGGCTCGATTTCGACCGGCGGGCCCGTATTTCGGCGCCCCAAGGCTCCCCCGCAGGCGTGGGCCCTGCTCCGGCCACCTCGCCTTCGAGGGCCTAAACGCCTATTATCCCGCCCCAGTTTTCACACGTCGCCCGGACGGAAGTGACCTTCCGAGACCCCGGGCCGAAGCCCACGACGGAGTCCACATGAGCAAGTTCGCCAAGTTCAATTCCGGCCCCCAGCCCAAGCCGAAGATCACGAAGAACACACCCAAGGGCAACATCATCGTCGACTACAAGGACATCGAGAACCTTCGCCGCACGATGTCCCCCAACGGCAAGATCTTCGCCCGCAAGCGCAACGGCACCTCGGCCCAGGAGCAGCGTCTGCTCGCCCAAGCCGTCAAGCGTGCCCGGTTCATGGCGCTCCTGCCGTACACCAGCGCGACGCTGTAAGACACAGGTCTCAAAATTCAGTTTTCAACCAGCAGCCGATCCAAGCGGGTCGGTTGCTTTGTTTTCGCTTCGCGCCAGCGATGCCCCCGAGCGCCGATTGGCATTGCATCGTATTGTTTGCGGCTTTGCCGATTTGCGGCTTTGCCGCTTTCTCTGCTGCTCTGCGAATCTGCCGCTCTGCCCCTCTCCCCATGCCCCTCCGCGACTACAGCCCGCTCCTCGCCGCCGCGGCATACCCGCGCCAGGCCCCCGACCCGAAAGCCGAGGCGATGCGCCGGTTTCTCGATATGACGTGGTCGGCGTTCGGCGATGAGGCTCCTGATGCGGGCCGCAAGAAGATCTCGTGGATCGGCTTCTACGAGCGCGATCCGGCCGACGCAAATCAGATGGTCCTCATCGACCGACGACCCAAGCCGGCTTGTTCGCCCATCGGGCTGCACGGCCTCTGCGGGCGCGGCATGCTCGATGCTTCGACGTACATCGTGGATGACGTTCGCACGCTGGGCGACAACTACGTCGCGTGCGATCCGCGCGATCAGAGCGAATTGGTTGTGCCGCTGGTGGATGCGAAAGGGGTCTGCTTCGGGGTCCTGGATGCGGACAGTTTCGCGATTGGCGGATTTGATGAGAACGATGCGGCAGGGATGCAGGCGTTGCTCGGCCGATTTGGATTGACGTCGGGCGGCCCTCCGAAGGTCTTGAGGCGCTAGCCTGATGACCCGGAACGAACCGAATTCGGTCGGGACCTTCGTGGTACGGACGCTTGTCGCTCGGCCCCGGCCGTGGAAGATGAATCTGCTTCTGGCGGCGTCGTTCAGCTTCCAGGCTGTCGTCGCGTCGGCGATTCTCTTTCTCGGCTACTTCTTCGCCGAGCCGCTGGCGGTGACGTGGGCGATCGTCTCGGCGATCATCGCGCTCCAGCCGGGGTTGCAGCAGTCGCTGTCGGCGTCGCTGACGCGGATCGTGGCCAACATCGTCGGCGCGGTTGTCGGGATGGGACTGGGGCTCGTGATCGGCGTGGGGCCGTGGCAGGTGCTGGCCGGGCTCGTCGTGGTCATCTTTGCGTGCCAGTTCCTCCGGCTCGATGAAGGCCTCCGCATCGCCTGCATCGCTGTGGTGATCGTCCTGGCGATGAGCGTCGGCTCGGTGCTGCACTCGGCGGTGGAGCGGTCGATCACCGTGGTTGTGGGGTGCGTCGTCGGGACGTTTGTGCAGGTCGGAGCGGAGGCGATCAGCCGGGTCTTTGGGATGCACGATCTCCTGTTTGCACCGGCGCCGGTCAGCGCGAATCAGATTGCGGAAAGCGAAATGCCGCGTACAACGCACGAATGAGCGACGCACGAGCCTTCAATTCGTTCCGGAAATTGGTGCGGCTGGCGTCGTGTCCGGCGTCGCGGAAATTTTGAGCCCCACCACTCCGATCAGCACCAGCGCAAGCGATGCCACCCGGAGCAACCCCGCGGGCTCTTTGAGGAAGACGATGCCGCAGATGGCGATGATGGCCATGCCGACGCCGGCCCACATCGCGTAGGCAAGGCCGACGTCGAGCTTCTTGGTCGCCAGCGCCAGGAACGCGGCGGAGAGCAGGTACATCACCCCGAAGGCGAGCGTCCAGGGCAATTTCGAGAGGCCGTCGGATTTTTTCATCGCGAGCGCCCAGCCGACTTCGAAGAGGATGGCGATGGTGAGGTAAAGCCAGTGCATCGTCTTCAACTCCGTGAGGCGAGAATCTTTCCTCTGCACTCCCCAAACCCAATCCTCCGAAACCCCTCCCGCTCGCAAAACCCCCTGAAAATCACTGTATCTCCATCACTCAAAAACGTCCGCGTCTCGCCGGTCGGAAGTTGGATTGGCTTGCGGGGCTTCGTTTTTCCATCCGGCCCGTTACCGTCCCACGTCAACTCCAGCAGACACCCGCGGCTCTCCGGCGTCGGCCCGCTCACGGTGCCGCTGGCGATGAGGTCGCCGGGCATCAGATTGCAGCCGTTGCTGGTGTGATGGGCGAGCATCTGGCCGAAGGTCCAGTACATGTCCTTGAAACTGCCGCGGCTGAGGCGCAGCGGTTCGAGTCCCTTGGCCTCCATCTGTTCGGACAAGAGGTAAACCTCGAGCGTGATGTCGAAGCCGCCCGACTTCTGGTCTTCGTCGTCGAAGAGGTACGGCAGCGGCTTGGGATCGCCCGCGGGACGCTCCATCGCCGCGCGTCGAAACGGGGCGAGTGCATCCATCGTCACGATGAACGGTGAGATGCTCGTCGCGAAGTTCTTGGCAAGGAACGGGCCGAGGGGCTGGTATTCCCACTTCTGGATGTCGCGGGCGGACCAGTCATTCACGAGGCAGAGGCCGACGATGTGATCGTGGGCGAGGCCGATCGGGACGGGCTCGCCGAGGTGGTTGCCGCGGGCGATGTAGGCGCCCACTTCCAATTCATAGTCGAGCATTTTGCACGGACCGAACGTGGGTCCGGCGCCGGGCTGGCCATCCGGCGGCGACTGCTGGCCCTTGGGGCGCGTGATGCGAGTTCCGCTCATCACGATCGACGAAGCACGCCCGTGATACCCGATCGGGACGTGCTTGTAGTTGGGCAGCAGCGGATTGTCGGGCCGGAACATGGCCCCCACCGTCGTCGCGTGGTGGATCGAGGCGTAGAAATCGGTGTAGTTCATGATCGGGAGCGCGGGGAGGAGTTTTGCTTCGCTCTGCGTCAGGAGCGCCTTGTCCCGCAACCGGCGAATGGACTGCCCGCCGCCGGCGTCGGCGCGGAGGAAGCGCTGGAGGAGCGTGCGGAGCTCGCCGATCAGCCGCGGCGAATCGGCAAAGCCGTACCAGTACGGCGCATCAAGGGCGTCGGCGAGTTCTTCCGAGCCCTCGCGCTCGATGTACCCGGACTCTCCGAGCATGCCGATGTCGAGAATCTGATCGCCGATGGCCACGCCGGGGTGAGCGTGCGTGTGGCGCTCGTGCCCTTCGCCGTGCGTCGCTTCGAAGACGCAGAGGGGGAGGTTTTGGATCGGGAAATCAGAGTTGGGGTCGTTGGCGGACTCGACCCAGGATTTCAGAGACGGATCGTGTGTGGGGTTCGGAGTGAGGATCATCCGCCGATCTTACAGCAACCCAAGCTTCTTCAGTTCTTCCACCGGCTCATCAAACGAGCAACTCCCAAAACTCAGCGCAAACGCCTCGCGCGCAAGGGCGATTTCGGTGATTTCGAGGACGTGATTCCGCCACGTCAGCCCCTGGTCCGTGAAGATGAACCTCGCGGCGTCGGCCTCGCGCAGGATGTCCTCCGCCGCGGTCGCGTCGATGCCCCGGTTATAGACGAAGCAGCCGGCGACGAAAACGTTCAGGAATCCGTGCATAGTGCAGCGGAGTGCACCGGGCTCATAGGTCATTGGGTACGACGCGCGGACCGGGTGGTGCAGGCCGGCGGTGGCCTTGAATGGGATCTCGGCCTGGCGGCAGGCGACCATGAACTGGGCGACGTGGGACGCGGAGGGGAACGCCGTCTCAACAATCCCGCCGGTACGGATCTTGGCGCCGCAGACGTTTCCAGCGAGCGCGGCCGCGAAGCCGCGCGGATCGCCCCCGGGCAACTTCTCGATCGGCGGCAGTTCGAAGAACGGAAAGATGTCTTCGGGGATCGCGTCGATCATCGGGTCGATGAACGCGACGTTCTCGACCTTGATTTCCACAACGTCAACATTGGCGAGCCCCTGATCCTCGCGGGCGTGGCGCTCGTTGAACTGGTCGATGAGCAGCAAATCCTCGGATTTTTCGACGAGAGCCGAGATGCGCCAGGGCTCCCCGGCGGCGGCGAACTCGCGATAGCCGCTGGTTGCGTTCGTCCCGGGCATGAGCATCGAAGCCGCGGCGCTGAGTTCATCCAGACGCGTGGCGGGGCAGACGAAGCGGCTGAGAATCCACTCGTGCGATCCGGTCAGGGCCCGGAAATAGGCCTCCGCCGCGGGCTGCATCGCCAACTTTGCGGGCGGAAACAGCCCGGCGTAATCAAGGAGTCCCCCGACGAGCGAGCGGAGGCTGCGCGTTTCCATGGCAACAGGATATTCGGGGCGGGCGGCCCGCTCCCGAAGAATCGCTTCCACGAAAATGCCGTGTTTTCCCTTACCTTTGTGGAGCGGGCGAGGGCGCCGCGAACGGATCGGTGCCGAGCCAGCGGGCGATCCACAACTGGCTGGAGGGCTTGGTTTCTCCGGCCACAACATCGCCCCGCTGGGCGGTCCACATCATCCACTTTCCATCGGCGCTGAAGACGGGCAGGACGTCCGCCCCGGGAGCAAAGGTCACGCGGGCGCGAGCGAGATCCGGGATCGCAACACTCGGGGCCGGCGTCGTCTTGCCCGGCGTGAATCCGGGAGCGCCGGTGACGACCGGGCCGGTGCGATCTGATGCGGCACTGGCCGCAACCGAAAGCGCTGCCTCGTCCACACGAAGCGCGAAGACCTCGTAGTTCTTGTGCCCCATCTCGCTCGTCGCGTAGATGAGAAACTCGCCCGACGGATTCCAGAACGGGCCCCAGTTCACATGCTCGTTGCCGGTCAGTTGATGCTCGCGCTCGATGCCGGTCGGGACCTGGGTTCCGTCGGGACTCTTCTCGTAGCGCAGATCGGAGGCGTAGACCTGGAGCAGGTCGGTCCCGGCGCGATCGGAGCGATAGATGATCCGCTTGCCGCCGGGAGCGAAGAACGGGCCTCCGTCGTATCCCGGCGCAACCACGAGAGGAGTCTGAGCCTTGGTGACCGTGTCGTAGACGAAGATGTCGGCGTCGGGCTTTTCGCCGGTCTGCTTTGCCGGATCAACGTTTGCGTACAGGACGAAGCGTCCCGTCGGATCCCAGCTTCCCTCGGCGCAGTAGCCGGGCCGCTCGAAGAGCGGCGTGGGGCTCGGCTCGGTCCCCGGCTTGAGCGTCGACAGGTCGAGCGTCACGATCTTCATGTTCTCGGGGAACGACCAGACGTATTTGTTCGTGCCGACCTGGAACCCGGGCTTGTTGGGCGCCTTTGGTTCCTCGATCGTGCAGCCGAACAGAACAAGATTCGGGTTCTTCGGGTGGAACCAGCCGCAGGTGTTGGCGCTTCCCTTGGGGCTGACGCGCCGGATGTTGGACAGGACCGGCGCGGGGGCCTGGTCGTCGCGCACGAGATCGGCGACGTACATGGAGTAGTGCTGGTCGGGCTCGACGCCGGCGGGGGGAACGGGTACAGCCTGAAAGATGATCCGGCGCCCGTCGGGGCTGAAGTAGGCCTCGCCCGCCTTGACAAATTGGCTGCGAGATGTGAGTTGAGACCAGCCTCCCAAGAGTCGCGACTCGGGCGTTTGCCAATCGACGACTTCGGGGGCCGGCGGTGCCTGCGGCGCCTTCGTACCGGCCGGGGCCGATCCCGAACCCGGCTGGTCGGCGAGGGCGAACCCGATGACGGTCAACTGGGCGAGCACGACTGGGAGGCTCATAGTCGTTCCTTTGCGAGGGCGGCAGGCGCCGGAGCGGGCCATTATTCACCCCCCCGGCCACCTCAAGAATCTCTCGCTCCCCCTCCGGTTCGGCCCTCGCTGCTGATCCTCACATGAACGACCCGATCGACGACATCCTCGGCGGTATTCGCGTGATCCACCGCGAGGACGGCTTTCTCGTCGTGGACAAGCCCGCCGGCGTGCTGTCGGTGCCGGGGATCGGCCCGGCAAAGGCCGACTGTGTTGTGACTCGCGTGCACAGGGCGTTTATCGAGCCGCTCGGCGCCTCGGGCTCGCTGTCCCCGGGCCAACTGATCGTGCACCGGCTCGACATGGATACCTCGGGGCTGATGGTCGTGGCGCTCACCGGAGAAGCACAGAGGGAACTCTCGCTCCAGTTCGAGCGGCGGATACCGGACAAGACCTACATCGCGCTGGTCGATGGGATCGTCCGACCCGACGAGGGCGAGATCGACCTTCCGATGCGGCTCGATGTTGAGAACCGGCCGTTCCAGATCGTGGACCACGAGCAGGGACGGGCGGCGCGGACGGCGTTCCGCGTGCTCGCCAGAGAAACTGATCGCACGCGGGTTGAGTTTCGGCCGTTCACCGGGCGGACTCACCAGATCCGCGTCCACGCGTTTCTCGGCCTCGGGCATCCGATCCTGGGGGACGTGTTGTACGGAAAAATCCCGGCGGAGCGGCTGATGCTGCATGCCGCGGCGTTGGGATTTCTGCGGCCCGGCTCGAAAACTCGGGTCGAATTTCGATCCCGGGCGCCGTTCTGAGCGGCCGCAACGCGGTCACGCGGCGGAGGGCAGATCGCGTCGTTTTCCCGCAAAAACAAGGCGTTTTTGACCGTCACGGCGGACTCCGTCGCAAAAAAAGATCACGCCCGCGCTGAAGCGGGCGTGACTGGTGTTACGTGAGATTGTGAGGATCTCATCCCGTTGTCAGATCACACCTTTTCAGGCGCGACGACGACGGCCGGCGACGAGGCCGCCGAGGCCGACCAGGGCAAGAGCGCCCGGGGCGGGGACGACGTCGAGTGAACCGGCGACGTCGGAGGCACTGCCTTCCGGCTTGGCGCTGTTCACGTCCTGCGTGCCGTTGATGTTGAGATCACGGTACCAAGTGCTCTGGGTCCGCTGGTTGTTTTCGAAGGTGATCGTTCGGGTGCCACCGAGCTGGCCGACCTTCATCGTGCCGGTGCGGACAACCCACTCGTACTGGGGCGTGCCCGGCGTCGGATTGCCATTGATGTCAGTCGCCGAGGGGCAGTAGGCGGCGAGGACGCTGGAGGTCAGCAACTGCGAGGCGAACGAGAGCGCGGTCGTGCCGCCGAGGATCGTGTTGCCGGACGAGAGCGAGCTGGACAGGTAGGTTGTGCCACCCTGAGTGAGAGCACCCTTGGTCATCAGACCCACGAGACCGTCGCCGTTGCTGGCGGAGCCCCAGTTGCTCATCTTCTCGGAGCCGGTGAGGCGGGCGAAGGCCACAGCCTGGCCGGGGCCATTGTTCGCGTTGACGATCGTGCCCGGATCGGCGTACGCAACGACGCGGAACATGACGTTCTTATCGCCGGTCGAAACATCGACCGAACGGTTCGAACCCCAGCTCACGCCGCCGTTGGTGCTGAACTGGTACTTGAAACCCCAGGCAGCGTTA
The DNA here is from genome assembly GCA_044221315.1 of Phycisphaerales bacterium. Taxonomy (GTDB): domain Bacteria; phylum Planctomycetota; class Phycisphaerae; order Phycisphaerales; family UBA1924; genus JAFEBO01. The sequence goes on along the minus strand of JBGAPK010000012.1, from coordinate 1,892 downwards.
GCCGAAGCCGCGATGCCAGCAATGGCCGTAAGGCCCAAAACGAAATTCTTCATGTCTCTCTACTCCTCTAAAGAAAATCTCACGGAACAGGCGGTTCGTTCCTGACCAGTGAAATGTACCGCATGCCTCCGGGGTCCATCAAGACCCTTGAAGTGATTTTCTTGCCTTTTTTGCACTTTTTGCCGCCTGTAGGGTGGCACGTCCGGAAAATCGCGCTTTGTTTGGGTAACTGTAACGTCTAAAACGACCCTGCGGCCCCCGTTTATGGGTGGAATTCCCGAGGACCGCGCCAGCGATGGATCCGTGAACGGCCGGAGTACCCGCCGCAATGGGCACGCAACGACCCGAATACCCCGCTCAAGTTGGTCACCGACCGGGAAACGCGTCAAAAACGGGCCTGTCCCGACCTGAAATCGGAGCCGGAAGCACGATTCAGTGCCTTCTTTGGGTGTGCAAAGGGAGTCGGCCGGCGTGAGGTCATCGCCGACGGCGGCGAGTTGCCAACAGGGCCCACCATCCGAATAGGGTGAACGCCCCACTCGACGGCAGGAAGTAGATCGTCGCTTCCTGATCGGTGTGCGGACCATTGCTTGCGTCCGGAGCAGCCGACTGTTTGTTGTTGGACGACGCGTACGTGTAAAACGAAAGGCCGGGAGAGTTGCCCGAGCCGAACGTGTTGTTCTTGAAGGTCAGAGTGCGGGGAACGACATTCATGAGCGTGATCGTGCCGGTGTAGATCTCGACGTATGTCTGGGGAGGATTGGGAAGCCCCCCGAAGAAAGTCTGGTCGCCGAAGATCGTGATCCCGGTGCCGCCGATCTTGTTGCCGGATATCGCGGTCAGCGCCGCATTGCCGTTGGAGATCGTGCGTGAGATACTGGAGATCACATCGCCCGCGAGCATGCCGGTGAACTGGTTCTGGCCCATGAAACGGTTCATGGCCGCAGCAGCTCCGGTGCCGTCGGCGACGGTGATTGAAAGTCCGGGATCGAAATACGCCCCAAATCGAAATTGAACGACTTGGCCCGGGACAACGGTGAAAACCTGATTCGTCCAGGGGTCCCCGCCCCAGAGCCGCACTTGGTAGCGCAGACCCCACGCGGCGTTCGCGCCGGTGGAGAGGCAAGCGATTGCCAGAAGCACCGAGATTCGATGGATCATGCGCGGGGCGCCTTTCGCGCGGTACTTCTCAATCGCGCCGACGGCGCGCGGCGAGTGGGCCGGCGAATCCGGCGAGGGCGAATGCATTGGGGCACGGAATAAAAATGGTGGCCTCTTCGTCGATGCGTGAGCCGCTGCTTGCGTCGGGCACGCCCGATTGCTTGTTCACGGATGAGGCGTAGGTGTAGAACGTCAGGCCGGGAGTATTGCCGGCGCCGAACTGGCTGGTCTTAAAAGTCATCGTGTTGTGGATGGCGTTGCCCAACGTAAGCTGCCCCCTCAGGATCTCCCGATAGGTTTGCGCGGGATCGGGCAGCGCATCGAGGAAGAGCTGCGACCCGAAGCTCGTGATGCCCGTGCCGCCGATCTTGTTGCCGGAGACCTGCGTGAGCGCGGCATTTCCGTTGGGGACCTGGAGCACGCACGGGTTCTGGATGACGTCGCCGGGGAGCATGCCGGTCCATTGGAACTGCCCGGTGAATCGGTTCATTGCCGCGGCGAGCCCCGTGCCATCGGCGACGGTGACGGTCGTATTGGTTGTGAAGTAGGCTCCGACGCGGAACTTGATGACTTGGTTGGGTTGCGCAGGGTTGACGGAATTCGACCACGCGTCGGCGTCGTTGAGTCGGACCTGGTAGCGCAGACCCCACGCGGCGTTCGCCATCGAACCGATGACGAACATTCCGAGCAACGCGCCGATAGATCTCTTCACTTGTTGACTCCCAAGCCCC
>JBGAPK010000011.1:0-101546 GCA_044221315.1 Phycisphaerales bacterium | reverse complement strand
CGGTCGCTACGACGGCATCTGGGCCAACAGCGGCATCGCCGGCGGCGGCACCACGGCCAGCCCGCACATCTGGAACTTCCTTGACTTCGGCCTCAACTACTACATGTTCCCAGAGTCTCAGACGGCCAAGATCAGCGGCGACATCGTCATTGGTCTGAACCGTGACCAGAACCTCCAGGGCATCAACTTCCAGGGCAACGGAACCACCGGCCAGTTCGTCCCCGGCAGCAGCCTCGCTGCTCCGAACACGAACGCCGGCGTCCTCGGCAGCCCGAAGGCTGGCGAAGTCGCCCTCCGCGCTCAGTTCCAGCTGCTCTTCTGAGCATCCGGTCCTGATCGGATAGCGATCAAGACGCAAGGGTGAAAGCCTTTGCGATGTCCGAACGAGTTGTCTCACCGGCCGCCCTCCTCGGGCGGCCGGTTTTTCTTTCTGCGCGGATCGGTACCTCGCCTCGGCGCAGTCATTCCCTCCCTCCGGAGGCGATTTGGTGCCATTTCTGCCATCCCGGCGTGCCCGCCGCTCGTATCCCATTCGGTTAACCGGTCATCCAATGAGCCGGAGTCTGCGAATGGCTGGTGGAGCCCTTGCGGGAGGTGTTGGTTGAGGACGCTGGTCGCCATCCCGATGTTCAACGAGGCCGGCCACATCCGTGCTGTGCTGGAGCGCGTCCTGACGCACGCCGGCAACGTGCTGGTGATCGATGATGGTTCGACGGACGAATCGGCCTCAATTCTGGCGAGCCTGCCAGTTGACGTGATTCGCCACTGTGTGAACCGCGGCTACGGCCGGTCGCTTATCGACGCCTTCCGGTTCGCCGCCAGCGAGAAGTACGACTGGGTCGTGACGATGGATTGCGACGAGCAGCACGAGCCCGAACGCCTGCCCGAGTTCTTCAGGGCCATCGCGAAGGGCGATGCCGACATCATCAGCGGCAGCCGATATCTCGCGCCCTCCGACGAGGCGACGCTTGCGCTGGTTCCCGGAGATAGACGCCGGATCAACCGGCTCATCACAGGAGAGATCAACGCCAAACTCGGTGCGCGCCTGGGCGCGACGCTGACCGATTCGTTCTGCGGATTCAAGGCCCACCGGGTTTCGGCCATGAACAGGCTCGAACTCAGCGAGGACGGCTATGCCTTCCCGATGCAGCTCTGGGCCCGTGCCGCTGCGTGCGGCCTGAAGGTGCGCGAGATCCCCGTGGACCTCATCTACAACGACCCGACGCGCACCTTCGGCGAGGCGCTGAGCGATCCAGAGGCCCGCCTGCAACACTACCGGGAAGTGCTCCATCGCGAGATCGCGTTGTCGAGTGAACGGACACCCTGCTGCGGATCCCGTCACGACGTACACGCGGGCGCAACGCGCGGCGCCGGCCTGAGCGAGCCCGCGCCGCGTCGGGGCTCTGACCGTCCGGCCGAGCGTCGCAAGTGCGTGGAGTAGGTGCCGGCACGGTCCGTCCGGGCGTGCGATACTCAGGGTGTTGAATTTTCCTCCCGTCCAGATTCGATTCGATCCGCCCGCCGCGGCCTGGAGTGCTTTGGTTTCCGGAGGGCCTGTCTCGGTCCCCCGGCGCCATTTCCGCGAGCAGATGGGCCTTCCGGTCGGCGGACCGCTGGTGCTTTCGGGCCACCAGGCGGAACTTTGGCACTGCGGGATCCTGGCCAAGCACTTTGCCTCGCTCGCGATGCGCGACCGTCTGAGACGTGGCGGGTTGACGGACGCCTGCTGCGCCTGGCTGGTGGTGGATCAGGACGAGGGTGGAAAGAGGGGGCTGAGAATCCCCGTTCGCGACGCCAGCGGGGCCCTGCGGGAATCCTGGTGGGCATTCGCCGTGGAGCGGGACGACGGACTGGCGCGCACCGCGGCGGGCATGCCCGCCACCGATGTGATGGAATGGCGGGCCAAACCCGGCGAACGCGCCGCGCTTTCATGCATCAGCGACGGAATCACCGCGGCACGCCGCGCGTTGAACGATTCAAGACCAACTTCCGAGTCCTGGGCCCAGCAGGCGAGCAGGGCGGCGGAAAGCCTGATCAGCCCCGTCGGCGAAGCCCCAAACTTCATCTACGAATCACGCATTTCCGGCACCGACTTCTTCCGGAGGATCATCGACTCTCTCGCGTCCTGCGGCAAGGACTTCATCCGCACCTACAACGCCGCATCGCGCGAGGCGCCCGACGCGGGCCTGCGCCCGCTCGACGAATCAAAGGGCGAGCTGCCCCTCTGGGAAGTGGTAGGGGGTATCCGCCGTCGCCTGTTCCTCAACGACGTGTCAAGGAAGGAGCCCGCCAGCATCGCCCCCCGCGCTCTCCTGATGACCGCCATCATGCGTGCCGCAGGCTGCGAGCTCTTCATCCACGGCACCGGCGGCGGGATCTACGACAGGGCGACCGAGGCATGGGTCCGCGACTGGCCCGCTCCGCTCGCATCGATCCTGAGGGAAATGGGCGGCGGCCTCGCCCCGATGGTCGTCGCCAGCGCCGATGTGCGACTGCCCCTGGCGGAAGCGAGTCTCCCCGAAGAGTCCGACATTGCACGGGCCGTCTGGCTCGCTCACCACGCGCGCCACGATCCGGCCCTGCTCGGCGATCCCGACGCGGCGAAGGAAAAGGCGGGCCTGGTGCGGAGAATCGCGGAGCAGCGGCGGCTGGGTCAACACCCCCGCGCGGAATTTAGCGCGATGCAAACGCTCCTGCGGCGCGTGCGGACGAATAGGGAAGCGTTGTTGCGGCAATTCACGCAGGACGGGGCCGCTCTCGCCGCCAAGCGGTCGGAATCGAAGCGCGCGAACGACAGGAACTGGTCCTTTGCGCTGCAGCCGGCGTCCTCGCTCGGGGCGCTGCGGGATGCATACGCGGGCGCCTTCGCCGGGACCTGAGCAACGAGCGCGAAACCCGACTTGGTAAACTCCCAGCAATCCGGCGTGCGGGGGGATGTTGTCGCCCTGCGCGCGGGATGCGGCGCCGCGATGCGCCGGCCAAAGAAGGGGATGTCCATGTTCGGAACGCTGCTTTTTTCGATCTGCCTTGTGGTCTCGCTGCTCATCCTGGCCGCTATTCCAAAGTTGCCCGGCCCGATGAAGGTGGCGGGGCTGGTGGCGTCGCTCCTGGTGCTGGTCTGCGGAATCCTCTGTGGGAGTGTGCGCTACGTCGGATCCAACGACGTCGGCATCATCTCGAAGAACGCGATGGGGTCGCAATTGACCGGCGGCAAGATCATCGCCGTGAACGGCGAGATGGGCGTGCAGGCGGAGGTGCTTGCGCCGGGGTGGCACTTCGGGTTTATCCCGGGCGTGTACAGCGTGTCGAACGTGGAACTGACGGAAATCAAGGCGGACGAGGTCGGGCTGATCGAAACGTCGGACGGCGAGCCGCTGAACGATGGGCAGCTCTTTGCGCCGGAGTTCAAGCGTGAAGAGTTCCAGAAGATGCTCGACGCCAAGTACTTTCTGACGACCGGGAAGGGCAAGAAGGGCAAGCAGACGTCGGTCCTGACGCCGGGCAAGTACCGCCTGAACACGCAGCTGTACAAGATCCGGCCCGTGAAGCAGACAGAAGTGCTCCAGGGCGAAGTCGCGGTGCTGAAAGCCAACTTTGGCACGTCCCCGACCCAATTGGTCAAGGGAGTGGCGGGGGCGCTCGAACCGGGGCAGGACGGCACGAATCTTCCGGACGACAAACTGCTGAGGCTGGCCAAGTCGGGAGAGATGGGCATCCAGGCCGAGCCGCTGCCGCCGGGCAAATACCCGCTCAACACCGAAGCGTTCACGGTGATCGATGTGTGGACGACGCAGATGATCGCGCAGTTCACCGAGGCGTCATGGGGCATCGCGGGCCCGAATCAGACGGGAGAATCGTTGCAGCAGATGAATCAGCAGAACACCAAGTCGACGCACGATCCGCTGCTCGAAGAGCGGGCCATAACAGTCAGAACCAGCGACGGCTTCACGTTCCCGGTTGATGTGCGGATCGAATACGTCATCGAGCCGCCGAACGCGCCGATCGTGGTGGCGAAATTGGGCGATGACGACGGGGCTCGATTCCGCAACGCCATGAACAGCGCCGTGCGGGCGATCTTTCGCAACAACGCCGAGGGCGTGCGGGCGCTCGACTACGTGCAGCAGCGCTCGCACCAGGAGAGCCAGTCGCTGATGGCCCTGTCCAAGCAGATGGCGCGTTTCGGCGTGACGGTCACGGCCGTGCGCATCGGCAACGTGGGCGACGAGAAAACGCTGGGAACGCTGCTCAAGACGCAGACCGACCGCGAGATCGCCAAGCAGGAGCAGGTCACGTTCGGGGAGCAGCAGAAAGCAGCGGAGCAGAAGAAGAATCTGGCCCGCGTCACGCAGGAATCCGAGGAAGAAAAGAAGCTCGCGACCGCGGCCTACAGCGTCAAGATCGCCGAGGAAGCCCAGAAGCAGAAGATCGTCGAGGCCAAGGCCGAAGCCGAATCAACCAAGATCAAAGCGACCGCCCAGTCCGACGCCTACCGGCTGATCGCCGACCAGATCGGAAAGAGCAACGCGGCGCTGATCGAGATCCTCAAGATCGTGGGCGAAAAGAACATCCAGATTGCGCCACGGGTGATGGTGACCGGCGAGAAGGGAACGGGTGGCGCGGGCACAGCCCTGATCGGCACGATGCTCGACAGCATGGTGAGCAAAGATGAAGCGACCAAGCCGCCCGCCAAGTGAAAAGGGGGCCCGACCGGTTGCGACCGATTCGCAATTCCCGGCATTGACGGTCGATGTTCGGAGGATGTGCAACCAAAGGCCCGAACAGGCATGGTGCTCACGCCTTTTCGCCGATTTGCGCGTGTAGACAATCGCGCCCAAGCCAGTAGACTCCGCTGCACTTTTCCGTTTCGGCGTCTGCCGAAGTCGGTGGTGCAACGGAGGCTTTGCGTTGCTGAGCATGCGTTCTGTCGTTGCGGGCGTTGTCGTGTGTTCCTCGCTGATGCTCGCGCGGGCCCAGTGCACGCCCCAGTGGTATCCGCCGCCGGTCACCGTTCCGACGATCGCCAACGGCCCGATCACGTCCGCCACCACATGGGACCCCGACGGCAGTGGGCCGCTCCCCGAAAAGATCGTGATGATCGCGAACGGGCGCGTCTGCACCTGGGACGGCACGACGTTCACCGTCATCAGCGATACCCAGATCTTCCGAAACCCGCGCGACGCCATCGCCGTCTACAACAATGAGATCTACGTCGCAGGCTGGTTCACCAGCCTCAACGGCGTCTCGGCCCAAGGCATTGCCAAGTGGAACGGCACGAACTGGCAGGCCGTCGGCTCGGCCGCGGGTCAGGCCTCGTTCTTGTCGCTCAGTCCGTCCCTCAAGGTCTACAAGGGCGAACTGTACATGTCTGGCGGGTTCACAACCGCGGGCGGCGCTCCGAGCAACTACATCGCCCGCTGGAACGGCACTCAATGGAACGGGCTCGCCGGCACCGCATTCACTCCCATCTCCGGCCCGCTGGACTTGCAGATAGTCGACGATGACCTCTGGGTGGGCGGAGAAATTGGGGCCATCCCCGGCGTCGCCGGCTCGCGGTCGGCCGCGAAGTGGAACGGCACCTCGTGGACCGGAGCATCGTTCCCCTACGGGTCCGCCTCGTACGTCCGCTCGATCGGTGACTTTAGCGGCACGCCTTGGATGTTCGGCGCCTTCTACGACCCGACCAACACCGTGCTCGTCGGCGGGATCATCCGAAAGACCGCAACGAGCTGGGAAGTAGTCCCCGGCGGCCCGGTTTCCGGCGGTCCGGTTGCGACCGTCACGTCATTCAAGATGTACCAGGGCAAGCTCGCCGTCGCCGGGCTCTACCTCAACGCCGGCCCGATCATCAACGCTAACGACATCGCGCTGCACGACGGCACATCGTGGTACCGCATGCTCCAGGGCATCCAGTTCGCCCAGTCCAATCACTACGTCAGCACCATGCTCGTCTACCGAGGCGAGTTGCACTGCTTTGGGCTCTTCAACCAGGTCAACGGCGTGCCGCAGTTCAACTGGGCGCGCTGGTTCGACGGGCCCCCCGTGATCGTGACGCAGCCGCTGCCTCAGCAGATCTGCCACGGGAACACCTCGAAGACACTCACGATCGCGACCGGCGGCGTGAACTCGTTCCAGTGGCGGAAGAATCTGGTGCCGCTGACGAACGGTGCGACCGGCACCGGCTCGACGCTTTCGGGTGTGACCACCGGCTCGCTGGTCATCGGCAACATCTCGGCGCTCGACGAAGGCATGTACGACTGTGTGCTGGTCAATACCTGCGGCACGCGGACGACCGATCCGGTGCACGTCTTCGAGTGCGTGGGCGACATCAACTGCGATCACTACGTGGATGATTCGGACTTCGTGCTCTTTGCCGCCGCGTACAACATTTTGCTCTGCGAGGATCCGGCGATGCCGGCGGGCTGCCCGGCGGATCTGAATCGCGACACATTCGTGGACGATGCCGATTTTTCGATGTTCGCGGCCGGGTATGACGCCCTGCTCTGCCTGTGAACGGTCGTAAACTTGGGGGTGTCACGGACTTCGGAGCGACCGCCCTTTTGCACTCCCCTCGGCAATTCCGCGGAGGCGTTTGCCGCGCGCGCCGCAGATTGGATCGGGCTTGCGCGCCCTGCCGCGCTTGACGCGTACCGCGATTTCTTCTGGCGCGGCAAACCGTTTGATCCCGGGACTTTTCCGCGATCACGACAGGCGATCGAGCGTGCGGCGGCGTGGCCCTCGATGTCGATCGGATCGGTTCCGGTTGTGGCGCCGATTTCCAGCCTGAACCTCGACGAGGGTGCAGAAGGCAAGATCTTCAAGTTCACACAGGAAGTGCCCGCCTCCGAAGCAAGGTTGGCCGGTCAGATTGAGAAGTTGCGCACGGAGAGCGTGCTCATCCCGATGATCGGCAAGCGCCGCATCCGGACTTACACGCTGTGCGTCTCTTCGCAGGTCGGGTGCGCGATGGGCTGCACGTTCTGTGAAACCGCGCAGATGGGCCTGATTCGGTCGCTCTCGGTCGAGGAGATCGTCCAGCAGTGGTACGCCGCGACCCACTTCCTCAAGCACCCGGAGATTCCCGAGCCGGTGGTGACGCCGCAGGGCTTGGAAGGCCCGGTCCGCAACATCGTGTTCATGGGCATGGGCGAGCCGATGGACAACCTCGACAACGTGCTCGGCGCCATCGATGTGCTTCGAGATCATCGCGGGCCGTCGATACCGATCTCGAAGATCACGATCTCCACGGTGGGGCGGATCGACGGGATCGTGAAACTCGGCGAGCAGGTTCGCAAGGACGGCTGGCACCGGCTCAACCTGGCGATCTCGCTCAACGCCGCGGACGATGAGATTCGCTCCCGCATCATGCCGGTGAATCGGGGGATGCCGCTGAAAGACCTTCAGAAGGCGCTCATGGACTTCCCCGTCTACGGCGGCGGGAAACTGTGCGTGGAGTACGTGCTGATCCCCGGCATGAACGACACCGACGAAGATGCCCGCAAGATCGCCGAGTTTCTCGCGCCGATCAACGACGACTACCGCGAAAAGAAGAACGCGAGCACGCCGCGGACGCTGCTGAATCTGATCCCGTACAACCCGCGGCGCGTCTCGCCCTGGCCTGCGCCGACAGAGGAGAGCGTGGAGCGGTTCCTGGCGAAGCTGACTGAACTGGAAATCTACGCGAAGCGCCGCCGGACCAAGGGCCGCGACCTGATGGGGGCGTGCGGACAACTCGGGGCCGAGCACATCCGGGGACGGAAAGTGGTTGGGTTGACGGTCAGCGGGTAGATTTGCAGAGCAGCAAATAGAATTGCGAGATCGTCGCTGGATTTCAGAGTGAATCACGGCTGCAGCCGCGTGCAGGTCCACGGTCCGCCTTCAAATTCGCTGGGAGACGTGGCGGAGAGCGTGCGGGTCCAAGCCGCTCGGTCGTGTACGCGGCCCGGGCCTCCGAGCCACAACTCAACGCGCTGAGCCCAGAGTCTCCAGCCTCCCCAGTGCGGCGGCCGGGGGATGACGATGTCGTCGCCTTTGTCCATGATGTCGAGGAGGGAGAGGTTGAGTTTCTCCATCGCCTCGCCGACCTTGGCGAGCAGGGCGTCGCGGGATTCGATGGGCTGGCTCTGGTCGCTGGCCCAGGAGCCCAGGCGGTTCTCCCAGCCGCGGGTCTTGAAGTAGGCGTCGCTCTCTTCGGCCGGGCTCTTGACGACCGGCCCCTCGATGCGGACCTGCTTCTCAAGGCCGTCCCAGTGAAAGACCGCCGCGGCACGCGGGTGGGCGGTCAGGCCTTTGCCCTTGCGGCTCTGGTAATTCGTGTGAAACACGATCGCTCCGTGGGGCAGGATTTTCTTGCAGAGGACGATGCGGGCGGTGATCTGACCGGCTTCGTCGAGGCAGGCGAGGGTGAAGGCGTTGGGGTTGGGCGAGAGCTTGGCCGCCTCGGCTTCGTCGAACCAGCTCTTGAAGAGCGGCCAGGGGTCGGAAGGGAGAGAGTCCGGAAGCGTGTTATGCGGGGAGAACGCGGCAGAGATATCAAGCGGCTCGGGCATTTGGCAACTCTAGCGGGCAAGCGTCCGGTCAAGACTTTTACACATTGCTGGGGACCATTTGTCGCTTGGCACGGGCGTGCGCGTCGGCGGGCTACGGTGGGGCCATGAGCAGCTTCGGAGGACAAGAGGGGGTGGGGGGTGCGGGAGCGGGTGGGGGGAGGCCTTGGCGCGAGAAGCGGCCGCCGGTCTCGACGGAGAAGCTGTTTGATCGCTTGCCGCCGCACTCGCTCGAGGCGGAGATGAGCCTGCTCGGCTGCATCCTGCTCGACCCGAAGATGCTGAGCGACGTGCTGGCGATCGTCCGTAAGCCCGAGGAGTTCTACAGCGAGGCGCACTCGTCGATCTACAAGTGCGTCGTAGAGGTCTACGACCGTTTCAACTCGGGCGACCTGGTGCAGATCGTCGAGGCGATCAAGGACAAAGGGCTGCTCGAGCAGGTGGGCGGCGCGGACTACCTCGTCAAGTTGGCGGAGAGCGTTCCGAGCGCGGTGAACGCGCCGCACTACGCGCGGATCGTGGCGGAGAAGGCGAAGCTGCGAAAGTTGATCGACGCCGCGGGGACGATGCTCTACGACGCGTACCACACGGGAGAGCTGGGTCCCGACGGCGCACGCGAGGTTCTCGACAAGGCCGAGATGTCGGTCTTCGAGATCGCCCAGCAGCAGGAACTCGCCGACCCGCAATTGCTCAAAGACCTCCTGCAGATCGAGATCGACCGGATCGAGAACCAGGAAGGCAAGGGCATCAGCGGCGTCGCGACCGGGTATCTGGATCTCGACGATCTTCTCCGCGGCATGCAGCCGGGCGAATTGATCATCGTCGCGGCGCGGCCGAGCATGGGAAAAACCGCGCTCGCGCTCAATATTGCCGAGCAGATGGCCCTCGGCGCCGGTCACGGAAACCAGGCGCCGGTTGCGACGCCCGTCGCGCTCTTCAGCCTGGAAATGTCCAAGAGCGCTGTGACGCAGCGGTTGATCTCCGCCTGCTCGGGGATTCCGTCGCAGCACCTGCGCGGCGGCCACAAATTGAACGACCGCCAATACCGCGACCTGCTCTCGGCCTGCGACAAGCTCGCGAAGGCTCCGCTCTTCGTGGATGACACCCCGAACCTGACCGTGCTGGCGCTTCGCGCGCGGGCTCGCCGCCTGGTGGCCCAGCAGGGCGTCAAGGCGATCATGATCGACTACCTTCAGTTGCTCACGGCGCCCGGCGCCGCTCGCGAGAGCCGGCAGGTGGAAGTCTCGGCGATCAGCCGCAATATCAAGGCCCTGGCCCGCGAACTGAACGTGCCGGTCATCTGCCTCTCGCAGCTCAACCGCGCCAGCGAGCAGCGGGAAGGCAACAAGCCCCGCATGAGCGACCTGCGTGAATCGGGCTCGATCGAGCAGGATGCCGACGTGATCGTGCTCCTGCACCGCGAGGACTACTACCACGTGCAGGACGAGGATTGGAAACTGGACAATCCGGACAAAGTGGGCGTCGCCGAACTGATCGTCGCCAAGCAGCGAAACGGCCCGACGGGAGTGGTGCGTCTGACGTGGGACCCGAACACGACGCGGTTCAGGAACTACGCGGGCGGGAACTACCAGCCGCCCCCCGAATTCGCGGGCGGGAGTGGTGGGGGCGGGGCCGAGGCGCCGACAAGCACCGGCTACGCAACGGTCTCGGCAGCAGCGAGCTACGTAGAGCCCCAGCCCCGCTCGGCTTTCGCTCCGGCCCCCAAGACCGGTCCGATCGACGGCCATCGCGACGGGGGCGGGCCGGAGCGCGAGGTCGGGGCCGACGAGGGCGAAGAGACGGTGGGCGGGGTGCCGTTCTAGAGCAGGGGACTACGACGGGCCGTGGTGCGGGTTCGTGTCGTGATGCGGCGCGTCCACATCGTGGCGGGATTCGGCGAGACGCCGCAGAGGGCGCTCGGCGAGGCGCATGAAAACGAGCGTGACGAGCGCGGCCCCCGTCACGACGGCCGCGAGCGGAAGCTTGCCCAGCCCGCAAGAAGCGCCGATGGCGGCGACGCACCAGACCGTGGCGGCGGTGGTCAGACCCTTGACGTTCTTCTCGTTGCTGATGATGGTGCCCGCGCCGAGAAAACCGATGCCGGTGGTGAGGCCCTGAAGGACGCGGCTGGTGGCCTGCGCCTCCGCGTCGGCCGTGAGGCCGCCGGCGCTCGCGCCGACCTCGAGCACCACGAGCACAAACGCGGCCGAGCCGATCGAGATGAGAGTCATGGTGCGGAAGCCGGCGGGGTGATTGCCGAGCTGCCGCTCGGCGCCGATCACAGCGCCCAGGCCGAGCGCGCAGCCGATGCGGATGGCCGCGTCGAGAGGAGTGACGGGGATCATGCCGTCAGCCTACCCGAATGGCCCTGAGCCTACTTCGGGGCGTCGGTCTTGGGCTTGGTGGGCGTCGTGGGAGCCGCGGCGTTGTTGAAGCCGTCGTACTTGATGAAGAGATTGATGTCCTCGTCGCTGGGGGCGGAGGACTCCCAGGCGGCGACATAGATGGCCGCAAGGAATCCCGCGCCGTCGGCGAGGCGCTCGCCGATCATGAGCGCTCCCGGTTCCTTCCAGAGCTCCCCGTTCTTTTCGAGTTTGTACAACGGCTCGACCTGGGCGTGCGAGCGCTCCACGTGTGCCACGACGGCGGGCCAGGGGTTCATGCCGTCGAGTTTCTGGTAGTCGGGTCGTGCGAAATCGACGCGGGCGCGGATGGCATCCTCGAACAGGTTGTTCTTCCGCAGAATGTCGGCATCGATCTGGGCGTGGATTTCCTTCTTGGTCGTGAAGCCCTCGGGGTTGGGGCCGACCCAGCCGTGGTGATGGCGCGTGGTGTGCAGGGGCTGGGCGGCGTCGGCGACGAAGTGCGAGAGACAGCCCATCTGGAAGGCGGTGGCGATGCGAAGGGCCTCGATCTGGTTCCGCCTCGCGGGGTCGTTGATCTTCTCGAGCGTGCGGAGGGTCTTGAAGTCAGATTGGAGCTTGGCGTAGTTCTCGCAGATCGCCTGCGGCAGGAATCCGGGGTAGATGTCGGTGTGCGCGAAGTCGAACTTGGGGTTGGACTGGCGCCCGACGCCCGGGTGCGAATCGCGGGCCCTCATGAGTTGGGCGACGTACTCGTTGCGGAGCGGCTCGATGGTCTGTATCGACAACCCAAGATCGGTGAGGTCCTCGAGATCGAGATAGTGGTCCGGGTTGTTGAGGTGCGCGAGCGAGGGCGACCTGATGTTGCGCCAGCGGTCGGGCACGGTGGCGATGTCCGCGATCCGGATGGACCAGTCGGTCTCGGAGATCCAGGCGGCGCCGGAGTCGGAGACCTTGGCCTTGAAGCCTTCGATGGCGATTCGGGTGACGGCCCGATGGCCGGGGGCATCCCAGGCGAGGGTTGGGGCGGCCGCGAGGAGAAGGGCAGAAACGACAGAAATCCGTGGGATGCCGCGCATCTTCATAGAGTAGCGGGTTTCTGATAGGGGCCGATCGCCGTCTGTTCGGATTGAGTCGAAAACCCGCTGTTTTCGCCTATTTCGACGCGTTGGTGACCATGGTCAGGAGCGATTTGAGGTAGCCGGCCGTGGGAGATGCGGGGCCGACGCAGGTGACCGCAGCCGAGAGAAAAGCCTTGGAGGCGTCGGCGTCGAGCCGCGAGGAGGCTATTGGGGCGGCTCCGTCCCAGGCTGTGACTTCCAGGTAGAAGCTCGAGCCCTTTCCCGCGGCGGCGGCTTTCGAGGCGCACACCAGCGCATCGGCGGCGGTCTCGACATCGGTGACGCCGATCGGGGCCGACCCCTTCTTGGCGATCCACGCGGCGGCAGTATCGCGGGCCGCTTTGTCGGACCAGAGCACCGTCGGGGGCGTTGGGCGGTCGCTGGGTCCAATCCATGCGATGATGATCGCTTTGGGGTTTGTCATGGCCGGTTCGGCATTCTTGGCCGGGGCTTGCGGGGTCCGGGAGAGTTGGGCGGATTGTGCGCCGTCGTTGGCCGAATCGCACGCACCAAGAGAAACCGCCCCGAGAGCAAGCACAGAGACGGAGAGAATCCGATGCGGCATGACGATTGCCCCTTTTCAAAGACTACGCCCCGGCCACGGCACGGTTCGGCAAAGGTGTTCAACGCCGCCGACGAGCAGCGAAGAGACCGGCGGCGACCAAGGCTCCGAGCGATCCTCCGGACGGAACCAGGCAGTCCATGCAGTCGGTGCTGAGCGTGTATGCGTTGTTCCCGAATCTTGCGTTCAGAGAGGCCTGGGTGAGCCAGGCGGGAGCGCCGAGTTCGTTCCAGCCGTTGACGACATTCTTGCCGTCATTGTCGATGTTGAAGCCGTAGGTCCCGGTCCAGAGCACGCCGATCTTGTTCGGGGCGACGTAACAGACGAGTGAAAGTTCGGCAAGCCAGTCGACGGCTCCATTGAGGTAACTGCGTGTGGCCGTGTCGGAAAATTTCAGCCCCAGGCCGCCGTCGGTCTGCTGGTTCTTGTAGTAGAGCCCCGGGTATTCGTTGCCGTCCCGCCCTTTGAGGTCGTGATTCCAGTAGAAGGGGTAGTTGTTGCCCTTGGGGTCAAGCTCGCCGGGATCGAAATAGGGGGTGCCCGCGGCGGTAGCGGTGTTGAAGGGCTTGTTCGTCCTGATGATCTGGATCCACTGAAGTTCGCCCTTGAGCAGGTTGGTGGCGACGGCCCCGCCGCTGACCGACACGCCCTTGGCCTTGTCGTCCATGTCGAAGTAATTAATCGGAAAGCCCAGGTTGATCGTCGCCAGCAGCTTGCCGTCGCACTTGATTTCTTTGTTTTTAATCTCGACGGTGTCCACGCGGGCCGACGCGAGCGAGGCGATGAGTGAAAGCGCGAGAGCGAACCGTGCGAGTTTCATGCGGGCTCCTCTGTCCGGTGCCGCGGGGATTGCAGGAAGAAAGAACGCGCCGGGCGGAAAAAGGCAAGGCGCGACCCGGAGGGCCGCGCCCGCGAAAGGTTGAACCTGAGGAACAGCGATCAGGCGGCCCGACGCCGGCGCGAGGCGAAGACGCCCGCAAACGCGAGGGTGGCGAAAGCTCCGGGTGTGGGAACCGGGCAGTCGCAGCAGTCGGCGCAGTCCTTGCTGATCGTGTAAACGTCGCCGAAGCGCTGGTCGATCGCGCCCTGGGTGAGGTAGGTGCCTCCCACGGCCATCTCCGTGATTCCGTTGATCGTGAGCAAGCCGCCGGCGGTGATGTTGAAGCCGTAGGTGCCGGTCCACAGCACGCCCAGCACATTGGTGGTCGTGTTCCAGCAGACAAGGCTGAGCTCGGCCTGCCAGTCGATCGCGCCGCCGGTCCAGGTGCGCTTCGGCTGGTCGGAGAAGCCGAGCGTATTGCCGCCGTTCGAGAACTGGTTCTGCACCCACAGGCCGGGGTAGTTATTGCCGTCGCGGCCTTTGAGATTCTCGTTCCAGTAGAAGGGGAAGTCGTTGCCCTTGGGGTCGAGTTCGCCCGGATCGAAGTAGGGAGTGCCGGCGGGGGTGTTGGTGTTGAGCGGCTGATTGGTCTTGATCATCTGGACCCAGCGCATCTCGCCGGCGAAGCAATTGGTCTTGGTGGCGTTGCCGTTCACGGTGATGCCGCCCGTCGCGCCGTTGGCGTACAGCGTCGGCTTGTCGAAGTTGATCGTGGCGAGGAGGTTGTTCCCGCACTTGATCTCCCGGTTGGTGATTCCCTGCACCGGCACAGCGGCAAGAGACGATGCAGCGCCCGCGATCACGGCGATTGCCGCCACGACAAATTTGGAAATGCCCTTCATGTCCTATCTCCTCAATCCAAGAGCCCCGTTGCGATCGGCGGCCGATCGGCGGGGCGTTGCGCAACCGGGTCGGGAACATCCCGCCCGAAGACAAATCACGTATCAACCACGATGGAACTGCTCTGGCCCGCCATCCTCGCTCCCACGCCGAAACACCAACGGCGCAATCGAAATGAATCGATTGCGAAAGTCCGAACCGGCAGGCGAAGCGCGATGCCCCGCCTCTCTCCCGAGCGCTGGTTGGTCAGTCTGGAAACGACCCGCGCCCTTCTCGACCGGCCCGCGCCGGCGCCTCAGCTAGTTTCCCGATAACGCGGAGCGGCGTCAAGGGCTTAAGTCGCCAGTTCCCGGCTTTTTACAGGATTAATGCGCTAGGAACGTGTTCGCACCAAAGGACTTACCGTGCGAACAGATCGCGGTGCGGTTCGTCGTCCCGTTCTGGTCGTGCCGCCCGTGTCATGAGCGACCCAATAGCCGTCAGAGGGTCAATCTTCTCAAAGAGCACGGCATGGACGGCCCTCGTAATAGGGACATCCACGCGGTATTTCTCCGCCAGATGCAACACCGCCCGGGTGGTGTAAACACCCTCCACTACATATGGGGAGTCGGCAAGGTACTGCTCCACATCGGCCCCTCGCCCGATAGCCTCCCCGCAGGATCGGTTGCGTCCCTCTGGGCTGAAGCAACTGGTGGCGAGGTCTCCCATTCCGGCGATACCAGAGAACGTCTGGGTCGAGGCTCCCATGGCGGCACCGAGCCTGGCGATCTCTGCCATGCCCCGGGCAAGCAGAGCGCTCTTGGCGTTGTTACCGGCCTTGAGCCCGTCGAGCACGCCCGCCGCGATCGCGATGACATTCTTCACGGCGCCGGCAAGTTCGATGCCCAGGAGATCGCTGCTCGTGTAGACACGGAGCCACGAAGTGGTAAAGAGCGCCTGAATCTGGCGTGCGAAGAGCGGGTCATCGCTCGCCGCCACCATCGCCGCCGGAAGGCAGCGGGACAGTTCGGCCGCGATCGTGGGGCCCGAGAGACATCCGATCGGGCGCGGGCGCCGATCGGGATTGTCGCGGCCCGATTTTCTAAGCACGTCGGCGATGATCTCCGACGGACGAAGCAGCGTGCCCTCTTCGATCCCCTTCGCAACGGAGATGATGCCCGCATTGTCCGGCAGCAGCGGGGCGGCCTGCTCGAGCGCGACGCGCATGAACTGCACGGGAACGGCGATCACGACAAACTGCGCCCCCCGCAGGGCATCGGCAAGGTTCAGGCAAACGCGGACATTGGTGGGAAGGGTGAACTGCGAAAGGCGGGGGGTGTGCCGGGTCTGCGCGAGCTGAGCGCTCTCCGAGGGGTTGCGACCCCAGATCCGGACATTCACGGGTCGCTGCAGAACGCCGGAGGGCACGGTTGGGGCGCCGATCTCGCCTCCTCCGGCCAAGACGCCGGCGCAAACCAAGCCCATCTGGCCGAGGCCCAGGATCGCCACCGACGGCAGGGAGGGGTTGTCGGGCTGTCGTTGCACGGGAAGAAGCCTACCCAAGCCACAGAACGGGGCGTTTGGTATTTGATACCAATCCCCTGCCTGCCCACACCCGAACCGGATGGGAAAAGCAGACGTATTGTTGGCCTGCCGGAACGTGTTTCCGGTGGTTCGGGCTTTCTGCTCGGGCCGGAAGGCCCGCCGGGGGCCGATTTCAGCGAAGAACTTCTGCCGACCCCCTCACCTCCTCAACGCGGATCAATCTTTCTATGGCCGCCCACAACCACTCCCACGACGACCCTGCCCACGCCATGCACGTTCACGACGACGAGTCGGACGATCTGGCGTGTTGCTCGCACCACGAGATCGAGATCGAACGCTACATCAAGCTCTGCCTCTCCGGCGGCGTTCTGGTCTTCGTGACCACGCTGGCCCGGGCCCTGGGGCTTGGCAACCCGGAAATCGTGCAGATCCCGGCGATGCTGGGCGCGGTGCTGCTTGCCCTGCCCCTGCTGTGGGCCGCGGCCAAGGAAGTCCGGGCGGCCAAACTTTCCAGTTCGTCTCTCGCGGCGATCGCCATCATCGCGGCCATCGCCATCGGCGAATACGAAATGGCCGGCTGGCTCGCCTTCATCCTCGTCATCTTCGGTCAGTTCGTCCGTCGCAGCGCCACCGGCGCCCAAAGGGCGATCGCCGAACTGGTGCAGTTGACGCCCGATGTTGCCCGACTTGTCGAAGGTGGCTCGGAGCGTGAAGTGCCCCTCGGCCAGGTCCGCGTCGGCTCGATCGTGCGTGTCCGCCCCGGCGAAAACCTCCCAGTGGACGGCCGCGTGGTCGTCGGTCGCACGACGATTAATCAGGCTTCCCTCACCGGCGAAGCCGCCCCGGTCGAAGTAGAGACGGGGCAATTGGTCTACGCCGGCACAAGCAATCTCACCGGCGGCATCGATATCGAAGTCACGCAGATCGGCGCCGAGACCACCATCGGCAAAGTGACGCAGTTGATCCGGCAGGCCGAGCGCAGCCGCACGCCCCGCCAGTTGCTCATCGAACAGGTCGCGGGCTTCTTCGTGCCCGTTGTCCTCTCGGTCGCGTTCATCGTCTGGTTCTTCCTGAGCCAGTCCGAAGACCCGACGCTCCAGAAGAACGCGATGAAGACGGCGGTCGTCGTCCTCGTCGTGGCCTGCCCCTCGGCCATCCTGCTCGCCAGCCCGAGCGCCATGCTCGCGGCCTTTGCCGCCGCCGCACGCCTGGGCATCATGGTTAAGCAGCCCAACTACCTAGAGGCCTCGGCCGACATCACCGCCGTCATCCTCGACAAGACCGGCACCATTACCACCGGCAAGTTCCAGGTCACCAAGCTCGCTCCCGCCAACGGCGTGGACGGAGCAGAACTCCTTCGTGCCGCGGCGAACGGCGAACAGCACTCCAACCACCCGCTCGCCCTCTCGATCCTCGCGACGGCCAAGGCCGCACGTGTCGAGATCGACGGTTCGCAGAATCATGAAGAATCGCACGGCCGCGGCGTGATCGCCCGCACATCCATGGGCGAGATCCGCGTCGGGCGGGGCAGCTGGCTCCGCGAGGGCAACCCGGGCATCGCCCGCGAGATGGAAGAAGTCGAAACGCGGATCGAGGGGATGACCGGCGTGCACGTGATGCGCGACGGGCGATACCTCGGCGCCGTCGGCCTTGAAGATACCGTGCGGTCCAACTGCCGCCAGGTGATCCAGCAGTTGCGTGACGCCGGCGTCAAGCACGTGGCGATGTTCACGGGCGACCGTCTGAGCGTGGCGACACGCGTCGGCCAGCAGGTGGGCGTCGACATGATCGAGGCCGAGTGCCTGCCCGAAGAAAAGCACGAGCAGATCCGCGGCCTCAAGAAACTCGGCTACCGCATCATGATGGTCGGCGACGGCATCAACGACGGCCCTTCGCTGGCCGAGGCGGACGTGGGCGTCGCCATGGGCCTCACGGGCTCGGATATCGCCGCCAACTCAGCCGGCGTCGCCCTCATGAACGACGATCTCTCCCGCGTGCCGTTCCTGATGGAACTCTCCCGCCGCACCCGCTCCATCATCGCCCAGAACATCGCGGCATCGGTGATCATCGCGATCGTCGGCCTCGTGCTCGCGGCCACCGGCAACTTCAACAAGGCCGGCGAGTTCGGCCTGCCCCTGGCCGGCCTCTACCACTTCCTGGGCGACATCTTCGTCCTCGCCAACAGCTTCCGTCTCTTCCGCTTTGGCGAGAGCTTCGTCACCGCCGAGACCGGCGAGCCGGCGTTCAAGCGCCGCGCGGCATCGGTGCGCGGTTTGGGCGGAGCGCAGCCGGCGGCGGCGTAAGCGACGCCATAAAGAAGATTCCACTGCATGTGCCACTGACCTCCGGTTCCTCCGGAGGTCAGTGTGTTTTTCGCCCGTCCGCCGAAGTACTGAACTGAAGGCAAGGTCAGCGGCACAGATTACGCGCCGAACAGATGCACAGAGTTGGCATCAAGTAGAAGGAGGCATCCACGGGGGTTACTTGGACCACGCCGCTCGCCCGAATTTCCACAAGATGAGCATGTATCCCGCAAACATGATTGCAAGAAGTGCCGCGACGGCCGCGAAAACGATCCAGGGAATCGTGTCGAAAGCGGGGTAGTAGCTGTGCCAAGCGAGAACCGTCCACGCCGACAGAGTCATCAGGAACGCGCCGCCGTAGCAGAGCATTCGGCCGACTCTCCTCGCAAGAACGAGTCCGGTCAAGAGGGGAGCAAACGAACTCCAATAGAGGACGGAGGCCACCAGCCATGCGTCGGGAATGGGCTTGGACTCGCGGAGATAGAGCAGCAGTTTCTGCTGATGATGTCCCAAAACCAGTAGAAACCGTACGTTTCGTACACCACGCACGGCAGGAAGAACAGCATCAAGAGCAAGACGAGCAGCGCCAGAGTATCTTGAATCCGGATTGCCGCACGCACCAGCGCTCGGACCGCTGGTCGGCCTCGAAACGACACGGACGAACCGCACTCCGGGCATTGAACGCAATTCGGTGCACACGGATAGCGGCAGCGAAAGCAAATCTCAGGGAACCCTTCACGCGTGTAGATCGGAATCACGTTTCGGCTTCTTGCTTGGTGCCTTTCGACAATCCAAATCTGCAGACCGCACCCGCGAGTGCCAGCAGCTTCCACATATTCGTTCGCATATCCCGCACTGCAGGCCGGTGGCTCGTCCTGCCACTTCGCGAACCCCCTACGTCACAACAGCGTCCCCCGCAGCACAATACTCGCCGTCGTGAAGTAGATCACCAGCCCCGTCACATCCACCAGCGTCGCAACCAGCGGCGCCGAGATCGTTGCCGGGTCGAGCTTGATGCGCCGAAGAATGAACGGCAGCATGCTCCCCATGAGCGAGCCCCAGAGCACCACGCCGATCAGCGCGAAAAAGACCGTGACCGAAACCAGAAAGTAGTGGTCGGTGTACTTGCCCGAGTCCCACCTGAGCGTGCGCCAGAGCATGATGCGCCCAAAGCCGATGACGCCGAGGAAAAGGCCCAGCAGCAGGCCGCAGGTCAGTTCGCGACGGAACGCCCACCACCAGTCCTTGAGTTTCAGTTCGCCCAGCGCCATCGCGCGGATGATGAGCGTCGTCGCCTGCGAGCCGCTGTTGCCGCCGCTCGAAATGATCAGCGGCAGGAACAGGGTCAGCACGATCGCCTTGTCAAGTTCTTCCTCGTAATGCGTCATCGCCGATGCGGTGAGCATCTCGCCGAGAAAGAGCAAGGCGAGCCACTTGCCGCGCTTGACGGTCAGGCCCCAGATGCCAATCGACGTGTACGGAACGTCTAAGGCTTCCATGCCGCCCATCTTCTGGAAGTCTTCGGTGGCTTCCTGCTGGGCCACGTCGGCCACGTCGTCGGCGGTGACGATGCCGATCAGGTTGCCGCGGCTGTCGACCACGGGCAGCGCCGTCCGGTCATAGCGGGCCATCAACTGCACCGCTTCTTCCTGCGGCTGGTCGGCCCGCAGAGTCACGAAGTTGCGGTTCATCAGGTCTTCGATCTTCGCGGCGGGGTCGGCAAGGAAGATCTGGCGAAGGCGCAGATCGTCAATCAGTTTGCCCGTGTCGTCCACGACATACACAACATTGATCGTCTCGGCATCGCGCCCGTGACGGCGGATGTGGTCGAGCGCCTGAGCCACCGTCCAGTCCGGCTTCACCTTCAGGTAGTCGGGCGTCATCAGACGCCCGACGGTGCGCGGCGGATAGCCGAGGATCGCCTGCGTCGTGGCGCGTGTCTGCGGCGAAAGACTCGCGACAACACGCTCGGCGACCGCCTCGGGCAATTCATCCAGCAGCCGGACGCGGTCGTCGGCGCTCATGGCCTCGATCACCCGCACCGAGCCCTCAGCCCCCAATTCGCTGATCAGCCTTTCCTGAACTTCGGGCGCGAGATACGCAAAGGCGTCCGCCGCCGCATCGCGCGGCATGAAACGAAATCCAATCGCCGCATCCGCAGGCTCAAGGCTGGCCAGAATGTCGGCAACGTCGGCCGGAGGCAGCCCGTGCAGCGCACTGCGAACTTCGGAGTACGCCCCCTCCTTGATGAGTGCCGCGATGTCCGGAGCCAGAAGCTCCGCAGTGAGATTCACGCGAGGATCAAAGCACGGGACGGGCAATCACGCAAGCGCGGAGTTGGAATTTCGCGGCTAGAGCGCGAGATCGGCGAGCCCCGTGAGACCGAGCGGCTCGGGCGTGGAAAACGGCTCGGCGGTCGCCGTTCCGATGCGACTGCCGAAGTACGACGCCGCGGCATCCAACCGTGCGGGCACGTCCTTCGAAGCCGGGTTCATTTCAAACTGGCTGCGATACGCCGCCACCGCGTTCCGCCTTTGCTGGTCGAATCCACTCGTATCAATCAAGAACGTGGGGTCCGGCACACGCCGCAAGTGCGTGCAGTAGTAGTGAATGAGCCACTTGGGGTAAAGGGGCGGGGCGTTCTGATCGCCGGGCATGGGCTGGCGGGTCAGTTTGGCATCAAATCGGGCGTCCTCGACGATCCGGGTGGTGGCGATGTGGTCGGGATGGGCATCGAGCGGGTGCGGGCAGAAGACGATCGAGGCCTGATGTGCCCGGATCTGTCCGGCGACCAGGTGCCGGGCTTCGATCGAATGGACCACGCGCCGGTTGGGCAGGTCGAGCAAGACGCGCCGGATCGGGGTCTTGCCGGCAGGGGGCTGGAGTGCCGCGAGCGCGGCCTGGGCCTCCGCAAGACGGGTCGGGCGGTCGCCGAAAGGGGTGGGGCAGCCGTCGGTCATGTCCACGATGAGGATGCTGTGCCCCTGCGACGCGAGTTTCGCGATCGTGCCCCCCATGCCGAGTTCCTGATCGTCGGGGTGCGGGCCGACGACGATGATGTTCGCCAACGCGGGCCTCCTTCGAAGTTCTATTTTTCGAGGGTCTTCTCGACCTCGGCGGGCGTGACTGCCTCGGCCGGTGGGGCTTTGGCGTCTTCGCTCTTGGCCGCGAGTGAGAATGGTCCCGAAGATGGCTTTCCGGCCCAGTTCTGCTGGCGTGCATACACCCAGAGCGGGACGTTCTGCCGGATCGGTGTCGCGACCCGCTGCTGGACCGGCGAGGGGGAGACGATAAAACTCGGGTTCGGGGGCCGGAGGGTCAGAAAGACCTCGGTGCGGCCCCGTTGCTCCATGATCTGGTCGAGGCTGATGCGCCAGCCGCCTATGGGGGGCTCGGCGACAACCGTCCATTGGGGTGTGGATTCGACCCAGACCGGAGGCCCGGCCCAGGCATTGGGCGACTTGCTTGGGACAAAGACGCCCGAGCCGCAGGCCGTGCAGGCAAGCGTGAGGAGGCCCGCGCCGAAAGTGACAGCGACTTTGCGAGTTTTGCGGGTCATCGGAACGATTCTGTACATGCGCGGAGATCGTAACCGGTGGCCGCACGCGTGCGGCGTGGAAGTCACAAGACGGCGCTGGTACGGATCTCTTTCCGGGAGTTCAGGTATGCCCCGCCATTGGTTTGCGTGTGTTTGCCGCGTCGGCCTTCTTGCCGCGGCGGTGCTGGCATCGGTCGGCCTGGGTGGCTGCTCGTCTTTCGATTCCAAGCCCAAGGGCAAGCCCGTGGCGTTCCGGGAGGAGCCGGATATCCGGGTCCGGGTGCGCAAGAACGTCCTTCAGACCCAGATTTCAGGCCCGACCCGGATGGTGGTGCGTCCGACGACCGTCGTGCGGGCGGAGTCGCTCACGGGACCGCTCACGTTCCGCGGGACGGTCAACGGGATGGTCATGACCGACGGAACGGGGAAGCAGAAGGAATTTGCCCCCGGCACCGATGTCGAGGTGCTCCCCCGGGAGATGACCGAGGCGGAACGCAAGTCGAGCGACGCCTTCAGGCCGGGGGACGCCCTGGTGATCGATGGCGACACCCACCCGGGCTTTGCGATGGTCCATTCCAAGTCGGGCGACGGGGGTGTGGTGGACGTGGTGGCGATCATGCCGATCGAGACGTACGTGCCGGGGGTGATCAGCCGGGAATTGATCACGTCGTGGCCCCGGCAGGCGTTCGAGTGCCAGGCCGTAGCGGCACGCACCTACGCCCTGCACGAGCGGGAACGATCACGTCACGCGGGCGAGATCTTCGACGTCGAGAGCAACACGAGCGATCAGGTCTTCGGGGGTCTGTCAAGCCTGCCGGTGGCCGTCGAGGCAACTCGGGCGACGCGGGGCACGGTCATGACGGAGGGGACGAGCGGGGCGGCAAGCCGCGTCCTGCTGCGGACGTATTACTCGTCCACCTGCGGCGGCGAGCAGGCCTCGGCCAAGGACACCTTCCCCACGGCCGGAGCCAACGCATTCAACCTCGCCAAGCCGCTCCAGGCCCAGAAGAGGGAGCACTTCTGCCAGACGGCCGGGCGCTATCGGTGGACGGTTACTCGCAACGACGTGGAACTGTCCAAGCGGATCCGGACCTGGGGATTGAACGTGGGACACCCGGCCAAGGGCATCGGCCGCCTGACGGACTGCGAGGTGCTGACCAAAAACGTGACCGGAAGGCCGATCGACTACCGATTGACCGACGACCGCGGGCAGACCATCAAGATCAAGGCCGAGGAACTTCGGAACGCGTGCAATTGCACCGTCTCCGGCCTGCCGGACCTGACGCGCGATACCCGCGTGAGCAGCGGCGACCTCGAGATGCACTTCGCCGCGACCGAGGTGACCATCAACGGCAAGGGCTTCGGCCACGGCGTAGGGATGTGCCAGTACTGCGCCAAGGGAATGGCCGAAAAAGGCTGGGATTGGCCCAGCATGATGAAACTGTTCTACCCGGGCGCGGGGACGATGAAGGCCTATTAGACAGGCCTACGCGATCAGATCCAGGGCGAGGCCCCGGATGATCTGCTCGGGGGTCTTGTTCATGTTGTCGAGGATGTGGCTGGCCTGCTGGAATGCGGTAAAGATCTGCGCCGCCTTGAAGGTCTTGGCTCCCTCGCTCCGAAGGGTCCGGTCGGCCTGAACATTCGCGGGTGGCTCGGGCATCGAGGCGATCTGTGCCGCCAGGCGCGAGGCGACCTTGCTGCTCTCGGCGTTGCTCTTGCCGAGGTACAGGTCAAAGGGGGTCGGCGGCGAGCCATTTGTAAGAAGGGCGCGGAGGTACTCGTTCTGCGAAAGGATGACGATATCGAACGGGGGCTGCGCACCCGGCGGCAAGACCGGCACCGCCACGCCGTCATTTCGAATGACGATCGGGACGAGTGTCGTTCCCTGTTCCACTTTTGACACCGGCGGGAGCACGGGAGAGACATGTCAACGGCCGTGCCAAGGGCGCGGCTTGTGCCGGAGGATCCGATAATGGACCCCGCCCATGCAGCGGCACGAGGTCATGCGTGGGATTGGTGCCGAGAAGCAAGGTGGGTCTGTAGGGGCTGTGGGATTCGGACAACAAGGCGTGATGCCCGCGAGCGCTCCGAACGACGGCCAACGATCGCGGGTGCTGCGTACCAGTGAGCTCGAATATGACCTGCCGGAGGATCGGATCGCCAAGGAACCGGTGACGCCGCGGGATTCCGCTCGACTGATGGTGGTGTCACGGGATGATCGGCGCGTTCGTGCGCACGCCGCTGTCCGGGATCTGGGGACGTTTCTGCGAGCCGGCGATCTCCTCGTCTTCAACACGACCAGGGTGCTCCCGGCACGTCTGGTGGGCGAGCGGGAGGACACGGGGGGGAAGGTGGAGGGGTTGTTCCTTTCGTCCTCACACGTTGCCGGCGAGGAGCGATGGACGGTGCTGCTGAGAGCCAAGCAGATACGCGCGGGTATGAGAATTCTACTGCACGATGCTGCTGGGAAGCCGGGTGGTGTCGTACTTGAAGCCCTTGAGCGCCACGCAAGGGAGACGGGTGGATGGGTTGTCCGGGTGCATTCAGAGGTGGCGGGCGAGGAGTTGGAGAGGGTGGGTCGGACGCCATTGCCGCCCTACATCCTGAGAGCGCGCCAGCATGCGCATCTGAGGGTGCCGGAGGCGAGCGACCGGGAGCAGTATCAGACCGTGTACGCGAAAGAGCCGGGGTCGGTGGCGGCGCCGACGGCTGGGCTGCATTTCACGCCGGAATTGCTCGAGCGATTGAGGGCGGTGGGCGTGGAGCGGGCAGACGTCACGCTGCATGTGGGAACGGGGACGTTCAAGCCGATTGACGCGGAGGTGGTGGAGGAACACCCGATGCACTCGGAGCGGTGCTCGATGTCGGGCGAGGCAATTCGCAGCGTGCTTCATGCACGGACGGAAGGACGGCGGGTCATTGCGGTCGGCACGACGAGCGCGCGGGCTCTGGAGAGCTACGCGATCGAACATGAGAAGATTGGGGGGGGGGAGATCGAGCGGTTGCCGGAGTCGATAGAGACTCGGATCCTGATCACGCCGGGGTATCGGTGGCGCTGGGTGAGCGGGATGATGACCAATTTTCACCTGCCGCGGAGCACGCTCCTGGCGATGGTGGGGTCGTTTCTTGGCGACGGCGAGGGGGTTCCAGCGCTTTTGGAACTCTATCGAGAGGCGATCGGGCGTGAGTATCGGTTCTATTCCTACGGGGATGCGATGTTGGTTGCTTGATTTTGGGGATGGTCCACTCGGTTGCTGCGCAAGGAGCGGGAGAAGGCTGGGCGAGCCGGGCAACTGCTCTCCGGCTTGTCCGGGGCGGTTCGACCGGGCTGGACATTGCGGTTCGGAGGCGCCCGCGTCGGCTTGACCCTGCTGGTAGGCTCTAAGACGACGGTGGCGGGGGACGTCGAATTGCGAGTGCAGGCGGCGCGGAGCGCGCGATCGCGCCGACCATCAGAATGGAGGGCGCCGTGGGAGTATTGCCGGGGGGTGCACACCGAGTTGATCGTGCGAGGCACCGTCCATTACGCGGACGCGGTGGATGGCTTATTGAGCTGGGGTTTTGCCTGTTGGCGCTTCTTTGGGGATTCGGTGCGCGTGCCGACTGTCCACTGTCTTTCGCTCCTCATGTGGTCTATCCCACCGCGACGGGGCCGCAATGTGTGGTCGCGGGCGATTTCAACGGCGACGGCAGGCCGGATCTTGCGGTGGCGGCGGTGACAAGCAGCAAGGTCTCCGTCCTGCTCGCCAATGGGCCGCCGAACGCGGGGACTTTTCAGCCTGCGGTTGACTACGCCGTGGGTTCGGGCGCGATCTCGCTGGCCCTTGATGACTTTGATGGTGACACCAAGCTCGATCTGGCCGTGTCGTCGCAGAATGTTCCGAGTCAGTTGATTCTCTATGGCAACGGCGGCGGGATGTTCACGCCGGTGACTCGGTGCACGATCGGACTGGGCGGGCTTTCGGTTGCGGCGGGCGATTTCAACGCGGATGGGCGTCCGGATCTGAGCTATGTCACGTTTCTGGACAACAACCTCTGGACGGTGCTGGCAAAGGCGGACGGCACGTATGAGACGCCGGTGGTGCAGCCGGTGGCGACGACGCCCCGCGCGGTCTGCGTCGGCGACTTCAACAAGGACGGGCGCGTCGACCTGGCGGTTGCGAGTTCCGCCGGTAACAACCCATCCGCCCCGCCCAACACCGTCTCGATCATGCTGGGCAATGCGGCACCAAACCTGGGCACGTTTGCGGCGGGTGCTCCCGCGTTCGCGGGAGTGGGCTCATTCGCGATCGCGGTGGGCGATCTGAACGCCGACGGCAAGCAGGATCTTGCCGTGGCCAATTCGCTCAGCAACAACGTGTCGGTGTTGATCGGCAACGGAGATGCGACGTTTCAAGCGGCGACGAATTACCCGGTTACCAGCAGCGCTCGGAGCATTGCGATCGGCGATCTCAACGGTGACGGAATCGCGGACTTGGCGTCGGGGAATTTCTTCAGCGGGACTGTCGCTGTTCTGCTCGGGAATGGCGCGCCGAACGCGGGGACATTTCAACCGGCCGTCCACTTCGCCGTCGGGTCCAACCCGCGATCGGTTGCCATCGCGGACTTCAACGGTGACGGACGGTTCGATCTGGCCGTCGTGAACTCCGTCAGCCACACCGTTTCGATTCTCCTGAATACAACGTCCTCCAATCCCTGGGTGGAAGTGCAGCCAGCGCCGGACCTGACTTGCGCCTCCGGAACCGCGTCCTTCGTTGTTACGGCCCGGGCCGGGGCACCGGTTGCGTTTCAGTGGCAGAGAGAGAGCTCGCCGGGCTCGAATCAGTTTTCAGACCTTCCCGGCGGCTCCACGGCGCCCTGGGATGGGGGGGCACCGTGGATCGGAGGAGTCGTTGGCGTCGTCGATTCTGCCTTGAGTTCCACGCTCTCGATCGCCGCGGACACGGCGAACGGGCGGAAGCTTGCAGGCATGCATGCAGGCCGATTTCGCTGTGTGGTTTCGAACTCCTGCGGTTCGACCACGAGCGAGCCGGCGCAACTGACGCTTTGCCTGGCGGACCTGACGTGCGACGACGTCGTGGATGACGCCGACTTCGTGGCATTCGTCGTTGCGTACAACCTGCTGGTGTGTGAGGACCCAACGATGTCGCCCGGATGCGCATCGGACATGAACGCGGATGGTGTCGTGGATGACGCGGATTTCTCAGTTTTCGTGTTGGGGTACGACCGGCTTGTGTGCGAATGAGCGTCGGTCTTGCGTGGACGGGCGACCCCCCGCACCCGATCCCGGCATCAGGCCTGGGCGGGCGGGCGGCCGAGCGCTGGATGGCGGGTGGGGGGGCGTCCGTTGTTTTCCGGGCGGAACCCGGAGAAAACATGCGGGCCGGCGTTTCTCTCTCTCCTCCGGGCGTGCGGGCCTCATGGGAATGCCCACCGGATTTGCCGCCGACTCGCTATGCAGGTCAAAGGTGCGATTGAGGCCGGGGGAGTGCAAGCGATGAGGAGGATCGCGGGGGTTTCCCGGTGGGTTTGGAGGGTCGGTGAGGGCGGGGCCGGAGAGTTCACAGCGGGGGACGTGCAAGGGCCGATATACGATCGTCGCGTCGGCTCTGACGGCGGCACGGAGGTCCGGGAATGGATACGTTCGTGATTGAGGGCGGGAAGCGCCTGGAAGGCAAGCTCCGCGTTCATGGAAGCAAGAACGCGGCTCTGCCGCTGATGTGTGCGCCGCTGTTGACGGACGAACCGGTGACGCTCCGGGACGTGCCGAACCTCGCCGACATCCGGAGCCTCCGGAACCTGCTGGCGGAACTGGGATGTGTGCAGACGGGCGAGGGGCAGGGGCTGCTGCGTCTGCAGACGCAGGACCCGACCAAGAGCCACGCCCGGTACGAAATTGTGCGGACCATGCGGGCGAGCATCAGCACGCTGGGGCCGATGGTGGCCAAGCGTGGGTATGCGAAGGTGTCGATGCCGGGCGGGTGCGCGATCGGCGATCGGCCGGTGGACTTGCACCTTCGCGGGCTGGCGGCTCTGGGGGCCGAGATCACACTCGACGGGGGCGACATCATCGCGCGGGCGCCGAAGAAGGGACTTCAAGGGGCGACCATCTTCCTGGGCGGGCAGTTCGGCTCGACGGTGCTGGGGACGGCCAATGTGATGTGTGCCGCGACGCTGGCGCGGGGGACGACGGTGATCGAGTCGGCGGCGTGCGAGCCGGAGATCGTGGATCTGGCGAACATGTTGATCAAGATGGGGGCGAAGATCAGCGGGCACGGGTCCCCCCGGCTGATCATCGAGGGCGTGCCGGCGTTGTCGGGCGTGGACTACACGGTGATGGCGGACCGGATCGAGGCGGGCACGTTCATGCTCGCGGCGGCTATCACCAACGGCGATCTGACGATCGAGAACTGCCCGATCGATGCGATGCTGGTGGTGAAGGACAAATTGGGCGCGATGGGCGTGAACCTGGCGGTGACGGGAAATGATCTCTTGCGGGCGACGGTGCGGGTGACGAGTGCCCGGACGCTCAAGCCGGTCGAATTCACGACGCAGCCTCATCCGGGATTTCCGACGGATCTGCAGGCGCAGATGATGGCGACGCTGACGCTGGCGGACGGGAACAGCGTGATCACGGAGCGGATTTTTCCCGAGCGATTCATGCACGTGGCCGAACTTTCGCGCATGGGGGCGCGCCTCATGCGGCAGGGTCCGACGGTGATCGTGAGCGGGGTGAAGCGGCTCGTGGGTGCGCCCGTGATGGCGAGCGATCTGCGGGCGAGCGCCGGGCTGGTTCTGGCGGGGCTCGCGGCCGAAGGGACAACGATCATCAACCGCGTCTATCACCTCGATCGCGGGTACGAGAAGATGGAGGATCGGCTGGCGGGGCTTGGGGCATCGATTCGGCGCGTGGATGACAAGGACCTGCCAAGCTCGATGACCGGCGGCGGGGACTGATTCCAATTTCACTTGACCGATGCGCAAGGGGGGTTTCGGAACTCCCTCCGGCCTCATTCGCGGACTCGCTCGGCCACCTCCCCCGTTGGTGACGGGGGAAAGAAGAGCAAAGTCACGAACGAAGTACGTGTGGTCCGCGGGAACGTCGTTCGGGGTGCGAACCGGGACGAATCCTGTCCGTATAATGGTTGTAACGATCGCTCGATCGGGGTTACCCGGAGTTTTTTCATGTTTGGAAATCGCGGCATTCGCTCTTTGGCGTTTCTTGCAGTCTGCGCTGGGATCGCGCTGCCTTCCCTGGCCGAGTACGACCCGCTCCGGAAGGGAGCCGGGGAGAGGCGCACAAAGCTGACCGCGATGGAGCGCAAGCCGTTTGATTGGACGCTGCTGTCCAAGCTGAGCGACTGGAAGAACGGGCCGGCGCCCACGGCGCAATCGCTGGACGGAAAGGTCGTGCTGATCGTGACGTATTCGGATTGGTACCGACCGGCGGCTCGCGCCCTTTCCATCGCGCGGAAGATGGCGGAGACGTACAGCAAGGACGGTCTGGTTGTGATCGCGGCGCACAACCCGGAGGGCTGGAAGGACGCGGCCAAGCCGGAAGCTCCTGCCGGGGCGACGATGCTGCTCTCGGTGGACGAGAAGGGCGAACTGCGCAAGGCGCTCTTGAGTTCGCAGGACCCGAATTTCTACATGGTCGATCGGGCGGGGCAGCTCCGCTTCGCGGACATCGCGAACGAATCGGTGGATGAATCGGTGAAGTTTCTTATCGGCGAGAAGCGCGAGGACGCGGCGTCGATCAACCAGCGCGAGGCCGAAGCGCTGAAGACGAAGAAGATGCAGGAGGCCAAGACCGCGGCTCTGAACAGCCAGAACGACATTCTGCGCAATATCCCGGAACTGCCGTTTCCGCAGCCGAGCGAGCAGGCCTACAAGGATGCGAAGTGGCCGGCGATGCCCCAGGAACGCCAGGGGAGCGAGCAGGCCGAGCCGAAGAAGATCACCTTGCCGAGCACAAACTGGGCGCCGTCCCAGCCGGCGCTGGCGGGGCGGGCAATGCTGCTCTATTTCTGGAATCCCAATCTGCCGGCCACGTACGAGCAGATGCAGAAAATGGCCGATATCCTGCAGCGTCAGCACGCGAGAGACTTGGTAGTCGTCGGAGTGCTCACCGAGCTTCAGGTGTTCGGCACTCAGACATCCGACCACATGACCGAGGAAGAGCGGGCGAAGAAGACGCTGACCCCGGACAAGGCGGTCCTGAAGATCAAGGAGTTTCAGGAGGCCCGGAAGTACGACCATTCATTCGTGGTTGACCTGCCCGGCTCGGTGCTGAAGTCGGTGACGCCCCGGGGCGAAATCCCGCTGCCGTTCGTGACGGTGGTTTCTTCCGATGGAATGACACGATGGTGGGGCTTCGTGGGCTCGCCGGAGGCGCAGGGCGCGCTCGACCGCGTGCTCGAGGTGGACCCCGGCATCCAGGCCCGGCGGAAGGTCGAGGCCGATTACATGAAATCGATCAAGAAGGACGACTCGGGCGCGGCCCCGGCGGGCGGGACACCGCCGCCCGGGAAGTGATGAACCCGGCGTGCGGTCCGCTCTTGAACATTGTCCTGCACGAGCCGGAGATTCCCAACAACACGGGCAACATCGGGCGGACGGCGATCGTGCTGGGCTGCTCGCTGCACCTGATCGAGCCGCTGGGCTTTGACACCAGCGAAAAGGCGTGCCGGCGCGCGGGGCTGGACTATTGGCCGCGCCTGGGCGTGAAGCAGCATCGGTCGTGGCAGGAATTCATGGGGACGGAGAAGCCCGAACGAGTGTGGCTCTTTTCGGCGCACGCCGGACGGAGCGTCTTTGATGCGGAATTTCGTCGCGGCGATTGGCTGGTTTTCGGGAAGGAAACAGCGGGCCTGCCCGAATCGGTGATGGTCGGATTTTCGCCCGAACGGCGACTGCGCTTTCCGATGGTGGGGGGCGAGCGCGGGCTGAATCTCGCGACCGCGGTTTGCGCCGCTGCGTACGAGGGCGTGCGACAGATGCTCGCGCGCGGAGAAATCAGCGAGCGCGATGGGGTGTTGCGGACGGAATGATCGCCCGGCGATAACCGCAGCGGGTCCATCTCCCGCTCACGCGGGACGCTCTATCCGAGGGCGGCGGCGCCGGCGACGATCTCGGTGAGTTCGGTGGTGATCTGCGACTGGCGGGCGCGGTTGTAAACGCGGGTGAGGCGTTTGCCCATCTTGCCGGCGTTGTCGGTCGCGGCCTTCATGGCGATCATGCGGGCCACCTGCTCGCTGACGATCGCGTCGTTGAAAGCCTGGAAGAGCACCGCCTTGACGGCGGAGGGGAGCAGTTCGCCAAGCAACTCCTCCGCGGAGGGGCTGAACTCGTACTGGATGCTGAGCTTGCCCTCGGGCTTCTCGATCTTGCCGGGCTCGTGCTTCTCCATTGCCTCGGCCTTGAAGGGCAGCAGTTGCATGACGGTCGGCACCTGCTTGCCGGCGGAGATGAACTTCATGTAGATCACGTGCACGCTCGAAACCTCGCCCGAAACAAAGCGTTCGATGTAGTTCTGGGCGAGGTCCTCGACCTTGTCGTAGGTGGGCTTGTCGCCGAACTGCGTGTGGTGCTGCGTGATGGGGATCTTGTTGTACTTGAGGAAGCCGGCGCCCTTCTTGCCGACGAGCTCGATAAATCCACCGCGGCGCGAGGGCTCCTCGCGGACGAAGTGCATGCCGGTGCGGAGGATGCTGCCGTTGTACGGGCCGCAGAGCCCGCGGTCGGAGGTCAGAACCAAGAGCAGCGGCTTGGCGCCCGGCTTTGGGGCAGAGGAGAGCAGGGGGTGCGAGACGTCGGTGAGGGAGGCGGCAAGGCCGGAGACGAGCTCGAAGAGGGCGTCGGTGTAGGGGCGGCTGGAGACCGATCGCTGCTGTGCCGCCGAAAACTTGGCGGTGGCGATCATCTGCATCGTCTTGGTGATGCGCCGGATGTTGCCGACGGCCTTGATGCGCTTCTTGATCTCGCGGGTCTTGCCCATAGGGGGAGAAGGATAGGCGATTCGGGATGGAAAATCGGCGCGGAAGGGTTCGGAGCATGGGACCGTTCGGAGGCTGTTTTCCGGGCAACCGCCCGTGGTCAGGCCGCCGATTCGGCCATGATCTTGCGTGCGGCATCGACGCCAAGAGAGACGGGCGGGTGCCCTTTGGCCTCGATCTGAAGGGACTGCGCCGCGGTATCCATCGCAAGCACCCGGGCCTTTGCGCCGGGTTTGAGGCCGTGGCGGGCGACGAACGAGAGAAACGCCTGATCCTGATCGGCGATTCGTGTGACCCGGACGGTCGCACCGGTGGCGAACTCGGACAGAGATCTTCCCTTCGCTTCGTCTACTCCACCATCCCCGTCGGGGATGGGATCGCCGTGGGGATCGGTGCTCGGCCTGCCGAGGTGCCGGTCGAGAGCTTCGAGGACTGTGGGGGAGATGGCGTGCTCGAGGCGTTCGGCCTCGTCGTGGACGACGGACCAGTCGAGCTTGAGCGTCTCGACGAGAAAGGTTTCGATAAGGCGGTGACGGCGGAGGATGTCGCGTGCCGCGGCCTGGCCCTTGAGCGTGAGCGAGACGCCGCCGAAGCGTTCGTACTTGGCGAGTTTGGCGGCGGCGAGCTTTTTGGCCATGCTGGTCGCGGTGCCGGTGGTGACGCCGACGACGGCGGCGAGTCGCTTCATGCCGGCCTCGCCGGTGGGCGATTCGCGGCAGAGGGCTTCGAGGGCCTTCAGGTAGTTTTCGACCGCTTCGCTTGGCATGACGGTTCTATCCGACGGTCGGACGCAGCCACTCGCTCACGGTCTGCCACAGGAGCCAGGCGTTGAGGGTCGCGATGATGAACGCCATTGCCCATGCCAGCACCTTGAGCCACATCGCGTTGACGAATCGGCCCATCTTGGCCTTCTCGCTCGTGAACTGCACCAGGGGCACGACCGCGAAGGAGAGCTGAAGCGACAAGACGACCTGGCTCAGGATGAGGAGTTGTCCGACGCCCCTCTCGCCGAAGAGCGTCGCGACGATGACGGCCGGAACAATGGCCACCAGGCGCGTGATCAGGCGACGCAGCCACGGAGCGAGGCGGATGTTGAGGAAGCCTTCCATAACGATCTGGCCGGCGAGCGTGCCCGTAAGCGTGCTGTTCTGGCCGCTGGCCAGGAGCGCGATGGCGAAGAGCGTGCTGGCCCCCGCGGCGCCGAGAACGGGCGTGAGGAGCTGGTATGCGTCGCCGATGTCGGCCACCTCCTGGTGCCCCGAGGTGTGGAACGCCGCGGCGGAGAGGATCAGGATCGCGGCGTTGATGAAGAAGGCGATGAGAAGCGCGAGCGTCGAGTCGATCGTGGCGAATTTGACGGCCATCGCCACGCCGGCGTCGGTGCGCTCGTAGCGCCGGGTCTGCACGATGCTGCTGTGCAGGTAGAGATTGTGCGGCATCACCGTCGCGCCCAGGATGCCGATCGCGATGTAGAGCTTGGAAGGATCGCTGACGATGGAGGGGGTCGGCACGAGCCCGGCGAAGACACCGAGCATGTCCGGTCGCGAAGCGATGATCTCGTATCCGAAGCAGAGCCCGATGGTCAGGATGAGGGCGGCGATGATCGCTTCGATGAAACGGAAGCCGCGGTATTGAAGGAAGAGGATGAGCAGCACGTCGGCGGCGGTGAGGCACACGCCCAGCCAGAGGGGCAGTCCGAAGAGCAGATTGAGCGCAATCGCGGAGCCGATGACCTCGGCCAGGTCGCATGCGGCGATCGCGATCTCGCACAGAACCCAGAGACAAAAGCCGACGGGCCGGGAGTAATGATCTCGGCATGCCTGCGCGAGGTCGCGTCCGGTCACGATGCCCAGCTTGAGTGCGAGGTGCTGGAGCACCATGGCCATGATGTTGGAGATCAGGATGACGGAGAGGAGGGCGTAGCCGAACTTTGCTCCGCCGGCGAGATCGGTCGCCCAGTTGCCGGGGTCCATGTAGCCGACCGAGACCATGAGGCCCGGTCCCGTGAAGGCGAAAAGTTTGCGCCAGAAGCCGGCGCCGGTGGGAACGTGGACCGTGGAGTGAACTTCGGGGAGCGAGGGAACTCCGAGGGGTAAGCGCCAGCCTGGTTCGAGTGCCGGCGCGCCGGGGTCGGCGTTTCTGGATGGGGTGGTGGGCATGCGACGGAGACCTAATAGAGACTCGGCCATCGTAGTCGGAAAGTTTGACATGTCAAACTTTTGAGTTTGAGATATGATATCGGAAGAGTTTTCGGTCGCGGTGTTCGCCGGCTATAGGGCCGTGGAGAGTGTGCGCAGGCGGCTGGCGAATTCGGGGGGAAGCGGCTGTCCCAGCATGGCTGCCACTGCGGTCGGGCTGCCGTGGTTGGCGGCGAGATGAGCCCAAAGGCGTTCGGCCTTTTCGGGGCGATCGATCAGGGCGTATGCCGCGGCCCAGACGACGGGCGCGCCAAGCGGGAGCGATTGCCAGGCACCATCGACGACGGTGGGGAACGTGCACGTTCCGGCGGGATTGTGCACGGCGAAGCGGCACATCAGATCGACACTGGCTCCGTGGGTCTGTATGCGGAACATCGCCTCGGTCGCGTAGATGCCGTTGGGCTCGATGCGCTCATAGTGAAGCCCGGAGAGGAGCGGGGCCACGGATTGGGCGTTGGCATCGGTCGTGAGATCCCAATCGCGAACGCGGGGTTCAAGCCCGAGCGCGCCGAGCAGGCCGCTGCCGCCGAGGGCGCACGCGATGTGCGCGTGGCGTAGGCGAAGCACAACTTCCTGCGCGGCCTCGATTGGTGGATGAACCAATGTCATTGGCGTGGCGGAGAACACCGTGCCGAGCGCTCGATCGCTAGAGCTTCTGCACGATTTCGCGTGCAGAGGGATTGAAACCCTCCGTCTCCCGGCACGGTGCGAGAAATCGTAGAAGCGGTGTCAACGGGGAGTGCCAACGACCTGCGGGCGGTTGGACCGGCTCTTTCCGAGGACCTGGGTCGCGTACTGATTCATGGCGTCGCGGAGCTGCTCGAAGGATTCGAGGACGTAGTAGATGGGCTGGAAGTGGTCGATCTCGAAATCGGTGTTGCAGATGCGTTCGAGATCGAAGGGGCGCCATTCGGCGATCGGGCGTTCCTTGCAGTCGGGGGCGGATTGGCCGCGGGATTCCCACTGGCCCTTGAGGGCGTATTCGCTTTCGGAGTGGCTGCTGACCAGGCCGCTGCCGTAGATCCGGACCTTGCCGTCTTCCTTGATCAGGCCGAACTCGACGGTGAACCAGAAGAGGCGGCCGAGGCGGGTGATGTGCTGCACGTCCTCGCAGAGCAGGGCGGAATGGCCGTAGGTCTGAAGAAAATCGGCGAAGACGCGGAGCGCGTGCAGGGGCACGTGGCCGAAGACGTCGTGGAAAATGTCGGGCTCGGGGAGGTAGTCCATGACCTCGCGCGGGCGGATGAGCACGGTGGTTGGGAATTCGCGCTGCGCAAGGCAGGCGAAGAAGGCCTTGGCGGGCAGATATCCCGGGACGCCGTAGGAGGCCCAGGAAGACTGGGCCTGAAGGAACTTGTTGATGCCGTCGAGGCGGGTGCCCTTGGCGATCTTGACGCCGCCCGCAATCTCGATATCGCGCTCGAGCACGAGGTCGTCGAGGAGAGGGAGTCGGTCGCGCGTGAGGCGGAGGATCCTCATCCCCTCGATGAACTGACGGCTGACCTGGTTCTCGAGCACGGCCCAACGCCGGTCGAACAGGTCTCGCCAGACTTCGTGATTCTCGCGGGTGTACTTGGTGTAGTTCTGGTGGATGTAAAAGCGGTCGGCGTCGATCTCGTCGTGGTGGGTCTCGGGCGCTTTGTCGGCCCAGGCCTGCGCGGCACGAGCCTCGTCGGAATCAATAATGTTGTTGTAGCGGATGTCGGGACGCATCGGCCGCTCCTGGCCCTGTCGCGAGTAATGAACGACGTCGAGTATACCGGTGGGGCGTGCGTGCGGCCGCATCGTCGCGGCAACGGAATACGTGACCCCAAAAATAGCGTGAGCCGCGATGACCGCGGCCCACGCCAGGTCAGAGGCGCGGAAGCGCCCCTTTATGTACGGATTGACTTGATTGCGGAATGCCGGCGCGGCGCGACATTTCGGCGCGGTCTGGCATAGTGCGGGCGCATCCCTTTCCTCCCCGCGGGGGCGCGCGATCGGATCGCGCGCGTGCAATAGCCCGCGCCAAATTGGCTCCGACGTTCCGTCATCACCTGCAGCGAGCGGAAGTCGCTGCACGCTCGGACAGCCGAAACCCTTGCCTCTCGAGGAGCAGGCTAACCGCCCGGGGGCGGGGTTGGCAAGAGAATTCTCGCAATACTGGTTTTGTTCGGGTCTTCGTGCATCGGACCGCGCGGTTTCAGGGCTTCGGGTTCTTTGGAGTTATCCAATTCGTGAGTTCGGCATGACTTCAAAGCACGCTAGGGACTGGACTTCGGTCAACGCCTGGTTCATCCCGATGGCTTCCGCGGCGGGCCGGCCAAGCCGCCGTCTGTGGACCGCGGCCTGAACGGAGTCTCGGGGATCGGCCCGGACGACCGGTACATCGCTTCCGAAAAGCAGAGATTCACCGGGAACAAGCCCTGACGCGATCAGGTCGCGCCACGGCATGACGCGGTCGAGGCGGTCGGGCAGCCCACGCCGGAGCGCTTCGACATCGGCGAGCAGATGGCAGGGCTGAACGCTCGCGAGAACGCCCAACTCGGCGAAGCGTGGGACATCGCACGCGTCGATGATCTCGCAGTGCTCGATGCGGATGGAAAGGGAGTGTGCTCCGCGGCGGGTGGTCATCGCAACGCCGTCGAGACATGCGCGGACGGCCCCATCGCCGATCGCGTGGATTGCAATGCCGAGGTCCAATACGCGGCAACGGTCGATGGCATCGGCGATCTGGCGCGAGGTGAGAATGGGCTTGCCGTGCTCGAGCCCCGGCGGCGCATCGGCGAATGGTTCGAGCACCCAAGCGGTGCGGCTGTTGAGGGTGCCATCGGCGAAAGTCTTGCCGCCAAAGAGCTTGAGATCGTTGCGCTCCCAGGCGCTCCGGCTGGCGGCGCAGCGTTCGATGTCGTCGATCGCGGCGAACAGCCCCACGGACATGGAAGCGGCGTCCGAGTCGAGGATCTCGCGGAGGAGAGGGCCGAGCCAGGGTGGGCTGAGCAGGTCGTGCACCTCGACGAAGCCCAGATCTGAAAGATGATGCAGGGCATTCACGATTTGGCGCTTGCGCTCACGGGTATCGGGCTCGGGCGCGAGCGCCCAGAGGGAAAAAGCGGCGGTCTCGAGCAACAGTCCGGTGGGCTCGCCGCTCTTGTTCTTTTCTATGACACCCCCCGGCGGATCCGGGGTCCCGCGGCCGATCCGCGCCATTTCCAGGGCGGCGGAATTTGCGAAAACGGCGTGGTGATCGAAGGACATCACGGCGGTGGGTCGGGGTCCGGTCGCCTTGTCCAAGTCCTTGCGGCTGAACCATTTGCCATCAGCCCAGGATTCGGCTCTGGCGGAATGGGACTGGAGCCAGCGGGCGGTGGGAAGGTCGGCGAGGCGTGACGCTTCGGCAGCGATTCGATCCAGGGCGTGCTGCGCGGATTCGCAGCCTTCCAGCGATGGCATGTCGAGCGCCTTGCCGAGCCAGGGGAGATGTGCGTGCGCCTCTCTCAATGGATGACGGCGGTCGCCGGTTGTTGATGTCATGCTCGTGCCATCCACGATTCAATTGTTGCGATTGCTTTCTCGCGTGTGAGACGATCCGGAAACTCAAGTCTGACAAGGCCGGTGCGGGTGCGGACGTCGATGCCGAGCGGATCGACGCCGACTGCTTTGGGTTCGATAGTCTCTCTCGCCGCGTGCGTGCGAACAATATCCGAAAATCGGGCGAGATCGGAGTTCAAGAGTCGGCAGAGGCGCGGCTCGTCTGTATGGAGTTCATTGGCGGCGCGGAGGGCGGTGAAAATATTTTCGTCGGAGCGCCATTTTGCATCGACAATCTCGAGCGAGGCGAACTTGGCGGCCTCGGCGCGCCCGTGGTAGATGAGCAGGCGATCGCACGCGGCGTCGCGCGAGGCGTCGAGCG
This sequence comes from Phycisphaerales bacterium, assembly GCA_044221315.1. Taxonomy (GTDB): domain Bacteria; phylum Planctomycetota; class Phycisphaerae; order Phycisphaerales; family UBA1924; genus JAFEBO01. Next base: position 63,784 of record JBGAPK010000011.1, on the reverse strand, counting down.
GAACGGGTTCGACGAGGAGCTGGAGCGCATCGTCGCGCTCATCGGGAACGTGGAGTGTGACGGAGTGAGAGTCGAACAGATCCGGGGGCGCCGCTATGACGGGGCGCCCGCTCGCGGGATCGATGACGAATGCTCGCGGGAAGATCGAGTCATCCACGACCAGAGTCGCGTGATAGTGACGACGCAGGAATCGGATGGCCGCATCGGGTCGGTTCTCGGTCACGCGCGGATTGTCGGCCGTGCGACGATTCGTTGCAAGCATGGGGGCATGACGGACGGTGAAAGTGGCGAGAAATCCTGCAAAAAAGGCCAAAACGACAGCGGGGCCGCACAGCGGCCCCGCGGACGGTCGCGAATTTGAATTCGATCAGAAAACCGAGTGCCGGTCGAGCCGGCTAAGCCCGAGTGCGAATGCACGAGGGCGACTACGAGAGGGATGTGAACACCGCGGCAACTTGAAGGGGACCGCCGCGGGCCTCCCTGGAACCTCTCGCTCGGGAGAGTTCGGTCCCAACAGCCGATTAGCGCCTTGGATTTCTTCTTGCCCTTCTTCTTCGATTTCTTCTTGGCCATGAAAGAGGTCTCCTCAAACATGAGTTCGTGCGCCTTGACCGCTCGGAGACGCGACGGGCCCGAGCGGACGCACGTTGGATTATCGGAAGTGTGACAACTTTCTCTTGAGAGTGCAAGTCAAAATCTCAAGTGGCGGAAAGTTTTCCACATTGAATTGGTTGCGCGAGCGCGTGCGCGGCGCGATCAACGACTCACTCACCTGTCGTTTGCGCGCGCGGCACGCCACTTTGGCGTCTCGAACAACGACTCGAGCGCCGCTGCGTTCACTTTGTTGTACAACGCGAGTGTCTCCCGATCGCTCGCGCCGGAGGGAACGCGCGCTCGCACGTTGCCGTTGGCGGGGTTGTACCAGAATTCGGCGAGGTCTGCCCCGGCGCGCTCGTCCACGGCGCGGATGATCGGGTCCTGCAGATGCGACTGGTCGCCCGATGCCACTTCAACCCACGGGCGCTCCCCAACGATCCATCGGTTGCGGGGCGGATCAGTGCCGAACCATTCCGGATCGACCCTTTGGGGCCAACCTTCCGGCGACTTCACGGTCTCGACCATGGCCGCCCGCCGGTCGATTTCCCGTTTCAGCCGGACGACAGCGCTCCGGAGCTCGGAGGCCCGGCCGGCGCACGTGAACCGCTGGTATTGCCATCCGCCGACGATCAGCACGCCCGCGCAGAAGGTCAGAGCGGCAATGAGATTGACAAGCCGGTGCATTCGAGCTCCCCTGCATCGATCGCCAGCCGCGCCGGGGCGCACCAGAGCGCCCGCCGTTCTTCGGACCTTTCGCGGGCCGACTTTGCGCCTTCCTCAGGCCTGGCCGACGGTGGGTGCCGGATGGGAGGCGCATGCGGGCGTGCGTCCGAGAAAAAAGCTTGGTACGATCATGCTCCTGCTTTCAAGGAGGCTCCAATGGCATTGAATGACGTCCGAGCACGTGTCACCCGCATCGCCGTGGCCTCGCTCACGGCGCACTCGGTTCTCTTGAGCGCACTGCTTCTTGCCGCGGCGGCGGGATGTCAAAGCAATGGAAGTCAGGTCACGGGGAGCGATCGTCCCGCAGAAGGCGTGGATTGGAATGTGGATGAGCAGATGGCCCGCGATCGTGGCAATTGACCCGTACCGGGCGGGTCCGCGGCAGGAACCAGGAGAATGGCATGGCAGTAGTTGTTTGGCAGTTTGGCCGGCGTGTTCGGTGCGGGATCGGCGCTTTTGCGTTGGCAGCGGCATCGGTCGGTCTGGTCGGGCTTGAAGGTTGCAAGAGCAGTGGCGGCGACGTCACCCAGACGGATCGGCCCTCTGAAGGATCCGGATCGGACATTGAAAGGGAGATGGCCGGAGCCGGCGCCGCGCCTCACAATCAGGAGGTCGCGGCCGAGGCCAAGATGGAGACTCAGGCCGGTGAGGCCGCGAACAAGCAGCTCGCCGCGAATCCGCCGCCGGCGCAGCAGGTTCAGCCCGCTCAGAAGGTTGAACCACCCGCGAAGGCGGACCAGAAGCCGGCCGAGGCGAAGGCTGAAACGAAGCCAGAATCCAAGCCCGAAGCAAAGCAAGAGGCGAAGCCGGAAGTCAAACCGGAGGCTAAGTCGGAGGCCAAGCCGGTCGTGACCTTCCTGAATTGCGACGACGCGCCTGCGATCGCCACCAAGAAGCAGGACAACGGACTGATCATCGAAGATCTCAAAATGGGTGAGGGTGCCGAGTGCAAGTCCGGCGCGACCGTCACCATCAACTACCACGGCACGCTCAAGGACGGCGGGAAGATGTTCGACACGACTCGCGGCAAGCAGCCCGCGACATTTCCACTCAATCGTCTCATCAAGGGCTGGCAGCAGGGTGTGCCCGGCATGAAGCCGGGTGGAATCCGTCGTCTCACCGTGCCGTCAGCACTCGCGTACGGCGATTCGGGGCGGCCGCCTGTCATTCCGCCCAAGAGCGATCTGGTGTTCATCATCGAATTGATCGGGGTCGTGGAACCAACGAAGTAGACCGTGCCGCGTCAATCGTGTTGCGACGATCGAGCGAAAGCCGGAAGTACGCCGGTCCTTCGCGCGGTCGGTCGATCAAAGGACTCTCATGACTACGACTCCCGGCGGCGTCATCATCGAAGAGATCACCCTCGGCAAGGGGGGTGTCGCCACGCTCGACTCGGTCGTCACCGTGCACTACCACGGCACGCTCAAATCGAACGGCAAGGTCTTCGACTCGACCAAGGGCGCCGAGCCAATCGAGTTTCCGCTGGAAGATCTCATCGAGGGTTGGAAGGAAGGGATCCCGGGAATGAAGGTCGGCGGGAAGCGCCGCCTGACGATTCCCTGGAAGCTGGCGTACGGCGAACGCGGGGCCCCGCCGGATATTCCTCCCAGGGCCGACCTGGTCTTTGAGATCGAACTGGTGGAAGTTCAGTGACTACGGCCACGCAACGCCTGACGTGGTGAGTTGGCGCCGCGTTGCTTCGAGAAGCGGCCGGGGCTACACCCTGAAGATGGATCCCAACTTCTTGCCGAGCAGCGCCGAAGCACCGAACAGGGTGACCGTCAGCAGCGCCATCCCCCAGACACCCATCGCGCTGGCGATGTAGACGCCATCGCCGAGACGCTCAGTGAACGCGAAGATGGCCTGGGTGAGCGGGAACTGGCTCTTCTGTTGCGCAAGCAGCATCGAGACCGAAACCTCGAGCATGGAAAAACTGAAGACCAACATGCCGCCGGCGATGATGTTGGCCATGATGAGGGGCACGATGACCCGCCGCACGGCGGTCAGCCGCGACGCTCCGAGGTTCATCGCGGCCTCTTCAAGCTCGCCGCTAGTCTGCTCGAGCCCGGCGACGGTGGACCGGACGATGTACGGAAGCCGTCGGATCGCGTACGCGGCGATGAGCAGCGGGACGGGGCTGGGGTTTGCCGCAAGCACGCTGGCAAAGTCGCCCAAAGGACCGTCCTTGCCGAACGGCCATCGAAGGCTCATGGCGACGTAGCCGAAGGCCATGACCAAGCCCGGCACGGCGAGCGGGAGCATGCAGAGCGAATCGAGCACGGCGCGGCCTTTCACCTGCGTGCGCACTATCAGGTACGCGATCACGACACCCGCGATCATCGCGAGAAACATCGCCGCGAGCGACAGCTTGAGTGAATTCGAGATGGCGTTGAACGAGTCGCGGGCTGTCAGGGCCTCGTAGTAGTGGGATGTGGTCCATGCGGCCGGGAGCACGCTGGCGTACCAGCGGCCCGGGGCTGTAAAGCTGGTGAGCACCACGCCGACATGGGGCAGCACGGCCGCGATGAACACAGCAGTGAACGCGAGCGAGGCGAGCCAGCCCCGCCAGCCTTCCAGTTCCTTCTCGCCCCCCGCCCGGCTGGCCTTGCTGTACATGGCGTATCCGGACCGGCCGAAGAAGTACTTGCCCAGCACGTACATCCCGACCGCCGTGACCAGCATCACGAGGGTGAGGGCGTAGGGCTCGGCGCTGGTCTCAACCTGCTTCAGGCCGTAATAGATCTGGACGCTGGTGACGGAGTAGTAATCGAACATGAGGGGCGTGCCGAGTTCGGTGAACGCCCAGATGAAGACGATCGTGGCGCCGGCAAAGATGCCCGGACGCACCAGCGGGAGCGTGATTTTGAAGAACCGGCGCCACCAGCCGGCGCCGAGGTTCTCCGCGGCTTCATCGAGGGCGGGATCGAGGTTGGCGAGCGCGGCGGTGGCGTTCAGGAAGACGATCGGGAACAGCGAGAGGGCCTGTACGCCGACAACACCCCAGAACTTGGCCGTGCCCAGGACGTCGAAGTGCGTGCCGAAGAGGGCGTTGAACGCGCCCTCACGCCCGAGGATCGCCCGAACGCCGATCGCACCGACAAACGGTGGAAGGATCATGGGCACCAGCACCGCCGCGTTGAAGAACTGCTTGCCCGGGAACTTGTACCCCGACGCGAGCAGGGCCAGCGGAAGCGCGATGACGGTCGCGACAATGGTGGTCGTGATCGCGAGCATCGTGGAATTGGTGATCGCCCGATAGAAGTTCGGATTCTCGAAGATGAGCTGAAAGTGGGCGAGTGTGAAGTTGGAGAACCAAGGGCCCGAGCCCGAAAGCCCGGCACCGGGCACCTTCTCGAACCCGCCGGCGATCGTCAGGAAAATGGGATAAACAAGCAGCAGCGCCAGCACCCCGAGCGTGCCGGTGAGCAGGGCGTATTGCCACGCGTAGCGTCGGAAGCGATTCACGGGGTCGAGTGTAGCGGCAACGGTCCGGACGCTCGGCCGGCGGTGGTTGCGATCACGACGGGATCGCTTCAAACTCCGGCGGATCGCCGCTGAGCACCCGCCAGACATCGCGGACAACCCAGGACATGTTTTCCTGGGCCTTCGCGGTTGCCGCCGCAAGGTGCGGAGCGAGGTGCACGTTGGGGATGCCCAGCAACGGATAGGAATGATCGAAAGGTTCGGGCTCGTGCACGTCGAGCATCGCACGCGCGCCGGGGTTGGCGCGGAAGAACGCCGCGCAGGCCTGGCTGTCCACCAGAAATCCCCGCGCCGCGTTGAGGAAGAGGACATCCGGCTTCATCCGCGCGAATGCCGCGGCGTTGATGAGGTTGCGATTGCTCGGGCGGCCGTCGACGTGAATCGTCAGAATGTCCGACTCGGCAAGCAGCCGATCGCGGGAGGTGTGCCTCGCCCCGTGACGTTGATCGACAGGGATCTCGAGCAGATCGTCGTAGATCGCTTCCATCCGCAGGGCGTGAGCAACGCGCGCGACGCGGCGCCCGATTCGGCCCATGCCGTAGATGCCGATGGTCAGGTCATCCAGTTGGCGGGACGCCCGCAATTCCTTGCGGACCTCGATCCATCGCTTCGTGTCGAGCAGCTCGGTCAGGAACAGGCGCGGACGCAGCGCGTCGAAGATGAGGGCCCAAACGTATTCACAAACTGCCTGGCTATTGGCGTCGGGCGTATGGACAACGCGGACGCGTGCTGCGCGGCAGGCCTTCAAGTCGATGTTGTCCAGGCCGACGCCCGCCCGGGCCACGACTTTCAGGTTCGGGGCCTTGGCGAGCATCGCGGCATCCACCCGGGTGTACGTGCGCACGACAAGCCCCGAGGCCGACGCGAGCAGAACATCGAAGCCCTGCTCATCCGGGCTTGCCCGCACAAGTTCGCACCGTTCCGCCAGCCACGCGGCGGGCGTGGCATCGAGGTCTTCGGTCTGAACGACGAGGGGTTTGGGCACGCGGGGAGAATAGTGGGGCACCAAAATCGGACATTTGCCCGATCCGGCGCGAACTCGGGGAGCGGCTTGATCGCTCTATTGGTGCGCTGGGGCGAGCACAATCCGGGAGGCACACGATGAAGACCGTCGCATTGTCGCTGGTTGGTGGATGTACCTTGGCGCTCTCGATCGCCGTGACGCCGCGGGCGCTGGCCCAAGGCGCGGGAAGGCCCGAGCCGATCGAGATCATGCCGCACGCGAGGCCCTGGCTGGTGCCAAACCGGGCCGGGGCGCAGCTCTCGGCGGTCGATGTCAAGGTCTCGATCGACTCGCAGGTGGCGACCACGACGCTCGAACTGTCGCTCAGCAATCCCTCCGGCATGGCGCAGGAGGCAGAGGTCATGCTGCCCGTACCCGACGGGGTGTCCATCCGTTCCCTGCAGTTCGACGGCGTCGGAGTTGAGCCGACCGCGAAGCTGCTTCCGCGAGACGAAGCACGCCGGATCTACGACTCGATCGCGAGGCGCCGCAAGGACCCCGCGCTCCTCGAATTTGCCGGCTACGGGATGATCCGAACGAGCGCGTTTCCAATTCCCGCCAACGGCACGCTCAAAGCCCGTATCACCTACGACCAGCTTCTTACGAGCGACGATGGCAGGATCGAGTACTTCCTTCCCCGCAGCGAGGCCATGGCGGCGACTCCGGCTGCATTCCTCGGGGGCGTGACCTGGACTTTCGCGTGCTCGATCAACAGCGAAAGCCCGATCAGCACGATCTATTCCCCGTCGCACGAGATTACGGTTGAGAAGTCCTCGCCGAAACGGGCGGAAGTGAAGGCGGCGCAGGCGGCGGCCGCCGCGCCCGGGCCGTTCCGGATTACGTACCTTCCGGAGAAGTCCAAAGGCGACGGGCTGACCGCAACGCTGCTTGCCTATCCGGACCCGTCGGTCGGGGATGGAACGGGCGGGTTTTTCCTGCTCCTCGGAGCGTTGCCCGGAAGAACCGGTGACGCCCCGGCGCAAAAGCGGGAGATCACGCTTGTCCTGGACCGTTCGGGCTCCATGCAGGGCGAGAAATTCCAGCAGGCGCGGGACGCGGCGATCGCCGTCATCAACGGCATGCGCGACGGAGAACTCTTCAACATCATCGACTACTCCGACTCGGTCGATTCCTACGAGAAGAAGCCGGTCGCAAAGTCGCTGGAAAGTTCGCAGCAGGCCAAGGCGTATCTCGGCGCCCTTCGCGCCAACGGCGGCACGAATATCCACGACGCCATGCTCGAAGCGGTACGCCCGGGCGTTTCGGACGGCGCTCTGCCGATGATCATCTTTCTGACCGACGGGATGCCGACGGTGGGGGTGACCAACGAGGTCGCCATCCGGGAGGCGATCAAGAAGGCGAACACCCACGAGCGCCGGATCTTTTCGTTCGGCGTCGGCTACGACGTGAACACGCCGCTGCTCTCGAGCATCTCATCGGCCTCTCGCGGGGCCCCGACGTTTGTACTGCCGGGGGAGAACATCGAAACAAAGGTCAGCCAGGTCTTCCGCAGGCTGGAAGGGCCGCGGCTTGCCTCGCCGGTGCTCAACGCGGACCGCTCGGTCCGGGAGATGCAGCCGCCGGTGCTCAATGACATCTTCGAGGGCGACCAGATTCTGGTGGTGGGCCAGTACACGTCCAGCGCGCCGCTCAAACTGCGCCTGGAAGGCAAGGAGGGCGGCAAGGAGGCCGCCTTCGACCTTGCGTTCGACGTTGCCCAGTCGGCCTCCTCTCGCAACGGTTACATCCCGCGCTTGTGGGCGACCCGGAAGATCGGCTTTCTTCTGGGCCAGATCCGCGAGAACAGCGCCGGCGGGACGAACGCCAACGACCCGAAGATGAAGGAGCTGGTGGATGAAGTGATCCGTCTCTCCACGCGGTACGGGGTGATGACCGAGTACACCAGTTTCCTGGCGACCGAGCCCGGCACGAACTTCGCGACGATCGGAGGGCGGGAGGAAGTTCGGCGGCGCGCGTCCGACGCCTTCGCCGATCGCAGCGAGATCCGCTCCGGTGTTGCCGCCGTAAATCAGGAAGCGAACGTCGACGATTTTCGGTTGCTGACCACGGCCCCGGCGGCGGCATCCCAGACATATTTCAACAAGGAGATGAAGAAAGTAAGCACCGATGGCGTGCAGACCGTCGCACAGAACACGCTCTACCAGCGCCGGCAGCAGGGACAGGCGCGTTGGGTTGATTCGCGGCTGCTCGAAAAGGAGACCGAAAAGCCCGACCAAACGATCGCCTTCGGCACGAAGGAGTACGACCTGGTAGCGCAGCGACTGATCGATACGGGCCAGGCGAGCTACCTCGCGATGCCGGGCGAGGTACTCGTGCTCGTCGACTCCAAGCGAATACTCCTCCAGAACACGGCCAACGAGCCGTAAGCGCGGGTCGCGTTCTGGAACGAAAAACCCCCGCGCGTCGCGGGGGTTTGTTTTGTAACGAATCTCTGAAACCAACTCAGGTCGACTGGCTCGTCGCCTGCTGCTTGGCTTCCTTCGCCTCCGCCGCGGCATCCGGCGGGATGACCGGCAATTGCTCGGTGTTAAAGTAGAGGTGGTCGTCGGCCTTGGCAGCGGTCTCGCCCTCGGCGGGCTTCTTGTGCGTGATCATGATCTTGCACGGGGGCGAGAAGTCGCCCTGGAGGAGCATCTCGGAGAGCGGGTCCTCGACGTACTGACCGATCGCGCGACGCAGAGGCCTGGCGCCGAACTCGGGGTTGTACCCGCGGTCGATCAGGAACTCCTTGGCCGCGTCGTCGATGCCGATCTCGATCTTCTGGGTCTTGAGGCGCTTGGAGACCTTCGCGACCTCGTACTCGATGATGTTGGTGATGTCGGCCTTGGTGAGCGGGCGGAAGACGATTACGTCGTCCAGGCGGTTGATGAACTCCGGCCGGAAGAAGCGCTCGATTTCCTTCGCGAGCACGACCTTGATGTTGTCGTAGTCACCCGCCTCGGTCCGCTTCTGGAACCCGAAGCCCGCGCCGCCCTTGATCAGGTCAGCACCCAGGTTGCTGGTCATGATCATGATCGTGTTGCGGAAGTCGACGTTCCGGCCGAACGAGTCGGTCAACCGGCCTTCTTCCATGATCTGGAGCAGCATGTTGAAGACGTCCGGGTGAGCCTTCTCGACTTCGTCGAGCAGGACCACCGAGTACGGACGACGCCGGATGCGCTCGGTGAGCTGGCCGCCTTCTTCGTACCCGACGTAGCCGGGGGGCGCGCCGACCAGACGCGAGACGTTGTGCTTCTCCATGTACTCGGACATGTCGAGGTGGATCAGGGCCTCTTCATCCCCGAACATGAACTCGGCCAGCGCCTTGGCGAGCAGCGTCTTGCCCACGCCGGTCGGACCGACGAAGATAAAGCTGCCCATAGGGCGCTTGGGATCCTTCAGCCCGGCGCGGGCGCGACGGATCGACTTCGCGATCGCGTGGATCGCCTCGTCCTGGCTGATGACCTTCTTGTGCAGTTCCTTCTCGAGTTCGAGCAGGCGCTGCGCCTCGTTCTTTTCAAGACGCTGCAGCGGCACGCCGGTCATCTTGCTGACGACCTCGGCCACCACTTCCTCGTCCACGACGCCGTCCACGGCCTGGGCCTTGGTGCGCCATTCCTTCTGGAGTTCTTCCTTCTTGCGACGGAGCTGCTCCGCCTGATCGCGCAGTTCTGCCGCACGCTCGTAGTCCGCGGCCTTGACGGCCTCGTCCTTCGAGACGGAAAGCCGCTCGATATCGCCCTCGATCTCGGCCAGGTTCGGCGGCTTGGTCATGCTCTTGATCCGGACGCGGGCGCCGGCCTCGTCGATCACGTCGATCGACTTGTCCGGCTGGACACGCCCGGTGATGTACCGGCCCGAGAGATCGACCGCGGCCTTCAGGGCCGAATCGGTGATCTTCACGCGGTGGTGCTGCTCGTAGCGATCGCGCAGACCCTTGAGGATCTCAATCGTCTGCTCATCGCTGGGCGGATCGACCGTGATGGCCTGGAAGCGGCGGGCCAGGGCCGCGTCCTTCTCGATGTACTTGCGGTACTCATCGAAGGTGGTGGCGCCGATGCACTGGATCTCGCCTCGGGCGAGCGCGGGCTTGAGCACATTGGACGCGTCGATCGCGCCCTCCGCGCCGCCGGCGCCGACCAGGGTGTGCAGTTCGTCGATGAAGAGCATCACGTTCTTGGCGCGACGCACTTCATTCATGACGGCCTTGATGCGCTCCTCGAACTGGCCGCGGTACTTGGTGCCGGCGACCATCATCGCAAGGTCGAGGACGACCAGGCGCTTGTCGTGGAGGATCTCGGGGACGTCGCCGCTGATGATCCGCTGGGCGAGACCCTCAACGATCGCGGTCTTGCCGACGCCCGCTTCACCGAGCAACACTGGGTTGTTCTTGGTGCGCCGGCAGAGGACCTGCACGACGCGTTCGATTTCGGTCTGGCGCCCGATGACGGGGTCGAGCGTGTTCTCGCGGGCCAGTTCGGTCAGGTCGCGACCGAAGCTGTCGAGCGCCGGGGTCTTGCTCTTGCCGCCCTTGGCCGCGGTAGAGGGGCCACCCGGGGTTGCCTGGGCACCCGAGCCGCTGGCCGCACCCGCCACGCCGCCTTCCATCTCTTCAGCGCGCTCGTTGCCGGCGCCGAGGAGGTTGAGGACCTCTTCGCGGACTTCCTCGAGCTTGAGGCCGAGGTTCATGAGCACCTGGGCGGCAACGCCGTCGTGCTCGCGGAGCAGGCCGAGCAGCAAGTGCTCGGTGCCCACGTAGTTGTGGTTGAGGTTGCGGGCCTCTTCGATGGCGTACTCGATGACCTTCTTGGCCCGGGGCGTCTGGGGCAGTTTGCCCATGGTGACCATCTCGGGCCCAGCCTTAACGAGCTTCTCGACCTCGAGGCGCACTTTTCGCAGGTCCACATCGAGGTTCTTGAGGACATTGGCCCCGACGCCGGAGCCCTCCTTGACGAGTCCGAGCAGAATGTGCTCGGTCCCGATGTACTCGTGGTTGAAGCGCTGGGCCTCCTGGTTGGCCAGGGCCATGACTTTGCGTGCCCGATCGGTAAAGCGTTCAAACATCTCTGGCACTCCCGGAGGGCGAGGGGGTCGCACTCCTGTATCTATCTTCGCTCCGGACAGGCCCCCGGCTTTTGACCGGGAGAATTCAAGGCTGGACAAGGCACATTACTGCTTACTGCGGAAGGGAATAGGAAGGAAAGAAAGATCGGGTAGAAAACCGCCTGCGGCACGATTCCGCCGTTTGCCGCCCCTTGATTCGCCTTTCGGTCGGCATCTCGGGAAGGCAGCCGGAAGGCACGCCGCATCGGAAGTATCGTCTGCACGGGGCGTGCCGTTCGGCGGAAGTTGGATGCCGTCCAAGGAATGTCGCTACGGGCAGAAAACGTTGCCGGAATCCGGCTGGCGCAGTCAGATTCGGCACAAACCGGTCCGGCCTGCCATCGTGGCACCTTCCACTTCCGCGGGATGGCCCTGGGCCCGCCGACAACCCTCCTGCGTAGTTTCCACCCTCGTTGCTGCCTAGAATCTCAACCTTGCCCGGGCGATCTCGCATCGGGCGTACATCCAGCACCGCGTTGACTACCGCTCCCGCCCGAGGCTTCGCCGCCCGGACACGGGACGGTGGGAGGTAGATCGAAATGGCGAAAAAAGAAGTCACTCAAGTCTTCAAGATCATGGCCCCGGGCGGGCAAGCGACGCCCGCGCCACCCCTCGGCCCGGTTCTGGGCTCCAAGGGCGTGAACCCCGGCCAGTTCATCCAGAAGTTCAATGCCGCCACGGCGAGCTTCAAGGGCAAGATCGTCGGCTGCATCGTCACGGTGTACAGCGACAAGAGCTTCGAGCTCGAGGTCAAGAGCAGCCCGGCGAGCGTCCTGATCAAGGACGCGGCGGGGGTCGAGAAGGGCTCGGGCGTTCCCAACAAGGACAAGGTCGGCAAGATCACCAAGGCGCAGGTCAAGGCGATCGCGGCGACCAAGCAGGCCGACCTGAACGCGGCCAGCGTCGAGGCTGCGATGCGGATCATCGAAGGCACGGCCCGCTCCATGGGCGTCACGGTTGAGGGCTAAAGGAGCAACCATGCACTACATCAGCAAACGCACCAAGAACAACGACAAGCTCCGCGTCAATGACGCGGTCGACGCCGCTGCCGCCATCGCGGCGGTCAAGAAGTTCAAGGCCACGAAGTTCGATCAGACAGTCAACGTCTGCTTCCACCTCGGCATCGATACCGCCCAGGCCGATCAGGCCCTTCGCGGCTCGCTCAGCCTGCCCCGCGGCATCGGCAAAACCAAGCGCGTCATCGCGTTCTGCCAGAGCGATATCGCCCCCAAGGCGATGGAGAACGGCGCGATCAAGGCCGGGGCCGAGGATCTCGTCGCCGAGATCGAAAAGGGCTGGATGGATTTCGACGTCGCCATCGCGTCACCGGACATGATGCGAGTCGTCTCCAAGCTCGGTAAGGTCCTTGGACCCAAGGGCCTGATGCCGTCTCCCAAGGCCGGCACCGTCACGACGAATGTCCCCGAGGCGGTCAAGGAATACTCGGCCGGCAAGGTCGAGTACCGCGCCGACAAGGGCGGCAACGTCCACGCCGTCATCGGCAAGATGTCGTTCAAGGACGGCGACCTCGTCGACAACCTCAATCACTTCATCCACGCGATGGAGAAGGCCCGCCCGGCGACCGCCAAGGGCGTGTACATCAAGAAGATCACCGTGAGCGGCACCATGACCCCCGGCGTGCAGGTCAAGTACGTCAACGCCGCCGCCGAGTCCGAGGAATAAGCCACCAGCCATTCGTTTCGCAGGAAATAAACCATGTCAAAGACAGTCAAAAACATGATCATGCGGGACTACACGACCCGCATGGGCGAAGTGGAGACGGCGGTGGTCATCGGCGTCCGCGGGCTCAACGCCAAGGACACGACCAAGCTCCGCGCCGGCCTCGCCAAGAAGAAGATGAAGGTCACCGTCGTCCGCAACGCGCTGGCGAAGAAGACCTTCGAGGGCGGCAAACTCAAGCCCCTCACCGAGTTCTTTTCCGAGTCGACCGCGCTCGCCTACGGCGGCGCCTCGATCATCGAACTGACCCGCGAGGTCGTTGAACTGACCAAGGCGATGCCCAAGGTCGAACTTCGGGCCGCGATGCTCGACGGCACGATCTTCAAGGGCAAGGCGGGTGTGACGGAACTCTCCAAGTTCCCGACCAAGGACGAGGCCATCGGTCAGATCGTCGCGCTCATCGTCAGCCCCGGCAAGAAGGTCATGGCGCAGCTGCTCGGACCGGGCCGAAGCGTCGCGGGCCTGGTCAAGGCCATCGAAACCAAGCTCGAAAAGGGCGAGGCGATCGCGAAGGCCGGATAACTTCAGTACTACTTGAATTCTCCGGGCCCGGGCTTCATTGCCCGGGCCTTTTTCTTTGTGCCCGCTCGAGTGCATGAAAGCGGCCCGGCGGGGCGTTAGTCTGGCAAGATGGAGCAAGCACGCGTGGGCTTTCGTCGGATGTGGATTGCTGTGGTCGTCGCTTGCGCAATTGCGGCTATCGCGATTGCTCTGCGCGTGGCAATTCTCTTTTCCACCGCTTTTCCGCCCGGGATCGATGCCGCGTACTACCCGCTGCAGACGCGGGGTCTTCTCGAGAGCGGGAAATTGCCGTATTCCGACCTGCCGCTGATGTTCTGGCTGAACGCCGCCGTCGCCAAATCCTTGATGTCAGTGGGGGGCTTGAACATCGACGATGCGACTCTGCTCGCTTCCCGGCTGATCGATGCCGTGTGCCAGCCGCTATGCGCCATTCCTCTGGTGCTGCTCGTTGGCTGGTTCGCCGGAGCGGTGACTGTGAGATTGCGTGAATCCTCCGGCGGGCGGGATCGGTGGCTTTTCCTGGCGCTCGCTGCGGCCGCCGTCTCCGCGGCCGCCACGCTGAGCACACCGATCCTGCGCATGACCGGCGACTTCGAGAAGAACTCGCTCGGGTTGGTGTGGATGGCAGGAAGCGCGTGGGCTTTGCACCGTGCGCTGCGGTTGCTGGCGGTGCCGATGTCCGGTGGCCGTGATCGTGTGCTGTGTTGGATTCCGCTCGCCGGCTTTCTCGGCCTCGCAGCGCTGACGCACATCGGAGCGTTCGGCGTCACGGTGGCGCTGGCTGCTTCCGCGCTCGGTGTTTACGCCTTCGTGGCTTTTCGGATGAGTCCACGCAGGATCGGGCTGGCGGCATTGGCGGGGATTGCGAGCGCGGCGCTGCTCTGGCTGATGGTCTTCGCCGTCGCCCCGCAGAAGGCCACCGGACTCGTACTGGGCGTCGGCAAGATGTTCACGGTCGGTGATCGTCCGCTGGGGGGGCCGGGACAGGGCGGAGGTCTTCGCCCAGAGGGTGCGGGCAACGACGCACGCACGGATCGGCCGCCGGACGCCTTTCGGCCGCAGCGTCGCGCCGACGCTCCGATGGGAAGCCCTCCCGGTGGGCCGCCCGGGGGCTTCTCGGGCTCATCGCTGCCGCTGCGAGCCGGCATGTGGCTTGGCGTGCTCGCACTTGCCGGCCTGGCGACACGGCGGGCGTGGGTCCTAAGGCAAACCGGGCTCGCCGACTTCGCCGTCGTTTGCGGCAGTGCGATCGCCTCGACGCTCATCACATGCCCTCTGCTCCAGGGGCAGTACGCCGAGCGTCTCTCGCTCATGGCGCCCGTGCCGCTGGCGATTCCGCTCGGATACCTGCTCGTGGGTTGGAGTTTTTCACCGAGGACATGGGTCCGGGTCGCATCGCCGGCGGTATGCGTGATTCTGGTGGTCGGATTGATCGGAGCCGCCCTCCCAATGGGCCTTCGGGGCAAGCGTCTTCCCGGCGGCGGCATGGGCGCGGTGGTCGATGATGGGGCCGCGCCGGAGTTTCGTTCGATGCGGGGCCTGGTTCCAACCGATGGCTCGAGCGTGGTCGTCGCACGCCACGGGCTGCAATGGTGGGCCGGCTATTTCCTAAGGACCCCGGTGCGTGAAGAACACGCAACTCCGCAGCAACTTGCCAAGTACACCCGCGTGTTTGTGCTGCAGGAAAAGAGGTCCAATCGGCTCGGGCCGCCCGGGCGAGCCGACCGGCCCGAATCTGCCCACGACATCCCGTCCGACCGGCGCATCCCCGGCGGGCGTCAGGACGAAGTCCGCATTCCCGACGACGCGAGAATCGTGCATGATGGCGAGTACTACAAGCTCGCCGAACTGCCGCCAAAGGGCGCTGGCTTGCCGAAATAGAGCGGCATGATCTGCTTGGTTTCCGGGACGGTTTCCGATACACTCTGGGCTGAATGGACGGGGCCGCGGCTCTCGCGGAATTCCCGTCCGCCGATATGCCACGCCCCGATCCGCAATCTCGTTTGTCCCGCGCCTTCACGCTCATCGAGCTCCTGATCGTGATAGCCGTCATCGCGCTTCTCATCGGCATCCTGCTGCCGGCACTGCGGGGCGCACGCGCGGGATCGCAGCAGCTCAAGTGCCTCTCGAACATGAAGCAATTTGGAGGGGCAACGACCGCGTACGCCCTCGACTTCAAGGATCAGGTTTTCCCCGCGCTGCCACGCACCTCATGGCCCGCCGGGAATCAGTACTACCCCGGCAACGGAGCCAGCGGCATTCCCAACGCGGCGTGGTGGGCGCAGGACGTCAGGGACGCCAAGCGCGTGCCGGGCATCCTCTGGTCCTATCTCGGCACCGTGCAAAACGTCGGCGAATGTCCGACCAACAAGCGGCAGACAACCACCGGCTCGACCCAGGAAAACGTATGGTTTTCGCAGACCGGCGTCGAGTTCGACTACACCTTCTTCGACGAAACCGAAGGCACGCGACTGGGCTGCCGCTCGGCCGTGGCGTATTTGCCCCCGGGCCGCGATACCTCCGGTTTCAACCTCAAGAGCACCGGCGCGTTCCTGCTCACTCGCTTCCGTGATGTCCCGATCTTCATCGAGGAGAGCACCAAGTTCAACAACGAGTCCAGCCGCGACGGAATGTGGGGCAACAACGATCAGATCACGCTCCGTCACGGCGGAAAAAAGGGCGGCGTCAACGGTGGCGGGCACATCTCCTACCTCGACGGCTCGGCCTCGCTCTTCCGCCCGCCCAGCGACGGGAACGAAGACGTGTATTCCGCGACGCAGGACTTCGACGCGACCTACATCTACTGCTCGACGAGCGGGCTCGACACCGACTGGTACGCGCTTTCCGACAAGCCCGGTCGAGCCCCCAGCGGCAAGCCCGGCTGGATCAAGCCGTATGGGTGGTTGAACCGTCCGCGTCCGTAGGCCCGGGTCCTACGGGCAGATGAGTTCGTCGTAGTTGTGCGCGAACGTCACGAAGTCGGCGTCGTCCACCAGTTCGTCGCGGTTCAGGTCGGCCTGGCAGTGTGGGGGCATCAGGTCGTCGGCGCAGACCAACATGTTGTAAGCCGCGGCAAAGCGGACGAAATCGGAGTCATCCACGACCCCGTCGAAGTTGAGATCGCCGCGACAGACGGTGATTTCGTCCGGAATGCCGTCCCAGTCCGCGTCCTGGGACTCACCCAGCACGATGTCCTCCTTGTCGCGGACGCCGGTGTTATTGAAATCAAAGAACCGGCCAACATTTATTCCGATGCTCTCGCCCTTGGCGAGCACGTCCGTTCCCGCGTCGTATATCCCGTTTTTGTTGATATCCAGAACGCCGTCCAGTTCGCAGAAGTCGCCGTTCTGCTGGGAACCCTCGTCGCAGGGAGTGCCCACGGGCGTGAGGTTCAGTGTTCCGCCGGCGATGTTCACAATCTTGGGAGCGTGCGACGTCGAGATGTCCACCAGTTGCTGCCCGTTGGCGAGCGGGCCGTCCGCCACGAAGTAGAAGGGCGTCGCGCCGTTCCCGGCGAGTTGGGTGCCGCGGATGAAGACCATCTCGTTGCCCAGGAATTCGTTCCGTGCGTTGCCGGCGTTGTCGGCAAAGACCAGGCGGGTCTCGGGAGGGTCGTACTTCTGTATATGCGGATCGCCGGCGTTGCCGTCGGCGTTCCCGTCCAGCGGGTTGCCGACGCTGTCGGTCACCTGCGCGGGGTTCAGTGTCAGCGTGAACACCTGCGAGCTGGGAACCGCCGGCGGCGTCTGGAAATAGACGTCCATCGTGCGCCAGCTGCGGACTATGTTGACGGGCAGGAACGGAGAGACTTGGATCGGATTGGAACCGATCGTCACGTTCTCGTTGAACGTGTAGCGCAGGTGGACCTGCGGGGCGACCGCGTCCTTCATTGGACGCACCTGCACGACGTACGGCGGCTCACCGACGCCCGCGCTCTGAGCGAGCCACTGCACCCAGTTCCGCTGGGCCAACTGATCGTTCGGCTCCACGTCCCGCAGGACGCCGTTGCGGTCGAGCTCCATCATGACGGCGAAGGCCGATCCCAGCCCGAGCGCCGAGTGCGAGACGTACGCGACGACTTCCTTCCCGCGCACGGCGTGGAAGAGCACCGGGATCGCCGTGTGCGCCCACGTCGCCCCGTTCCACTGCTCGACAGAGGCCGCGGTCGAGTTCGAGACGCCGTCGGAGGACTGGTGGATTCTCACCCGCCATTCGCATCCGACCAGGGCATTCGACGGCGCGCTGGGCGGGACGCCCGTTCCGCTGTTCAAATCCGCGTCGATTCCAAAGAGAAAGTCACGCGAATCTCCCGCCAGCATGGGGATCTGCAGCACATCGTCGCCCACGTGCATGTGCAGATCGATCTCGTCGTCACTCGATTGGCCGCCCCGGGCCCCCTGGATGTTGTCATCCGGGGGCGTGGGCGGCGGACCGCCCGAATCGCAGCCGATGGGAGCGCAGGTGCCGATCTGGCACGCCTTCCAGGTGAGCGTAACCGTGCCGTTTTCTTTGCCGCTCCCGCCGTTGAGTTTGATGGGCTCTGAGGTGTCGGTGGCGTCGCAGAAGATGCAAGTTCCCGGCGGGTGGAGATCGAGATTTCGCAGCGTACCCATTGATTCGGACGAGGGCTTGCCCGAGAGACCGAGCGCCTTGTGAATTCCGGCAAGGGCATCCTGGATTGGCTTGCCGTCGGTCTTCAGAATGATCCCGACCGCGGCGGCCAGCACGTTGTCGGTGATGTCCGCGATCATCTCCGCGGTCGAATCGTCGTCGTCGTAGAAATCGATCACCGCTTCAAGGTCGGGGATCGGACAGCACAGGTCCTTCTCGATGAGCAGTATGTTGAGCCCGAGCGTGCTGTTATCGCAGATGTTGTACGGCTTGTCGTCCGAGTCCTTCGCTTTGGCGCCGGTGGAGTTGGAAGTGGACGGCTGGCCTTCGAATCCGCAGTTCCACGCGACGACGAGGTCTCCGCAGCCGCGCGTGATGCGGTCGTCCATGTCGTCCTTCACGGCAAGGTCTTTAAGCCAGACCTTGACCTTGACCTTTGGCACGGGATCGGCATGTCCCGGGTGCGCCGGCAGCCCCGCCAGCGCAATCAGCAAAAGGCCGCCAACCAAGGACGATCCGCGTGCGCGACGCATAGCCATACTGAACCTCCCCGGTGACGGAGATCGCCTTCCGATCTGTGGCGAATCCAGAGTTTTCTTTCCCGTCGAGCGCCCCCTTCGGACGGCCGCCCATCAAGGTACCTCCGCCTCCCCTCGCGCACAAGAGGCAATCACCCTAGAAGTGATACCCACATTCCCCAGAAAACACCCGGGGAGTGGGTCCAGCGGCGTAAGGACACACGCGAGTTTCTCCCTAACATGGCCCCCTTGGACTTGCGGAAGGAGCCTCCATGCCGGTTGCAGAGTGGATCAGTGTGAAACAGGCCGCCAAAGCGGCTCCCGGGATGATCGTGACTCTTAAGGGCTGGGTGCGCACCCGGCGCGACAGCAAGGCCGACGGCGGTCTGTCGTTTATCGCCCTGCACGACGGAACCTGCTTCGACACCATCCAGATCGTGGCCAAAGGCGACATCTCGAACTACGCCGATGTTGCCAAAGTGACAACGCACTGCGCGATCGAAGCGACCGGAAAGATCGTCCAGAATCCCAAGGGCGGCAACGAAGTGCTGGTGGACGGCGCGGGTGCCGGAGAAGGGGCCTGCATCAGGATCGTCGGGCTGGTGGATGATCCGGACAAGTACCCGATCCAGCCCAAGCCGCACTCGTTCGAGTTTCTGCGCGAGCTCGCGCACCTGAGAGTCCGCACCAACACCTTCGGCGCCGTCGCCCGGGTTCGGCACACGCTCAGCATGGCGATGCACCGCTTCTTCGACGAGCGGGGTTTCTTTTATGTGCACACGCCGATCGTGACGGGTTCAGACTGCGAGGGCGCGGGGCAGATGTTCCGCGTCAGCACGCTCGACTTTGCAAACATGCCGCGGGTCAAGCCCGAGGGTGCGAAGGTCGCCGATCCGAACGCGCCCGTGGACTTTGCGTCCGATTTCTTCGGCAAGGAAACCCACCTGACCGTCAGCGGCCAATTGAACGTCGAGACGTACTGCTGCGCTCTCTCCAAGGTCTACACCTTCGGCCCCACTTTCCGCGCCGAGAACTCCAACACCAGCCGTCACCTCGCCGAGTTCTGGATGATCGAGCCCGAGATCGCCTTCGCCGATCTGAAGGACGACGCGAAGCTGGCCGAGGATTTCATCAAGTACCTGATCCAGACGATGCTGAACGATCGGGCGGACGACATGAAGTTCTTTGACGAGCGGATCGAGAAGGGTCTGTTGGTCCGTCTAAAGGAAGTGCTCGACAAGCCGTTCCGGCACCTGCCCTACACCGACGGGATCAAGATCCTCAAGGAGGCCATCTCCTCCGGCAAGGCCAAGTTCGAGTACCCGATCGAATGGGGCAAGGACCTGCAGTCCGAGCACGAACGCTACCTGACAGAGCAGCACTTCAAGCAGCCGGTGGTGCTCATGAACTACCCCAAAGCGATCAAGGCCTTTTACATGCGCGAGAATGATCCGGGTACCGACGGCGCGCCGGGACCGACGGTGGCGGCGATGGACGTGCTCGTGCCGCAGGTCGGCGAGATCATCGGCGGCAGCCAGCGCGAGGAGCGGCTGGACAAGCTTGATGCCCGCATCAACGAGATGGGGCTTCCGATCAAGGAATACTGGTGGTATCGCGACCTGCGCCGATACGGCACCGTGCCGCACGCGGGGTTTGGCTTAGGGTTCGAGCGGGCGATGATGTTCCTGACGGGGATGCAGAACGTGCGGGATGTGATTCCGTTCCCGCGGGCGCCGAAGCAGTGTGAGTTCTAGATGAGGTGACCGTGACGGCGTTGCCGAAAATCCCTCAACCTTGGCAACCCGTAGAGCAGACGGATTGCAAGTTGCGACGGATTTTCATCGCGGCGGTCAACAGGGTCGATGAAGCGATGCGGATGGAATTGCCGCGGGGCGAGTTCTTCAAGCTGTTCTTCGCGACCGAAATAGGAATTACCGACGGTCCGATTGCAGTGGAACTTGCAAGCCGCTTCGTTCATGCGGGTTGCTGCTATGCGTGTGCTTGGGGCGTGGATTGCGAGCGTTGGCACGACTGTTTCGACGAAGCGATCGTGTATCGGCAGCTCGATGATCCGAAATCGATTGGACGCCCCGACGATTTGGACTACGCGATCATGACGACGTGGCACACGGAAGCAGGCCCCGATCTTGGCGCAGAGTTTTTCCTGAGGTCGGCCGATCCGAGACCTGGATTCGATTCAAATTGCGGAGTATGCCTCGTGCTCATCCTGGGAAGCCAGAAGCTCCGCACCAAGGTGGAGGACGCGATCCTCGCCGTTGAGATTCATGATTTGTGAATCAATCCACGCCCGTCTCAAATTCCGGGGGCAGCGACGTGTGGCCGATCGTCAGCAGCACAAGCACGCCCGATTCCAAGGCAGAATCCATAAACGCGAGTCGGAACCGAAGGGTTGGATCGAGTTCAGAGTGATACTCCAAAAACAAAATGTCTGGTGGCTCCCCGGTTCTCGCCCGTCTCAAATGCTCCGCGGGCGCCTCGGTCATCTTCGCAACTTCCGCGCGCAATTCGTCGCGCAGGCCCGCATCTAGCTGTTCCAAGAACTGCCTTGCGTAGAAGCTGATGCGGACAATCCGCGACAATCGCATCTCCGATCAGGGAATGAACGGATACGTCTTGCCCGATCTGGCATCGGAAACCGATCGCTCAAGCTCTTCGGGGTCGATGTTGAAACGGCGTTCGCGTGCGAGCTGGTCGCCGAAGTAGCTCCGCATGCTCTCCTCGCTGATCGGATTCCGACCTCGCTCATCTTCGCCAAGCGTCCCGCGCGCCATTTTCCACGGTGGCTCTCGGTGCGTCATGTCGCGCAAGTACGAAGCGGAGTAGCGCCCGTACCGGCGCCAGATCCATCCGACCACCAGCCGCTCTTTCTCTGACAACGATGTGTCCTCACGTGCTTCTCGCGGCGGAATCGGGGCTTTGTCGTGAGCCTCAAACGCTCGATAAAGATCACGTACGACTGGCCCGTGCACCCAAGCTTCGATCGTGCCGGCAAATAGCGGCTCGCCAAGCATCGCGAGCGACCACCCTTGCGCGTAGTAGACCAGCTTCTGCACCTGCATGTGCGTCACCGGAGAAGGCTCTTCCATTCCGGATGCCAAGTGCAAGAAATGCCGTGCGATTGCTTCAGGTGTGGACATTGTGCGGCCCTCGCGAAGCATCCGAACCGATGCCGAACTGTACCGGTGGCCCGATGGGATGTCAATGCAAGACGGTCGAGTACACATCATCCCACACGTCCGCAGAGAAAAAAACGCCCCGAATCATCTCGGGGCGTTCTCAATCAAATGAAGTAGCCGTTCTAGATCGCGCCGTACGGCACGCAATTCTTCTGGCAGGCCTTCGCCGCGTAGCAGTCGTTGCTGTAGACCTGTCCGTTCGGGCAGAGCACCGGCTTCCACACGTCGAGGCAGTACGTGCCCTTGCCGCACCCGCCGCCGATCGGCCCGATCGCCAGCGTCACCGACGCGACACCGGCAACCGCGCAGACCGCCGCGGCCGCCGCAAGCATGGACAACTTCTTCACGTTCGCTTTCATGGGAGACTCCTCGTTCGCTCGGATCCGCATCCCACGCGGAAGCGGGTCCGAAGGTGGCCCAGCTTACCGCGCCGTACGGGGAGTGCAATGGTCGATTGCCCCTTTCGCGGGTCCGCTCGCGCAACTCGTGATCTGAAATCAGTCTGCGCTGCGGGATCGGGAAATCTCATGAGCCGCGGTCCACAAGTCTGTGGATTTTGAGATCCCGAACTCGTGATAGCATCGATCCGTGGCCGAGCAACTCCCAAATTCCGAATCCGCAAGCATTCCCCCGGGAATGGATCGGGCGACGCGTGCCTTCTTCGCTTTTCTGCTGGTTGCGGTGTGCGGCCTTTCGGTGCTCGTAGTGCTGCTGCTCCGCCAGAACCGCGATCTACGCAACCAGATCGAATTCAAGAGGCGGGTCGAGCAGACATCGGCCGCGCCGAGTCTCGCGATCGGGGAGACCGTCGAGTCTCTTGAACTGATCGCGCCCGACAAGAGTGTCACCCGGACCACTTTCGGGGAGCGCGAGCCCGCGACGGTGGTCTTCTTCGTCTCCGAGCACTGTGGCTACTGCGAAAAGGCGATTCCGCTCTGGAGCGAGGTGCTCCGCGATTCCCGCGCTTCGCTCGCCGCGGCGAAGGGCCCGGGCGTGCGCTTCGTGGGCATCGTGGCAGATGCCTTGGACGACGCTTCGCTGACGCCAATTGCACCCGAGATCCCCACCTTTCGCGTGCAGGATGGGCACAAAACGTGGCTGATTCGCGTCAATGCGACGCCGAGCGCGGTGCTGCTCTCTCCGCTCGGCAGAGTCGAGAATTTCTGGATCGGCGAGACGAACTCTGCGCAGATCGAAGAACTCCGCAACGCCATTCTCGACGCCGCGGCACGATAACTCCCGACGTTCCACAAAGAAGAGGCCAAGCCCCCGTGCTGGTCATTGGACACGGGTGGACCGGGATCTGCCGACTGACTGCAAGGTCTGGTTGTCAAAGGGCTTGGGCTCATTGGGCCGCGGCACTATCGCTTTCGCGTGCCGTCAGGATGCGAACGGAGTGCGAATGATTGACCCAGGCGTTGGAGAATTGCCCGTCACTTGTCGAAACACCAATATCGGATAGGTGATCGAATCGACCCTCGCAATTCCAATTCGGTGGAAGCGATCCGCTCCCGGGCTATTCGTTTCCGGGTGCAACTCCATGCTGTGGATCGGAGTGGACCTGCAATTCAATCGGAGGCCCGCGGAGTCTGCGCCGGCCGCTTCCGCGATGCTCACGGGCCGCATTTCATGAAATGGAACTTGCATGCCGGCTGAGAACGCAGCGGATGGCTCGAGTCCGATGTCGCGCAGCAGGCCGGGACTTTTTGCGGCCGTTGCCAGTCGGATTGTCGCGCTGTGCTCGCGAGAGACCTCGGGCGCGGCGCTCATCCCGCAGATCGACGGATTGCGCTTCATTGCGATAGCCGCGGTCGTCGTCTGCCATCTGAATGTCGTCACGTTTTCGTACATCTCGCGGCGCACGATGACCGACGAACAGCTGCTCGCCGATCCGGTGCAGCAGGTGACTCGTATCGGGTACTTCGGCGTTCAGCTCTTCTTTGCGATCAGCGGATTCGTGCTCGGGCTGCCGTTTGCGCAGAGCGCGATGGGGCTGCGCCCGCCGGTTCGGATGGGAAACTACTTCCTCCGGCGTCTGACCCGGCTGGAACCGCCGTACATCATCAACCTGGTCGTAATGGCCGGAATCCTGGTGTTCCTGGGAAAAGCCGAGTCGATCGGTTGGCTCCTCCGGCACCTCGGCGCATCGATTCTGTATGTGCACGGGCTGGTGTACGGCGAGAGCAGCGTGATCAATCCTGTCGCGTGGTCGCTCGAAGTTGAGGTCCAGTTCTACGTGCTCGTCCCCGTGCTCGCGCTGGTCTTTGCGGTGAAGCGCACGATTCTGCGCAGGGGCATCATCCTCGGCACGATGATCGCGTTCGGCGTGGGGCGTGGGTTCTCAAGTCAGGGTCTGATGGAAGGCACGACGATATTGCATCAGTTGCAGTACTTTCTCGTGGGTTTCCTGCTCGTCGATCTGTACTTGAACGCGTGGCGTCAGCCGTCGACACGCCGGGCAGCTTGGGATGCCGCCGGTTTGCTCTCATGGGGAGGCATTGTGGCGGTGCTGCTTGTGTGCGGGCATGATCCGGCCGGGTACCTTGCCTGGCCGCACGTGGTGCTTCCCCTGTTGATGTTGGTCGCGTACGGCGGGGCGATGCGTGGACGAATTGTGTACGCGTTTGTCAGCAACCGATGGATCTTCACCATTGGCGGCATGTGCTACACGATCTACCTCTGGCACCTTCTGCTGCTGACGATCGGAGCCAAGGGACTCTCGCGCCTGCGGGGTACCGGCAACTTCGGACTCGACATGCTGTGGATGGGCGCAATCCTGGTTCCCGTCGTGCTTGCCGTTTCGGCGGCTCTGTTCATCCTGTTTGAGAAGCCGTTCATGCGTCGCGACTGGCCGCAGCGGGTGCGAGCATGGTTCGGGGGGGCGTCCGGCAACTGAACCAGGTCGCGCCCGGCGTGCAGCTTTGCCGGGCGAGCCGGAACGAATCATGCGATCGGACCGATAGCACCCTGCATTCCGCGTGAATGAACATCCGTTTGATGCGATTGGTGGCTTGCTCAGCCAGCCGGCTGCGGCGGCGCGTCGCGGAAAAGCCCCGGGCCCGTCAGCCCGAGCGCGCCGCCTCGCCGTTCATCAAGCCTGGAGCGGATTGCAAACCCCGCGGCACACCGTACGAAACGCCGCATACGACGTGGTTGGACTGAATGGACATCTCCGGGAGCAGGTCGGTCGTTTCGGGCGTCTGCCGGATCCCTTCGCGGTCGGTCTTTCTGCCTTGCGATGTTCGTGTGTGCCCTCGGGCGCGACTCGCTCATTTCGCCTTGACTTGGGGACTGGCTTCGGGCGCATCGGCAGGTGCCGGGTTCGGAGTGTTGGACGCGACTCGGCGCGATAGGAGTGCATAGACGACGCTTACGCCGACCATGAGCAACCCGAGCGCGACGATACTCACCGCCCTCCAGCCGGCGGAAACATGAGCCAGATCGATGAAGACCGCTTTCGCCGTTCCGAGCGCCAGGATCGCCAACCCAACCCCGCGGGCGCCGGCGTTGTGCTTCCAATACCCGATCGCGAGCAGCCCGATGGCAAAGATGCCCCACCAAACGCTGACGGCGGCCCCCTTCGAGGTTGAATCGATCGCCAGGCTTCCGGCAATCCTCGCGACCTCGAGGCTCGTGGAAGTCCAGACAAGGACCATGCACGTCCACCAGGCAAACAGGCCGGATCTCCGATGCAACGATGGACTCACTCCGGGCCGTGCGACCCGCTCGAGTCCGACGATCGTCCCGGCAAGCGCCAATGCGAGCCATAGGCCCGGATACATCAGTGCCGGCCCGCCCGCGTTGGCCCAGTTGTTCGTCGCAAACCGATCGACCCAAAGCAGCAGGGCCGTGAGCCATACGAAGAGCGCGTGTACGGGGAGCGCCAATCCGCGCACCGGGCGCGAGGCGAGTGCGATGCCCCAGCAGATCGCCAGCCAAACCACGCAGAGGGCTGTCGGGCTTGAATCCTGGTGAGATACCGCCCCGACCAGGAGAGCAGTTCCGACTCCGGCAACGGCTTTCGAAGCGTTCGCCCAAGCCCAGGACGCTTCGGAAAGAAGCCAGGCGATCAGGAATGCCACGCAGGCGCACGCGAGGGGGATCACCATCTCGCGCCGCAGCATCAGGCCAAGAAATTCGAAGTTTCCCTGCGAGTGGCTCCACCAGAAAAGTGAAACGGTCGCGACCGTGGCGGTGCCGAGTGCCACCAGAGATGCGATCCGAAGGCCGTTCGAAATCCGCCAGGCCGCGCTAAGGGCCATCGCGAGCGCCGTGCCGATCGCGGCGCAGGCGATCGCCTCGTGCCGGGCCTTTTCATGGACCAGGGATGCACCAAGCAGAAGGAGCCCAAGGCCAAGGCCGAAATCGGCGATGGCATTCCAGGCACGTCCGCCAAAGAGTTCCTCCGAAACGCTTGACGCGTCGGGAGTATCGGAGGTCTCCAGCGCGTGAGGCCGGCTCCAGATCAAGATCATCGCATAGACGAACCATGCGGCTCCAACTCCCGCGCACGCCGCCGCCCAGTCGGTGAGGTAGAAGCCCATGATTTCGACGCCCGGGGCATCGGGTGCGGTCGCCCAGGAGTCGTAGAGCAGCACGCGCCCCGCCGCGTAGAGCAGCACGAGCCCGCCGTAGAGATCGAGCACTCGGGTCTTCAGCCAGCGTCCCGCGCCAAGAGCCGCGAGCCCCAGGGCCGTCAGCGCGATGACCTGCGAGAAGCCCGAGAGGGCGATCGCGATTGTCGCGGCCAGGAGCGTGCCGGAAGTTGCGCACAGTGCCGCGGCGAGGCGTTCGACGCGGGTTTTCGGGCGCGCGTTCAGTACCCGGTGCGTGCCGACCATGAAACTGGCGATGATGAACGCAACGAGTGCGGTCGCCCCGGCCACCGCGCTGTGCGGAACAACCGAAGTCTTACGTGCGATCTCGAGACCGAGCAGGACCGCCCAGACTGATGCCGAAATGCTCG
Organism: Phycisphaerales bacterium; assembly: GCA_044221315.1. Lineage (GTDB taxonomy): Bacteria > Planctomycetota > Phycisphaerae > Phycisphaerales > UBA1924 > JAFEBO01. The sequence continues at coordinate 37,321 of JBGAPK010000011.1, read as the reverse complement.
TGAGTGGACGCAGGCGGAGCCCGAAGAGTTTCTTGTAGAAGATCGGATCGTTCAGCAGTTCATGCAGATTTTGCTCGGTTCTTTCCGACGACGCTGTTCCATCCGCCCGCCACGCAGTCCACCACGTCTCCGCGTGGATGAGCGCCCACGAGGCGCCAAGCATCGCCAGCCCGATGCGGGGTGCATCATCTCCGAACTCGAATACCCAGCCCGTGCCGAAGCCCATCGTCGCCAGTGTCACCAGCCAGCGGCAGAGTGCGAATGTGCCGCCCTTCCAGGTGCCGAGCCCATTCCCGACAATCAGCAGGCCGAGCCAGTAGGGAGGAAGATACACATATCCCGTGTGCCCTTCGCTCGCGATCAGGGGGGCGAGGTACGCGCCAATGAGCGAGACGAGTCCGACAACGCTCAAACTTGTGATCGCGCTGATGACGACGCCGATCGCCGCGACCGCGGCAAGCACCAAGAGCGTCGCGCCCGGATCCATTAGTTTGTAGAGCGCGTACGCAGCGTATGAGGAGGCGTAGAGCGAACCAAGCCCCGCAATCGTCAAGCCGACCGAAGCCCACTCGTTGACTTTCCGGCGGGCCCATTCGCCCCCTCCCAGAAGCACCACGCCCAGGCCTGCGCCCATCACGCACCGCACCGAGCCGGGGATCTGTTCCAGCCAACCCTGTTTGTACGCGAACTGAACAAAGAGGGCGACGCCGATGGTCACGACCAATCCGCCCACGAGCGCGTACCAGCGCCCGGCAATCAGGCTTTCGAGTTTGGCCCAGTCGATCTTTGGAAACTCCGGTCGTGCTGCGCTCTGTCGCTCGCGCATGCGCTGGTAGGACAAGGCTGCCGCACGGCGGCGAGCTTCCTGCTCCAATTCGTGAACGCTCGGTACTTGACGGGTCGGTACAGGGCCCGGGGCTGCGATTCCCGGCGAAGTATTTGGAGTTGCTTCTAACGCTTCCGCGCCCACTCGCTCACGACTTTCTCCCAACGTGAGCTCGTTCGGAGGCGTTGTTCGGAGGTCCCGGGGCGAGAACGGTGGTGTCGCGCCACGCTCGAGCGCGGCCAGACGTCGTTCGATTTCCGTCAGCCGCGCTTCGATTCGATCAAGCATCCCGGAATCCCCGGAAGAGTTTCTTTAAGCTAGCAGATACTAGGATTTCGTGTAAGTTGATTTCTCGTTTGGCCTTATGAGAACTCGTCGCGCCTGAAGCTCGTTGAAAAGACGTGGCGGTTGCCATGGTGTATTCGCCGACGCTCCGGGCATGTCTGGTCGGCTGCTACCTTGGCGCTTGCGCAGCGCTACGAGGAGACTCTCATGAACAGTTCGCCGCGATCAACCGAGCCTTCGGCTATTCGACTTTACGACGGAGATGCGGAGGCTCTGATGTCCGCGGAACTCTCGCCCGATCGCATCAGCCTTCTCCCCGGAGCGGGTGGCAAGCTCTCGCCCGGTCAGCGACTCCGGATTCTCTGGGGGCAGGACATGCTGCGGGACATTCTCGACGGTCGGTACCGCACGGTGGTCTGCGGCGTGAACGACCAGGACAACGCCCACGGCATCATCGCCCAGCTCTGCGAACTGGTCTCGACCAGCCAGTGGTCGAGCCGCTCGGTCACGAGCTACGCGAAACTATTCCAGGAATCGGTCTCGGTGCACGCGGCGCACGACCGCGAGCCGTACGTGCTGAAGTTCGACCTCGACAGCGTTCTCATTCTCGCGCTGCTCCGTCCGCGCGGGCGCGACCATTTTACGCTTGATGATTTGTCTCGCGGGTTCGTGACGATCGCCAAGATGCTCGCCGACCGGCGCGACCGGTTGCCCGTCTGCACGGTTAGCTTCCTCAACGCCCGGGCGAACAAGCTCGTGCTGCCCGGTGGTGGGGGCGAGCCGAGCTTCGAGGCCGTGCTCAAGACGATGTACCACGCCGGGTTCCGTGGCGATGTCTACACCTCTCCGGCGATGTGGAAATTTGGCCATGTCGGCGTCTTCCCCAGCTACCCCTTCCCAGAGGGCGTTCAGCGAATGCGCGACGGCAGCAGCTGAGCACGGGTGCCGATTGAGGGCACACCGGTTTTCGGCATCCTCCAGGAGGCGGTGTTGCGGCTCACACTCATGCAGGGATTCGCACATGAAGACTTTGCGACGGCGGGTGGCGGCGAGTGCCGCAACTGCATTGGTTCTGACCGGGCTGGGCTTGCAATTGGGGGCCGGGCACATAGGAGAAGCCGTCGCTTTCGAAAGTGCATCGGCCCAGCCCGAGAACATGAATCAGAGGATCGCGGCTCTAGTTGTCTCCCTCAAGCAGAGCCGCGAGGCGATCAGGCAGTATGAGTGGATTGAGACGACGACCGTAAGCCTGAAGGGCGATCAGAAGGCCGAGATCGAAAAGCGCTGCTACTACGGAGACGACGGCAAGCTCACCAAGGAACTCTTGACGCAGCCGGCGCCAACCGAACGCAAACGCGGACTCCGGGGGATGATCGCCGAGCGCAAAAAGGCGGAACTCTCCTCCGAGGTGAAGCTGGCGGTCGAGACGCTCCACCAATACGTGCCGCCGGATCACGAAAAGATCCAGAAGGTCAAGGACGTCGGCGACGCGTCGATCGACCTGGTCGAGCCGGGCAAGCTTGCGCGTCTGAACTTCAAGAATTACCGTGTCCAGGGCGATGTCCTGAGCATTGATGTGGACCTCGGGGCCAACCGCCCGACAGCCATCACGGTCAAGAGCACCATCGATTCGCCACCGAAACCGTTCAAGTGCGAGGTTTCTTTTGGCGTTCTCAAGGACGGAACGCTCTATCCGGAAGAAACCCGCCTCGACCTCGAACAGCAGGAGGTCAAGGTCGTGGTTGAGAACAGCGGATACCGCAAGCGGTCGTGACGGTCAATTCCTGCGCCGGCGCGACGCGATCAGCCCGGCGCCCGCGAGAAACCCAAGCACCGGCGGCGTTGGAACTTCAAGGGTCACGTTGTTGTTGGGATCGCCGGTGATCCGGTCCGCCCAGTAGTGGCCGTACAGCTCGTTCCCGCCGCCCAGGTCGAGCCAGGCGGTCGGAGAAAAATACTGCATGTGGATCACCGCGTTATGGGAGAAATTCGTCGAACGCGTCGTGCTGACGTTGTCGCCGAAACCTCCGACAAAGACGTGCGCGCCGCCGTGATGATCCGCGTTGGTTCCGAACATCAGAAAATCGTTCGGATCAAACTGGCGGTCGATCTGAAGAATGGTGGTGTCCAGCACGTTGATCGTCACGTGCTTTCCCATCGACAGGTTCCGCATGTCGTAGACGCCCGCGCCGAGATTGACGACGGTATTGTCGTTGAAGCGGACGTCCTGGTACGCCCCGGCCGCGAGGTTGTGCGGCCCGCCCGCCGAACTGAGCGTGACAGCGCTCGCGCTATTGGTGAGAGATCGGTTCGGCGTGAACGGAAGAACGGGCAGGCTTCCCGGGCTGATGATCGGGCCCGCGTAGGAACTCGGTCCGGCATGGCGCACCGTAGCGCCAAAGTTGTTGTTCACGGAGTTGGCGTAAAGGTCGTAGAAACTTCCCGTGGAGTCGGCCGTCACGCTGTCGGCGACGGCCTGATAGCCGTCGTCCATGATCGCGTTGCCGCTCGTGCCGAACGCGAGCGCAAAGCCCGATTGGGCCGCGTAGTTCACGCCGATATTGCCACCTCGGATGTGCCCGGTGTTGGTGGCGTTGCTCCCGCCCTTGAAGATCATCTGGTTGTACGCAAAGAGCACGTACGAATTGATGTCGCGGGAAACAGCGCCGCACGCAAGTGACGCACTGCTCGCGCAAGCCAACACAGCCATTGAACAAGAAATTCGCATGTCTTTCTCCTCCAAGCACCCAAAGACCCGATCGCATCAGCGGCGGAAGCCGATTCCGATCGTTCGAGAAACAGTGTATCAAGCGGGGCAACCCCCCGGAAGGCCACGAATTCCGGGTGTTTTGCCGCGGGTTGGCCCCAGTTCAGGTGTCGTTTGCGTGGCTCAACGTCAGCCCATCCCATGCAAGCGACATGCCCTCCGGCAGTTCCTTTTGGGTTTCCTCGTGCCCCAGGTCGTGCGTCATGTGCACGAAGAACGTGCGCTCCGCTCCAACCTCGTGGGCGATCCCGACAGCTTGCCCGAGCGTGAGGTGCGTCGGATGATGCCTGTGACGCAGGGCGTCAAGCACGAGCGTCCGGATCCCCTTGAGCGCAGGCCACGATTCCGGCGGTATTCCCGAAACATCGGTCAGGTACGCCAGCGGAAGTATTGATCCGGCCGGCGGGTTGCCCGAAACGGGCTCGATCCGGAAGCCGAGGATCGGCAGTCGCCCGTGCATCACGCGGACAGGCGTGAACCGCAGCCCGTGAAGGTCGACCGCCCGCCCGACCTGCAAGGGCCACGCGATCAGCGTCGCCACGAAACTCTGGTTGATGTTCTTTTCGCTCTCGAAGATGTGACCGAAGGTTCGCCTCAGGAAGCCCAGCGTGTGCTCCTCCGCGTACACATCAATCGCCTGCTGCTGCATCGCGTTATATCGGCGCACCTCGTCGAGTCCGAACGTGTGATCGACGTGGTTGTGCGTGAACAAGATGGCGTCGAGTCGCTTGATCCCGGACCGCAGCGCCTGCTGGCGAAGGTCCGGGCTCGTGTCGATCAGCACGGTCCGGGGTTTGCCCTCCGGGTCGGTCCACTCGATCGCGGCGCTCGTGCGCAGGCGGTTGTCCCTCGGATCGGCGCTCGTGCAGACGGCGCACTCGCAGCCGATCACGGGAATGCCGCTCGATGTGCCCGTGCCCAGGAACTTGAACGTCAGATCACGCACGCCGCTGCGTCCCTTCGCCGGCCCGTTCGCCTCCCGGTCAATGCCGCGTCTGCTGCATCGGTACTTCCGCGACCAGAAGCGGGTTGTTGAGCGGAGTGCGCGACGCGATGAAGATCGCCCGCGTCAGGTCCGACCAAGCGCTCTTGTTCTCCCAGTCGATCGGGTGATTCTTCCAGTTCGGTTGCGTTGTGGGCATGTAGACATGCGGGAAGTGGCGCTTCAACTGGTTGAAGATCCACGGACGCGTAGGGCGGCACCCGGTCCCGTGCATGGCCTGAGAGAAGTACACCTTCTCTTCCTTCACCAGGTTGATCGCCTCATCCATCCCCGGCGAGACGCATGTCTCGAGCATGAAGAGATCCTTTGCGAACGGCACCAGGAATTCGATCGACTCCTTCGGGTTTGCCAGGTGATAGAGCAGCCCGTAGTTGAAGACGACGTCGTACTTCTCGCCTCGGGGAAGGTCGCTCGTCCCCGGGTATTCCATGTCGAGGAAGAACGTCTTTACTCGCGGCTCCTTTTCAAACCGCCATTTCATCATCGCCAGGTTCGGGGCGCGGCTGTCCGTCGCGTGGACCGTGCACCCGCGGTCGAGAAAAAACGTTGTGAAGTCGCCGATCCCCGCGGAGACCTCGAGAACCTTCTTGTTCCGCAGATCGAGGTTCAGGCTCGCCAGGTGTTCAAGAACCCGGAAAGTGTGGTTCAGGTACCAGAACGAATGGAAGTCCTGGCGCGGGTCGGTGTTGTTGTCCCACGGCGAGGGCTTGCGCGGACCGCCGCTGAGTGGAGTAATCGATTGGTGGCTGCTCAAGTCCTTCGCTCCTGCAAGGGCTAATCGCGATCCCGCGAGCCCATTTCACCCGTGTAGTTCGGCGATTCTTTGGTGATCCTGATGTCGTGCGGGTGGTTTTCCACCACCGTCGCGCCGCTCACGCGGCAGAAACGCGCGTCCCGGCGCAGTTCCTCGATCGTGCGGCAACCGCAGTACCCCATGCTGCTCCGCAGCCCGCCCACAAGCTGGTATGTGAATTCTGCCAGAGGCCCCCGGTAGGGGACCAGCCCCTCCACACCCTCGGGCACGAACTTTGTCCGCACGGTGCCGTCCTCATCCACTTTTTCCGCCTGCCGGTACCGGTCGGCGCTGCCCGCGCTCATCGCCCCTTCGCTGCCCATCCCGCGGTAGGTCTTGTACCGACGGCCGCCGCTGATGACCAGTTCGCCGGGGGACTCATCAAGCCCCGCGAAGAGCGAGCCCATCATCACGCAGTGCGCCCCCGCGGCGAGCGCCTTGGGAATGTCTCCGGAGTGGCGTATCCCGCCGTCCGCGATGACAGGAACGCTCCTGTCCGCCTCCTGAGCGCCGCTGACCGCATTCATGATCGCCGTGATCTGCGGCACGCCGACCCCGGTCACCACGCGCGTGGTGCAGATCGACCCCGGCCCGATACCGACCTTGATCGCATCGGCCCCGGCCTCGATCAGGTCGATCGCGGACTCGCGCGTCGCGATGTTCCCGACGATCACCGGAACGCTCGAACGCTTCTTCACGTCCTTGAGCGTGCGGATCACGTTCTCGCTGTGGCCGTGCGCCGTGTCGATCACGATGACGTCCACCTCGGCGGAGAGCAGTTGTTCGAGCCGGTCGAACTGCCCGACTCCCATCGCCGCCCCGCAGAGCAGCCGCCCGCGCGAGTCCGTGTTGGCGCTCGGGAACCGGCTGAGCCGCTCGATGTCCCGCATGGTGATCAGCCCGCGCAGATTTCCGTGGCCGTCCACCAGCAAAAGTTTTTCAACCTTGTTCTTGCTCAGGAACGCCTCGGCCTGCTCCAGCGTGGTTCCCTGCGGAGCCGTGATCAGCCCCTTGCCGGTCATCACCTCGCGCACGGGCGTCGCGGGCTCCTCCACGAACTTGAGATCCCGGCGCGTCAGGATGCCGAGCACCTTTCCCTTGCCCCGCGGGTTCTTCGCGCCGTCTTCCGTCACCGGAAATCCGCTGACGTTGTGCGCCCTCATCAATTCCTTCGCGCGACTCACGGTATCGGTCGGGCCCAGCGTGAGCGGATCGGTGATGATCCCGTTCGCGGTCCGCTTCACTTTGGCCACCTCACGTGTCTGCGCTTCGGGCGGCATGTTCTTGTGGATGATGCCGATCCCGCCCTCCTGCGCCAGGGCGATCGCCAGCGAATGCTCCGTCACCGTGTCCATTGGCGCCGAGACCAGCGGGATCTTCAATGTCAGCGTTCGGGTCAGCCGCGTCGATGTGTCCGCTTCCACCGGCATTACGGCCGACCGACGCGGCAGAAGCAGCAGGTCATCAAAGGTGATCCCGTCGTATTCGATCTTCGAGAAGGGGGCCCCCGGCGTTTCGCCGGCCCCCGAAACCCGGTGCAGGGGACTCCGGGCCGAGTGCTGCGAACCTCTCGATTCCGGCCGTCTCGGCTTTGCTTTGGGCAACATGGATGAGCGTTGGGGCCGATCTCTCCCGGGTCAAGCCCGCCACCTCCCCATCCCCGTGGCATCTTCATAATTCCGGCCTCACCGGGCATCGCCGCGGTCTTGCGCTGCTGCCCCACGCTAACCTAGCCGCGCCACCGGGCGTTTCTCATGTCACCAACCTTTCCCTCGCTCGTGCTCGATTTCTCCAAGGCTCCTGCCGTGCCGGGCGGGCTTGATGCCGCGCTCCGGCGCGAGTGGTTCCTTACCAACGGCCTGGGCGGCTTCGCCAGCGGCACGCCATTGGCCATACCCCAGCGTCGCTACCACGCCTGGCTCATCGGAGCCCTGCGCCCGCCCGTCGGACGCGTCGTTGGGCTCAGCTCAATGGTCGAGACGGTCGTTCTGAAGCCTGTGGCGGGCGCGACCGCAAGCAGCGGTGCTGGAAGTGGGGGGGAGCAGAGGATCGATTTTTCGTCGTTCGCGTTCCCGAGCAATCCGGAGCCCTCGCGTGCGGGCGAACAGGGCGGCCCTCCGCAAGTGTTCAGCCCGTCCGGCTATTCCTATCTCCGGCGCTTCGAAAAGGACGTAGCATGCCGCTGGCGCTACTCCTTCGGCCCGGTCGATTTTGTACGCGAACTCCTGCTGCTGAGGGAGCAGAATGCGGCGATCATCCGGTATCGGGTGAACTCCGCCCGGCACGCCGTCCGCCTCGAGCTGCGCCCGCTGACAGCTCTTCGCGACTTTCATGAACTGGTTCGATGCGATCAGCGCAAGAGCGATTACAGCGTCCTCGCGGGCGGCACCACGTGCGAAATCACATCACGCAGCGGGCGCCTGATGCTCGCCGCCTCCGCGGGCTCGTTCGTACAGGACCGCCAGTGGTGGTTCAACTTCCGATACGCGCGCGACGCCGAGCGCGGGCAGGATTGCCTCGAGGACATCTTCTCCCCGGGGTGGTTCTCGTTCGAGGCTTCTCCGGGGCGCGAGCAATCCGTCGAGATCCTGGCCATCCTGAGCGCTCTGGGCGAACGCCCGACGCGCCCGATCGCCACGGGAACGGCGTTTGATGCCGCCGCCAGCGCCGAGCGGGGGCGCCTGGGAGAACTCGTGGCGGGAGTCGTCGGGCGTTTGCCTTCAAAGGAACGGTCCCTTCAGCCGAGCGAAGCCGAGACGCTCCGCGTGGTCGTGCAAGCGGCCGATCAGTTTGTTGTTCGCCGCGAAAAACCCGTGAGCGCCGGGCCGCGTGCGATGGCGGGCGTCGCGCCATCCGGGCCCGCCGTGGCGGCCGGTGCGGATCTGTCGGTGATCGCCGGCTATCCCTGGTTCAGCGACTGGGGACGCGACACGATGATCTCGCTCCCGGGTCTGTTCATCGCCACAGGACGCCTCGACGAGGCCCGGCGCGTTCTCGAGACCTTCGCCAACCTCACCCGGCGCGGCCTGATTCCCAACTGTTTCGACAACGGCAGCGGCGAGGCCGAGTACAACACTGTCGATGCCTCGCTCTGGTTCCTGCACGCCGCACGCGCACTGCAGCTCGCCTGCGCGAAATGCGGCCACGCCGATCCGACCGCCGAGAGTTCACCGATCCGTCGTGCCTGCCTCTCGATCATCGAGGCCTATCAGACGGGCACCGACTTCAACATCCGCATGGACGCAAAGGACGGCCTGATCTCGGCGGGCGACGTTGGCACCCAACTCACCTGGATGGACGCCAAGCGCGACGGCGTCGTCTTCACGCCCCGCCACGGCAAGCCGGTCGAGATCAACGCGCTCTGGTACTCCGGGTTGATGTTGATCGCCGACATGCTCGAGAAGGACCGTCCCAAAACCGCTCGGGAACTGAGGCAGGTGGCCGATCGTGCCGGGCGCAGCTTCCGCGAGCAGTTCTGGAACGCCTCCGGCAAGTGCCTTTTCGATGTCCTCACCCCGGCATCCGGCGCGTTCGTGCCGAACAGCCAGATCCGGCCGAACCAGATCTTTGCGTGCAGCCTGCCCTTCTCCGCGCTCGACCAGAATCAGAAAGAATCGGTGCTGGCGATCGTGACCGAGCACCTGCTCACGCCCCGCGGCCTCCGCACGCTCAGCCCGAGCGATCCCCACTACGTCGCCCGCTTCGAGGGCCCGCTCTTCGAGCGCGATCGTGCCTATCACAACGGCACCGTCTGGCCGTGGCTGCTCGGTCCGTACGCCGAGGCCGTGCTCCGCACAGGCAAGTCGTCTCCAAAGTCGACGGCCGACGCCCGCAAGGCAATCCAGCCGTTGCTCCAGATGGTCTCGCCCTCCGGCGGCGGGGGGCCATCCTTCGGCCAAATCCCCGAAATCTACGACGGCGACGACACGCCTGGACATCCACGCCGGCCCGACGGCTGCTTCGCTCAGGCGTGGAGTGTGGCGGAATGTTTCAGAATTCTGACGCTGCTCGGGTAACGGCCGCCGATGGCATGCCGCTCACGCCTTCTTGTCCGCGAGCTTCTCACCGGCCTGCATGAGCCGCTCGCCCTGCTCCGGAGTCATTGACCCTTCGGCGATGTAGGCCGCGATCTCGCGACGCGATTCTTCTCGCTGCTTAGTCGCCTTGGAATCGCGCACGCCGCCCACGATGATGGAGACGATCCACCCGAGCGCGCCGAACACGATCGCGGCGATCGGGATGATCAACTCGATTTCGGATCCAAGCGTCAGCATGACCATTGCCCCTTTCGTCGTAGCGATCCGGCCCCCCTCAGCACTTGCCCTTGCCTGATTCTCCCGCCGCAAGCAAATCACGTCCCTGCTCCGGCGTCATGCTTCCCTCGGCGATATACGCCGCGACTTCGCGCCGTGTCTGTTCGCGCTGGCGTGTTTCGCCTCCCTTGCGTATGTTGTGGGAGACGACCCAGGCCAGGGCGATCAGCCCCATGATGCTGAACGCGATGATCTGCACAACCGGATCGTCCGAACTGGCGAGCATGAGCATCGGAAAACCCCTTCCTCTAGAGGCAACTGTTCTTTCGTTCCGCCCGCATCAGTTTCTCGCCCTGCTCAGGAGTCATGCTCCCTTCGGCAATGAACGCCGCGATCTCGCGCCGGGTGCGTTCCTTCGCGACCCCCTTGATCGCCCCCGCCGTGTGCTTGGCGATGCTGGTGATCACCAGCCCTCCGACCACCAGCACCCAAGGGAAATACCCGTGGTCCATCACCTGGGTGAAGAAAGAACCGAATTCGCTCTGAGCCAATGTGAGATTCATGACATCCAATCCTAAACCCCTTCCCACGACCGCCTTCTTGGGAACCCGTGCCCGCCGGTTTCTGCGTTCCGGGCGTGAACAATGACCCGATGCCGAAACCCCGGATTCCAGCCCCAGGTGCACCCGAATCCACCGAGGTCCGCCGCGTTGCGGAGGTGCTTGCCGCCTACTCCCAGGGCTGGTTTCCCATGGCCGAGCCCCCGTCCAAGGGCTCGTCCGAGGAGCCCCGTGTGGAGTGGGTTCAGCCCAGCCAACGGGCCATCATCCCACTCGACAGCCGATTTCACATCCCCAAGTCCCTGGCCCAGCGGGTCCGATCCGGCAGATTTGTGATCACTTCCGATAAGGCCTTCGAAGCCGTCATCCGTTCCTGTGCCGCCGCATCCCGATCCTCCGAAAACGGCCCCGCCGAAGGCACTTGGCTCGCCCCGTCCATCATCGAGACCTTTCTTCTCCTCCACAAACACGGCCACGCCCACAGCATCGAAGCCTGGCTGCCCGCCACTGAAGCCGCTTCCCAAAGGGAAGGGGTTGGGGGAAGGGAGGATTCTCCGCGGCCTTTGTCCCCTCGCCATCTCGACACCTCGGCACATCCCCAAGTTCTCGTCGGCGGCCTCTACGGCCTCGCGCTCGGAAAAGTCTTCTGCGGCGAATCCATGTTCCATCGCGCCGACCTCGGCGGTACAGACGCCAGCAAGGTCTGCCTGGTTCACCTCGTCGCGCACCTGCGCGCCCGGGGCTTTCAACTCCTCGACGCTCAACTCGCAAATCACCACACGGCCCAGTTCGGGATGTACGAAATGCCGCGTGAGGAATATCTGAGGTCGCTCGCCCGCTTGTCCAAACTGCGCCCGCCTTGGTTGCCGTTCAATCAAGAACTGCGGGCAGCCTTGGAATAGAGCAGCACGCGCCAGGGGCTGTAGAAGTCAAACGCCGGCTTGTTGTCATTGACCGTCCTCACTGCGTGGCCGGCGAGGCGCGACTTCTGCGTGAGCACATCCGGGGGCGGGCGGAAATTCGGAAAGCCCACATCAAAGATCGACTGTGGCGCCTCGGACCGCAGCCGCTCGCAGACCAGGGATAAATTGCCGCGCTCGGTATAGTCCTTCCTGTCGCCCAGCAGGTCATAACTGAATTTGTCGGTGTCAATCCGGACGCACCTGCCTTCGCGCGTGTACACGTCCAGCAGGTAGCGGTCGCTCGTGCGCTTCGAGATGTTGGAGCCGGGGACAGTGACCTCATCCGACGCCCGATTCATGACATATCCGACCGCCGCCGCCTCGGGCGAGACGATGCCGAGTTGAAGGTAGCCAACCCCGGTCGCAGGATCGGCCGGAGTGCTCTCCGATTGAGTCACCCGGATGTTGCCGACGATCATGACCACGACATCCTTCATGACCAGCGACCCGCCCTCGTGCAACCGGGGTCTCAGCGGCTCGACCGCGTACATCGGAGACGGTGCCCCGAGCGCCGGCATAAGACGCCGGGCTTCGACCGGGTTCGAGAACCGCTCGATATGGCGGCGCGTGGCCGCGAATGCGCTAATGCCCAGTTCCCCGAGCACCCGTACTGCTTCGTCGCCGTCCTTTTCTGAGCAGGTCTTCACGATGGCGGGCACGGGCGAGCGGCTGGCGATATTCGCCGTGTATTCGTCCACCCGGAGCGCCTCGGAGAGCGCAACCACCTGTTCCCGCGCCGACATGTCGGGGGGATAACCGAGAACGGTCACATACGCACGGTCCGCTGTCATCGATTCAAGATTGTTGCGTGCCTTTCGGGGTGCGATCATTGCGCCACCCGGCGCCGCATTCGGGACAGCGCTCCGCCGACATGGAACCGCTCATGTCATAGCCGCAGATATCGCAATGCCCGTCATACCAGCGTTTGCGGCGTTTGCCGAGAATCGGCGCCAAGATCGCCGGCCCCAAGCTGAACAACCCGACCCCGAAGCAGATCGACAATGTCCAGAAGGTCCCCTCCGCGCAGTGGCAATCGGACTTGCGCCGGATCATCACATCGATCGGGATCGCCGCCGCGGCTTCAAGCATGGTGCCGGTAAACAACGCGGTCGCGATCCGTCCCAGCCGCGACTCGAGGCGGCCGCGCTTTGCAAACGCCAGCAGCAGCGGAGTCATGAACAACCAGCAGGCACCAGCGCCCGCGAAGAACAACGGATACGCCAGGGTCTTGGAGGCATCGAAGCCAACGAGCAGCTTGATCAGCGTGCATGCCGCAAGCACCAGGGCGAGGAAGAGCATTGACCCGGCCAGTGCCGCGGTCGCGAGACTGAACCAGAGACTCTTGCCGACCGAGTTCGGCGCGCCCGGGCGCCGAATGGGCAGCAGGAACACAACCTGGAGGAACGAGATGGTTGTCGTCGCCCCCAAAGTCGTGAGCACTATTTCGGGCGAACGAACGGCCTGAATCCAACCGCCAAAGTCCCATCCGTCTGCAAGGATCGCCGACCACAGCAAGTGGATGATGATCCATTGGGCAACCCAAACGGGCAACACCATCCAGAGCTTTCGCCTCACGGGTAGAGCGTATCCGAAGGCTCACTTGTCGCTCCGACCGCCCGTAGCATCTGCACCATGACCCCGACAGCTTCGGAAATCTCAGCGGGCGCTCCCTCGCATTCGATGCGGGCGTTTCAACGCTGCATCAATCCCAAGTGTGCCTCGGAGTTTCCCGTCGAGCAGGTCCTCGTGGCCTGTCCCAAGTGCCACTCACTCCTCGATGTCGTCTACCACCGCCAGAAGACGAGCGATCTTGACTTCTCGCTCTTTACCAGCCGCTCACTGACCACCGGCCCGCGATCCGCGGCGGGCGTCACCATCGGTCAGGGCTCCACCGCCGCAGCACTCGATTTCTCCGGCGTCTGGCGTTTCCGCGAATTGCTCCCCTTCTTCCGGCGCGAGAGCGAGATCGTGACCATCGGCGAAGGCCGCACAAATCTCCAGCGAGCGGACCAATTGGCTCGCACCATCGGCTTCGATGTCCCGACCGGCGCCGGAGCGAGCGGCCCCTTGTACCTGCAATATGAAGGCTTCAACCCCTCGGGCAGCTTCAAGGACAACGGCATGTCCGCCGGCTTTTCGCACGCCGCGATGGTGGGGGCGACCAGCGTCGCGTGCGCATCGACAGGCAATACCAGCGCCAGCCTCGCCGTGTACGGCGCGCTCACCGGCGTCCGCTGCTACGTCTTCATCGGCGACGGCAAGATCGCCTACGGCAAACTCTCGCAGGCTCTCGATTACGGCGCGATCACGCTCCAGATCGCCGGTGATTTCGACGCCTGCCTCGCCCGGATCAGGCACATCGCCGAGAACATGCCGCAGGCCGGCGTCTATCTGATGAACTCGGTCAATCCCTTCCGCTTGGAAGGCCAGAAGACGATCATGTACCGGGTGCTCGAGGGGCTCGACTGGAAAGTGCCGGACTGGATCATCGTCCCCGGCGGCAATCTCGGCAATTGCTCAGCCTTCGGCAAGGCTTTCATCGAACTCTTCGAGATGGGATTGATCAAGAAGGTGCCGCGTTTGGCGATTATCCAAGCGAAGGGCGCCCGCACGCTCGATCGCGCGGTCAACGAACTCGGCGTGACGTGGTCGAAGACCGGCGCCGGCTCCCTTCTCTCCGGCGAATACGACTGCGCGAAGGTGGAGGCCGAATATCTCCGCATGGATTCCGCTAACGAGCGGGCCCACACCGTCGCCACGGCCATCGAGATCAACCGCCCCGTCAATCTTCCCAAGGCCCTTCGCGCCTTGCACGCCATGAACGGCGTCGTCCGCTCCGTAACCGACGCCGACATTCTCGAGCACAAAGCCCTCGTCGGCCGTACCGGATTCGGCTGCGAACCCGCCAGCGCCGCCTCAGTCGCCGGGACCCGCATGCTCCTCAAAGAAGGCACGATCAAGCCCCACGAGACGGTCGTCTGCATCCTCACCGGCCACCAGCTCAAAGACCCGGATGCGACGGTTCATTACCACATGGAACCGGAAAAGCAGCAGTCCCACCCCGAAGGCCGCTACGCCAATCGCCCAATTCGAGTCGCCGACAACCTCGACGACATACTGAAAGCGATGGGAATTGCGACCACGTCAAATTAGGATCCCTCTGCCCCTCTGCCCCTCTGCCCCTCTGCCCCTCTGCCCCTCTGCCCCTCAAAGCCTTGACACCTCGACACCTCGACACCTCTCTCCGTTACCGCCTCCTCGCCCTCGATCTCGACGGCACGCTCTTTGACCACAGCGGCACGGTTTCCGCCGCGAACAAGGCCGCGGTCGAACGTGCGCGGGCCGCGGGCCTCAAAGTCATCGTCTGCACCGGCCGCGGCCTGCTCGAATGCTCCGGCGGCCTCGAGGCCGTCAACCAGCGCGAACCCGTGGTCGTTGCCGGGGGCGCCATCATCGCCGACCCGGTGAGCCGCACCACCATTCATCGCTTCAACATCCACCAGAGCCTCGTCCACAGCGCCGTCGAGATCATCCTCTCCACGAAGCACGCCGCGCTGGTTCTGAAGGATCCGCTCCAGGCCGGCTTCGACTATCTGGTGGTCAACCCCGACGACTGCCCGCTCGACCCCGTCACACAGTGGTGGTTCGGCAAGATGAACGTCGAGGTCCGCTACACCCAAAGCCTTGCCGACGATCCCTGCCCCCTCGCCACCGTCCGTATCGGCGCCTGCGGCATCGGCCACATCCTCGACCACGCCAAGGGCAAACTCATCGCCGCTCTCGGCGATCAGGCCGTTATCCACAATTTCCCCGCCGTCGTCGCCCCCGAGCACGTCAAGAAACTAGCAGACGGCCAATCGCTCAACATCCTCGAGGTCTTCGACAAGGACGCGACCAAGTGGTCCGCGATTTCCTATCTGGCAAAGGAGTGGGGGATCCAGGCGTCCGAGATCGTCGCGATTGGTGATGAGATCAACGATGTTTCCATGATCAAGGGCGCGGGCCTCGGTGTTGCAATGGGCAACGCCATTCCCGCAGTCAAAGCCACCGCAAATCGAATCACGCTTCCAAACTCAGAGTCGGGTGTGGCGTACGCGGTCGACCGCATACTTGCCGCAGACTGGTGACTTAGCCGCCCCCCGGCAACACAATCCCGAACGACTTCGAGTGCTGGCGCATATACGCCGATTTGAGCTTTGAGGTATCAAACCCCGAAATCGCGGCCCATTCCTTGTCCACGGCAGCGAACCCTGACTTGACATGGTCGTCCGACATCGTCTCGAGCATCCCGCCGCGAGCCTTCAAGGAGTCCGATCCCATGCCCTTCCTGGCCGCCTCGAGCGAGTTGCGAACCACGCGGGCGTGATCGCGGGCGCCGATCGCCTCGTACCCCTCCGCGGCCCACTTCCCAAGCTCAACGTCCTGATTGAAATACGCCCGGGAGAACCCGCCGTGCAGCACCTCGTTCTCCAGCATGAAGATCGCCGCCATGCGCTTCTGATGCTCATCCATCGACCGGAAAGTGTCGCTATCGACCTCGGGGTTCCCGCGCCCCGCCAGCAACAATTCGATCCTGTCTTCAAAGAGTGAGCGGTCCGTGTTCATAGTGTTCCCTGTTCGGCGTCTCGATACTCGAAGCCCCAAGCGTGCCCCAGTCACTAACCACAATCAAAGACCTGCTCGCCTCCCGCGGCCTGGCCCCGAAGAAGTCCCTTGGACAGAACTTCCTCGTTGATCACAATCTTATCCGCAAGCTTGTGGACGCCTCCGGCATCCAATCGGGTGAACTCGCCCTCGAAATCGGCCCGGGCACCGGCGTCCTCACCGACGAACTTCTCTCCCGGGGCGTCCGCGTGATCGCCTGTGAACTCGACAACGGCCTGTACTCCCTTCTTCAAGAACGCCTCACGCTCCAGATCGCCTCCGGCCAACTCACGCTCCTCCACGGCGACTGCCTCGACGGCAAGCGTGCGCTGAATCCGGAACTCCGACGCCTTCTTGCTGAAGCCCCTTCCCTGAGGGAAGGGATTGGGGGAAGGGAGGATGTTCCGCAACCCTTGAAACCTCGACACCTCGAAGCCTCGACACCTTTCCGCCTCATCGCCAACCTCCCCTACGGCGCCGCCACCCCCCTCATCACCAATCTTCTCCTCGACTACCCAAACTGCTCCGGCCAATTCGTGACCGTTCAAAAAGAAGTCGCCGATCGCCTCGCCGCCGTCCCCGGCTCGGGGGAATACGGCCCACTTTCGGTGATCGCCGCGGCGAGCGCCAAAGTCGAGCGCCTCGCCAAGCTCCCCCCCGAATGTTTCTGGCCTCGCCCCGACGTCACGAGCGCCATGATTTCGATCACCCGCCGGCCCGACCCCCTCACGCCACGGCTTCACGATCTCGCCGATTTCACGCAAGTCCTGTTCGAGCAAAGGCGAAAGCAGCTCGGCGGCATCCTCCGCGACCGCTTTTCTGTTCGCGACCCATTCGCATACCCCGAAAATATTGACCCAAAAACGCGGGCCGAGAACCTTTCGCCCGCGCAGCTCCTCGCGCTTCTTCTTGCGGTTGAGAGTGGCAAGGGGCGAACCGGCGCGGTATTGTGAGCGAAGAGTCTCCGTCGTTCCCCTGCCGCGAGGATCCGTCACCTTGCACACCGCAGCGCCGAACCCGACGACCTCCCCAAAATCAGTTCGAGTCTTTCTTTCGCGACGCGTTTTTCGCATCGTTCATGTTTTTCACGCCATAAACAACCGCCCTTGCTCGTTGCATTTCTCTTCATCTGCTGCTCTGCCGATCTGCTGCTCTGCTTCTCTCTTCTAACCCATGAGCTTCACAGACTCCCACCTCGGCGCCGCCGCCCCTCCCAAAAACGACGCTTCTTCTCTCGCCCACATGCTCGAGCCGGTCCTGCGGGACTGCTGCAACGGCTGTCTCGGCGAAATCGCGTGGTTTCGCTCCGCCTGGTCTTCCAGCGGCAGCGCCACGGGCAGTGCCACTTGGCGTGACAGCCGGGGAAACTTCGACACGATTGTGAAACTCCCCCTCGGACCCGAGGAGTTCCGCTGGACCACTGCTCTTGGCAACCCCGACGCCAAGGCCCCGACTCCCCGCGTTTTCGCCAGCGGCAGCGAACTCGGGGGCTACGACCTGGCCTGGATCGTCGAGGAACGCGTCAAGGGCGAGCCAATTCGTGCCCGCATGGGCCCGGGCGACGTCGAGCGTGTGCTTGTTGCCGCGGCCGATTTCCACGAGGCCGCGATCCGCGTGCGCCCGCAGGTCGATGCGCCCAAACCCCTCGATTGGGAGGGCACCCTCGCGCGGGCCCGCGATGTCTGCCACGCCTTCGCCATTCCCGAGGCCCAGCGTTGGAACGAGTGCGTCAAGCACGTCGTCCGAATGCTCCCAAAGCTCCTCGCGAGGTGGAACGCCCGCCCGCTCAATTGCTGGTGCCACGGCGACATGCACCCCGGCAACGTCCTGCGGCTCGTCGAGCCCCGAGATGACGCTCACGCGTGCGTGATGATCGACCTTGCGATGGTCCATGCCGGGCATTGGATCGAGGATGCCGTCTATCTCGAGCGCCAGTACTGGGCCGCCCCCGAATACCTGCACGGGGTTCGCCCCGTCGCGGCGCTCGCCCAATTGCGCCGGGAGCGGGGTCTGCGCGTCGACCAGGAGCACGTCGATCTGGCCAACATCCGGCGTGTTCTAATGGCGGCCGTTTCTCCGGCCTTTACCGATCGCGAGGGACACCCCCGGTACCTGCGGGCCGCGCTGGAAACGCTCGAAAAGACCCTTCCCCAAGTGGCTCACTAGCGGCGTTCGCCGGCCCAAACAGTTCCCTTGCGCCGCGACCGGCCGGAGGCCCTAGAATGCCGTTCCCCGTCGCGTGATGGGGGTGGCCAGCAGAATTTTCACCGGGAGCGACACGCGTGGAAGCCTTCGACAAACTCAAGAAGCTGATCGCCGACGCGGAAGAGGACATTCTCAAGTTCGACGGCGGAAACAAGGCCGCCGGCACTCGGGTCCGTAAATCGATGCAGGACATCAAGGCGGCGGCTCAGGAAATCCGCGAAAAGGTTCTGGAAGTCCGCGATGCCCCAAAGCCCAGCTGAAGCACAAGCCAAACCTGATTCGCCAGCCCTCGCCGGTGAGGAAGAGTCGCAGACCGCACAGACCAAGCTGCTCTTCGATCTCGCCGGAATCGATCTTGGCGCCGAGGCTGTTTCCAAGAAGATGCTGGAGAACGTCAATCCGCACCGCGGAGCGATGGCCCTGCTCGACCGGGTCGTCTGGCAGACGCCCGATTTCCGGCGCGGCGTCGGCGTGCACCGGGCCCGGCCCGACGAGTTCTGGTGCGAAGGGCATTTCCCCAACAACCCGATCATGCCCGGCGTGCTCATGGTTGAGGTGGGGGCGCAGCTCGCCTGCTACCTCTACAACGTCCGGATGAAGAACACCAACATCGCGGTGTTCCTTCGGATCGAGGACTGTTCTTTCCGCGCCATGGTCAAGCCCGGCCAGGACCTCTTTGTTCTCTGCCAGGAAGTGAAGGCCTCGCGCCGCCGCTTCATCTCCGACATCCAGGGCATGGTCGAGGGAAAGGTCGCGTTTCAGGCCGAGATCACCGGCATGAGCATGTGATTGGGGCAGCATTCAGCGGTCAGTCATTAGCGCTCAGCAGCAAACGGCCACAAGGGTTGCTGCAGGTCTTCTTTCATCACATGCTGACTGCTGATAGCTGACAGCGTCCTCTCATGCCCAACCCCTACCCCCTTCTCTTCCGCCCGATCTTCAAGGAAAAAGTCTGGGGTGGCCGTGCGCTCGAGGCATTGGGGAAGGAACTTCCCCCCGGCAACATCGGCGAGAGTTGGGAACTCGCGGACCTCGACTCAACATCCGCGTCCGGTGGCGGTGGTTCGCCCGAGCACTCCCTCATCAAGAACGGCCCCCTGGCAGGTCAGTCCGTTCGCGACGCAGTGAGGCTGTGGAGCGGTGAACTGCTCGGCAGCACCTCGCCCACGCCCGCCGGCGCCTTTCCGCTGCTCGTCAAGTTTCTTGACGCCCGCGAACATCTCTCAATCCAGGTGCATCCCTCGCCCGCCTATGCGGCATCTCATCCGGACGCCCACCTCAAGACCGAATGCTGGTACATCCTCCACACCCAGCCCGCAAACGGTCAGGAACCGGTCATTTTCAAGGGCCTCAAGCCCGGAGTGACGAGGCCCGCGTTCGAGGCCGCCGTTCAGGACGGCCGAGTTCCCGAGGTCATGCAGTCATTCCCGGCAATCGTCGGCGAATGCCACAACCTCCCCAGCGGCACGATCCACGCCCTCGGGGCCGGCGTTGTTGTTGCCGAAGTCCAAACCCCCAGCGACACAACTTTCCGGGTGTACGACTGGGCGAAGGAATACGGACGCTCGGGCCGCGAACTGCACGTCGCCCAGACCCTCGCCTGCACAGACTTTGGCGCACCGCCCCCGGTGGCTCGTCTGGAGCGCGGCAGGAAGAGCGGCCGGCTCGTCTCCACCGAGTTCTTCCGCGTGCACGAATGGCGTCTGAATCAGGGAGAGCGGCGTGATTTCGGCTTGCCCCCTCGCCGAGCGCACGTCCTCATGATCCTGAAGGGACTGGTCGCGATGGAGTCCATCGACCGCGCGTTCCCGCCGCTGTCGTTGCCGCCCGGATCCACCGTCCTGATTCCCGCGGCGATTCTCAAGTCTTCCCTGCTCCGCGCCGACGTCGAATCCACGCTCCTGGTTGTGGATGTGAGTTGACTTCCATCACGACCACTCACTTCGGAGCCTCTCTTCATTTCGTCCGGGCAACGCAATTAGCGCGAAGGCAAGAGCAAGTGTGGCCAGGGCGGCGGCGATGTATAGCGAAATGTGATAGTCACCCGTGTGTTCGCGGAAGAATGCACCGGCGAGTGGCCCGAGCGGTGCAGCACTGCCGAATCCAAGAAGCAGCACCATCCCAAAGATCCGAGCAAGATACCTGGTTCCAAACATGGCCGCGCACGATGCTGCGGCGAGTGCAATCGCGCCACTGAACGCGAATCCGATAAGGCCGATGCCGAAAATGGAAACACCTCCGAGACTGGCCGGATCGGCGACGCGACTGCCGGCCTTCGCGAGTAACGTCAGTCCCCCGGCCATGCAGAGGGCGCACAACGCGCTTGAAAAGCGTACTCCGATTCGCCCCGACAGCCAGCCGAACGAAGGCGGCCCGATGCAACTAAACACCGACTGGATGACGACCGCAACTGCAGTGACAGTGACGCCGTACGCCCCAGCGCCAGCGGCCGACTCGGTAAAGAACGGAAAGAACTGACTGAACACCAGGAGCCCGCCGAATAGTGTTAAGAAAAGGAGCAGCGCAACCGTCCACAACTCGCGGTGCAGAATCGCTTCTTGGAGACAAAAATCGGCACCAAATTCTGTCACATCCATTTCGGGGCGTAATTCCACACGCGGAAATCGGATAATCGATGCGATGATCGCAAGCAGGGCGCCGTAACTCGCGGCAGTAATGAGGAATGTGGGTCTCCAGCCCCATTCAACCAAACCAATATGCCAGAGGGGGGCCGCCACCAGTCCGCCGATGCCGATCCCCATGACGCTTATTCCGATCACGGTGCCGCGGACAAGCAAGGACGGATACCAGCGGGCAGAAAGAGCGACCGTTGCAGCTGACGAGGTAAGCCCGAGTCCGCAGCCCAGCATCACTCCGTAGGTCATGAGCAATTCAAAGTGGGTGCCGGCACGGCTGGCAAGAATCTGCGAACACACAATCATGAGCGCGCCTGCAACGAACGGACGCCTTGGTCCGATTCTGTCCACGGCCATTCCGCCAATGAATGCGAACAACGCGTACAGAAAGGTGTAGAAGCAAAATACCAGCACGACCTCCGCACGAGTCCAGCCAAATTCTCGCTCCAAGGGGAGAATAAAGATGGAAAACGTGTATGCCGCTGCGCCGCGGATCGACGACGTCATTACTCCGACGGCCGGAAACACCCATCTGTGCTTGCGCAAGTCTACGCCGAGCCACAATTCGTTACCGCCACCGTCGGAAGTTGCCGGAGAGACTGGGTTTGTCATTCGTGTTCCAATCGAATTCCGAAACTGCGTTGAGGATCGAGACCGGGCGGGCGGGTCGGCGATCCTCCAAAGGCCGATTTTTTCCAAGCGTGCTCGCAACTGAATTCGGAGAGATTTCTCATAGCCCGGTACAAAGTTGCACAATCTCCAGCGGGGCCTCGGGGGAGTCGCCGGGAGTGAGAATCGAAACGTGATCACCCGGCATCAGGACGACGCCGGCCCCGGGCAGCAACTGGGTTCCTCCTCGCTCCACCGCGATAACAAGGCATCCGGATGGCAATCCGGCCTGGGCGATCGTTCGTCCCGCCATGGCCGATCCGAACTGAACGCCGATATAGATGGTCCGCGGCTCGGCACGAGTCGAACCGTGTCCAGTACGTCTGAGATCGGCTTCGAGCAGAGCGTCGTAGATCGGTACACCTCGAAGTCCTTCGGCAGTCAGGTACGCCCCGAGCGCCGCGATACAAATGGGAAAGAGAAGCTGATAGCCATCCGTCATCTCGCTGATCAATACGATGCCCGTGAGGGGCGCCCTGACCGATCCGACAAAGACCGCCGCCATTCCCAGCACCGCCAGAACTTGGGATTGGCTTTCCAGCGACGGTGAAATGATTGCCACTGTCCTTCCGAACGCAGCGCCGAGCATGACGCCCAGCAAGAGCATCGGGGCAAAGATCCCGCCAGGAGCCCCGGACGAGTAGCTGACCACCGTCAGGAAGAACTTGACTGCGATCAGCGCGAGAAGTGAGGCAAGTGTCACGCTCATGGTTCCGCCCATGACTCGTTCGGCGACGTCTTGCCCTCCACCGATCGCATCGGGCATCCACCATCCCGACAGCCCGACCATTGCTCCGGCAATTCCCGGCATGGACCATCGCGGGATCCGGCTCTGGTTCAGGGCGAGTGCCTGGCCTGCGAGGAGCGCTCGATTGAAAACGACGCCGCCGATCCCGCCCAGCACGCCCACGATTGCCGCGAGCGGGAGCGCCCAGAGCGGCATCGAAAAGAGTCCGTGAACCTCGAATGAGGGCGTGTCGCCGGCGAGCCATTGGGCCACAACCGTCGCGCACACGGCGGCAACAAGCGCGCCGGCTGCTGTCCGCGAAGAGAGTTCACGGTGAAGCTCTTCGATGACGAAGATCAGCCCCGCCAGGGGCGCATTGAACGCCGCGGCCAGCCCCGCGCCCGCGCCGGCCGTAAGAAGCTGAGGAATGTCCGGCGTGGGCGCTCGTAGGGGCCGGGCGAGCGCGAGCGCAACCGCCGAGCCCATCTGCACAGTCGGCCCTTCTCGACCGAGGGACAAGCCCGCTCCGATACCGAGCACGCCTCCAAGAAATTTCACAGGAAGCAGTCGCGCCCAGGAAAGCGTTCGCAGATGCAACAGCACCCCTTTCAAATGTGGGATGCCGCTGCCCGCAGCCTCCGGCGCGAATCGTTGAGTGATCCACCCAACCAGGCACCCCGCGGCGATTCCGATTGCGGGCATGACCGACCAGCCCCATCCCGGGTGCGAGTGCAACGCGTGCAGCAAGTCGGATCGCCCCGATTCGGCGGCCGCAAGGGCCCGACGGAAGGCGACCGCCAGCAGCCCGGCGAATAATCCGATTGCCGCCGCCCGACAGAAGTGCAATCGGCGAGATGACCGATCGTGTTGGTTTCGGATCCTTTCGACGGGAGCCTCGGTTGGGGTCCCGGTATTTGGTGCGTTCTCGGCCATTGGATTGGGGGCGCTCGATTCGACTTAAGGAAAGGGCCGGGATTCGTCCAGCGTTGGGATGCGATGACGCATCGGGCAGACGGCTCGGGCGACAATCTTTCAATGAACGCTGGCTTCTCCTTCGGCTTGTTGTTCCGCATGGCCCTTGCCCTGAGAGAGGGCGGTCAGGAAGTCGGCGGCCCAGCGATAGATGTTGAATTCCTCAACCCGCAGTCGCATCCTTGTCATCCGCTGGCGACGCTCCTTGATTTCCATCTCGATCGCGTCGTGGATCGCGTCAGCGAATTCCTCGGTATCGTACGGATTGACGATGAGCGCCTCGGGCAGGTCGCGGGCCGCGCCCGCGAACTCGGACAGCACAAGCACCCCTTCCACACCGCAATCGGATTCGCTGCCCGCGCTCTCCGCTTTGGCTGCTACATATTCCTTGGCAACGAGGTTCATGCCGTCGTGCAGCGAACTGACGATACAGACAGAAGCCATCTTGAGGAAGGCGTAGACCGCGGGGCCTTCGTGATGGTCCACAAGGAACTGGATCGGCTTCCAACCCTTCCCCTGGTATTTCCAGTTGATCGCGTCCGCGATCGCTTCGAGCTCGGTCACCAGATCCCGGTAGCGCGGTATATGTGTTCGACTTGGTGCGCCGAGCTGCACCAGAGTGAACTCGCCGCGATGCTGAGGGTACTTCTCGAACAAGCGCTCGATAGCCCGGAATCGCTCAGCAATTCCCTTTGTGTAATCGATGCGATCGACACCGACACCCAGCATGCAACCGCCGAGCTGGTGCTGCTCGCGGAGAGTGGACATCTGCTTCGCCAGATCGGACCCGGATGCAACGCCGCGTTCGGACCAGGGCTGGACGCTGATGGGGAAAGGCCGAACGAATGAAACGTGGCTCTTGATCTCAGCGGAAAAGCGATCCCAATCAAGCTTCGCCTCTACCATCCGATCGACCGTGTCGAGGAAGTTGTTGCAGTGCTGCTGGAGGTGGAAGCCCAGCAGGTCCGCACCAAGCATGCCCTGCAGAAGCTCCACGCGGTAAGGGCAGATGCGAAATGCCTCCGCGTTGGGCCACGGTATGTGCCAGAATAGTCCCACCCGGATGTCAGGGCGCTTTGCCTTGATCATGCGTGGCACGAGCGCGAGCTGGTAGTCCTGCACCATCACCACCGCCTTCTCGTCGCCGATTTCCTCGAGAACGGCGTCAGCAAATCGCTGGTTGGCGCGAACATACTGCTCCCAGTCTCCCGCCCGAAAGACCGGCCGCTCGTGCGTCAGATGGCACAGCGGCCAAAGGCCCTCATTGGAAAAGCCGTAGTAGTATCCCTGCTCTTCTTCCTTGGTGATCCAGACCCGCTTCAGCGTGTAGCGGGAATCCTCGGGCGGAACCGGAATGCAGCCCGAAGCGTCGACAGTCTGGAAGTCGGCATCCCCGGCACCGTGGGCGACCCAGAGCCCACCGGTGGCTCGAAGGACCGGGTCGAGCCCTGTCACCAAGCCGCTGGCGGGGCGCACAAGCGTCGGCTTGCCATCGCGGAGCTGATGCATATACGGCTCACGATTACTGACAACTACCAGGGACTGGCCACCGAGCGCATCGATCGCGTGGGCCCGGAGGCGATCGCGAGTCCATGTCTTCTCGGAACGCACGATCTCCTGTGCATTCTCCCGCTCCTTGTTTCGGGCGGCTCGAAAGGAGGCGGCGAGATGCGCGGTCTCATCGGCTAGTCTGGAAACGGGCAGCCCGTGCGGCGGCATTTCCGGAGAGTTCCCGAACCGAAGGCGGCGCATCCATTCGGCGAGCATGTGGAGAGGTCGCTCGAACAGCGCCCAAGCGAGCCCGGTGGTGATGAAGAACATCCCGAGGCCGATGCCGGTTGACCAGAGCATGACACGCAGAATGCCGCGGGTCATGCGGTCATCGAGATACAGCGCATCATGCAGGACGACGATCGCGCCCTTGACATCACCCTTCTCGTCGATGAGCGGCTGAACGAGCACGTGTGTGCTGCCGCTGCCATCTCGTCGTATGTCGGCGACCTCCGACTTTGAGGCGAGCCCACGCTTGACGTCGTCGTCAACGGTCTCGGCGAGTTCTGCCAGGCCCTGTCCACTCGCGATCAGCTTGCCATCCGTTCGGTAGAGCGCGAGTCCAAGAAGGCGCAAGTGCCCATCCAGGCGGTCTCCAATGAAAGCAGAAACGTTCGAATCATCGCGTTCAAAGGCTTGGCGGGCTGTCGGCGCGACCCGATGGCCCAGCAGCTGAGCGCGACGAGTGAGATCGTCGAGTCCCTGCCGGTACTGGCCGTTCACTTGGAACCAGAGCACCAACCCGGTGGCAATGCCCGCAAGGGTCGCGATTACCAGACCAAATCGCAGGGACCGCGAGGAAAACGGCCTTCGGCTGGGTTTCATGGTCGGCCCTCCGACTTCGGGTCGGTTGCATTGTGAATCGCAACGGCTGCGTCGATAAAGGCGAGGTGTGAATAGGCCTGGGCCAGGTTTCCCACCGCAAGCCCGTGCTGCGGATCGAACTGCTCCGTCAGAATTCCCGGGCCCACGAGAAGCGCGGCGAACTGGTCGAGAATCGCGCGGGCCTCCGCAAGGCGGCCCAGCGTGATCAACGACTCGATCAGCCAGCCGGTGCACACGTGCATGCCACCCTCCATGCCCGGCAGGCCATCATCGACGCGGTACCTACGGACCGTCGGACCGTCGCGGAGTTCGCGATCAACCATTTCTACCGTGGCCGCCCATCTCGGATCGCCAACTTCAAGCATCCCCGTCAGGCCGATCTTCAAGACCGCCGCGTCGGGGTAATCGTGGTCATACGCGCCCGCAAAGGCTCCCAATGCCCTGCTCCAACCGCGTGCCAGCGCATCATCGCGGATGCTGTTCCGGAGGGCAATCCAGTCAGGACTGCGGGTTCCGCAAACAGCTTCCTCGACAACAAGGGCGCGATCGATCGTGTGCCAGCACATGACCTTTGAGTGCAAGTGGTGCTGGCGTTCCTTCCGCATCTCCCAGATTCCGTGATCGGGCTCGGTCCAACGGGCTTCCACAGCGCGGACCATTGCCCGAACGAGCCGCCAGTGGTCCGGTGCGATCGGTGCGCCTCTTTCGGCGAGCATCGCCGCAAGGTGAACGATCGGGCCAAATACGTCGAGTTGCACCTGGTTCGCCGCGGCATTGCCAATACGCACGGGCCGACTCTCGGCAAAGCCGGCCAAGTGGCTCAACTCCGCCTCGGGCGGCAGGTGATTGCCGGAAAGCGTGTAGATCGGATGAAGGCGCTCGGGCGCCTCGCAACGGTCGATCACTTCCAGCATCCAATCAAGGAATTTCAGTGCATGCCCGGTGTTCCCCAGGCGTACAAGCGCTGCGGCGGAGTGCGCCGCGTCTCTTGGCCAGCAAAAGCGGTAGTCCCAATTCCGAGTACCGCCAATTTGCTCGGGCAGGCTGGTCGTCGCCGCAGCGGCAATTACACCTGTCGGGCCGTAGCAGAGCGCCTTGAGCACGAGTGCACTTCGCTTTACATGTTCGGGAAATACGGATGGCAGTTTGAGTGACCGTGCCCAACCGGACCAGAAACGGCGATTCTGCTCCCTTCGTTCCGGCTCTTCTTCCGCGACCGCCTTCAGGTTCGCCGACCCATAGCGAAGCTCAAGCACGACCGGGCTGTTGGACGGTTGGACCACCGCCTCGGCGGTGTGGTGGACCCCCTCGCTCCTGATATGCCATTTCACCCCTTGGGAGCGAAGGACCGTTGGATCATTCGATCCCTTTACTTCGAGCCCACCGTCACGGATTTCCAGTTGCGTTGGTATTCGGCCATAGTCAAGCCGGGGAGCAAAGCGAACGCGGGCAGGACGTGTGCCTTCAATAACGCGGATGAGGTCTGCGCGGCCCGCTTTCTGAAACGCTCTACCATTCGAGCAGTCTAGATAGTCCGTCACGAGCAGACCTTGCCACTCGGTCATAAGCACAAATGAATCGCCGGAATAGGCACATCGTGGCGGTGAAGCATCGTCGGCCGGCGCGATTTCGAACGACCCTGCCGATCCGTCGCCCACCAACTCCGCAAAGACAGCAGCGGAATCGAGGCGCGGCAAGCACAACCAGGAGATTCTCGCGCCCGGAGAGACCACCGCAATCGTTCGTTGATCGGAGAGAATGGCGCACTTCTCCAACGCGACTATGCGCCGAGACCGGCACCACTCCGCGCGAGCGGAGGCCAGCCTTTGAAACACCGTCGCAACCCCGTCAATATCCGCGACGCGAAATCCCGCGGCGCTATCGCCCGACCCGACTTTGATTCCGATTTCATCGGCTCTCAACGTCCTGAACGCGTCCTCGTCGGTCAGATCGTCGCCGAGGAACAGCACGCCGGTCGCGCCGGATTCATGCCTCGCTCGCCGGAGCGCTTCTCCCTTGTCCTGCTCCACGACCGTGAACTCAACAACTTTGCTTCCATGCCGCACATGGACGCCCGCAAGGGCGCCGCACCTTTCGACAGCGGTCGCGACGGCGTGATCCGCGATCCCTGACTCCTCAACACCCCGATAATGCAGAGCAACTCCGGCGGGCTTGCGCTCGCATCGCAGCCCCCGACCAGTTTGTGCAATCGACGCGATGATCTCTATGACCTGCCGCAGCTGCTCCCGTTGAGTCGCCGTCAGTGTCAGACCCGGCTTGCGCCATTCGGCGCCGTGTGATCCAATCCTCCACTCGGGTCCGGAATCGCCAAGGAATCGCACCAGATCTGCTATTGATCGACCGGACAGCACCGCCGAAGTTGTCCAAGGCAGCACGGATACGTCGCGAAAGGCCTTAAGGGCCGCCGCATTCGGCAACGCCCGGGTCGGATCCGGGACGATTTCAGACAAGGTGCCGTCGTAATCGCAGGCCACCAGCAGAACCGGAGTTCTGGCGAGCGAATCAATGCGCTCAAACAGGTCACCCTGCATCAGACGGTGTCCCTCCCAGTGCGATCCGGTCCTGCGATCCTCCCCCCGCAAGCACCGGCGATGGCTTACGGTGGAGGTTGCGATGGCATTCTCGCCCGTTCGTACCGTGCGGCAAGTGCTGCCGAGCAAGTGTCCCGCGCGGCGTACGGCGATTCCGATAGCCGCCGCAGACGCTGCGTCCGCCCGACCGGTTCTGGAGCAAGCTCCTGCAACATATGAGCGATTCCACCCCCTTTCGTAGACGCGAGGCGTCACCTTGACCAATAGAACAAACCTTGGTCAAACAAAGATCGCGATTCGCCATTTGAGGCTTACTCTACTGCATGGCGAGCCGCCTGAACCACAATCACCTGTATTACTTCTGGCTCGTCGGCAAGCACCGGAATCTGACGAAGGCGGCCAATCAGCTCGGGCTGGCCCAACCAACGATCAGCGCCCAGATCCGTTCGCTCGAGGCCCAGCTCAGGGCCGCGCTCTTGGCTCGCCGCGGACGGAACATCGAGCTGACCGAAGCCGGGCAAATCGTCTTTCGACACGCGGATGAGATGTTTCGAATTTCCGCTGAAATCCCCGATGCTCTCGCGGGGACATCGACCGCCCGGCCCAGAACTCTGCACGTAGGGACTTCGGATTTTGTTCCCAAGCCGATTGTCCGCAAGCTCTTGGAGCCCTTGCTGGCGGACGATCCCAATGTCCGTTTGGTGTGTCGAGAATGGCGGATCGATGAGCTCTTTGCCGAATTGGCGCTGTTCCATCTGGATCTGGTTCTCGCCGACCGCCCACACCCCGACAGCTCGCGAGTTCGCGCAATCAACCATGCGGTCCTTGAGTCCTCTATTTCAATTCTCGCGCACCCGGTTCTGGCGCGGCAACTGCGCCATGGTTTCCCGAAGTCGCTTCACGGCGCTCCCGTCTTCTTGCCCGTGCGCAGGACGTTGTTGCGCGAGTCGCTGGAGCGTTGGTTTGACGCCAACGAAATTGAACCCCTCGTGCTTGCCGAATTCGAAGACCGTGAGCTTCTGAAGACTTTTGGCAGCGGTGGCATGGCGGCATTTCCCGCTACGGCAATGATCGAGTCCGAGGTCCGAGGGCGGTTTGGCGTTCAACGAGTCGGTCGGGTTCGAGGAGTCAGAGAGACGTACTACGCGATCGCGGTGCAGCGGCGAGTAATGCACCCGGCGGTTCAGCGGCTGTTTGCGCAGGCAACGGTTCGGTTACGAGAGTCAGGTACCTAGCCAGCTCAGCCCCCGGATGAGTCGCCGGTGAGCAGCGTGATTCTCGCAACTCTTGGTCACGAGGATCCCGCGGCCGATCCTACTTTCGGAGCAGAAACGAGTTGTAATTATGGTGCTGGTTGGGCCCGAGCAGCGCGATGCGCTCGGCCGGAAGGCCGCGCAGCCGCGCGAAGTAGCTCATGAAAAGGGAAACATTGCTGTACGCCATTCCGACAATCGCCTCGCACGAAGCCCCCAGCAGTGTGTCGATCAGGACCTCCCGCCCAAGCGCATGACCGTCGAGGCCCTTCTGGAAGTGCAGTCCCACGTTCCCGCCGGTCCGCATCGCCCGCGATTCCAGCAGCCGATCGCCGTACCTGGCCCGATATTCCGCCGCCGCCGGCTCCCAGTCGGTCAGGAGCAGCACCCGCGCCAGCCCGCCGAGCACCCGTCCGAGACGTTCGATCTCGCCGTGGTACGCCGCATGCACCGGACGCATATCGCCCATCTCGATCGCCTTATCGCTCCCCCGCACGTGCACGGCGATCACCGGACCATCGCGTCCTATCCCGAGCCTCGCTGCGGTGTCCGACGCGATCGCCCGAATCTCCGGTCGAACGCGAACGTGGGCGGCCAGCGTTCCAAGATAGATGTTCTCCACATCCTTGCCCGCCAGCGGGTGACTCTCCGGCAGCCAGTGCGCGACGGCGATCGCCGGAGCGTGAAAATCGCTCACGGTGACCGCCTCCGACCGCGCAAAGAACGGAAGCGCCGCGATCCGCGATCCCGGGCCGAGAAAAGCCCCGTTTTCCGCGACTGTCAGGTTCGTCTCCGTCCACTTTGCGGGAAAGAAGCTCTCGCCTCCCCGCTCAATGTCTATCCAGCGGGCTTCCGAAACCGGATCAAAGTACAACTCCCACCCGTTGCACTCCGCCCCGTCGCGGAATCGTGAGTTCGCTCCCCACAACACCAGCGGCATGCGCCCCGCGATCTCCGCCACCAGCAACTGCCCGATCACATGGTCCACGTCCGACCAGAACCCCTGCCCCCAGGCGCGAATGACGTGCAATCCCCCGACGACCGGCGCCTCGGGCGGCCGCACCGCAAGCCCTGAAAGGCGGGCCATTTCCGCGCCGTTTGCCCCGCCCGCCCGGGCACGTTCGATCGCGTCGGACCGGATGTCCGCCCGCCCGAGCCCCGCGGCGACCTCGGCAATCAGAGCCCACGTCCGCCAGTCGCCCCATCCCACGGCGTTCATCTCGCGGCAGAGCCTCTCGGCCAATTCGATCTCTCCCCGCGCAAGGGCGGCCTGAGCGAAGGACACCAGCTGATGCTGTCTGGCGATGTCAACGGGCCGGTCCCTCATCCACCGAATGATTGACCCGCTCGTGCCCTGCGAAAAAGAAAGGGCCCGCACTTTCGCGCGGGCCCTTCAAAGGTCAGATTGTCACGTCTTGAGGCTTACTCCTTGACGTAGTTCGTGAGCTCGTCGTCGCGAACCGGCGTCTTGAGTTCGGCGCAGGTCGTGACGCCCGAGATCAGGTGCTCGCCCGGCGTCGTCGCCTTGGCCGTGAACCGCCAGGACTTCGACTGGCCGACCGCCAGCGTGCCCACCTCAAAGGTGAGCTTGCCGTTCTCCATCTTGTTGGGGAAGGCGGAGCTGACGAAAGTCACTGCCGCGGGAATTTCCATGGTCATCTTCACGTTCGTGAGGGGGACCATGCCCTGGTTCCTGACTTCGCAGACGTAGTCGTGGTTCACGCCCACGTTGACGACGCCGTCATCGTCCGACACGAGGGTGCCGACGTCGGGCAGGCCCTGCATGGTGGCCGAGCACGGAGCCGAGACGGCCGTGGCGCACGGAGCGCTGGCGGTCGCGGTGGTTGAGATCGCGCCGCCGGCGACTGCATTCACCGTCATGCTGACGGTCTTCGAGGCGCCCGGGGCGAGGCTGCCCAGGTTCCAGGTGGTGCCGCCCGCGCCGCCCGTGCCGCCGCTGTCGGCGGAAGCAAAGGTCGCGTTCGAGGGAGCAGTCGCGGAGACCGTGGTGTTCGCCGCAGCGTCACCCGTGTTGGTCACCGTGAACTTGAAAGTCAGCGGGCGACCGGTGCGGCCGACCAGGCCGCCCTGCGGGCACTCGGCAACGATCTTGAGAGCCGGCTGGGTTACCTTGACAGTCTGCGGCTCGGACTGGGCGAAGAGGCCGTCGTCCGCCGTCACCTTGGACGGGATGGTGTAGGTGCCGGGCTTGGTGGTCTTGAGGCCGAGGCTGAACGGCTTGCTCTGACCCTGCGCCAGCGAACCGGCGTTGAAGGTGTAGCTCGTGCCGCCATCCATGGTGGTCATGCCGGCCGGGAGGTTCTCGGTCACGACGACGTTGGTCGCCGGGCCTGAACCCGTGTTCTTGACCTCAAAGGTCGCGTTGATGGCGTCGCAGACGGTGGCGTTCGGCGTGACCTTGTGGGTCAGCGCGATCGCCGGCTGGACGACCTGGAGGTTCGAGCAGAGCGAGTTGGCGTAGCTGACCGTCAGGCAGGTCGAGCTGTTACCGACCGCGTTGGCCTTCGCCGTCGCGTCGATGACCGCGCACTTGCCGGGGGCCAGATCGCCGATGAACCAGCGGGTCTCGCCGTTCGGGCCGCTGGTGGTCGCCTGCGGGTTGCTCGTCACGATCGAGCGATTCTGCATGCTGGTCGCCGTGACCATCACGTTGCTCAGCGTGGCGTTCGTGAGGTTGCTCACGTAGATCTTGTACGGGAAGTTGCTGTTGGCCTTCACCATCGAGGGGAAGACTTCCTGAAGCATCACGTGCGAGGAGGCCATGTCGCCGGTCGGGAAGCCCTGCTTGGTCGACATCTGGTCGGGCCCGATGACCGGGTTGCAGGGATCAGACGAACGAACCACCGGGGCGGGAGCCGGCGCCGGCTCCTTCGGGGCTTCCTTCCGCCAGTAATAGCCGTGGGATCCGACGCGGGTCGTCCCGTCGCTCGTCGGCACACGCTGTGCCCCGCTCGGCGATTTACAGCCAGACAGACCCGAAACCGCCAAGGCGGTCAGGGCCACCAAACTCGAGATCTTCGCGATCGCTTTCATAAGGTTCCTCTCACGCTGAGACCGGACTCAAGTCCTCCAGCGACCCCAGCGCCGCCGGAAGTCAGTGGTTCGATCGCGCCAGCCGGTCTCGACCGCAAGCGACGACCATGACGAAACAGACATTGCCGCGCTACCGAACCGACGCGGCGACGTATCAAATAACTCCAGTCCGGATTTTCGCCCACGGCCGTGGACGGTCCAAGTCTAGCCAACGACGGGGCATCTTGCACGCTTGCTAACCACTACAGGCGACTTTTTCGGACCATTCACCCCTGCTATCGGACCATCGCGGGCGCAAGAACTGCCCTGGGCGCGACTTGATGAGTCTGCGGCGAAGCTGGTCCACGAGTCCCGTCAAATGGTCTTCACCAACGACTTTTGCCGGGCCAACCCGGGGAGTGCAGCCTTGAATCGAGGGATCAACGTGCCATTGCCCCTCCCGCCGTTTCCGCGGTCCAACGCAACCCACAGGGATTCGGCGGGAACACTTCGGCGGCACTTGTGCCGCCCCGACCGTCCGACCAGCCTTTCGAAAGGAATTCCAGTGAAACGACCCGACCGTCCTTCGTCGTTCCGTTCCATGACCCTGGCACTCTTGATCGTCTCGGGAATGGCCGTGCCGGCGGCGTGGGGGCTCCAGCCCGGGGGCGCGCCGGCCAAGATCACCGTCAAGACCGCCGACGATCTGCCCCGCCACGTTTACAAGATCGAAGGCAAGGCCAGCGACTTCCTGCTCAGCGATGCCGCGTTCAAGAAGTTCGTTGCCGAGCTCAAGGCCAACACCCTCGCCGACCTTGAGAAGTATGACATCCAGGACAAGACCACTCTGAAGGGCTATTACACGCTCCTCCAGCAGATCGCCGTCTTCGAGGGGAATTTCGACGAAGCGTTCAAGCAGCTCGAAAAGGCCCGTGCGATCGAGGGCAAGGAATCCACCAAGCTCATGATGGGCCAGGTGCTCGGCTCGATGGTTGCCGGCCGAAAGGCCAGCAACAACGGTACCGACAAGCCGGCCTACTACGCCGCGTTCAAGGCCGAGTTGGACAAGAGGGTGAATGCGCTGCCGTGGGACAAGGTGCGTGAGAGCGTGCTCCAGGCCCGTTCGACCGCCCAGATCGTCAACAAAGACCTCATCCTCGGCCAGGTCAAAGCCAACCTCGATCCGGTCGTCGAGGCCAACAAGGGCGAGATCACCGGCGATTTCGTCGGCGGCATGGTCAATATGCGCAACATGCTCGACACCATGCTCGAACTCCAACCCTCGGTCGCCGAGGTCTACGGCAAAATCGCCGACGCGAACAGCAAGCCCCGGGCCGACATCCTGAGCCAGAACAACGTCACGCTGGCTCCGACCGACAAGGCCAGCCCCGTCGTCATCGGGATCTGGGATTCCGGCGTGGACGTGTCGCTCTACTCCGGGAAGCTCTGGGAAAACCCGAAGGAAAAGGCCGACGGCAAAGACAACGACGCCGACGGATTCATCGACGATGTCAACGGCATCGCCTACGACATGAACTGGAAGCCCACGTCCGGGCTGCTCATCTCGATCGACGAAATGAAATCGCCCGTGGCCCTTGTGGAAACACACACGAAGGGCGCCAGCGACAGCCAGGCGGGCGTCCAGAGCCCCGAGGCCGATGCGTTCCGCGCCTACGTGAAGGGGCTGAAGGCCGATCAGGTCCAGGGCTTCATGGAAGACCTTGGCCTCTACGGCAACTACTCGCACGGCACGCACGTGACGGGCATTGCCACCGAGGGCAACCCGTTCGCCCGGGTCTTTGGCGTCCGCCTCACGTTCGACTTCAAGTCCATTCCCCGGTACACGTGGACGAAGGAATTCTCGAACGACATCGCAAAGAGCTTTACCGACACCGTCGCGGCCATGAAGAGGGCGGGCGTGCGGGTGGTGAACATGTCCTGGGGCATGGGCCGCGGCGACATCGAGGAGGAACTCGAAAAGAAAGGCGTGGGCAAGGACAAGGACGAGCGCGCGGCCATGTCGCGCGAATACTTCAAGATCATCTCCGACGCCATGAAGAACGCGATGGCGAGCGCTCCGGAGATCCTTTTCGTCCCCGCCGCGGGCAACAGCGACAACGACAACACCTTCGCCGAACTGATCCCGTCGGGCATTGAGCTGCCCAACGTCATCACGATCGGTGCGATCGACTCCTCCGGCAAGCCGACCGGTTTTACCACCTTTGGGAAGGGCGTCACCATCTATGCCAACGGGTTCGAGGTCGAGAGTTACGTGCCGGGCGGCAAACGCTTCAAGTACAGCGGCACCTCGATGGCGGCGCCCAACGTCACCAACCTTGTCGGCAAGATGCTGGCGGTCAAGCCCAGCCTGACCACGGCGCAGGTGATCGAGACGATCCGGGCCAACGCCGATCCGATGCCCGGGTATGACGGCCGCTTCATTATCAATCCGAAGAAGACGATCGCTTCCCTCAAGAACTGACCGGCTGTGAGCACAAAAACGAAAGCCCCGGCCGAGCGGCCGGGGCTTTTTCCTTTCCATCGACGAGACTCCGCGATCGGAGAATCGGTGGATTACCACATGCTGTTCATGTCCTTGTCGGGCCAGAAGCGAGAGCCGCCGAGGTTTGCCGTGAGAGCAAACCCGCTGTTGGTCAGCTGGTAGACCGTGACATTGTCGTTCGATGCACCGGCCGAGTTGTCCATCTTGCCGGAATTGTCGCCCTTTGCGCCGGCCGCGGCATTTCCGCCCCATTGCCAGGTGCCCGCGACGAACTTGTCGAAGGTCGCCTGGTCCTTGAAGATCAGGACGAGGCGGTTTTCCGTCGCGCTCACGCCCAGGTTCAGGCTGTTGCTCGACATCCGCATGAACGTCTGCTTGCCGTTGGCCTTGTTTTCCGCGACACCAAAGCCGTTGCTTCCGCCGACGCCCGCGCCCATCGCGATGGTCTGGAAGACGGCGTAACCGGCCGCCGACGCGAGCTGCGCCTTGGCCTCGGGCTTCTCCTTTTCCAGGCGCGACAGAGTCTGGTCGCGCATGGTGAGCGTGCTGCTCTGTTTCTCGGCGGTCGTCCCGCCCGACGGAGTGGAGCACGCACCCAGGGTGCCGGCGAGCGCCGCCACCATCAAGGCACAAGCAATCTTGCGAGTCTGCATGTCTGATTCCCTTTCAATTCCCGCGGCGTCCCGGCGCGACATCGCGCCCGCGTGTCCGAACGCCCTCTATCACTCTATCAACTCAAGCGCAGGCCGCGGCGGGGGAATGCAATGATCTGCGATATATCGCAAGTGTCTGCAGAATCAGACTTTAGACTTGGACGAGTCTCGAAAGAAGTTCACGCCGCACGAATTCCGGCCGATTGTGCGCCCGTTTTCGTGCGGCAATCAGCTTTGCAGACCGTCCGCGGGCCTGTTGGCAATCCGCGTTCGCATCAACACAAGCGCACCGGGCGCGTCGCCACGGCGCTCCTCCGGGACGGCCGCTCCGCGCCCGCCGCTACCCTTCGCTTTCCATCCGGAGTCAAGCGCATGACCAGCATCTCTCGCGTCGCAGCCGTCGCAACCGTTGTCGCCTGCATGGCCTCGCTTGCTTTGGCCCAAGCAACCACCAACCCGGCCGCGGCAAAGCCCGCGCAGCCGGGGCTCACGGGTCGCTCCGATCAGCGGATGGACAACTGGTGGAATGAGGCGGTCTTCTACCAGGTCTTCGTCCGTTCCTTCAAGGACTCGACCTCGGGTCCTCTGGCCAACGACGGCATCGGCGATTTCGCCGGTCTGATCGAGAATCTCGACTACATCAACGACGGCAATCCAGAGACGACCACCGATCTGGGAGCGACCGCGCTCTGGCTCATGCCGGTCTTCGAGGGGCCGACCTACCACGGCTACGAGACCAGCGACTACTACAAGATCGAGAGCGAGCACGGCACCAACGAAGACTTCAAGCGTTTCATGGCCGAGTGCAAGAAGCGCGGCATCCGCGTCATTCTCGATCTCGTGCTCAATCACACGTCGAGCCAGCATCCCTGGTTCAAGAATGCCGCCGACCCGAAAGACCCGCACCATGACTGGTTCATCTGGTCGAAGGACAAGCCGTCGTGGAAGGGCCCGTGGAACCAGGAAGTCTGGTATCACGCAACGGACGCCGGCGGCAGGCAGAGTACGGGCGGTGGGGGCCCGTACTTCTACGGCATCTTCTCCAGCCACATGCCCGACCTGAACTACCGCAACCCGGAAGTCACCAAAGAAATGGACAAGGTGACCGAGTTCTGGATCAAGGACTACGGCGTGGACGGCTACCGCCTCGACGCGATCCGCCATCTCATCGAAGACGGCCCGCAGCAGGAAAACACGAAGGAAACCCACGATTGGCTGCGGAAATGGCACACGTTCTACAAGTCCGTGGACAAGAACGCGTTCACGGTTGGTGAGGTCTGGACCGACACGGCCACCATTGCCACCTACGTCCCCGATCAGCTCGATACTTGCTTCGAGTTTGACGTCTCCTTCGCCACGATCGATGCCGTGAACAACGCCGACGCCAAACGCATCAAGGACGCCACCGCGAAGGCATGGTCCGCCTTCCCGCGCAACCAGTTCTGCACGTTCCTGAGCAACCACGATCAGACGCGCTCGATGACGCGCTTCGGCAACGATTTCTCCAAGGCCAAGCTCGCCGCCTGCCTTCTCTTCACTCAGCCCGGCATCCCCTTCATGTATTACGGCGAAGAACTCGGAGTCGTCGGCGACAAGCCCGACGAGAACCTCCGCACGCCGATGCAGTGGGATGCCGCGCCGAACGCCGG
>JBGAPK010000050.1:0-20583 GCA_044221315.1 Phycisphaerales bacterium | reverse complement strand
ATCAGGAGAACGCTTGTGACCGACCAAGAGATCGAAGCAAAGGTCATTGAAATCGTCGCCGAGCAGATGGGCGCGGACAAGGCCAAGATTTCCCGCACCACCCGCTTTGTGGACGACCTGAACGCCGACAGCCTCGACACCGTCGAACTCGTCATGGAGTTCGAGGACGAGTTCGAGACCGAGATCCCCGACGAGCACGCCGAGAAGATCAAGACGGTGGGGGAAGCCATCGACTTCATCAAGCAGGCCCGCGACGCCGCGACCAAATAACCGCCCCGGCCGGAAGTGCCTTCCGGCGCGGTGCGCCCCAACTCTTTTCCGGAAGGACAGCACGCCTCGATGCTGGCAGGAAGCTCAAGTCGTCGCGTGGTGGTAACCGGTATCGGGGCTGTGACCAATCTCGGTCATGACGCTCTTTCGACGTGGGCGGCCATGCGCGAAGGCAAGAGCGGGATCCGCCAAATCGAGTCTGAGTTCTTCACTCGCTACAAGTCCTGGACAGTCACTATCGCCGGCGAGGTGAAGGGATGGGATCCCACCGCAGGGCCCAACCCGGTGCTCGACGGACGTGAGGCCCGCCGGGTCGATCGCGTCACCCAGCTCGGAATGGGCGCCGCCGCCGAAGCTGTTCGCCACTCGGGGATCGATTTTTCGAAGGAATCTCCCGAGAATTGCGGCGTCGTTGTCGGATCGGGAATCGGCGGCATCACGACCATCGAAGACGGCATGTACACGCTCGTCGAGCGCGGGCCCGACCGCCTGAGCCCGTTCACCGTCCCCAGGCTCATGGTCAACGCCACCACAGGGAACATCTCGATCCGATACGGACTCAAGGGCCCTGCCGCGGCACACGCCACCGCCTGCGCCAGTTCCGGACACGCGATCGCCGACGCGGCGCACATGATCCAGCGTGGCTGGGCCGACGTCATGATCGCCGGTGGCACCGAGGCCGCCGTGAGCCCCCTCTGCGTCGGCGCGTTCATGGTGATGAAGGCTCTTTCTTCCAGCCACAACAGCGAGCCGGAGAAGGCCAGCCGCCCGTTCGACAAGGACCGTGACGGCTTTGTGCTCTCCGAGGGCGC
This sequence comes from Phycisphaerales bacterium, assembly GCA_044221315.1. Classification (GTDB taxonomy): domain Bacteria; phylum Planctomycetota; class Phycisphaerae; order Phycisphaerales; family UBA1924; genus JAFEBO01. The sequence goes on along the minus strand of JBGAPK010000050.1, from coordinate 19,501 downwards.
CGCCATGTTCGTGCTCGAAAGCGAAGAACACGCAAGGGCTCGCGGAGCCACGATCTACGGCGAACTCGTCGGAACGGGCAATTCCAGCGATGCCGGGCACATCACCGCCCCCGATGCCCTCGGCGACGGCGCGGCCCGTTCGATGAAGATGGCCCTCAAGGACGCCAGGCTCAATCTCGAGGACATCGGCTATATCAACGCCCACGGAACCAGCACGCCCCTGGGCGACAAGGCCGAGGTCGCAGCGGTCCTCAACGTCTTCGGCAACCACGCCCGCAAGAGCGCCGGCGGCAAGCTCCTGATGAGTTCCACCAAGAGCATGCACGGGCATTGCCTCGGCGCCTCCGGAGCGATCGAGTCCATCGCGTGCATCCACGCAATCACCGACGGCGTGATCCCCGGCACCATCAACCTCGACAATCCCGACGAGGGTTTCGATATTGACCTCGTCGCCCATCACGCCCGCGAGCGCCGGGTCAAGTACGTGATGAACAACACCTTCGGCTTCGGCGGCCACAACGTGACCCTGATCTTCGGGTCCTACCAGCCCTGACTTCTCACAATCGACCGGGCCGTCGGCTCCCGCTTCCGTTCGGCACGGAGGTTGCGTTTGCCCTCAGCGCGCAACCGGTCTGTGCCGATGTTGCCTCGGGGCGTCCATGGCCGGTGAGAAACCGAACAACCTGAACCAGATCCTGCGCCTGGAGGTGCCCGTGGTCGTCCGTCTTGGCCAGCGGTCGCTCAGCGTGAACGACGTGGTCAATCTGGCCCCTGGATCGATCATTGAACTCCCCAAGCCCGCCGACGCCGAGCTTGATTTGCTCGTGAATAACAAGCCGATCGGGCTGGGCGTTGCCGTCAAAGTGGGGGAGAACTTCGGCCTGCGAATCACGCACATTGGCGAGATGAAGGACCGAGTTTCCGCGATGGGCGGCATGACGCTCACCGTTTCAGAAAGCCTCGACGCCGCCAATCTTGAGTCCGTGCCGGCGCCCGCACAGGCCGGCTGATCCCCTGAATCGCCGCCGCCGCCGTCGGTGCGCGGCTTCTGCGCCCGGATTCGCTCGCAATTCGCCAAAACTGCGCCCGCAGGCCGAAGGAGGGCTTTTCGGACTCACGCCGCCCGGGCCGCGGCTCGATGCAACCATTCAGAGTCTTTCGGTCCGGCGGGCGAGCGAAACCGCCGGGAACAGTCCCCTCACCCCTCCCACGGCGCGAGTCGCATGCCACGAGATATTCCAGTCGGCAACGGCGATGTGCTGGTGACCTTTGACTACCTCTACCGGGTGCGGGATCTCTATTACCCCAACGTCGGCCGCTTCAACCACACCGACGGCCACGTCCAGCGGTTCGGCGTCTGGGCGGACGGGCGTTTCGCTTGGATCGAGGACACCTCCTGGCAGCGCGAACTGCGATACGAAAAGGACACACTGGTCACGAACGTCCGGCTCGTCAACCAGCAGCTCGGCCTCGAAATCACCTGCCACGATTGTGTCGACTTCCATGAGCCGGTCTATCTGCGACGGGCCGTCGTGAAAGACCTCTCCGGCAAACGCCGCGATATCCGCGTCTTCTTCCACTGGGATATGTCCATCCGCGGCTCCCCTCTGGGCGACACCGCCAACTACGACCCCGCCACCAGCAGCCTCGTCCTCTACAAGGACGACATTTACTTTCTCTTCAACGCCTGCGATCAGAACAAATGCGGCATCGACAACTGGGCCATCGGCACCAAACGCCTCGGCGGTGCCGAGGGAACCTGGCGCGACGCCGAAGACGGCCAGCTCGGACGTAACGCCATCAGCCAGGGTTCGGTCGATGCGACCATCGGCTTCAATCTCGATATCGAGCCAAACGGCGAGTCGTACGTCTCCAGCTGGCTCGCCTGCGGCCGAAGTTACGACCAGGTCCGCGACCTCAACCGGCGTGTCAACGAAAAAGGCCCCGACCGGATGATCTCGCGCACGCAGGCCTATTGGCGCCTGTGGTGCCGCAAGGAACCGATCGATCTCTCCCCGCTCCCCGAGGGCGTGCGCGATCTCTTCTACCGCAGCCAGCTCGTCCTTCGCACTCAGATCGACAACGGCGGCGCCATCATGGCCGCCAACGACAGCGACATCACCCAGTTCGGCGGCGACCACTACTCCTACTGCTGGCCCCGCGACGGCGCGCTCGTCGCCTACGCCCTCACCCTCTGCGGGCAGAGCGAGCTCTCTCGCCACTTCTTCCGCTTCTGCGGCGAGACCATCGAAGAGGCCGGCTATTTCCTCCACAAGTACACGCCCACCGGCGAATTGGCCAGTTCCTGGCACCCGTGGATGATCGAGGGCCAGAAGATCCTCCCCGTCCAGCAGGACGAGACGGCTCTGGTGCTCTGGTCGCTCCGCAAGCACTTCGCGTCCTTCCGCGACGTCGAATTTGTCAAGCCGCTCTACAACCTGCTCGTCGTCCGCCCGGCGGACTGGATCCTCAAGTACCGCGACGCCAACGGCCTGCCCCAGCAGAGCTGGGATCTCTGGGAAGAGCGCCGGGGGATCCACACGTTCACCGTGAGCGCCACGATCGGAGCACTCGTCGCCGCCGCGCAGTTTGCGCTCGATTTCGGCGACGAGGATCGCGCCGCGATCTACCGGGAAGCCGCCGAGCGCATGCGCGCCGCGATGAAGCGGATTCTCTGGAATCCCGAGAAGAAACGATTCGCCCGCATGGCAACGCCCCTCCCCGACGGCACCTACCGCCTCGACATGACCAGCGACAGCGCCAACTACGCCCTCTTCGCATTCGGCGCCCTCGACGTTGGCGACGAAATGGTCGAGCAGGAAATGAAGGGCCTGTGGGACCGCCTCTGGGTCAAGTCCGACATCGGCGGCTGCGCCCGCTACGAGCGGGATTACTACCACCAGGTCGAGCGGGACAATACCGACGCCGTCCCCGGCAATCCCTGGGTCATCTGCACGCTCTGGCAGGCCCAGTACCTCATCGATCGCGCCCGCACGGTCGAGGAACTCCAGCAGGCCATCCCGCTGCTCGAGTGGACCGAAAAGCGCGCCGAGAAATCCGGCGTCCTCGCCGAACAGTTCAACCCCTACAGCGGCGAGGCGATCTCCGTCAGCCCCCTCACATGGAGCCACGCCACTTTCGTCATCGCCGTGATGGAATACCTGCGCAAATTCGAGAAGCTCACCGCCACAAGCCTGAAGCGCATCGGCGCCCAGATCCTCGCCACACAGGCCTCCAGCGACGGCGAAGCTCTTCGGGACGGAATCGTGGCCGCGAGCCGACAGGGCGCATGATCCCGGATCTCGAAAAACAAGACGGCGGAACCGAGGCCTGGTTCCGCCGTCGTCACTGAAGCGTGCCCCCGAGGAGTCGCGGGGCGCGCGAGAATTCCTCCGGCTAGTGGCTCCCCACCCACAGGAACGCTCTCAGCCGTCGCCCATTGCCGGGACCGGCGCCGAATTTCATCAACCCGCGTTAAGCGGCGGCGTTCGCGGCGAGTACGGCACCAGCAGCACCCCACGAACCGGACACGTCCTGCCGTTCGAGCGCCGATGCAGGCCGATCGGGCCCGCGTTGGTCGTGAAATCCAGATCGATCACGATGCCGTCGTCGGACGGGTAGTTCGGGTCGTACACCCGGATCAGCACCCGTTCGCCCTCTCGCCGGACCCCCAAGGCCAGAACCTGATGATTCTGATCGACCCGGTTTGCTCCCGCCGGTCCACCCGTTCGGGCGAGAATCAGCCCCAACGGTGTAACGCTGCGACTCTGAAGCGTCACCTCCAAGGCATTTACCTCACCTCGCGATGCTTCGCCAACCTCCCGGTCCGTCTTGGCCGTCAGAGCCGCAAACTTCAGAGCCGTCGTCAATCCGGGGCCAAGCGACTCAGCCTGGCGCAGATAGAAGTATTCATAAAGAGGGCTGCCACGGGCAGGAAGCCCCGTGCTCCGCGCAGGAACCCGGCCCCCCAGAAAGTAATCCGCCGCCGCAGCACTCATCCCGCCGCAGAGGCCGTACGCCGATTGCCCCTTGCCCGAGGCGTTCATGAAACTCGGCAGCGGCGCGCCCGGGAAACTGTTGCGGAACGGAAATCCATTCCGCGAAGCAACAAACCCCGCAGCGCTCGCCGTCGCCCTCGCCTCGCCGGGCGGACTCTCCGAATGAAGCGATGGACTCCGTTCGCACGAACTCGCGATTGCCGCCAACCCGATCGCGATCACCAGCGGGATGGACTCGGCGATGCGCACCCGATGCACTCCCGCGGGAAAATCGCTTCCGCGCGACCCGGCCCCCGGCGCTCAGTTCTTGCGGTTCAGTTTCGCGAGCAGATTCAGGATCTCGACGTACAGCCACACAAGCGTGAGCATCAGCGCGTAGGCGCCGTACCACTCCATGTACTTCGGTGCGCCCTGCGCCGCCCACTCCTCGATCCGCTGGTAGTCGAGCACCAGGAAGAACGACGCGAGGATGATCACCAGCACCGAGAAACCGATGCCGAACATGGACGTGCTCACCCACAGATTCGGCACGTTCATCTTGAGGAACCCGTTGAACAGCACGATCGCGAGCGAATAGACGACCAGCCCTATCACCGCAATCAGCATCACCTTCTTGAACGTCCCCCCGATCCGCACCAGCCCGGAGGCATAGGCCACGAATGCCGCGCCCGCAATTCCGAACGTCAGCCCCGCCGCCTGGAACACCAGCCCCGGCTCGATGCTCTTCAGGTACTGCGTCGAGATCACGATCGAGAGAAACGCCAGCCAGACACCCTCGAGCGCCGACCAAATCGGCGCCAGGAACGGCGCCGCCTGCGGCTTGAATGCCAACACAAGCGAAATCACAAAGCAGCCGACGGTGCACGCGATGAGCCAGGGGAATACCGATCCGCCGCCCTGACCGGTCATAGCCCCGGAGAAGTTTGACCAGGCCAGCATCGCCGACGTCACGCAGATCGCCAGCAGAATCCCGGTCTTGAGCGCCGTGCCCCGGACGGTCATCGCCCCCGGAATGGCCGGAGCCTTTTCCGCCAATTCGTTCCACCGCGGAGCGTCGACCGGACGGTTAAAGAGCTTCTCGTTTCGAAACGCCGGATTGCCGGTCTGCATGCAGAGGCTCCTTCGGGAATGTTCCCGGTCAGTTTACGTTCGGTTCCCGGGCTTGTTCGGGATCAGCATTCCCCGGTACTCTTCCCCCGCATGACGCCTCTCTCCTGGTGCATCGCCACGCTCATCTCCTTCGCGTTCGGCTCTATTCCGACGGGCTATCTCATCGGAAAGGCCCGGGGAATCGATATCCGAAAGTTCGGCTCGGGCAATATCGGAGCGACCAACGTCGGCCGTGTATTTGGCCGCAAAGCCTGGGTTCTCTGCTTTTCCGGCGACTTTCTCAAGGGGTTTGTTCCAGTCCTGGGAATTGGCCTCTATGCCGGAATCGCCGGCCGCTGGCTCCTGCCTACCCCCGATTCAATCGGCTGGTGCACGGTGCTCTCCGCCGCGGTCGTCGGGCACATGTTCTGCCCTTGGCTGGGGTTCAAGGGGGGTAAGGGGGTCGCGACCGCCCTTGGCAGCCTCCTCGGACTATTCCCGGTTCTCACTGTGGGGGGATTGGGAGCTCTCGCAATCTTCCTCCTCGTGCTCTGGGCCTATCGCTACGTCAGCCTCGCGGCGGTCATTGCCACGGCCTCGCTGCCAGTGTTGGTATTGCTGGAAGCCATCCCTTTGGGTGTGTTTGGCGGGAACAACGCCCGCCCGCTGGGTATTGCAAACGCGCTTGGTGCCGTCCTGCCCATGGCGACCATCACAGGAATTACGGCCTCGGTCATGATCTGGAAGCACCGCGGCAACATGGCCCGCATCCGCGCCGGGAACGAGCCCAAGGTCGGCCAACGTGTGGAGGTGCCGATTCCTTCCTCCGCGCCTCGACCGAAGGTGGTCTCTCAATAGTTATCGGACGATGTCCGGAATTTGCCTCGGCAACCTCCGGCGGCCAATAACCGATGTACTCCTGGTTCCGGAAGTCGAGTGCGACCCCTCGCCCTCGGAGCCGGGATCGGGTCGAATCGATCACACCGGATGCGTTGGTCCGAGTGGTCTCCGATTCAAGTGTGAGGGGCTCTCACACTGAACCCGATGGAAAACTCGGCCGACGAAGTCAAGCCGCCAGGGAAGGCGGGCTTGGGGACGGGCGGGCGGGTGGTGGGGAGGGCGTTTTCGGTACTCGGACTTGCGGTTGGACTTTCGAACGGACTCGAACCATGCCACAGCTCAAGTTTCATCCGGCCCATTTGAGAGAAGCGCTCGATCCGATTCCGTTCCCGCGTTCCTCGTGGACGTTGGGGGGGATCGACGAGCCGAGACTGGCACCCCGCTGGCAGGAGGGCGCTCCGACCTATCGGTTCGCCGCGAGGATGAACGACGCATCGAACATGACGGATAGTGTGCTCGAAAGAGCCCAGCGCCAGATGGACCGTTTACGCGAACTTCTCGGGTCCAACTTTGGCGATGACCGTCCGAGCGCCGCGTGATTTCCGCGGCAGATTCCCGGTGAAATGACCATCGCCGCGTTTGTCCTTTCCTGGGCGAGCAGAGTCACAACGCCAATCGATAGCTCGGCGCTGCGCGCAGATTACCCTCGCATCGTCTTGAGCCATTACACAAATCAGAAAAGGACTGCTCGGGCGAGGCCTTCACCGCGCAAGATTCTGCGGTCTCCCTTGGCGCATGTATTTGTCAGTAAATAGCTTGCAGTATACATCCCCGAATTTCTCACGGAGGTGGTTGCCGCGCTACGAAAATGAGATAAGATGACCCGTTTATCATGAATAAAGGGAGCGTTATGGCACTTCGAAACAAACTGGCAGTTTCCTTCGCGCTCGTGACCTTCGCCGGAGCGGCCTGGGCCGACGACGAATTCAAGATGGTTGTGGCCGAACCGGACGCAAGCGCAGGTACGGCACCGGCGGCAAGCAGCGCTTCGCAGGAAGCACAGCCCACCACCGAGGATTACATCAAGGGTGTGAATCCAAACGCGAAATTCGCGCTGTCCAACAAGCGGCTCCACGATGACCCGCAAATCTTCTGGAAGGGCTTCCTCTCAGGCCTTCGCGGGTTTGAGCAGTTCTACGCGCCCCTCGGCAACCCGATCTATTTCGAGACACCTTTCAACAACACCGAACTTCGGTTTCTCTACATCTACCACGACTTCGCAAACGGCTGCCAGCTGCAAGGGGGCGACCTGAATGTCGTCGCAGCGCAATTCCGCCTCGCGCTCACCGAACGCCTGGGCTTCATCGCCACCAAGGACGGTTATAGCTGGCTCAACGCCGGGATCGTCCCCGACCAGAGCGGCTGGAACTCCGTTTCCGCCGGCGCCAAGTACGCCTTCTATGTTGATCGCGAGTCCGAGGCCGTGATGAACGCGGGTATCCGTTGGATGACCATGTCCGGTGAGGCCAAGGTCATTCAGGGCGGCGTGCAGGAACTCTCTCCGTTCCTCTCGGTGGCAAAAGGCTGGGACCGCTTCCACTTCATTGGCGACCTCACATGGCGGGCGCCACTCGACACCAACAAGGGAAACAACATCATCCAGTGGGATCTCCACGCCGACTATGAGTTCTTCCCCGACGCGTTGAAGGGATTTGCCCCGCTGGTCGAACTCCACGGTCTGCACTACCTCGACGACGGCACCCGTACTCCGCTCTCCGTCGGCGGACTCGATTACAACAACTGGGGCTCGACCGACGTGGCCGGATCGACCGTCATCTGGTTCGGCGTCGGTGCTCGGTACAAGTTCTCCCCGCACGCATCCATGGGCGCAGACTTTGAATACCCGCTGACGAACCGGAACGCGGACATCATGGGCGGCCGCGTAACCGTCGATTTCATCGTGACTTGGTGATTCGCCGGCGGTCCCTCGCCAGAACCGTTGCCGGTGTCGTCGGGGTGATTCACGCTCCGATTGATTTCATCCTGCGTGCGCCCTGTGAGGGCACACGCTTTGCCACGGTTTGAATCGACTCGTCATCCGGATCGGAAGGTCCGGGGCGCCCGTCCGTGCAGCGCCCTCCGCATCGCGCTCGGAGTCGTGGCGAACTCCGCCTGAAACGTTCGGGTCAGATGAGAGTGGTTAGAGAACCCCGAACCCAGCGCCAGCCGCGACAGATTGCACTCGCCCTCGGCGAGCCGCTCCAGCGCGTGGCGGAGCCGGACGCGCATGATGTACCGGTGCAGAGGGATGCCCGCGTGGGCGTGGAACCAACGGCTGAGGTATGGCGCCGAGAATCCTGCGCGTGCCGCCAGCGCCTCAAGACGAACCGGCCCGGGCAGGAACTGCAGGATCAATTCGCGGAGCGAACGCAGCCTGCGGGCATCATCACCCGTGGACGGCGCCTGAGACCCATCCGGCGCGAGCGGCGCGGTCAGTTCCCGCGCCAACTCCCGCACCACATCCATGAACAGACAGGAGTCGAGCATCCCGTTCGACGCGAGCGAGAGAAGCCTGCGCTGCAGAACGTGGCACCGGTTCGACGTGGCAACCTGAGGCATATCCAGGATCTCGCGGCAGCGCGACGCATCAAGCCCGAGCCCGTCGCGAAACAGCCGATCAAGCGCGTCCGCATCAAACCGGAGCGTCGTGCTGCAGTTCGGCCGTTCGTGCGGATGATCGATCTCAAACGATTGCCCGCGCCGGAACAACGTCGCGTTCGTGCAATCCGCGAGAATCCACACCCCGTCGATCCGCTTGCGGAAACTACCCCCCCGCATGAACTCGATGGCGTCGCTGTGATCGACCTCCTCGCGCCGGCGGACGTGGCGCTCCGGGCTCCAATTGGTCGCAAGCAATTCGATACCCGCATCGCTCCAAAGAGTCCGGACGTCCAGAGAGGCGGGGGTTGTGACGGTGGGGGGCATGGCTCAGACAAAATTGTGATAGCCGGTACGGGCAACTTCCCGGATAGTTGCGGGCCTGTTCGGAGGCTCCGAAATGTTGTTCCAAATAGCCCTCATGGCCGCGGTTTTCGGGTCTCCGGTCTGTTACGCCGGCATCCCCACCGCATGGGAGGGCGATTACGCGGGGTGGGGATACGAAAGCCCGGACGCAGGCGGATCGGATTTGCCCCTGCGGATGCACGTGCGTGCTTCTGGGGACGCCGGCCTGGCGGTCGTGACGGTGGATGTGCCGAGCGGCCGCGCATTCGGCCTGCCCGGGGAAAAGGTCCGGGCCGACGGCCCGCGTCTGACCTTCCAACGAACTAGTTCCAAGGGCGTGCTCTGGGCGTATGACCTGACACGGGACGGCGACGATTTTCGGGGCGCCCTGGAAATCGGCGGAACAACGCTGTACCGCGTGCAATTGCACAAATCGGCGCGACCGCTCGCCAGTCCCCCGGTGGAACGGACTGGCGCGGTTGGTTGCTATCGGTTCGACGACGGCGGCACGCTCTGGATCAGCGCTCAACCTTGGGGTGAACTTCGCTACTTCGCCTCCGGAACCGCGCGTCAGGGCACGTTGTTTTCTGTTGGGGGCGACGAGTTCTTTGCAGGCGCCGCCGACTACGTGCCAAGCGTGATGGATGCCGAGGTCAGGATTCCCGTTGCCGCGAATGCGCAGGTATCGGAAATCGAATGGAAGAACACGGGCCAGCCCGCGGCACGAGCCCGTCGCATCACCATCGAGGAGCGCGAGATCGTGGCGCCGAGCGGAGACGCGACGATCCGCGGGACTCTGCTGCTCCCGCCCGGCGCCGGCGACAAGAGCGCCGTCGTGGTCGTGGGGGGGTCCGATTGGGCCGTGCGCTCGTCGACTCTGCAGGACGCGCGATTCTTCCTTTCGATGGGTATGGCGGCTCTTGTCTACGACCGTCGAGGCTGCGGAAAATCCTCGGGCGAGGACCTCTGCACCTTTGCGCAGTCCGCCGAAGATGCGATGGCAATGGTGAATGCCGTTCGAGCGCAGCCCGGGATCCGCAAGGACGTCGTCGGCCTTGCCGGGCGCAGCCGCGGCGGCTGGACCGCTCCGCTCGCCGCCTCACGCGGGGATGCGGCGTTTGTGGTGATGCTGTCCGGCGCGGCAGTTACGCCGATGCAGACGCAAACGACGAACCGGCTGAACCAGATGCGGGAGGCGGGCTTTGATGGGAAACCCCTCGAGGAAGGCCGGAAATACCTGAGCCTGCTGTGGGCAAGCGAAAAATCCGAAGAGGCGTGGGCGCACTACGCCGCCGCACGAGAACGCATCATCGACCGGGGCTGGTGGAAGTACCTCTCGGGCCCCGACACCAGAGATTCGTACGTCTACCGCTGGCAGTTGCTCAATTACCGCTACGAGCCGCGCGAGGCGCTCGCGCACCTCCGCTGCCCGCTGCTTGCGATCTACGGCGAGTTCGACGACAACATCACGCCGGAGGAAAATGTGCCGGCCTTGAAAGAAGCCACGGCCGACTTGCCGAGGGGGCAGGTCACGATCGTGGTTCTCAAGGGCGCCGATCACGGCCTGCGCCGGCACGAGCCGGATCCGATTCAGCGGAATCGGCTGCACCTGCTCCGGGGATGGGTGCCCGAGTATCCGACGACAGTGCGGAACTGGCTCACGTCGAACGGACTTGCGCCCGGAACGGACGAGGCGCCCGGCAGCCGGAGCGCGTCTCCTGAGACGGGCAAATGAAGAGAGAATCAATGCCGCGAGCCGCATCAGGCGCCGGGCGCGAGCATCACGAGGTCCGCCAGGCGGCGGGCCGCCAATGGCCGTAGTTCAAAGTACAACTCCGGCTCAACGACTTCGCACTCGATGACCCTCGAGCACCCCTGTTCATCGCGGATCAGGTCGATCCTCGCATACGTGGTCTCGGCCGGCAGCGCCAGCAGACACCGTTCCGCGACCGCTCTCTCCTCCCCGCCGATCTCGACGAGCTCCGTGCCGCCTCCAAACTCCCGCTGCGAGCGAAAATCACCCTTACGCGGCAGCTTCCGCACCGCGTGCAACGCCTCGCCCCCGATGCACACCACCGACGTCTCGCCGAAACTCCGAACCGAGGTCAGAAACTCCTGCACGATCGCGGTGCCCCTCCAGTCCGCGTGCTGCCGCGCCCACACGTCCGCATCCGATGCATCCAACAGCACCGTGCGATACGCCGTCGCACCGAGCGACGGTTTGATCACGATCCGCTCCCAGCCCCGCTCCTCGCACACATCCCCGATGCGCCGGCGTTCATCATCGGGCACAGCCACCGTCGGCACCACCGGCACGCCCGCCCGCTCGAGTTCCAGCAGGTACCGCTTGTCCAGCCCCCAGCGCAGCAGTTCGGGCGCGTTGAACACGCGGCAGCCGCCCGCCGCACGATCGATCCAACCCTTGAACTCCTCCACGTGATACTGCCAGTCCCACGTCGAGCGCACAACGCAGGCGTCGAAGCTCTCCCATCGCACGCCCTTCCGGTTCCACTCCACATGTTCAACGTCGCAGCCGGATTCGCGAAACGCCGCCAGAAGCGGGAGATCGCTCGACCGGGCTCCATCCGCCTCCGCGCAGGTCGCGATCGCAATTCGTTGCAGCATCGGGAGTCTGTACCGGTATTTCCCGTTCGGGCTGCAGACTCGCTATTCGCAAACCAGTTGCTCATACGCCAGGGAGAAGATGCCGAAGTCGGCGTCTTCCACCAGCATGTCGCCGTTGAAATCGCACAGCGGATCGGCCGGCGGCACGGTCAGTTCTTCGTACGAGGCCGCGAACAGGACAAAGTCATCGTCGTCAACAACTCCGTCGTCGTTCAGGTCAGCCGCGCACCCGGAAACCACGACGTTGTCCGATGCACTCCACGGCGCCTGCTCGTTCGCCGAGACTTCGGCCGCGAGCGCCCCGTCGCCAAGCCCGACCGCCGGGTAGGTGCGAGACCAGCTCACCGACGCTCCCGCCGCCACCGTGCCCAAGGCCAGCACTTCCGGCTGCGCCCCGCCGTCAAGACTTCCCAACGGCTGCAACGTCACCGTGCATCCGGTGAGCGCCGCGACTCCGGTGTTCGCCAGCGAGATCGTGAACGCCGCTGTTCCCGCGGGCCCGATCTTGGCCGGTGAGGTGCGCGTGACCGCCAGCGCCGGCGGGTCGAACACGACGTACGTCACGCTCGGCCATCCCTTGTCGAGCGCATCGCACACCGCGAATGCATCCACCCGCAGGTGATCCGCGCCCGGCGCGAACGGCGCGTACGCGCCCCACGGAATCGTGAACGTCTCGATCTGGTCCGGCTGCCCCGGCAACACGAGCACCTGCCGCGATTCCGGCGCCCACGCCAGCCCCCGCGGATCCTGGCTGTAGCACTCCGCATACCCGCTCACCGTCAGATCGATTGTCATCGCCGCCAAGCCCGGATTCGACAGATGCGCCCGCACGACCACATCCGCCCCGGCCGCGGCAGATTCCGGCACTTCCCACAACACGGTCGGGTCGCCCCCGCCCGGATTGCGCGCCGCCGGCTTGTACGACTTCACGATGTCTTCTTCCGCCTGCGCGCCCTTCTTCTGCGTCAGGATCTTCTTGCCGATCGACGTTGTATCGGTGCGATCCACTTTCCCGTTGCGATGAAACCGGATCGGCGTCCCCACCGCGGCAACAAACGAATCGACCTCGTAGTTTCCGCCGTTCTTCGCCGCGATCGCCGTCACCGGCGCCGGCCCCGTCCCGTACGTCCCGTCCACCGCCTGCCAGCCGTCGCTGTTCTGGCGATCCGGCCGCTTCATCCACGCCTCGGTCCAGGCATGAAATCCCCAGGCCCGGTCCACCGTGACATCGGTGTCCGTCACCCAGTTGTTGCCCACCTTCTTCTGGAAGATGTCCACAAACCCGTTCACCGGGGTGCCCTCGTGCGCCGACTGGATGCACGACACCGAGCGCGCCGGCAGCCCCGCGCACCGGAACAGACTCGTCAGCATGTTCGCGTACACCCAGCACCGCGCATACTTCACCGGCTTGGGCCCGAACTTGGCAAAGAGGTTGTTGCTGTCCTGCCACTTCCACGGCGCCGTTTCGCCCGGTGGGAATGTTGTAAGCGTCCAGTCGCCCTCCACGTAGTAGCCGATGCCCGCAGCGATCGCTCGAGCAAAGAGCGCCGGGCTCGAACGCATCTCCGTCGTCATGGGTTCGTCCGGCCGCGCCGCATTGGGAACATCCAGCACCTTGAGCAGCGTGTTCAGGCACGTCGGATCGAACTGCCCGTACCGCCACGTGCGGTCCTTGTTGTCTACCTCGGTGCGGAAGATGCCGTTGGTGTTGGAGATGTACTCCTTGATCCCCGCCTCGTCTTCCAGGTACACCGCGTCGCGCTTGTTCCACGGATTGAACAGGAGCACCACCGACTTGGGCAGCGCCACGCGACTCTTGACCGCCGTCTTCCCTTTTTCACGCACGACCGCGCCCAGCGTGTACTTCCCGATCGGCGCACCATCCGGCGACTGCACCGAGAGCTGCACGATCTTCTTCCCCGCCTTGACGCTCGTCCCGTTGTACTGAAGCGCCCACGCCCCCGGTGCCGGCGCGTCGTTCGATGGAGTGAGCGTCAGCGACAAGGGCGTTGGCTGGAACGTGTGCGCGACGTCCATCGCGATCTCGTGCGTGCTGTCGCTGAAGTCCGCCGAGACCTCGACCTCGATCGTCGCGATCCCCCCGCGCCGCCACAAGGCGTAGCCGAACGTTCCTGTCTCAAACTTCGACGTCTTCATCGCCGCGCGATTGGCCGCCTCCAGCGGATCGATCGCCACGATCGTTGGGTCCGCGGCAAGCCCGGCTTGCATCCGGATTCCAAACGCCAGCACGCAACCCAGCACCCAGAACACTTTCATGGCGGCCTCCGATTGTGTCTCATTCAGGCTAACACAGGGCAGGCGTGGAGCAAAGTCATTCCGCGCGATTTCGTCAAGTGTTTCGCCCGCTCCTTTGGGCTCTCAATCAACGCGCCCGATCTCCCGGTGCGGGCGTAGTTGTGGCCTCCGGATGCTTGAGCCCTTCACCCAGGATGATCTCCTCCGCAACCCTCTTCACCTCCAAGTCCTCAATCGACTTCAGCCCCTTCAAAACATCCGCACCCTCCGTCTTCAACTTCTCCACAGCCCTCTTTGCCTTCTCCAATGCTCCGCGCCTTTTCTCTTTTGCCACCAATCGCTCCCGAAGCGCCACCGGCTCCCAGATCCGAACCGTCCCGTCGCCCGAGCACGAGAGCAGCCTCATCTCCTTCTTCCCGTCCGCCGTCACAAACTCATCCCAGTTGAGGTCGCCAATGTGCCCCGTGTGGCCGCTCAGATAGCCCACCGGTTCAAACGTCTCCGCATCCCACAGCCGGATCACACGATCCAGCCCGCTGCTCGCAATCCTTTTTCCATCCGGGCTGTACGCGATCGCCATCACCACCATTCCATGCCCCGACATCCGCCCGATCTCCTGCTTCGTGCCAAGGTCGAACGCGTGAAGCAGGCCCTGAAGGTCCGCCGCCACCAGCCGCTTTCCGTCCGGGCTGAAGGCCACCGCCGTCCCGCCGTCAAACGGAATCTTTCCGGCAAGTTCAAGCGACCCCGCACTCATGAGCACAATCGAGCCCTCGCGCGCGTCGCGCGGGATCATCCCGATCAGTTCGCGATCCGGGCTCATCGCGGTCGCCCATCCAAAGCTGTCCTCCAGCGCGCGGGTCCTCGTGACCGAACCCGTCTCGCAATCGCAAATCAAGAGAGTTGCCCCCGACTTTCCGTTGACGGTATCCGTCCGAATCACAAGACTCCGATCGTCCGCGCCAAAGCAGCAAAATGATGTCGCGGTCTCAACCGATCGCTCCCACAGAATTCTGCCCGAGAGAAGATCGAGCATGATCACCCGCCCGCCCGGGACATTCGAGCTCCCCATCTCCGTCAGGGCGAATGCCGCCCGTCGCCCGTCGCGGCTCACCGCGACCGAACGGCAGATATCGCCGGGCTTTCCGTCGAAGACACCGATCGCCTCGCCGCTCGCCGCGTTCCACACCCGCACGATCCCGGGAGCGCCGTAGTTCTGGTCCCATCCGCCCGAGATGATCATGGCCGGGGAACCCGCGCCACGCTTGATGAATTTCGCGCCCGAAACAATGTTGGCGTGACCGCGCAGCACCCGCGCATCCTCCGCCCGGAGATCCCAGAATCGAACCGTCCCGTCCTTGTTCATCGCCGCGACCATCGTGTCATCCGCTGTGAACATCAGCGGCTTGTTCACCAGGCCCGCGCTCGCAAACACCGAGCGCAACCGGCCGCTCGCGCGCTCCCATATCCGCACCCTGCTGTCGTAGCACACCGTCGCCACCAGCTTCGAGTCATGCGAGAACACAACTCCCCCGACCCGATTCGGATGCGGCAGCACCTTGTATTCAAACGGTGCTTCGGTGCCTTCTCCTTTTTGCTGCTTTGCCGCTTTGACGCTTGGCTGGCTTTTCAACTCCCAGATTCTCGCCGTGTCATCGTCCGCCGCCGACGCGACCGCTTCTCCGTCCGGCGAAAACGCCACGTCCATCAGCGAGCCGTGTCCCGGTGCGACCAGACGCGGCACGAGCGAAGCCGTATCCCGAAGCCCGAACCAGCCGCCACCTGTTTCGATAGTCGCAACGACACCGGCTTCATCGGAAGACGCCGCCCACGCACACGTCCGGGTGCCCGTCGCGGCACGAGCGGTGATCGCCTTCGTGCGCAGGTCCATCTTCGACATCTCGGAACCGGTGGAAAAATAGAGACTTTGGCCATCCGGCGAGAGCACGGCTTCAATCACCGGTTCATCCACCGCCGCGACCAGCGTTTCTTCGGGATGCGCTCCCTCCATGCTCCACCGGCGAATCGTCATCGGTGCCTGCGCGGCCGTCGGCAGCTCACGCGTCAGCGTCCAGAGACTGTCCCCGCTCGGTGAGAACACCAAGCGGGTCAATTGCAGCCGAACCCCCGTGCGCGGCGTTTCAAACTCCCGCATCAGTCTGCCCGTCTCAAGATCAAACCGCCGGGCGCACACCGCCGCGAACTCATCGATCGTGAAGAACGACTTCCCGTCCGGGTGAACCAGCAGCCCGAGCCGGAAATTCTCCTTCTCGGGCGCGTACTCGATCGGCGTCTTGATCGTGCGTAAGGATGTATCCCGCATCGCATCCAGCACCCGCCATTCCGACCCGCGTTGCTCGGGGGGCACCGATTCCAGCGCACTCGCCGCCGTCGCCGACTGCATGCCTTCCATCGCCGCAGAAGCCGACATCATGCTCGCCGAATACGCCCGCCGGCTCGCGAGCGCCTCCGCCCGCCTGGCTTCCTGCGCCGAAACGTCCGCCTTGATCCGCGCTTCCTCCGCAAGCCGACGCAGCGAATCGGACTTGATCAACCCGCCACCGTACCCGCGAGCCCCAGCGCCAGCGACGCGACCAGCACGCCCGACGCGATCACCAGTCCGCGATGCCGCCGCACGAATTTATTGAACAGATAGGCCCGGCTCGGTGGCACAGCATGCACCGCTTCGCCCGCCAGGTACCGTTCAATGTCCGATGCCAGCGCGCCCACGCTCGAATACCGCCGCGTCCGATCCTTCTCGATCGCCTTCATCACGATCCAGTCGAGTTCGCCCCGCAGGCTAGACGGCAGATCACGCGCCGCGCGCTCTCCAGCACCCCGTGAACCGCTCCATCCCCGCGACAGCGAAGATCGCACCCGCGTGCTCGGCGCGGGCGGATCTTCCTCGCGGATGATCCGCTGCATCTCCCCGTACGCCGCCGTCCGCAAACGCTCCGAGGAAAACGGCGTCGTCCCCGTCAGCAGTTCATAGAGCAGCACGCCAACCCCGTACACATCCGCGCGCGTGTCCACATCCTGCACCGTCGGGTCCGCCTGCTCCGGGCTCATGTACTCCGGCGTCCCGATGATCTGCCGCACCTCCGTGTACAGCGTCCGATCAGTCAATTTCCCGCTCACCGCCTTCGCCACCCCAAAGTCGATGATCTTCGGTTCGGCTTTCCCGTCCGCCGTCGTGATCAGCACGTTCGTCGGCTTGATGTCACGATGGATCACGCCCTTCTGGTGCGCGTGCCGAAGCGCATCGCACACCCGCACCACCAATTGCAGCCGCTCCGCGACGGAAAGATTCTGCTCATCGCAGTAGCGAGTGATCGGTAAGCCCTTGACCAGTTCCATCACGAAGTACGGACGTCCCGTCGGCGTCACGCCCCCGTCGTACACCCGCGCAATGCACGGGTGATCCATCATCGCCAGCGCCTGCCGCTCCGCCTCGAACCGCGCGACAACCTGCTTCGTGTCCATCCCCAACTTGATGATCTTGAGCGCGACGCGACGCCGCACCGGCTTTTCCTGCTCCGCGCCGTACACCACCCCGAATCCGCCCTCGCCCAGCCGCTCCAGCAACTTGTAGTTGCCGATCCGGCTCCCGTCGCTCTTCTCATCGCTGCTCGCCGCCCGGATGTCATCCGCCAGCGACTCGATCGCCAGCGGCTCATCATCGCCCCGCAAAAGCGTCCACACCAGTTCCCTGAGCGCCGCATCGTCGCCGCACGCCGCGTCCACCGCTTCCTGCCGCTCCACCAGCCCCAGCCCCCTCGCCGAAAGAAAAATCGCTTTCGCCCGCACGAGGAGCGAGACCTCGTCCCCTTCGCGCGCCGCAAAGACCCCGCTCTCAGGCACGCGATGCTCCCGCGTCGCGCTTCGGGATTTTGACAGCCGGCACCGCACCCGCACGACCCGGCGCGTTCGCGTCCCTCGTTTTGGCCGCCAGCCACGCCCGCGCAAATTGCCAGTCGTTCACCACCACCGAGCGCGCAACCCCAAGCACCCGCGCGATCTGCTCGTGCTCCATCCCGCCAAACAACCGCATCTCCGCGATCTTCGCCGCCCGCCCATCCGCTTTCGCGAGCGCCGTCAGCAGATCGTCCACGTCCACAATCTCAAGCGATTCAAGCCCCAGGTCGCCCGCCGATTCCATCTGCACGCCCGAGCGAACCAGCCCGCCCCCGCGCTTCTCCGCGCTCTTCTTCCGTGCATGATCGACCAGCACCTGCCTCATCGCCGTCGCCGCCACCGCCATGAAGTGATCCCGCCCCGTCCACTCCCGGTCCGAACCCATCATCTTCAGGAAAGCCTCGTGCACCAGCGCCGTCGGCTGAAGCGTGTGCGGCCCGCGCCCTTCCAGATAACTCCCAGCCCGCGCGCGCAATTCCGCATACACCGCCGGCAGCAACTGCTGAACCGACCGCTCATCGCCCGCCGCCGCGCTGGACAAGATAGTTCCCAAAGAAAGCACCTCGGTCATTATGAACTCCTTTCAGCCTACCACGACGCCGCCCTGCGTCCAAGCGCTCTCCCGCAACAATCCTCCCCCCCCCCCAATTCGCCTCTTTCCGATTTGCCGCTTTCCCATGGAGCCCTTTGGCCATTCGCTATTCGCCCTCTGCCCCTCCGCCCCTTCCCCAATACACGCATCACCCGACCCCCGCGCCGTCGCCTATTCCAAGAAACTTCGATTTTCCCCCTGCGCCCCGCCCCCCGTCCTCGTGTTTGCATTCATGGGGCGGATTGTCCGCCAAGCGTCGCGCACGCGATTATCCGAGAGTTCGAGCCGTTCCCCGGAGATGTGATCAATGAAGACCCTGTCGCCCATCGCAATCGCACTTTGCGCCGGTCTCGCGAGCCCCGCGCTCGCCGTCGATGTGACCATGACCATCGATCCAAACAACCTCACCATCAACGGCAGTTCCACCTCGTTCCGAGGCGTGCCCTTCATCGCACGCTTCAACGAAGCAGATCAAGCCGCAGAGTTCTGGTTCAAAGGCGACCTCATCATGAACGCCAACGAGCGCCTCATCGTCGACCCCGTCGACTCGCGCGACCGCGTCATCCGCATCGTCGTCGGAAACGACGCCCTCTTCCCCGGCGGCATCGATCTCAACGCAAAGAAAACCGGCGGCGGCGCAGGAGGCAACTTCGGAACCGGAGCGCTCCTCAACTGGGGAGGCCAGGGCGCGTTCATGGTCGCCGGTGGCTCCGCCATCTATAGGGTCTCGGGAGGCCAGCCCATCTCCTGCATCTTCTACCCGGGAAACGCGGGCGAGGGCGGCGTGCAGAGCTGGTTCTGGCCTTCGGTTGGACAGAAGGGACAGCCCGGTGCCGCCGGCCTGAAAGGCGGCGACGGAAAGCGCGGCGTCCGAAGTGCCTCATGGTCAAATCCCGGCAGCGGCGGCAACCCCGGCTCCGGTGGCTCAGGCGGCCCAGGTGGCCCCCCAGCCGACAGCCTCCCCCTCTTCGGATGCGGTGCAGGAGGCGCCGGCGGCTACGAATCCGGAAGCAACGGAGCCGACGGCACCCCCGGTCCAAACGGCATCGCAGGCTCCAAAGGCGGACTCGGCGGCACCGGCAGCAGCGGCCAGCCGGGACACTGGTCCTACGTCGAAGCCGAAGAAGTCACCTCCCTCGCTCTCGACCTCCGAGGAGGAAACGGAGGGGGAGGAGGCGGCGGC
>JBGAPK010000049.1:0-21414 GCA_044221315.1 Phycisphaerales bacterium | reverse complement strand
CCTGGGGAATCTCCGTCGGCGTCGCCAGCGGCGGCAGCTACATCGGCGGCTCGTACGCCCAAGGCTACCGAGGCGGCTACGCCGGCGGTGGGTATGGATACCGCGGGGGTGGATACGGCTACCGCGGCGGGGCGTACGCCCGGGGCGGATTCTGCGCTCCGATCGCGAGGCCGTACTGCGCTCCGATTGCCGCGCCCTATTGCGCGCCGGTGGCGCGGCCGTATTACGGGGGCTATGCGCGGGGGTACTACCCGGGCTTCCGTCCGTACTGCGCTCCCGCCTTCTATGGGCCGGCGTACTTACCGCCGCCGGTGGTGGTTGCGCCCGCAACGACCTATTACAGCGACGCTCCGGCGATAAGCCTGGGTGTTGTCGTGGCGGGTTCGGGGGGGGCGGGGTACTTCTCGTACGCCTCGGCGCCCGCGGTGACGACGGTGTATCCGACCGCGACGTACGCGTCTCAGGTGGTCGCGCCCGCGCCGGTGGTCTATTCCAGCCCGACGAACGTGACCTACGTGAACCCAGCCCCGGCGACCCAGCAACAGCAGCAGACGGTTCAGTACGCCTCCCAGCAGACCCAGCCAGTGCAACAGGCGCCTCAGGTGCAGCAGTCCCAGCAACCGTCCACGGTGTTCCACGCGTCGGGTGTCGCCGGGACCATGCAGCGCAACGCGAGTGCGGCGACGATCATCCGCGAGATGACGGCCACGACGGGCGATGCGCGGGCGCAGTGCGCCGAGATGTATCTGGGCAAGACTCCTTCGCAGGCGTGGGGCGTGACGTTCGAGGGCGTGCAGGAAACGGGCGGCGTGAAGGAGATTCGCTGCCGCGCCGTCGAAACGCTTGATAACGGATACAGCCCGACGATCATCGTCCGCGGCGCGGGCGATGCGAAGGCGCCGCCTCAGCAGATGCGGGGGATGGTGACCGGGCGAGTCGCTTCGATCACCGTGGACGACCCGGCGTATCCGGGCGGTCTGATCGTGCTCGAGGACAGCTGGGTGAAGTGGTAATACAAGTGGAAAATCCTGTTCGTCACGGATGTGCGGCCTGGGGGTATTCGGCCGATTCGGCCAAACCCGTGCTTGCGACGTGACGAACAACAAGTCTCGGTCGCGCGGTTTTGTTCCGCGCGAGTTTCTGACACGCCCGGCGGTTCTCTCGACCGCCGGGCGTTCTTATTTGGACACACCGGATTGAGGGCGGGCCGCGATGAGCAGGTCGCAGAGTTCTCGGAGGGCTCCTTTGCCGCCGTGGTGCGAGAGCACCAACGCGTCGGGCCGATTGAGGCGGGGGAGAACATCCGGATGTGTGTCGGCGACGAGGACGGGTAAACCGACCCACGAGAGTGGGCCGAGGTCGTTGGTGTCATTGCCGACGTAGGCGATCTGACGGGCCGAGAGTTTCCGGTCGGCCGCGAGTTTCTGGATCGCGGGGAGTTTGTCCTCGACGGCCTGGAGGAACTCGAGCTTGAGCTTTTTGCAGCGGGCGGCGACGACTGGATTCACTTCCTTGCTGAGGACAAAGACGGGCACGCCGGCCTTGCGGAGCATTTCCAGACCCATGCCGTCGCCCCGTGAACACCAGACCGATTCGGCGCCGTCCTGATTGGTCAAAACCCGGTTGTCGGTGAAGACGCCATCAAAATCGCAGACGAGCAGGCGGACATCGGAGAGGAGCGAGACCGGGTTTGGCCGAGCCTTGGCCAGTTCGTGGGCACGCCGGTGCGCTTCGAGGTGGAGCGGCGCCACGTGCTCGATCGAGAGTTGCGAGGTGATGAATCGGGCGGCACCGGCTCCGAGCGTCAGGCGCCAGTCTTCGTCCTGGAGAAGGCCGTCGATGGTTTGCGCGAACGCCTCGGGCTTGGGTTCGACGCGGATTCCGGTGACGCCGGTCTGTACAAGGTCGCGCAGGCCCCGGATATCTGCCACGACCACGGTGGCCCCGGTGCTCATCGCGTCGAGCAGGGCGCGGGGCTGATTTTCGAGTTCGGAGGCGTCGGTGTAGAGCGTGCAGCGGGACATGGCCTCGAGCACACGGGCGTGGCTGATCCACCCCTGGAAAACGGCGTTGACGCCGAGTTCGCGGGCCAGGCCGCGCAGGGCGGGGC
Source organism: Phycisphaerales bacterium (assembly GCA_044221315.1). Classification (GTDB taxonomy): domain Bacteria; phylum Planctomycetota; class Phycisphaerae; order Phycisphaerales; family UBA1924; genus JAFEBO01. The sequence goes on along the minus strand of JBGAPK010000049.1, from coordinate 19,304 downwards.
TCTCCGAGCCTTCACCGACGATCTCGAGCATGGTCTCGCGGCAGGCGGGCTCGGGCAGCATCGCGACGGCGCGGATGAGCAGATCAACGCGTTTGCGGGGGATGAGCGGGCCGCAGAAGAGGATGTGGTTTTTCGCTCGCGAGGGATCTGCGGACTCGCGCGGCGTCAGGACGTGTCCGGGAACCACGGCGCATCGCTCTGCGGCGATGCCGTCTCGCCAGATCAGATCCTCGACCATTGAGGGAGTCGTTCCGATCACGAAGTCGGCGCTGGCGATCAGTCGGTGTTCGAGGGCGGCGATCGCCTTGGTCTCCGCCGGGGCACCTCCCCGGCCGTGGGCGTGGAAGCGGGAGGGGATAGACGAGCCGCGGGCGATGAGAGCGGCCTGAATGCCGGACGTTCGCAAGTGGCAGGCGAGTGAGACCGGTGCCTGGCCGGCGAGCAGATCGTCGGTGACGAGGGTGGCGCTACGAACTCCTGCCCCGGTGATCGCTTCGGCGGCTCGGGCAACGCCGGCGAGGTCCCCGGATCCCGCGGAGACAACCCGGGCATGGACGCCGCTGCGCTCGAGGAGGCTCTGGTCTTCATCCCCTGCGCCGGTGACGAAATAAAGAGGGCCGTAGGCCCCCGCTAGGGCGCGATAGAGGGCCATCTCGCGTTCAAGGGTGCCGGTCTGATCCCAGTAGCGGAGGGAGTGCGTCCGGCCCAGGACCACGATCAGGGCGTCGGCGATTCGGGTTGGATGCCCGGAGGTCATTTGAGTGCAGGAAAGCGGAGGTGAATCAGGGACGCACTTGATCAACCAGAATCGGCCGGTGAACGAGCGATAATTCGTGAACAACCATGGTCTTGCGTGCAAATCGACCCGGCCGTTGACCCGCCCGCCAAAGGCGCTCAGGAGCGGGGCATGGAGAGCCGATAACCAGTCGGTGAGCGTAACCGATCAGACTCAAACGAGCCACCCCCACACCCCCTGGCCGTCGCTGATTCGCGGCATTGTGACCGGAGGGCAATTGGCCAAAATCCGCACCATGCTCCGCGAGGCCGGGCTGAGGCTTGTGCAGTGCCACGGCTGCTTTGACATTGTGCACCCGGGGCATATTCGGCATCTTCGCCAGGCCAAGAGCCTGGGCGACGTGCTCCTGGTGAGCATCACGGGCGACGACACGATGAAGAAGGGGACGGGGCGCCCTCTGATCCCGCAGGAGTTGCGGGCGGAGAATCTGGCGGCGCTCGACTTTGTGGACTTCGTGTTTGTTGAGCCGGGACCGACGGCGGTGGACCTGCTCGAGTGGGTGCGGCCGGATGTCTACGTGAAGGGGAAGGAATACGAGTTCAACAGCGACCCGCGCTTCCGCGTCGAGCGGGAGACGGTCGAGAAGCACGGCGGGCGGGTGGTCTTCAGTTCGGGGGATGTGGTCTTTTCGTCGAGCGCGCTCATCGCGGCGATGGAGCAGTCGGTCGATCCGTTCCACGCGCGGCTGGCGCAACTCACGCAGGCGCCGGAACTGGGCGCGACGGACCTTGGAGAGATTCTCTCGAACATCCGGGGCAAGCGCGTGGTCGTGGTGGGGGAGACGATCCTCGATACGTACACGATGTGCGACCGGCCGGACGTCGCGGGCGAGAGCCCGGTGATGACGCTGAGGCCGCTGGAGCAGCGCAAATACGACGGCGGCGCGGCAATCATCGCACGCCATGCCGCGGCGATGGGGGCATGTCCGATTCTCGTGACCGCGCTGCCGGAGAATGCAGAGAGCCGGGCGCTGGTGTCGAGGCTGAACGCGGAGGGGATCGAGGTCCGCTCGCTGGCGGCGGGTGCTCGGATTGCGGAGAAGCAGCGGCTGCTCGTCGGCACGCAGAAGATGGTGAAGATCGATCTGGTCGAGCCGCTGGTGCTGGATGCAGCGCAGCAGCGCGAACTGCTCGGCCTCGCGAAGGACGCCGCGGCGGGCGGGTGCGACGCGGCGATCATCGCCGACTTTGGTCTTGGACTGTTCTCGGCATCGCTGCTGAGCGAGATGTGCGAGGCGCTCCGACCACTCGCGGGCATATTGAGCGGCGATGTGAGCGGGCGTCGATCAAACCTCCTGGCCATGCGGGGCATGGACCTGCTCTGCCCGAGTGAAAACGAGTTGCGGGATGCGACCCGAAAGCACAGCGAGGGCGTGCCGCTGGCGGTGTGGACGCTGCTCGACGCGACGCAGACAAAGAACGCGATCGTGACGCTGGGCGGCGACGGGCTCATTGCGTTCAATCGCCTTGCCTTTGAGGGCGAGGAGACATCTACCGACGATGGCTCGTTCTCGCGTCGGCTCGGCAGCGAACACGTGCCGGCGCTCTCGCCGATGGCGATCGATGCACTGGGCTGCGGGGATGCGCTCTTGACAACAGCGACTTTGGCGATGGCGGCTGGCGCCGGGCTCTTGCCGGCGGCATTCCTCGGGGCGTGCGCGGCGGGCATTCAGGTGCAGCGGCTGGGAAATCTGCCCGTCTCGGCGAGCGAAATCCGAAAGATGGTGGCGCGGGTGCATGGGGCGCATCTGACGTTTGCGACGCCGGATGTGCTGGAGGCGCGAGGGATCGGGTCGCGACGAGCGGTGGGTTGAATTGCTGTGGGATTTCGGATGTGGGATGTCGGATGTGGGATGTCGGATCGGAAGTGTGAGTGGAGCGTTTGAGTGACCTCTCGCTTACGCGAGAGGCTCCATGAGATGATCACGTACATCATCCCAACCCGAGACCGTCCCGAGGTGCTGCGCCAGACGCTTCGCGCGATCGAGAATCTTGGTGAACATGCCGCGTGCGGCGGGGCGGAAGTAATCGTGGCGGACAACGCGTCGGCGATGCCGCTCAAGCTGCCGGCGGTGCTGCGCTCGGGTGTGCGGGTTGATTTGGTACGGCGGCTCACGAACGAGGGTGCGGCGGCGCGCAATGTCGCGGCCCTGCACGCCGATCCGGCCAGCGACTGGCTTGTCATGCTCGATGATGACTCGCAGCCAGTGGATCTTGGCTTTGCCGAAGTGCTGAAGCGTCAGCCGCGGGATGTGGGAGCGGTGAGCGCCGACATCTTTCTGGGCCAGAATCCGGGAGCGATCACGGGCCGCGAGCAGGGCGGGCTGCCGGAAGTCTTCATCGGCTGCGGCGTGGCGGTGCGGCGCGGGCTCTTCGTCGCCCTCCGCGGGTACGACCACGCGTTCAACTACTACGCGGAAGAGTACGACCTCGCGGCACGGATGATGCTGGCGGGCTATCGCGTCGCGTTCGAGCCGGCGTTCCGCGTGCTGCACCGCAAGGTGACGGCCGGGCGCGACATGAACACGATCCTGGGGCGGCTGGTGCGGAACAACGGCTGGGTGATCGAGCGGTACGCGCCGGAGGATGTTCGGCGCGAACAACTTCGGGCGATGCGCCGGCGCTACCGGGTGATCGCGGCGAAGGAAGACGCGATGTCGGGCTTCGCGGCGGGCCTGCGTGAACTCGCCCGCACGCTCGGGCATCAGGAACAGACGCCGATGACGCGCGACCTGTGGCGCCGGTTTACGGGGGCTGCCGCGGCACGCGAGGGGCTGGCGTGGAGTTTGTCGCTTCGCGGCGTGCGGACGGCGGCGGTCGTGCACCCGGGGAAAAACGTCGAGGTGGTGCGGTCGGTGCTGGCGGAACTGGGGATTATCGAGGTGGGAGAGCAGCAGGCCGAGGCGCTCGTAATCGGGACGCTCTCGCCCGGGCCGATGCTCGATGCGATGGAGAAGCGTGCTCAGGATCCGCGAGTCGTCATGCCTTGGCGTGCAATGGGCGTAACTCGGACATCGATCGCCGCCTGACTCTCAGTCCCTACGGGTTCTCGCGGAGGCACGGAGCACGCGGTGAGTGCGGTGGCCTTCGCCAGCGTTTCCTCCCACTCGGCCCCCGGCTCGCTGTCCGCCACAATGCCGGCGCCCACGCTGAAATCGAGCGTCGCCCGGTCGAATACACCCGGCCTATCGATGCGAATGCCTCCGCTCACGCACGCCGTCCGGATCATGACGTTCGCGCTCACCCGTCCATCGTCCCCGATCCAGATCATGCTGCCGCAGTAAGGCCCGCGGCGGACGGGTTCGAGTTCGTCGATGATCTGCATGGCGCGGATTTTGGGTGCGCCGGTCACGCTGCCGGCGGGGAAGATGGCGCGGATGACATCGGAGATGGAAAGGCCGCGACGGAGATTGCCGGCGATGGTGGCCGTGGACTGGAGCACGCCCGAGGCGTGGCGTTCGATGCGGCGGGGGAGTTCAACGTGCACGCTGCCGAGGTCGCACACGCGCCCGAGGTCGTTGCGCATCAGGTCCACGATCATCGCCAACTCGGCGCGGTCCTTGGCGCTGGATTCGAGATCACGCCGGGCGCTCGCCTCGTCGTGCACGGTCGGGATCGCGCGAGTCCCTTTCATCGGGCGGGTGCGGAGTTCGCGCGTTCCCGGGTCGAACTCAAAGAAAAGTTCCGGGCTGACGCTCGCGAGCGCGTACGGGAGTGAACCGCTCTCGAAAAAGCCGCCGTGCCACGGCCGGGCGTGACCGGCGAGCGCGGCAAAGAGACCGCGTGCCGAACCCGAAAAGGGGCACGAGAGGCGGTGCGAGAGATTGACCTGATAGACGTCGCCGGCGCGGATGTACTCGATGGCGCGTTCCACGCAAGAGATGAATCGTGCGCGGCCGGTGTTGCTTTCGATCGGTTCGAGGTGAAGGCCCGCCGCCGGGATCGATGGCTGCGCCCTTTGCAGGTGTGTGAGACGTATGGCCGCTGCGTCGCCCGTCAGTGCCCATCGGCGCTCGATCGCATCGAAGGAAAGAGCGGTCTCGACGCGCCGGAACTCCGCCAGCGGCCAATCGCGATCGGGCTTGGCCCGAAGAGTCGAAGCAGGCATCAGCGGGGAATCGCTCAGTGCTGGCTCAAACGCGCGTCCGGCGTCGTAACTAATCCAACCGAACCAGCCCGGCCCGGGCGGCAGATCACCCAACGGCTCGCTCGGCCCAGCAGGTTTGCCGGGGAAGTCACCGATTTCGGCGAAGAGCGCGGTCAGTTCGGTCGCGTTCGAGGCGGTGAGGTTGCGCCCGGCGAGGCCCAGCGTGGTCCAGCGGCCACCTTCACATTCTCCGGCCCAGCGTGCGCACAGGGAAAGGTCGGCCGGCCAAGAAGCCAAGACCTGCAGGGGATCAGCGGGAAGTTCGACGGAACGGTGCTGCACCGGGTGACTGTTGGGGGGCTCCGTGGCCGCGGCGGCTCAAAAAACAGCCGTTTCACAGCACCTCCAAAGGTCGTCGGGCGCTCTTTCGCGACCTAGAATCTTTGTCCCTGCGCGTCCAGCGGGAGCGCGGCACAAAGCCTTGGGTCGTTCTTTGTTTGGTTGTTGCTTTGTGCCTCGGTCCTTCTGCCGCCCGGACGGTCGAATCCAGCATCACCACTCCCCCACATCGCCGCCGGGTATTTGAGCCCGGTCCGCCCAAGCAACAAGTGAGAGTAAGGAATGAGCACCATGCCCAAGCCGGTTTCGGTCAAGCACGCCGCTTCGAGCAATTCGAAGAAGGCCATTAAGAAGGTCGCGCGGATCGCCGGGATGGGCGTCGGTCCGACCCCGACGTTCCGCAGCAAGCCCGGCAAGATGGTCTATTACTTCGGCAAGAGCAAGACCGAGGGCGAGGCGAGCCTGAAACCCCTCCTCGGCGGCAAGGGCGCCAACCTCGCGGATATGACGAGCATCGGCCTGCCCGTTCCCCCGGGCTTCACGATCACGACCGATACGTGCGCCGCGTATTACAAGGCCGGGCAGCGCCTGCCGCACGGCTTGATGAATGAGGTGCACAAGAACATCGCCATGCTCGAGAAGGAGCTTGGCAAGAAGTTCGGCGACAACTCCAACCCGCTTCTGGTTTCGGTCCGCTCCGGTGCTGCGGTGAGCATGCCGGGCATGATGGACACGATCCTGAACCTGGGTCTGACGGACGCGGCGGTGGAGGGGCTGGCCTTCTCGACCAAGAACCGTCGCTTCGCCTTCGATGCGTACCGGCGCCTGATCAATATGTTCGGTGACGTGGTGATGGGTGTCGATCACCATCACTTCGAGGAAGCGTTTAAGGCCATCAAGGCCAAGTACAAGGCCAAGGAAGACACGGCGGTGCCGGAGGCCGGCATCGTTGAGCTCTGCAACGAGTACAAGAACGTCTACAAGCGCCACGTGGGCGAGGAATTCCCGCAGAACCCGTTCAAGCAGCTCGAGCTGGCGATCGAGGCCGTGTTCAAGAGCTGGAACGGCGAGCGTGCGGTGAGCTACCGGCGCATCGCGGGCATCCAGGGCCTGAACGGCACGGCCGTGAACATCCAGTCGATGGTCTACGGCAACATGGGCGAGGATTCGGGCACGGGTGTTGCGTTCACACGCAACCCGGCCACGGGCGACAACCACTTCTACGGTGAGTATCTCATCAACGCCCAGGGCGAGGACGTGGTGGCGGGCATCCGCACGCCGCTGCCGGTCGATGAGATGCCCAAGTGGAACAAGGCGGTCTATCAGCAGCTTCTGAAGATCAAGCAGAAGCTGGAAAAGCACTACAAGGACATGCAGGACATCGAGTTCACCATCGAGCGTGGCGAACTGTTCATGCTTCAGACGCGCACCGGCAAGCGCAACGGCACCGCGGCTGTGAAGGTCGCGTGCGACATGGTGCGCGAGCGGCTGATCGATGAGAAGACCGCGGTCCTCCGCATCCCGGCGGGCGATCTCACGCAGCTTCTGCTCCCGAGCTTCGATCCGGCGAAGAAGAAGACGGCAGAAGTGCTTACCAAGGGCATTCCGGCGTCGCCGGGCGCTGCGGTCGGCAAGCTCGCGTTCACGGCGCAGGAGGCCGTGGAGCGTGCGGGCAAGGGCGAGAAGGTGATTCTGGTTCGTAAGGAAACGAGCCCCGAAGACGTGGAAGGCATGCACAGTGCCGCGGGCATCCTGACCAGCACCGGCGGACGAACCAGCCACGCGGCGGTCGTCGCCTGCGGCTGGGGCAAGTGCTGCGTTGTCGGCGCCGGCGAACTGCAGATCGATGCCGCCGGCGGCACGATGAAGGTCGGCGGGAAGACCTACACCCGCGACAGTGTGATCTCCATCGACGGCAGCAGCGGCGAGGTTCTTGCCGGTGCGGTCCCGTCGGTCGAGCCCAAGATGAGCGGCGATTTCGCCACGGTCATGAAGTGGGCCGACAAGTACCGCACGATCGGCGTCCGCACCAACGCCGACACGCCCGATGACGCCCAGCGTGCACGCGATTTCGGCGCCGAGGGCATTGGCCTCTGCCGCACCGAGCACATGTTCTTCGAGGGCGACCGCATCAAGGCGATGCGGGAGATGATCCTCGCGACGAACAAGGAAGACCGGGTGAAGGCTCTCGCGAAATTGCTTCCTTATCAGCGCGAGGACTTCATGGGCATCTTCAAGGCGATGAAGGGCCTGCCGGTGACGATCCGCCTGATCGATCCGCCGCTGCACGAGTTCCTGCCGCAGGACGACAAGAGCCAGGCCGAGATGGCCAAGATGCTCGGCATCTCGCCGGAGCGCGTGAAGCAGCGGGTGAGCTCGCTGCACGAGGCCAATCCGATGCTCGGGCACCGCGGCTGCCGGCTGTGCGTGACGTACCCCGAGATCCTGGAAATGCAGGTCACGGCGATCGTCGAGGCCACGATCGACTGCATCCGCAGCAACATCAAGGCCCTGCCCGAGATCATGATCCCGCTCGTCGGCACCAAGAAGGAGCTCTCGGTCCTTCGGGGCGAGGTCGAGGCGACGATCGCGAAGGTGAAGGAAGAGCAGGACTACAAGCCGCGGCTTGATATCAAGATCGGCACGATGATCGAAATCCCGCGTGCGGCGGTGACGGCGAACGAGATCGCCGAGTGCGCCGACTTCTTCTCCTTCGGCACCAACGACCTGACGCAGATGACGTTCGGCTATTCGCGCGACGATATCGGGACGTTCCTGCCCGACTACCTCGCGAGAGAGATCCTGCCGGGCGACCCGTTCGTGTCGCTCGATCAGGGCGGCGTCGGCCAGCTTGTGGAGATGGGGATCACCCGCGGGCGCTCGACCAAGGGCGACCTCAAGGTCGGCATCTGCGGCGAACACGGCGGCGACCCCAAGAGCGTCCACTTCTGCCACAAGGTCGGAATGGATTACGTTTCGTGCTCCCCGTTCCGCGTGCCGATCGCCCGGTTGGCGGCGGCGCAGGCCGCGATCATGCACGGGAAGAATTGAGCTTTCCTGCAAGCTTGATGAAATCAAGGCCCCGGGGCTTCGAGTCCCCGGGGCTTTTCATTTGTGCCCTTCTCTCGGGTCTGCTTCTTCCTGCCTCACTCTGCAGAGTCCGCTATTGGCTCTTCTCCGGTTCGGCCTCCTGGCAGCCGGACGGGACGGATGAGCATGCTCGCCGCGATGAGCTTGGTGCCCGGGCGCCGGCGCGCATTCTCAAATATGCCGGCGACATCGAGGAGCAGCTGGTGAAGATGTTCCTGCTGTGAGCTGTCCAGCCAGCCGAACATCGAGACCGATGCCTGATCACTGCGTGCGCTTTCCGTGGCTCCGGGGATGCTGCGCCGGGCGCGATCGCGTACCGCCGCGGCGCTTTCCCGGCCCGCGAACGCGCCCATTCGTTGCAGGTATCTGCAAAGGGCCGTCAGCGCCGGTCCGGGACGGGCAGGCGTGATCAGCCGCAGCGCTTCCCCTTCGGCGCAATAGGTCATAGCGTCGCGCCCGCCCGAGGTTTGTGCGCCGGTTTCGCGTATGAGCCCGGATTTCACCAGCGCCTCGAAGTGCCGATAAAGCGAGCCCGGTTTGCGGCCCAGTTGCTCGGCAACTTCTCGGATCGAAACACCTCCGGAGTCCGTGGAATCGGGGCTCGCGGGGGCCTGGTTCACGATGACCTGCACGATCTGATCGCGAACGGGCGAAGCCAGGGCGTCGAACTGGGCCGGGGTTCGGACGTCGGCGTATCGGGGTGGCCGGGGCCGGCCGGTTCTTTTTTGCATTTTTGTGCATCCGCAGAAAAGGCAATCCGTAAACACTACCGGAATGCGGGGGCACACCGGGTGTGCCCATGCTACGCGAGACGGTGCTGCCGGCGCGACTGCTCGTGGCCGGAGCTTGCGGTGCGCCCGCAGTTTGCCCAGGAGACTTGCCATGAGGTCATGCCGCTCGCTCGCGACCATGATTGTGATCGGCGCGACCGCGCAAATCGCCGTCGCTGCCGTCAACCCCGCCGGGCTCTATTTCCACACGTTCACCGGTGCCGCCAGCGGCAGCGAATGGTCCACCATGGCGGCGCTCGGAGCGCCCGGCCGCTACGAGTTCGCCGATCTCCCGGCGGCAGGGGTCTACCCCGGCACCGTCGATGCGGACGGCAAATTCACCCTCGATCGTCGCCAGGGAACGGGCTTGTTCGGGAGCGACGGAACCGGGTCGATCGAATTCATGCTCGGAGGAGGTGTGGCTTTTCACTCGAAACTCAAGCGCGCCCCTTTTACGGATGCGCGATTCCCTGTCTTCGCGACGTCAACGCGCAGCGGCGATGAGTCGTTCGAGGGCCAATGGAAAGCGGTGGTGCGCTCGATCGATCCCAAGACCGGAGAGTCGACGGTTGCTGATTCCGATCGTCGCCTCGAAATCACCGTCGTCGGTAAGTCCGTTCGTCTCAGTTCCGCTTCGGGCTGGTACGCGCAGGGTGTCTGGGTCGCAGAGGATCAGGCGGCGTTCCGTGTCATCGCGCCGACACCGACCAACTCGCGCTACCGCACGTTCGACGGCTGCGCGATCAGCGAGTCGCTCGATTGCATCGGCGACTTGCGGATCGTTGGCAAGGACAAGATGACGCTCGCGCTCTTCTACCAGTCACGCGATCCGTTCGGCTCGCAGGTTCAATCGGGTGAGTACCTCGAAATCAGCCGCGTGCCGGCACCCGGCGCGGGTTTGTCGTTTGCGGTCGGCGGCCTGCTCGTGTGCAGGCGCCGCCGCGGGGTGTGTTTTCTGTCTCAGGAGAAAGAGAGGTTCGTATGAAATCGTTGATGGCATCGTTGTGCGTGTTGTCGTTCCTGGTGGCCGGACAGGCGAGCGCCGGTTGGTCGGAGAACTTCGAGAGCTATCCGCCGGGCTCGTTCCCCGGGGGGAGGTGGCGGGATATCGGCACCTCGGCGCTCCCTCACCCGGTCATGCCCACGGGGCAGGTGATCAACACGATCGGGCGCAACGGTCAATCGACGCGGGCGTTCCAGGTATTCCAGCGTCGGACAACGAGCCAAGGGCTTATCACGGCGATCGATGTCGCGGACACGCACCGGATCGATGCCGATATCCGAGTAGATATACACCCGACGCCGGTTCGATTCGGTGATTGGACCGCCTCGATGGGCTTCTTCAACGAGTCGGGGCCCGCTACCGACATCAACAACGAGCCGCAGGGCGTGGTGTATGTGTATCAGCAGCGCTGGTATTTTTACGGCTACTCCGGTGTGGGAAATCCCACCAATCTCTCTCTGGGGTTCGCTCCGGTCGTGGCCGGGGAGTGGTACCACGTCTCCTTCGCGGTCGACACACGAACGGGGGCGTTCGACATCAAGGTCTACGACGGACTCAATCAGGCGGTAATCGATCGGCAGATCACGCTGTCGGGTTTCTCGCCCGCTCTTGGGCAATACAACCGTGTGGCCGTGTTCGACGGCGAGTATTCCGGACAATCCGCGACGGCGGGTCAGTTCACGGTCGACAACATGCAATACATTCCAGCCGCGTGGTCCGTCGCGCCGCTGGGCGCACTGGTGCTGAACGGTGCGCGACGCAAGCGTGCTCGCAGCGTGTGACGAACCGGGCGGATCCGGCGAGCCTGCGAAGCGACCCATAACGCATCGATTCCGCGTGATCTCTCAGCCTCGGACCGCGTCCCGCTCTTTTTCGGGACGTGGTCCGATTTTCGCAATAGCGCGCCGTCGCGCGGCCTGCGCAATTGCGTACAAGTAAACCGCCTTCGCTCCGAACCCGTTATCGATTACACTACCCTAAACGCATAAGCGGCTGCCGGAGGTGACCGATGATGAGCGAACGCATCTTGACCGCAATTCTCTTTGGCTGCGTCGGGTCCGCGTCGACTCTCGGGGCCATCATCGACGATTTCGAAAGTTACGCCGTTGCGGTGTTCCCCGGACCCAGGTGGCTCGATGCGAGGAATCTGATCCCATCACCGACAACGCCGAATCCCAGCGGCAGAATCGTGAGCACCACTGGTCCGGGCGGCGGCACAACGAAGGCGTTCCGAACTTTGCGTGCCGTCGGCACAAGCCAAGGCATCTACGCCCGGTTTGCCCCGACGCGATTCCTCTCGATAAGCGCCGACGTGCGCTTCGATTTCTGGGACAACTCCACCAACGGAAACGGCGGCGGCTGGCCTATGTCGCTCGGATTTTTCAAGGCGATGCCGGGCGCGGACCCGAATTTCTCGCCGCAGGTGATGATCTTCGCCGACAGCACGAACAAAACCTGGGCGCTCTACACGCAGACTGGGGAGTCGTTCTCGACGGCGCAGTTCTTTGCGCTTTCTTCGACCGCGCCGGTGCTGAACACGTGGTACCGGCTCTCGGTCAATCTGGACACGCTGACCGGTCAGGTTGCGGCCAGCGTGCGGCTCTCGACAAGCGCCTCGTTCATCGCAAACGCCTCGTTTATCATCCCGAATTGGGAGCCGGCCACGGCGCAGTACAACGTCGGGGGTGCGCTGGACGGCGAATACGGCACCAACGCCAGCCTGGGCGGGCAGGCAACGGTGGACAACATCGCGCTCATCCCCGCGCCGGGGAACACGTTTGTCCTTGCCGCGATCGGGCTGGCCGCGCGCCGAAGGCGGCGCTGAGAGCCATTACCAGTTCGGCACCGGCCAGGGATTGCGGTCCTTGAAGAATGTCTGGTGCCAGTAGGGATACGCCTTGGGGACCTGGCTCGCCGCATCGAGCTTCGCGACCTGCGCGGCAGTGAGATTCCACCCGAGTGCGCCCAGATTGTGCTTGAGCTGTTCCTCGTTGCGGGCGCCGACGACGATGTTGCTGATCGTGGGGCGTTGAAGGAGCCAGTTGAGGGCGATCTGCGGCACGGTCTTGCCGGTCTCTTTCGCCACCTCATCAATCGCATCGACCACCTTGTACAAATACTCCTCGGCCACCTGCGGCCCGGCCTCCGCCGCGGCCTTGGAGGTGAGTCGCGTGTTCGGGGGCAGCGGATGGCCGCGCCGGATCTTGCCGGTGAGGCGCCCCCATCCAAGCGGGCTCCAGACGATGCAGCCGACCTTCTGATCGAGCCCGAGCGGCATGAGTTCCCATTCGAAATCGCGCCCCACCAGCGAGTAGTACGACTGCTGCGCGACGTAGCGGGGCCAGCCGTAACGGTCCGAGGCCGCGAGCGATTTCATGAGATGCCAGCCGGAAAAGTTCGAGCAGGCGATGTAGCGGACCTTGCCGGCGCGGACGAAATCGTTCAGGGTCGAAAGCGTCTCTTCGACAGGCGCGAGGGCGTCGAAACCGTGCATGTGGTAGATGTCGATGTGGTCGGTGCCCAGACGCTGGAGACTGCCGTGGAGAGCCTCGGTCAGATGGAAGCGCGAGGAGCCCTTGTCGTTCGGTCCGTCGCCCATGGAAAACGTGGCCTTGGTCGAGATCAGCACACGCTCGCGTCGGCCCTTGATCGCCTCACCCAGGATCTCTTCCGAGACGCCACGGGAATACGTGTCCGCGGTGTCGAACATGTTCAGCCCGGCATCGAGGCACACATCGACCATGCGTTTGGCCTCGTTCACGTCGCTGGTGCCGAAGCCCTTGAAGAGATCGGTGTTGCCTCCGAAGGTGGCGGTGCCGAGGCTGAGGACGGGGACCTTGAGACCGGAGCCGCCGAGAGTTCGGTATTCCATGGGTGATTTTTAGCCGAGCGGCATGCCTCGGCGAGATGCCTTCACCGATCATTGAGCGAACTTGTCAGTTGCGCCGATTCCGTCAGTTCTTGCAGCAGAGACACGCTCTCGTCTTCGGGAATGAATCGGTGCTCCGGCTCACAGTACACAAGCATGACGGAAATCCGTTGGCCGGAGGAATCACGACAGCGCTCGCCGATCCTCATCCTCCGCCCCCGAATCTCGACTGCAACGCATTGCCGATCGGCATTCAGGAGCGGCCTTGCATGAAGTGCCGCGGGACAATAGCGATTTCCCTCGGTGTCGTCCGCGTAGGCAAGGAATTGAAAGTCGCCGATCGAGAGGACGCCGTTTGCCGGCTTTGTGATCTTGAAGCGAACCTCGTGCATCTTCCCGTCGGGTGTGACGATGGGTGTCAACTCCTGCTGCTTGGTCGTCGGGCTGCGATCGAGAAATGACGCATCGGATTCGTCGAGGATTTGGCGACCGAAACGAAGCACTTCGGGATGCGCCGAGCGAGCGATTTCGTGCTCCAGCTGCAACGCGCCCTTGCTGCCCGAGTCATTCCGCTTGCTCCGCGCATCGGAAGTGTTCCAATCACGATCGATGTCCCACGAATGATGTGACCTGTCCGGGTCGCATGTCCATACATCCAAATACAGGCCCAGGGTGTCCGTCGGAAGGCGAAGGACGACGGACCCGGTTTCGTCGGTTTGTCCCCACGCATCGGCGGGAGGCGGAATTCGCATCATGTATCGAGCGCCCCCAACCTGCACCACAGCGGACTTCAATGGTTGACCGTTGTTATCGCGCAGCGTCAGGCGGAACGTGTCGTAGGAGGTGCACGCGACCAAGTTAGTCGCAAGAGTGGCAACGATCAGCGAGAGCTTGGGGCACCTTGACATTACGACACTCCGATACCGGCAAGGGCACTCGGGCGAGACCGGCGCAGAACTGCTACGCCGGCAATCCCTGCACCATCAGCCGACGCATCGCATCGATAAACCGATCCAGCTCTTCCTTGGTCGTATAGACGCTCGGGGTGACCCGGATGCCGGCAAATTCGTCGTGCCTGATCGGGATGGTGTGGATCTTGTGCTTTTCCCACAGCAGCTCCGCCGTCTTCACGCTGTCGAGCCCCTCGAGTTGAACCGTGCCGATTGCGCAGGAGAATCGTGGGTCGAGGCTGGTGTGCAGTTTCGCGGGGTGCCTGGCGCCGGAGTTTGCGTTCAGAAGTGCCTGGGCCCAGTAGTTGCGGAGATGGCGGAGGCGGGCTTCCTTTCGGTCATCGCCCAGGGTCTCGTGAAAGGTCAACGCCTCGCCGATCGCCAGCACGTTGGCCGCGGGGTGCGTGCCGATCTCCTCGAACTTCCGGATATCGCCGTCCTGCTCGGGTTTGGCCGCCATCATGGGCCAGAGGCCCTTGATCTTGTCCTGGCGGACATAGAGCAAGCCCGTTCCGTGCGGAGCGGCGAGCCACTTGTGCAGGCTGACGCCGTAGTAGTCGCAGTCAAGATCGGAGAGCTTGAAGGTGAACTGGGCGAGGGCGTGGGCGCCGTCGATGACGACGGGGATGCCGCCGTTCTTTGTCCGTGCCATCGCGACAATCTTCTTCACCGGCAGGATCTGGCCGGTGATGTTGATCACATGGCTCATCAGGATCATGCGGGTCTTGGGCGTGATCGCGGTCTCGAAGCGCCGCACCATCTCGGCCTCGTCCTCGCACGGGATCGGGATCTTGATGAGGACAAGCTTGATCCCGTCGCGCCGTTCGCGCTGGCGGAATGTGACCAGCATCCGCGGGTAGTCCTGCGTCGTGGTGATCACTTCGTCGCCGGGCTTGAGGTCGAAGCCCAGCTGACAGATCTGCAAGCTCTCGGAAGCGTTCCGCGTGAACGCGATCTCTTCCGGGCTCACACCCCAGTGGCGTGCGACGCGCTCACGCACACCCTCCCGCTGCGGCTCCTGGATTCGCCACATGAAATAGGACGGGCCGGTGTTCGCGAGATCGAGATGCTGCTTCATCGCCTCCTGCACAATGCGGGGCGAAGGGCTGATGCCCCCGTTGTTCAGGTTCACCAGGCTCCGGTCCACCGTGAACGCCTGCTGGGGCATCGCCCAGAACGTTTCGTCCGCGGCGAGTTCCGCGGCATCGCCGGGCGTGCCCGCCATGTCGTGCATCGCCCCTTCCCACGCGTCGAGATCGAACGACGCCTCGACCGCTCGCGCACTGTGCGCAAGTGCCGCGAGCACGGCGGCGCTCGGGAGAGCAATCGAACCGATAAATTCGCGGCGGTCGAGCATGGGAGCCCCTTGAAGGAGGACTCTCACAGCTTACCGCTTCGCGGAAGGGGCAATCAGATCGGTCAATTGCTTGACCTGGTTCATGGCCGCCTGCATCATGAACGCCGCGGCCTGCTGCTTCACCTGGTTCTTGACCAGGTTCGAGATCTCGCTGGCGTAGTCGGTGTCCTGAATCTGGCTCTTGGCGCTGCTGACGGCTTCGATCTGCAGCTGGAGGAGGCGTTCCTGGCTCTCCAGGTCCTTCGCTCTCGCTCCGATCGCGGCGCGCTCGGTGCTGTTCTGCTCGATGGAGCTCCCGAGGACTTTCTGGGCATCCTCGAGATTGCCATCGATCAGATTGAGCGAGCCGCCGCGCTTCAGGCTGAGGAGGCTAACCCGTTCGCCGCTTTCGATCGTCTTGGTCGGGTCGTTCGGGTCCTGCTGCTGCGTCGTACGGGTGGTCGCGCCGAGCGTCGAGCTCAGAACACCCGCGAAGACCCGCTGCCCGTTGTACGCATAGGTATTCGAAACGAAGTCGATCGCGTCGATCACGCTGTCAACCTGGTCCTGCAGCGCGTCGCGCTCGGCGCGGCTCGTGCCCCCGGTGTTGGCGGCCTGCACCACGTGACCCTGCAATTCGAGCAGGAGGTCCCCGATGGCCGCATTGCCGCCGTCGCGCGCCGCGGAGTATTTCAGGTCGAGGCGCGTCGTCTGGAGCTGCTTGTTCAGGCTCTCAAGGTCGGCACTGAAGTGATCGACGGCAATGCTGCCGGCCGGATCGTCGCTGGCCCGGTTGATCCGTTTGCCGGTGGCCAGCCGCTCCATGGAGCGGCCGACTTCATGGGTATGGTTTCGCCAGGCGTTGACCGCCGTGTTCAGCATGGAGCTGGCGTAGCCCTGGATCACCGAAGGACATCGACGCTGCACGCTCCGGCGTTCTGTGAAGGTCGCCGGCAGGTGCAAAGCAAGCCCCGAATCGAGTGAAAGAGAGGGGGGCAAAGGTCCAATAAGCCGAGCGAGCCGGTACGCTTCCGGCCGGAGGAATTCCCATGCGCCGAGCCGTCGCCACGGTCCTGATTGTCGCGTTTTCTTCGCTTCCATCCGTCTTCGCCGACGGCCACCTGAATCTGGACGCCGCCGTCGCTCTGCTGCGTCAGGGAAAGCAGTTGACTCCGGAGCAGCTGAAGGAGATTCAATCGCTTCTAGAAGTTGCGGAAAAATCTGGCGCTCCGGCCGCGAGCGCGAAGTATGCACAGGTGCTGCTCGATCGGTCGAACGGCAAACGCGTAGAGGCCCGAAAGGCCGCGGAGCGACTGGCGAAGGACAATCCAATGAACGCGGAGTATCACGCGACCTACGGCACGCTCTGCTTCGAGACGATCGGCGATGCGGGACTTCTTGAAAAGAGCTCCTTGGCATCCAAAGGGCGCGCGGAGTACGAGAAAGCGATCGAACTGGACCCGTTGCTGATCGAGCCGCGGGTTGGGTTGGGCCGGTTCTATCTCATGGCCCCGGGATATGCCGGGGGGAGCAGCAAGAAGGCCGAGGAGCAGGCCAGAGGGCTGATCGCGCTGCCCGAAGGCAAGGGAGAGTTTGCCGGTCGGACTCTGCTCGCGGACATCTACGCGGACAAATCGGACTGGGAGAAAATGGAAAAGGAGTACGAAGTCCTGGAAGCCGCAGGAGGGGACAACGTCGCCGCCGCTATGCGAGCGCACGCGCAGTCGCTTCTGAACAAGAAGAAAGATCCAAAGGCCGCTCTGGTGGTGCTGGAGCGATACCAAAGGGCGGCGGCACCCGACGACGCGAGCCCCTGGTATCTCACCGCAGAGGCCAGGCGCGCCCTGGGCGAAATCGACGGCGCCGTCGCGGGATACGAGAAGGCCATTCAGATCAATCCCGCGGCGCTGAACAGCCGCTACGCACTGGCCGAATTGCTCGAAAAAGCCGGAAAGTACGCCGAGGCCGCCGACCAGTACCGAGAATTCGTCAAGCGCTTCCCATCCGATGGGCGAGCCTCGAAGGCAAGTGAAGCGGCGGAGCGGTGCTCAAAGAAAGCCAAATGAAAACCCCCGGTCGCCCGGGGATTTTGAAGTGACTTGAACAACCTCGTGCTACGAGCGCCGGCGGCGGCCCGTGAGCACACCCGCGATGCCGCCAAGGGCGACCGCCCCCGGGGCTGGAACGCGTTCGAGCGAGATGTCGTCGATCGCGTAGTCGTTGCCGGTAAAGGCCTGGTTCACGTCCCAGATCTCGATGCTCAGGCTGGTGTTGGCGCCGCTATTGAATACGACGCTGCGCTGCTCCCAGTTGCCGACGGGGAGAGGGGCCGAGAAGCCGGCGCCAACCAGGAGCCCGTTAACCCGGAACTCCAGCGAAGCCGGAGCATCGGGAAAGAGCGAGGCGAACCAGCCGGAGAGCGAGTAGTTCGTATTTGCGGCCACACTGACCGTCTGCGCCCACGCCGGGCCGATGCCCTGGTCGGTGCCGTTGACGATCATGTAGTACCCGCGATCATCGCCGTACGTATGGTCGTAGAAGTCGACCCATGAAGGATGGATCGTGTTGTACGAAACGATGTTCCATGTCGCCGGCGGGAACATCGTCCCGTCGAGCGAATAGGTCGTGGTCGATGGTCCGAGCGCCCCGGTCTGGAAGTCGCCGTTGACGACCTGGGCAGAAGCAACGCTCGCGATCGAGCCGGCCGCGATCAGTACGCATTTCACTTTGTTCATTTCTCTCTCCCTGAACGTCCTCGTTGCGACGCAACTCGAATTTGCCACGTGTCCGGGGCAAACCCACAAAGCCGCGCCGGTCCTCTACGCAACAAAGCGATGCCGGCCCTCACAACCGGCAAAGATGAAAACGGATACATTAAAGTTGGCCCGTTCTCGGACTCCGAGCCGCTGCGGGCCGCGAACGATCCTGATTGTCGCGTTTCCGGTCGTGCGATTCGGTTCAACCGGGCGCCAGCGCGGAACCGAGGCATCGCGCATTCCTCCATGCAGGAACGACGGCGACGCAAGTTCATGTGTCGGTCACCTCGGGCGAGTCCTCGGGATGCTCCAGGCCTGCTCGCAAAAAGGAGCCTGAAAAGCCGGCGTTTGATCAGCAGGAGAAAGCCCGGCGCCGGGCCGGTCCTTTGCGGGTATGCGGAAGAAGTCTTGGTTGTGGCGAGAAGACGGACCCGGCCGGTCGAACCAGCGCGCGAGCCCGTCAACGTCGCTTCCTTCGAACAAAAACGAAAAGGCCCCGACGCTTCGCCGGGGCCTTTTCAACAGATCATGGATCGGATCGCGACACCAACAAATTGCCGTCGCGACCCGATTGGGTTCAGGAGCGGCGACGACGCGAGGCGACCAGCCCGCCGAGACCGATCAGCGCGAGGCTTCCGGGCGTCGGGGTGAAGATCTGATCCTGCCAGTCATCGCTCGACAGGGCGCCCAGGCCGCCCATCATCGGGCCCGTGCCGTCCAACTGGCTGAGCCAGAAGTCGGCCAGCGGCATTGCAGCGCCGAAGCCCTGAGCACGGAAGACGCCGTTGTTCACGCCGTCCACGTTGTCGTAGACGATGTCCCAGATAGCGAGCTGGAACGCCGCGTACGCCACATCACCGGCGAGAGTCGCAAAGTTCCGGCCGTAGAGCTCGGAGATCTTGGCGGCCTTCGCGGCTCCCATCGGCGTCCCGTAAAGGATGTTGATTGGGAGCGGGGCATTCGCCACGGTGTTCACGTCGTACGTGTAGTTGTTGCCCGGGAAAATGTCCTGATGGATTTCGATGCAGAATGTACCGAAATTGCCCTGCAGGCCCGAGTACGTTCCACCGGTGCGCTGCCAGTTGAACTGGCCCGCCTTCACGGGGCCGGCGTAACCGACGCCGCTGTCAATCGAAACGAAGCCCCAGACGCCCGGGCTGGTATCGATATACGTCGCTTGAACAGTGAACGCCGCGGACGCCATCGAGCACGCCGTCGCCATTCCTGCAAGCACTGCCAACTGAATCTTCATATCCCCTCCTGCTGACCCAACGAGTCAACCTCTCTCTTCCGGTCACCGGTCGTCACG
>JBGAPK010000048.1:0-22062 GCA_044221315.1 Phycisphaerales bacterium | reverse complement strand
ATCAGCGCCAGGCGTTTGGCGAAGGCGAAGGTGTTCTCGCCGAGCCGCCGCGTCTTTTCGATCGCCTCCACGGCGTCGGAGACGGGAGCCAGAAGGCCCGTGCCGTGCGGGACGGCGGCGAGTTCGGCCTCCTCGTACGTCGAGGCGGCGTCGCTGAAGCGGACGAGGGCGACGTTGCGCACGTCGGGGTTCCTGCTTCGCCAGTCGGCAACGGCGTCGAGCAGGGTCTGCACCTGCTCTTCCTTCAGCACGCGCCGGTCGAGTTCGAGGATCTCGTCGCGCAGGCGGGTGAGAGAGAAGTTGAGCACCTTGCCGCCCCTGGGACCCAGCGTCTTCTCGGCCTTGCCCTCGGTCACCCAGAGGCGGTGCTGGAGACAGACGGTGGTGGTGAGATCGAGCAATTGTTGGAAGGGGTCGCCCGTGGTGACAATGTCGTAGATCGAAAGGCCCGAGACGAGCTTGAGGTGCTCGGCATCGGCGCGGACCTCGGGGTTGTCCGAATCGCGGACGATCTGATCGCAGGCCGAGGCCATCAGGGTCATGTAGGTATCGGCGTAGGCGTAGGTGAGTTCATCGAGTTCGTCCATCGTGATCGGGTATTTCGTGCGATCGACGGGGGCGGTGTGCTTGGGCTGCGGGGGTGGAATGCGGGAACTGCCGCCGAGCATGGCGTCGGGGGAAAGACAGCCGGCCAAGCCGGCCGCTGTTGCTGCTGCGGACAGAAGGAGGACGCGGGCGATACGGCGAATCTCACTCAAAGGCACCGGCTCCCGGAATCTGGGCCCGACAGCGTACCACCCGCGACCCGAACCCAAACCCGGCGCCCAAACCAGCCTTTTTCCCAACCCCCTCCCAAACCCGGATCCCAACACCAACACCACCGTCCGAGGGTAAATCCGCCATGGCAAATCCCTTATCCCGGACCCATGCGGAGGTCATCCGGATTTCCCAACTGTCCAAGGACCGCGAGCGTGACGGCGGTCGGGAGCCTTCTGTTTGGCGAATTACCACATGTGCCGGATCGGAGATCGATTCTGTTTCAGGCTGGTCGCCGACAACGGCACAAGCCTGCTCATGACGACCACATGGCCGAGCAAGGCTCAGGCGCTCCAGACGGTCGGTGAAATCCGCAGCCACGCCCCGTTCGAAGACCGCTATGCACGCAGCGATGCGGGCGGGCTCTATACGTTCTCATTGCATTCATCGAAGAATGGCGTGCTTGCACGGGGCGAGGTCTTCACCTCCGCCCGGGAACGCGACCTTGCGATCGCCATCGTGCAGGCGAACGGTTCGGTCGCGCCGGTGCGCGAGGATGAAGTCGGGTGAGCGGGGGCCCGGTGGGACAGGCCCGCGTG
Source organism: Phycisphaerales bacterium (assembly GCA_044221315.1). GTDB lineage: Bacteria > Planctomycetota > Phycisphaerae > Phycisphaerales > UBA1924 > JAFEBO01. The sequence continues at coordinate 20,707 of JBGAPK010000048.1, read as the reverse complement.
GGTGACCGAGGAAAGATCGCCACGTGAGCGTTTTCTCACTCGGCGTCGCGCCTTGCGTTCATCCCGGTCGCATAGGGTCCTTGCACCCTTCAACCGATGGTGCCGCCCGGAGTTCTTCGGGAGTTGTCGTCGCTTGTCGAGCCTCGGAGTTGCGACGATGGCGCTCTTTATGTTGAGCCGCAATCTCGCCGACAAGCACCTCTTCACGTTTCACGACGACAGGGGCGAGGTTGTTCTCACGAGCCGCTTCTTCGACGATCGCTCGGCGGCGGAGGCGGGCGTCGAGGGCGTGCGAGCCGCGGTGCGGATCGAAGGAAACGTCCGATGCGTGCCGGGCACGGATGGCCGCTACGGCTTTGTTGTGCTTGGCGACGATGGCGAGGTGCTCGCGGTGAGCGCCCGGTTTTCGGATGGCCACGCGTGCGACGACGCGATCCGTTGTCTGCGTGAATCGGCGCCGCCGGCGAGACTGGCGTATTCGCGCCGGGCCTGAAACAAGGCCGACGTTCAGGCTGCCCACGCGACACGGGGCGGAAAAGGGGCCATTTGGCCCGTTCCTCGTCGCGGGAGGCGGTTGCAGATTTCTCTTGGTCGCCGGGCGGCGCGGAGGTATGCTCGCCGCTCCTTCCGGAGTCTTGATATGTTGCATGAGAGGCGTGTTGGGGTGTGCGTGCGATCGGTTGTTCTTGCGTGCGGGGCCGCGGCGGCGGTGGGCGCGGGCTCGGCCTTCGGCCAGTGCGGCGCGGTGAATACCGATCTGGTGGCGGGGTACAAGGCGACCGGGCCGATCCGCGAGGGAATCCCGCAGCCGACGGGCGCGGCGTGGCAATTCCGGCGGGTGGGAGTGAACGGGCCCCTGCTCGAGGCGATCGACCAGCCCGCGTGGGCCGCTCCGGCGTGGGGGAGCCCGGGAACGCAGTATCTCGTGCCGTGCGCCGGGCCGATTTATTCAGATGTTCCGGCCGAGAACGAGAATCCCTTCCACGATCGCCAGCCGTCCTTCGCCGGGATCATGATGCACCCCGATGTCGGCGGTCTGGACTCGCTGGCGATCTTCACGGCGCAGACCACCATCACGATCGAATCGTTCTCAACGACGGCAGAGGTGCTGGGCGACCTGAGCAACGGAGTTTTGCTCTCGGCCTCGACGATCATCGGCGGCATCGAGACGGCGCGGATCGGCCCCACCGCCATTCCTTACTCCACCAGCGGCAACATCCACAGCGTGGGAACAGGCACTCCCTGGACGCTGCACGCGGGCGACAAGATTGTCGTCCGCACCAACGCCAACGGCGTTGCGACGGAAGACTGGGTCAGCGTCCGCGCCGACATGAGCATCAGCGGCGGGCCGACGCTGCTCGGGCCGCCGCACGATGGCGGGACGTGCTTCGGCGGGAGCGTGTCTCTGCACGCTTCGGCGATCGGCGACGGAGTTTCCTTTGTGTGGCAGCGGCAGAACCCGGCGACGCTCGCCTGGAGCGATCTCACCGACGGCCCGAGCGACTCGGGCACCGTCAGCGGTTCGCACGGTCCGACGCTGACAATCACCGGCACCACCCCGGCGAGCGAGACGAACTACCGCGCGATCGTCTCCAACCAGTGCGGCACGGTGACGAGTTCTCCCGCCGCGGTCCGCTTCTGCGCCGCCGACCTTTCGTGCGACGGCTTCGTGGACGACTCGGATTTTTCCATGTTCGTCGTCGCGTACAACCTGCTCGTCTGCGATGATCCGGAGATGCCGCCGGGCTGCCCGGCCGACCTCAACCGCGACGGGGTTGTGGACGACGCGGACTTTTCCTTGTTCGTCGTGGCGTACAACGCGCTGCTCTGTCCGTGACGGATCGGCGGGAGTGCGGGGCGTTTCGGATACGCTCGCGGCGTGAAACCTCACCCCAAGATCAGAAAGACGGTGAAGTGGGCGGGGGCGGTGGCCCTTGCCGCAGTTCTGGTTTGCCAGTTGACCTGCGGCTCTTACATGGTCTATCTGAGCGGGGAGAAGTGGTGGATATGCGACGGCGAGGGGTTGTATGAATTCTGCTGGTCGCCAGAGTCAAACTTTGAACCCCGACTCGAGATCTTTGCTTCTCCTTCCTATCCAGACCGAGACTTCCTGCCCGTGCCGTTGCTCGGACACTTCCAGTCCGCTCCAACAGATTGGCAAGTGGCGATTCCGATCTGGTGGGTTGCCGTTCTAACCGCCGTACCGACCGCGTTTCTCTGGTGGATCGACCGCCGCCCATTCGCGCCCGGCCACTGTTCCAAATGCGGCTACGACCTTTCCGCCACTCCCGCCACGTCCGGATGCCCGGAGTGCGGAGCGGGGGCGGGTGCGACTCGGCCGCGTTCCGGGTAAGCTCGCGGCGTGTGTTTGTCTTTGGCCCCGAAGGGGCCGCGGGTTGTAGCCACGGGTGGAGCGAAGGTCGCCCCCGGCGACCGGAGCGCAACCCGTGGAATGCGTGGTATCAGGATCATCCTGCCCCGGAGGGGCAGAGGAGAACGGCGGCATCAACATCGATCGCATCATTCCCTTGCCCCTCCGGGGCAACAGGAATTCACGCGCACGCAACCACGGGTTGCGCTCGCTCGAAGACTTGCTCGCTTCACCCGTGGCTACAAGCCTTGGCCCCTGTCGGGGCCTCGGAGGTGCGCGATCGGGCTCCGCGACGATTGCGTGATGAACTGCGGAGTGCGCAGTCGTGTATCCATTGGGCCACCGAGAGTCGCGGAAACTCACGTCCACGATCAATCAAACAAATGCCGCTCATCGAAATCGACGCCGTGCGCACGGAGCAGCCGCACGAGTTCGGACTTGAAATCTTCCTTCTTGTGATGGGCGGCCTGCCGTGCAATGTATCGTTTGACAAGGGACTCCTGCGACTTGCTCACGGTAAGACAACCGAAGCCCTCCTGCCACGCAAATTCCTCGAGCGCGGGAAATTCTTTGTGAACCCACTTGGAAGACCGAGCCTTGACAGTGCGCATGAGATTGGAGATACACGCGTCGGGGCGCGACCGGATCAGCAGGTGGACGTGATCCTCGATTCCGCCGATGTCGTAGAGGACATCCTTCTCGGCGCGGACGATGCCGCCGATGTAGGGGCAGAGGCGCTTGGCGACGTTCGGGGCGATCCACGGCGTGCGGTGCTTGGTGCTGAAGACGATGTGGAAAAGCATCTGGGAGTGGGTGCCGGACATTGGGTTTCTCCTTTGCCCCTTCGGGGCAAAATGAGATTACATATTGCACACCACGGGTTGCGCTCGCTCGCGGACTCGCTCGCTCCACCCGTGGCTACAAGCCTTGGCCCCTATCGGGGCCGAAGCATCGCGACTTCGAAAACGTCGGCATTGGATTCGCGCTGGGACGTGCGTCAATGAAAAAGGGGAGATGCTTTGTGCATCTCCCCTTTCCATAAATCTCTTGATCTTCTCTGTGCCTCGGTGCCTCGGTGGTGAATGCCTTTCTCCGGCGATTCACCCGGCAGTCTACTCGACGCCGAGGAGCTTCTTGGTCTCGCGGACGATGTCGAGGGCGGTCAGGCCGCACATCTTGAGCATCTCGTCGGGGGTCTTGGCGCTCTTGGGGATGCGGGTGACGTGCATCTGGTGGAGGCGGAAGGCGTCGCCGGATTCGGTCAGGGCGTCGGCGATGGCGCTGCCAAGGCCGCCGCCGTAGTTATCTTCGAGGCTGATCACGTTGCCGCCGGCGTTGTTGATGTGGTCGAGCACGCCGTCGGTATCGAAGGGGATGCTGTACATGTCGAGCAGCGTGGCACTGATGCCGGCCTTGTCGAGCAGTTCGATCGCCTTGTTGGCCTCGTGGACCATGTAGCCCGCGGCGGCGATGACGAGGTCCTTGCCCTCGGAGAGGACCTGGAAGCCGCCCAGGTTGAAGACGTCCTTGTCGCTGTAGAGGAACTCGGTGTCGGCGCGGAGGGTCCGCATGTAACACCCGCCGTCGTACTCGGCCATCACGCCGACCAGCGCGTACGCCGCGTAAGCGTCGCTCGGCTGAAGAATGTAGAAGCCGGGGTTGCCGCGGTGGTCCTTCATGGTGGCGAAGGCGCGGAACCAGGCGACGTCGGGGAGGCTCATCTGGCTCGGGCCGTCGGAGGCGAGGGTGATGCCGCTGTGGCTGCCGACGAGCTTCAGGTTCGCGCCGGAGTAGATGCCCATCTCGATCTGGTCATACGCGCGGTTGAAGAACTTGCTGAAGGTGGCGACGAAGGGGACCTTGCCGCCGGCGGAGAGGCCGGTGGCGACCCCCACCATGTTCTGCTCGGCGATCTTGCATTCAAAGAAGCGGTCGGCCGAGGCCGTGTCCTTCTTGAACATGTCGGTGAAGGTCGAGTTGCAGACGTCGGCGTCGAGGGCGACGACCTTCTTGTTCACGCGGCCCAGGGCGCGGAGGGCGATGCCGAAGGCTTTCCGCGTCGCGACGACGCCGGACTGGAGCAGGCTCTCCATGTCGAACATCTTCATCGCCTCGGGGAAGCTCGGCATGTCGCCGGTGGCGAGGTCGGGCGTGCTGATTTCCGGCGGGGGCTCGATCGTGAACGAATCGCTCTGGGCGAGGCTGCTCGTGAGTTCCATCCGCTTCTGGTCGAGCTCGCCGAGCGCCTTCTTGAGCGCCTCGCCCGTCGCGACCTTGCCGTGCCAGCCGGCGCCCTGCATCGACTCGGCGCCCCAGCCCTTGACGGTCTTGGCGACAACGGCCATGGGCTTGGACGCCTTCTCGAACATGTCGAAGGCGGCCTTGATCTGCGTCGGGTTGTGCCCGTCGATGACCTTGACGTCGTAGCCGTAGGCCTCGAGCTTGGCGGTCATTGTCTCGGCGCTCTGCTGCCCGCTGACGCGGTCGGACTGGCCGAACTCGTTGCAGTTGAAGATGGGCAGGACGCGGTGGAGCTTGTGATCGATGATGTAGTCGAGGGCTTCGGCGATCTGGCCCTCGCGCGATTCGCCGTCGCCGATGATGCAGTAGATGTGCTTGTCGATGTTGTCGAGGCGGGCGGCCTCGGCCAGGCCGGCCGCGACGCTCAGGCCCTGGCCGAGCGAGCCGGTCGCGGAATCGAAGAAGGGGAAGCCCTCCATCGGGTTGGGGTGTCCGTCGAGCTCGCTGTTCATCGAGCGGAGGTTTTTGAGATCGTCGATGGTGAGGCGGCGGCGGCTGTTGGGGTCCTTGCCGTACATGACGCCGAGCTTGGCGCACGCGGCGTAGATGATCGGGACGGCGTGGCCCTCGGAGAGGACGAGGCGGTCGCTGGTCGGGTAATCGGGGTAGTCGGGGCTCCAGCGCATCGTGTGAAACATCAGCACCGTGACGATGTGGCCGATGCCCATGCAGGAACTGGGGTGTCCGGCTCCGGCGGCGGCGGTCATCTCGAGTGAGAGTCGGTCGAGTTCGATGGCCTGTGCGTGGACGGCTGCTTCGAATGACATCGGGGTGGTCTCCGTTGATCGCGCCATGTACGTCCCACAGCAAGCACGGACAGACCCGCCCCCGCCACCGACGCGCGTCGGCGGTGGGACAAGCACCTACGTCGAGTCGGAGACGTCGCTCGAACTATGCGAAGGCAGCCGGTGGCGCCCGCAAAGTCCTATAAGCACCGCGTCATGGACGCGGAAACCGGCTGAAAACCGGTCGGGTGAGTATCAGCAAACCGCCGGCGGATGACAACCCCAACGGGCCGACTTTTGACCGGAAATGTCAATTCGCGTGCCAAACGGGGGAACGTGCCGCAAGGGTCGGTGTCGCGGGGGGATAGCGCTGGTTTGAGGTGCCGGTATCCGCAATGGATGGCGTTGGAAGGGGCGAGAGGAATCTATTCCTTGTGCCCCGCGCAGGATTGGCGGGTGGTACACTCCCCGCCCGCACCTTGCCCGGGTCGGCGCCCTGGCGCGCCCACACAATGAATCGGAGACGGCGATGAAAGTGATTTGTGATCGCGGCGCGTTGCTCGACGCCATCAACCTGATTTCGGGCGCCGTTGCGGCTCGGACCCCCAAGATCCAGCTGACATGCGTCAAGCTGAGCGCGACCAAGCACGGAAATGTGGGCGAACTGACGCTTTTGGCGACCGACGCGGAGATTTCGCTTCGGCTGAAGCTCGCGCAGGTGGATGTGCAGCAGCCGGGAGAGGCACTGATCCCGGCGGATAAATTGCGCCAGATCGTCTCGGCGGAGGACTCGGAGCCGACGCTGACGCTCGAAACCGAGAGCGAGATGATCCACATCAAGGGTCAGGATGCTCACTTCAAGGTGTTCGGATACCAGGTGGGCGACTTCCCGCCGGTGCCGGAGTTTTCCGGCGTCATCTCGGGCAGCGACGGAGTGAAGGCCAAAGCCGTTTTCTCCCAGAACGCGGGCGTGATGTCGAGCACGGTGGCCCGGACGCTCTTCGCGACGGCGCGCGAGAACAGCCGCTATGCGATCAACGGCGTGCTGATGAAGCGCGACGGGAAGAAGCTGGAGATGGTGGCGACCGACGGGCGTCGGCTGGCCTTGTGCCGCTCTGTGCTGACCGGTGCGGGCGACAAGGACGCGAAAACTGTCTCGTGCATCGTTCCGACCAAGGCGCTCACGATGCTCCAGCGCCTGCTCGGGAACCCGGATGAGGTGGTTCAGGTTGCGATCACCGACAACCAGGTGTTCTTCGCGATCGGCGGGCAGGGCAAGAACGACGCGATCCGGGCGGTGCTGAGTTCGAGCCTGGTGGAGGGCGCGTTCCCTCCGTACGAGGACGTCATTCCCAAGGACCAGGACAAGAAGGTGACGTTCGACCGCGACGTGCTCTCGAGTGCGGTGCGCCGGGCGGCCCTGCTCACGAACGAGGAATCCCGCGGGGTTCGCATGAACTTCCAGGCGAAGAAGAAGCACCTGGAACTCTCCAGCCGCGCCCCCGAAATGGGCGAGGCGAAGGTGGATCTCGACCTGGCGGGCTACGAGGGCGAGGACATCGAGATCGGGTTCAACCCGACCTTCATCACCGACGCCCTGAAGGTCATCAACGACCCGCAGGTGATCATGGAGCTCAAGGCGGGGAACAAGCCGGGCGTGATCAAGAGCGGCGGCGACTTTGTGTACGTCGTGATGCCCGTCAATTTGCAATAAGGGTCGACTGCGATAGGCCCTCGCCTAGACGCGGGCGGAGCGCCGGTGACGATGCACGGCCCGGGCGTGGCGCGGAGCGCCGGCGGTTCCGGCGAAGGGATGGCCCAGGGGGGCTCGAGGGGACGGCTCCGGATCGGGTGGTTCTTCGCGGGACGCTCGAACCGGTGGGCCCGGGCGCGGATCGACGGGACACTCATTCGGGCGGGTCCGGCGCCGCGGGGCGGCCGCTGCGGCGCGCCGGTCGGCCTGCCAGATCATCATGCAGAGGCCCGGAAGCACGAAAGCGCTGAGAATCGCGGCGAGTTGCCACGTGGAGAGCAGGGGGAGCGTTTCGGGCTGGACGAATCGCCAGACGAGGACCGAGCCGGTCAGCAGGGTAAGAACAGCGACCGAGACGATCCCGGCGCAGCGGACTGAACGGACGAAGCGGTGCATCAAGGTCCCCAAGGGTCCCGTCGGAGCGGGAGGCAAATCTACTCCCGGCCGGACGCGAGTTCTAGCGATCGCCCAACGCGGACAGGAAACTTCAGAAAGTTTTCGCGGCGGATGGGAGGCCCGGGTGTAACCCGATTTGTGAAGAAGGCCAAGGCGGTGTATCGTCACCCTCGCGTGAAACCGTACCCGGGCCTATTCCGCGCACTGCGACTGCCCTGCTCGATGGCGCTGTGCCTGGCGGTCGCGCCCTGCGCGCTGGCGCAGGAGAAGCCGCCGGCGGCGCCCGCCGGCGCTCCGCGCCCGGTGGGCTCGCCTCCGGAAGAGGGCCCGATGAAGCGCGACGAGCCCAAGCCCGGCACGCCGGACCAGGCGCTGAGCGCCTTCGAGGGACGGCCCGTGCGCGAGATCCGGCTGGTCAAGCCCGTGAAGCCCAAGGTGGAAGGCGGCGAGGTGACGTACGAGCCGGTGGACGAGGAAACCGCGCGCATGGTGCGGAACCAGCTTCGCTTGCGCGACGGCGCGGCGTACGAGCAGACCGTGGTCTCCGGCGACATCACACGCCTCAACCGGCTTGGGCGCTTCAAGCAGGTCGAGACGCGGGTGCAGCCGTACGACGACGGGAGTGTGGAGCTCATCTACATCCTGCAATTGCAGCCGATCGTGCAGGACGTGCAGTCGGTGGGCAACCGCAAGTTCAGCGACCAGCAGATCAACAAGGAAGTGGACATCCTCCGCGGCACGCCGGTGGATCCGCTTCAATTGGAGCGGGCCTGCCGCCGGATCGAGGCGATGTACCGCAAGAAGGGGTATTACCTCGCACGGGTGACGGTGGATCAGGAGCAGGTGGAGAAGAGCGGGATCGTGCTGTTCAACATCCGCGAGGGCGAGCGGATGAAGGTGATGGACATCCGGTTCGAGGGAAACCTGAGCTTCGGAGCCAAAGAGATCAGGCCGGTCATCAAGACCAAGACCGCGTGGCTGTTCGATCGCGGGCCGCTGGACGATGAGGTGCTGGACGACGACGTCGGGAGCATCATCAAGTTCTACAAAGACCGGGGACACCTGGACGTGCGGGTGGACCGGGTGGTGCGTCCTTCGCCGACGGGCAAGGAGGCGATCGTCACGTTCGTGATCGACGAGGGTCCGGTGTACACCCTGCGGAACGTGGAGACGTTCTACATGGAGTACTCGCGAGCCTACCGGACGATCGCGGAGGCCAAGGCAGGAATGAAGGAGGGGGAGCGGATGCTCGTGCTCGGCCCGGAGGGGGGAGCGGAGCGCAACATCCTGGTCTCGCACGACGGGCAGATCTCGGCGGAGCAGGCCAAGGGGCTGATGCTGATCAAGCCGGGCGACGTGTACAGCGTGGACAAATTGGACAAGTCGATCAAGGCGCTGTCGAGCGCCCTGGGCATGATGGGCTACACCGACGCGGCGGTCTCCCGCCGTGAGCGTCGCGACACCGAGAAGCCCCAGGTGGACATCGTGGTGTTCATCACCCAGGGCAAGGAGTACAAGACGGGCGAGGTGATCATCCAGGGGAACGACATCACGCAGCAGAAAGTGGCCCGGCGGCAGATCGAACTCAAGCCCGACCGGCCGCTGGACACGGTGGCGCTCGAGAACAGCAAGCGTCGGCTCAAGGCGATCAACACCTTCGACAACCAGCGGGTACGCGTGACGGCGCAGAAGCCCGAGGACTCGGACCCGGAGCACCGCGACGTGCTGGCGGAAGTGGCCGAGACCAACACGGGCGAATTCAACATCGGCGCCGCGGTGAGCAGCGACGGCGGCGTGCTCGGACGCATCGCGATCACGCAGCGCAATTTCGACATCGCCGATCCGCCGGACACTCCGGGAGAGATGTTCACGGGGAAGGCGTTCCGCGGCGCGGGCCAGACCTTCAGCATCCAGGCCCTGCCCGGCACGCAGATTCAGACCTACGCCGTCTCGCTGACCGAGCCGTATCTCTTCGAGACCAACTACTCCGGTTCGGCCGCGCTCACTTACAACTCACGGATCTACGACGAGTACAACGAGGAACGCTACGGCCCGCACTTCGCGATCGGCCGGAGGTTCGGTTCGCGCTGGACCGCCAGCGTTCCCATCAGTTTCGAGAAGGTGACTCTGTACGACATCCCGGTCACGGCGCCGATCGACATCTACGACTCCCTCGGCGGGACTGACTCGTACAAGATCGGCCTGGCGCTGGCGCGCTCGACGTTCGATGATCCGGTGTCGCCGAGCACCGGCACCAAGTTCGAGGTGAGCGCCGAGCAGACGTACGGCACGCACACGTACAACACGTTGCGGGCCCAGCACCAGGTGTACATCCCGATCAGCGAGGACTTCCTCGGACGCAAGACGACGCTCTCGCTCACCACCCGCGCGGGCTACATCCCGCAGGGGCGCGGGTCGGTGCCCGTGTGGGACCGCTTCTACCTGGGCGGGGCGGACGTGCGCGGTTTCCAATTCCGCACGATCGCGCCCCGCACCACGACCGCGTCCACGGGAGATCCGAACTCCGAGCCCGTGGGCGGCACGTGGATGTTCAGCATCGGGCCCCAGCTGAAGGTTCCGCTGTACGAAGACCTTCTGGCGCTCGTGTTCTTCGTCGACTCGGGAACGGTGCTGTTCGAACCGGGCTTCGACACCTACCGCGTCTCGATCGGTACGGGCCTGCGGGTGAGCGTGCCGCAGCTGTCGGGCGCGCCGCTGGCGTTTGATTTCGGATTCCCGCTCCGGAAGGGCCCCTACGACAGCACGCGGCTGTTCACGTTCAACGTCGATGTTCCCTTCTGATCGCCCGGCCCCCGGGGGTCCGCGGGGCTGTCCGGCACGGAGCGGGCGGTCTCCCGTATCATGGAGCGGTTCCGGCGGGCGGCGTGCCCCTCGGGAACCCTGTCGAGTCGGCACGCCACGGACGTGATTCACATGAGGATCGATCGCATCGGCAGTCGTCGTATCGCGGGGCTTATGGGCGGGTTGTTTCTCGCGGCGGCGATCGGGGTGACGGCGGCGGTGTCCGTCAGCGCCGAGCAGGGGGGCGCGCCGACGTCGAAGATCGCGGTCGTAAACATCGAGAAGATCATCAACACCCTCGACGAATTGAAGTCGGGCCAGATGAAGCTGCAGGCCAAGGCCGAGGCACGTCAGAAGGAACTCACCGAACTGGCCAAGCAGATCGAGGACAGCCAGAAGCGCCTTGACCTCCTGAAGACCAACGACATCACGAGGCGGGACGAGGCGGTGAAGCTGATGGAACTGAACGCGATGGCGAGCGCCAAGCAGCAGGCGTTCCAGGCGATCATCAACATCGAGAAGGGCGACCTGTTCAAGGAAGTGCACGGGCACGTGATGGACGCGTGCGCGAAGTACGCCGAGAAGAACGGCATCGAGCTTGTACTGGTGGACGATCGGGTGCTCTCGTTCCAGGAGAATGACGACGTGCAGAAGGTGTCGGCCCTGATCTCGCAGAAGCGGATCATGTACGCGGCGCCGGGGCTCGACATCACGACGTCCATCCTGCAGATGATGAACAACGACTTCAACGTCCCCGGCGGCAAGCCGGACAAGCCGGCCAAGGCGAAATAACCAGCAAGGGCACCAGGGGCCTTCATGCCAGCCACCGCTCCCATGACCGAAGTTCAGCCAGAGACCCCGAACCGCGACGCCGGCGACAGGCCGGGCGCCGTGATCAGCGCCGGGCAGCTCGCCACGCTCCTGGGGGGCGAACTGCTCGGATCGGCCGATGCATCGTTCGGAAATGTCGCGCCGATCGAACACGCCAGGCCGGGCGACATGACCTTTATCCGGGCGCCGAAGTTCGCCGCCATGTGGGAGCGCAGCCGCGCTTCCATCGCCGTGCTGCACCGGGACGTGACGCCGCCGCGCAACATCGGGGAAGGTCGGGCGATCGTGGTCGTGCCCGACACCGACGTCGCTCAACTCAAGATCCTCGGGATGCTGGCGGGACCGACCGCGGCGCCTGAGCCGGGGATCGACCCGAGCGCCCGCGTTCATCCGACCGCGTCCGTCGATCCCACGGCCCGCGTCGGCCCGATGTGTGTGGTGGGCGCACGGGCGAAGGTCGGCGCGCGGACCCACCTGATCTCCGGCGTCCATCTGGGCGACGATGCTTCAATCGGCACCGAGACGATCATCGGCCCGAACTCCTCGATCATGGACCGGTGCGTGGTGGGAAACCACTGCCGCGTTGCCGGGTGCGTGGTCATCGGGGCCGACGGATTTGGCTACACGCTCCAGAGCCATCCGAGCGGCCGGGGAAAGTACCTCGTCCACATCCCCCACATCGGGAATGTGACGATCGGCGACCACGTGGATATCGGAGCGAACACGTGCATCGACCGCGCGAAGTTCGGCTCGACGACGGTGGGGAGCGGGACCAAGATCGACAACCTCGTGCAGATCGGGCATAACTGCCGCATCGGGCGCTCGTGCGTCATCTGCGGGCAGGTCGGTCTTTCGGGTTCGGTCACGCTTGGTGACGGAGTCCAGTTGGCCGGTCGCGTTGGCGTCGCGGACAACCTGCACATCGGTTCGATGGCGCGTGTGGGCGCGAGCGCGGGCGTCATGAACGACATCCCGCCGGGTGAGACGTGGCTCGGCGCGCCCGCCCTGCCCATGAAAGAAGCGGCCCGCAACATGGCGCTCTTCCGGCGCCTGTCGCAGATCCTGAAAAAAATCAAGATCGACCACGTCTGATCGGCGCACGCCATGACCGCGCAGGACGAAATGACCTTTTCCGGCGTCGGCCTCTTTTCGGCGCGCCCGTCCACGGTTTCGATCCGTCTGGTCGGACCGGGCATCATGCTCGTGCAATCCGCGAGCGGGCGTGATGTCGAAATTCCCGCTGCGATCACGAACGTGCGCCCGGCCCGGGGACCGCTGGGGGGCCGGAGCACCAATCTCGAAGCGGGCGGCGCCCGCGTCTCGACGGTGGAGCACCTTCTCTCGGCGCTCGCGGGGCTGGGGATCTGGAAAGCGCGGGCCCGGGTCTCGGACGAGGAAGTTCCGATCGGCGACGGCTCGGCGATTCCCTTCGTCGGGGCGATCGAGTCGCTTCGGCCGGCGCGCGATGCGGAACCGGTGCGACTTCGCGGCGTTGTCCGTGTCGAGGATGCGGCAAACGACGCGTGGATCGAGGCGCGACCAGCCGCGGGCCCCCACCCCCGCTACCGCTTCGAGCTGTCGTACCCGGCCGGATCGGGGATTCCAGATCAGGCGTTCGAGTGGAACGGAAGCCGCGAGACGTACATCCGCGAGATCGCGCCGGCGCGGACGTACTGCCTCGAGAGCGAGGCGATCGCCATGCGCGGTGCCGGACTGTTCCGGCATTTGACGCCCCGCGATATGCTCGTCATCGCCCCGAGCGGTGACCCGATCGACAACACGTTCCGATTCCCCGACGAGCCGGTGCGTCACAAACTGCTCGACCTGATCGGTGACCTGGCGCTCCTGGGAGGGCCGCTCATTGCCGACGTGGTGGCGCACAAGTCCAGCCACGCCCTCACGCACGAACTCTGCCGGCGCATCGCCGCGGAACGCTCCACGCTCGTACACTGAGGCCATGAGCGGGCAGTCGCTTTCACCCGAGTACGTGCGCAAAATCGCGAAGCTCTCACGCCTGTCGCTGACCGACGCGCAGGTCGCGGAATACGGCGCGCAGATGTCGGCGATCCTGGGGCACATGAACCGGCTTCGGGAACTGGATCTCAAGGACGTCGAGCCGATGGCGAATGTCGGCGGCACGACAAACAGCCTTGGCGAGGACGTGCCGGGACCGACGCTGCCCAACGAAGCCCTTATGAAGATCGCGCCCGACACGATGCCGCCGTTCGTGAAGGTTCCCAAGGTGCTTGGGGAGGGGAGCGGCGCGTGAGGACACTCCGAACGAAACTCTTCCCCACGGGCACCGATCGCGCGGAGATCCGGAGATGACGCAGTCCGTGATCGCCATCGCGGCGGACGTCCGCGGAAAAAGAACCTCGGCCGAATCGGTCGCGCACGCCACCCTGGACTTGCTTGGTGCGACGGAGCCGAAGATCAAGGCATTCGTCTCGGTCTTTGGCGGTGACGGCCCGGGTAGCGCGGGGGCGCAGTCGCGGGTGATCGATTCGAACATCGGACGCGGGGCATCCCCCGGCCTGCTCTCCGGCGTCCCGGTTGCTCTCAAGGACAACATGTGCCTTTCGTGGGGCCGGACAACTTGCGCCAGCAACATGCTCCGCGAATACGAGTCCCCGTACACCGCGACAGCGGTGCAGCGGCTGATCGATGCGGGCGCGGTCATCGTCGGCAAGACCAATCTCGACGAATACGCGATGGGCTCGTCCACTGAACACTCGTGCTTCGGCCCCACCTTCAACCCGTGGGATACGTCGCGCGTGCCGGGCGGGAGCAGCGGCGGAAGCGCGGCGGCGGTCGCCGCGGGGATCGTGCCGCTGGCCCTCGGATCGGACACCGGTGGTTCGGTCCGGCAGCCCGCGTCGCTCTGCGGCATAGTCGGCGTCAAGCCCACCTACGGGCGCGTGAGCCGATACGGGCTGGTGGCATACGCGAGCAGCCTCGATCAGATCGGGACTCTGACGCGGAGCGTTGAGGACGCGGCGCTCGGGCTTTCGGTCATCTGCGGGCACGACCCGCTGGACTCAACCTCATCGCAAGAGCGCGTGCCGGACATGCTGGGCGGGCTCGAAACTCCCGTTTCGGGCCTGCGGCTGGGGGTTCCTTCGCAGGCACGCAACCCGGCGAATCACCCGGAAGTCGCCCGAGTCTTCGCCGAGGCGATCGCGAAGTACCGGGAACTTGGCGCGACGATCGTGGATATCGATCTGCCGCTGATCGACCACGGAATCGCGGCGTACTACATCGTCGCGCCCGCTGAGGCCTCGAGCAACCTCGCCCGCCTCGACGGCATCCGGTACGGGCACCGGGCCAAGCTCTCGCCCGGCGAGGACCTGTTTGACCTCTATTGCAAGTCCCGCTCGGAGGGTTTCGGACCAGAGGTGCAGCGCCGGATCATGCTCGGCACGCACGTGCTCTCCAGCGGCTACTACGACGCGTATTACACGACGGCGCTCAAGGTGCGCCGGAAGATCAAGGGCGATTTCGACCGCGTCTTTTCGGACTGCGACGCCGTCCTGATGCCGGCCAGCCCGTCACCCGCGTTCAAGGTCGGCGAGAAGACCAGCGATCCATGGGCGATGTATCTCGAAGACGTGTACACCGTCACGGTCAATCTCGCCGGCCTTCCGGCGATGTCGATCCCGGCGGGCTTCGCGTCGGTGGACGGAAAGCAACTGCCCGTCGGCGTGCAGCTGATCTCACCGGCGTTCGACGAGGCGAAGATGCTGCGCATCGCGAGGATGTTCGAGAAGGCGACCGACTGGGCCGCAAGACGGCCGCCGGTCTGAATTCCGCTACGCCACCGCCCGCAGGATCAGGAACACGATCGCCAGGATCGTCGCGTTGTTGAGAAAGTGCCCCACCATCGGGCCGACGATGCTGCCCCGCCACTCCCGCATCAGCGCGAAGACAAACCCGATCATGATGACCGGTCCGAGCAATTGCACCGGGTAGCCGTGCATGAAGCCGAAGACCAGCGCGCTCACTATGGCGGCAAGCACGAACCCCATGCGCGCCCGCAGCGCCCGAAAGAGCCCGCCACGGAAGACCGTCTCCTCGACGATCGGCGCCCAGATCGCCGCGAGCGTGAAGAGCAGCAGGAGCACGAGCGTGGTGCCCCGGCCCGCCAATTCCAGAATGGGATTCTCGGGCGGGCCCGCCTCGTGGCCCGAGAGCTTCTGCATCAGCACATTCAGCGCGAGTGAAACGAGCAGCGCCCCGAAGACCAGCGGCAGGCCCGCGAAATAGCCGAAGACCCCGGCCGCGATCTCTCGCCACACCCCGCGCGGCGCCGTCCAACCAACCAGCCGCCGAAATTCGCCGAACGGCACGCCCCGCAGGAGCGGGAAGAAGACCACGAGCGCGATCGACCATTGCCCGAGCAGCACCGCCGTCGCGAACCACTCCGGCGGCGTCCCGTCCTTCGAGACCGCGACGGCGACGAGCGACGCGACCGCCTTGAAGCCGAGGAACGCCGCGAGGAAGACGGCGAGAATCTCCCAGCCGAAACTCCCGCCCGGCGCGGGCGCCACGAAGCGCCGTCGCACCTTGCCGCTCGAAATCAGGATGACCATCGCGACAAAGCAGCCCAACCCCCCCACCACTGCCACAAATCCGGCGAGCAGAATGAAGCAGATCCCGAGCATGAGCGCCAGGCCGCCCGAAAGCAGGGCGATGCGCTGGACGTCGCTGTCTTCTTTTCCGAATGTCATCGCGACATCGGCGAACCATCCGTGCCGATCGCGGAGGCGCTGCCTGTCCGCATCATTCACGGAGACAAGCTCACCGGCATAGATCCGCCGGAGGGTCTGCATGTCCTTGAGGGCGTCGTCGATCTCTTGCTGCTCGTCTTCCTCAAGCGCACGCGCAAGCTTGTCGGGCCGGTCGGCGTACTCCGCCTCGAGCTTCCTGAACATCTCGTCCGCGGCCTTTGCACCCGCTTCACCCCGCACGATCTCCGCGCGGGCGATCGCCTCTCGCACCTTCTCGGCCTCCGGACGACGGGAAGGGTCGGTCATCGGGCTCTCGGACTGGCCGACGAGCATGTCCCGCGAAGACTTGTCCTTGGCATCGAACAGGTACGAGAGCTTCATCACCATCTTCAGCGAGAGCGTGTACGGGTCGGAAATGTCCACGGCGCTGCGCTGCTGGGCGAGAGAACTCGCCGCCTTCTGGATCGAGGTCTGCGGCTTGGAGACCTGGTTGAGGTACACCACGGCCACCAAGCAGACCGTCGCGATGAGGCCGGCGATCCAGGCCACGGTCGGACTGCCCGGATCGGGCCTGCGAACGGGACCGCCCGGGGCTGGTTCCGTTGGGTCGGGCGAAGGGCGGCTAAAGGGGTTCTGGGTCATGGAGGGGCTTCTTTCATAGCAGATCGTGGCCGGATGCGGGTTCTTGGGTTTGGGCTTGCCCGAAACCCGCCTGCAGGTCTAGACTTGCCGGTCCCGATTCGAAATCCTGCCGGTAGCCCCGGCCCGCCCCGCCCGGTAGGCGGCGAGAACGCAGTTTCGGACGCCCTGTCGTCCCGCGGCCTTGGCACCCTTGCCGAATCCCGGAACGCCAGATATGCGGAGGTTGGCTATGCATCGTCGGCAAACATCACTCTTGAAGCCCGGAACGGGCTCGAACACCTGGCGCGTCGTTGACGCCGCGGGAATTCCCTTGGGACGCCTGGCCAGCGATGTCGCCATCGTCCTGATGGGCAAACATCGGCCGGATTACACCCCCCACGTCTATTGCGGCGAGCAGGTCATCGTCACGAACGCCGAAAAGGTCGAGTTGACTGGGCGTAAATCGATCCAGCGCCTCAAGATGCGGTACACCGAGTACCCCGGCGGCCTCAAGACCCAGACCTACGGGCAGGTCCGCGAGCGCGACCCGGAAACCCTCGTGAAGGACGCCGTCCGTCGCATGCTCCCCAAGAACCGCCTCAGTCGCATCATGCTGAAGGGTCTGTTCGTGGTCAAAGGACCCGACCACGCCCATGCCGCTCACAAGCCCAAGGAACTCAAAGTCTCGTAAGCCCGCCCCACCCGCCTCTGAGAAACACCCATGACGACTATTCAGTCCGGATTGAACATTCCTGCGGGCCTGAGCGCGACAGCCGTCGCCCCCGCAGTCGCCCAGATGGTCCGCCCCGTGCGTGCCGCCAAGCCGGCCGATCGGCACGGCTGGTGGTGGGGAACTGGGCGTCGCAAGACAGCCGTCGCCCGCGTCCGCCTCAAGCCCACCAAGGCGACCGACCTCGCCGGCGTGGTCTTTGAATGTGACCCGGAGAGCCGGGCCGGCAAGCGCGACCCGAAGAACTCCAAGCGCATCACCAAGACCGTCGAGCAGTACTTCGCGGAAATCCGCGATCGCAACGACGTGCAGGAACCCCTGAAGGCCGCAAGCCTTCTGGACAAAGTGACCGTCATCATCCGCTGCCACGGCGGCGGCACGATGGGCCAGGCGCAAGCCTGCCGCCTCGCGGTCGCCCGTGCCCTGCTCGGCTACGACCCGACGCTGGAAGCCCGCTTCCGCGAGATGGGCGTCCTGACCCGCGACAGCCGCGAGGTCGAGCGTAAGAAGTACGGCCAGGCCGGTGCGCGTCGTCGGTTCCAGTTCAGCAAGCGGTAAACAACCACCTACAGACGACCTGGTTTCTTCAAAGCCCGCGAGCGATCGCGGGCTTTTTCGTGGCGTTGTGGCACCGCCGTTCCGGGCGGTTGGCGGTTTGGAAATCCCTGCCGCGGCCGATTTCCCATACACCCAAATGCCATCTTGACGCCACGATGGATTGACCGGCGAACGAATTTCCAGTCGCTCAAAGATCGGAACAGAATGAGCGATGGAAATCCCCCTATCGCTCACTCGTTGCTCTGTCGCGGATTTTTGTGTACCTTACACGAACCGTATGGAGATCTCTGCCGCAACGCTAGCCGTGCTCCGCCTCACACTGGTCGATGGCCTCGGGCCTGCGACCATTGGGAGACTGATTTCGCTGGCGGGCTCGCCAGAGACTGCGCTCGAGTTGTCGCCAGCCGAGATCGGGATGTGCAAGGTCGGTGCCCAGCGCGCGGCGAAGACGGCGGCGGATATCAAGGGATCGCTGCCGATCGCGGAAGACGAGATCGCTCGCGCCGAGCGCTTGGGTGTTCACTTTGTCTCGATCGCCGACGAGAACTATCCCTCGCTCTTGAAAGAAGTTCCGGATCCCCCGCCGCTGCTTTATTACAAGGGCAGGCTGGATGCGGCACTCGATCGATTTTCGGTGGCCGTGGTCGGCA
This sequence comes from Phycisphaerales bacterium, assembly GCA_044221315.1. Lineage (GTDB taxonomy): Bacteria > Planctomycetota > Phycisphaerae > Phycisphaerales > UBA1924 > JAFEBO01. Next base: position 2,242 of record JBGAPK010000048.1, on the reverse strand, counting down.
GCCGCAGGTGTTCGGCGTACGGGCTTGAGCAGACGACTCGCTTCGCGGGCACGCTGGCGCGGGCGGGAGTGACGGTTATTTCGGGCGGGGCGCGGGGAATCGATACCGCGGCGCACCGGGCCGCGCTGATGAGTCAGGGACGGACGCTCGCGGTGCTCGGCTGTGGCCTGGCCCACACCTACCCGCCGGAGAACGCCGAACTTTTCGAGCGCCTCTGCGCTCCCGATTCGAACGGCGTTGTGCACGGGGCCGTTGTTTCGGAACTGCCTCTGAACACGGTGCCGGACAAGCAGAATTTCCCTCGTCGCAACCGGATCATCTCGGGTCTGTCGCTCGGCGTGTTGGTGATCGAGGCCGGGAGGGGCTCCGGCGCGCTGATCACGGCTCAGCAGGCCGTGGAAGAACACGGCCGGGATGTCTTTGCGGTGCCGGGGCGGGTCGATTCCGCGGCATCGGAAGGCAGCAACGACCTGCTGAAATCCGGAGGGGCGGCATTGGTGACCGAGCCCGGAGACGTCATAGCCCTGCTCGAATCGCCCGCGCGTCATCAGCACGCCGGAACCCATGCCGCTCGATATGGCCCGGTGCAGGGTGCGGCAGACGACGGCGACAACCCCCTCCTGACCGTGGGACAGGCTCCCGCACTGCGCCCGGAGCAGGAAAAGATCCTCTCGGCCCTCGAAAGCGAGCGTTCGGCGGATGAACTGGTGGAATTGACGGGTTTGAGCGCGTCCAATCTGCGTTCCCAGTTGACCCTTCTCGAGATATCCCGGCGGATCCAGCGGGTCGGCCCACGCTTCGCCAAGCGATCGAACCCCCCAGACTGACCCAAGACTGACCAGAGAACGAAATGAGACAGACACTCGTCGAGCATCTTCGTGAGCCCGGAACAGGGGCAAAGCTCACCCTCCGCAAGGAAAAGACGGTCGAAGGGCAGATCGTGGAGGGCGTGCTCGAGTCGCCCACGACTTGGTACCCGGTGATCGACGGCGTCCCCCGTCTGCTCTCCGGCACGCTGCGGCAGGACTTTGAAGACTTCCGGGCCCGCCATGGCCTTCCGAAAGCCGCGGCCGGAGCAACGGCCGCGAGCCAGCACGATCAGGCAGCGACCAACACCACCTTCTCCGACAAGTGGCGCCGCTTCAAGCGGTACGGGCTCGAGCCCCAGCATCAGGAGTTCCTGTTCGGCTGGTACTGCAAGAAACTGGGCCTCAAGTCGGTGGCTGATCTCAAGGCGTTTTACAAGGGCAAGAAGCGGATCCTCGAGTGCGGGCCGGGGTCGGGCTTCAACTCCCGCTTTATGAGCGAACAGAGCGGGGGCGAGGTCTACGCCCTTGATGTATCCGATGCCGCGATCACCACTTACGAAAACACCCGCGATCGGCCCAACGCCAGCGTCGTGCAGGCCGACCTGATGATGGCCCCGTTCCAGGACGGTTGGTTCGATTTCATCATTGCCGACGGCGTGCTTCATCACACGCCCGACACACGCGAGGCGTTCCGGGCGCTCTACCAGAAGCTGGCCCCCGGTGGACAGTTCTTCTTCTACGTCTATAAGAAGATGGGTGCCGCACGCCAGTTCTGCGATGCGCACATCCGGTCGCTCTTCAGCAAGATGGCGCCCGAAGAGTGCTACAAGGCCTGCGAGGGGCTTACCGAACTGGGGCGCGAGCTCTCCAAGATCAAGGGCACCATCACGCTGGAGAAGGCGATCCCGGTCCTGGGTATCCCCGCCGGCGAGCACAACGTGCAGCGCCTGCTCTATTACAACTTCGTCAAGTGCTTCTGGAACGATGCCTTCGACTACGAGACCAACAACATGGTGAACTTCGACTGGTATCACCCTCACAACGCATGGCAGCACACCGAGGAAGAGGTGCGCGGCTGGCTCGCCGACGTGGGCGTGAAGGAGTTCTCGATCCAGGACGCGAACCCGAACGGAATCTCGGTTTTGCTCCGAAAGCCCCGCTAGGAGGCTGGAATGCGGTTTTGTTTGGTTTTTCGGAAAAAATTTGGTATTTTGGCGTAAACCGGGCTCCCGGAATGAAATACCACTTGACATAGGGCGTTCGATACCTTATCTTCTACCGAACAGACCGAGCGAAATCTGATCGGGGCACCGGGCGAAAACCGATCAGAACTGCCATGACGAACGCCATGGAATCGGTGCTGCGGTTAGGGCCCGGAGGAGAATTCGTCGCGGACTATCTCCCGCGGCGAGTTGGGGCGACGACGTTGCGGC
>JBGAPK010000047.1:0-23269 GCA_044221315.1 Phycisphaerales bacterium | reverse complement strand
CTCCGGTCATGAAACCGGAGCGGACGATGAGGCATGTTTGCTGAGGACGCGGCGGTAGCCGCGAGGTCTCAGACGATTTCAGGTCACTCAGGCGCGACGGCGGCGGGCGGCGACCAAGCCACCGAGGCCGACGAGAGCGAGCGAGCCGGGAGCCGGGATCTGGACGTCGATCGTGGCTTCCTGATCGGAGCGAGGACCGGAGTCGGAGTTCGGAGCGGCCGACTGCTTGTTGGTCGCAGAGGCGTAGGTGTAGAAGGTCAGGCCGGCCGTGTTGCCAGAGCCGAACTGGCTGTTCTTGAAGGTCAGGAGGTGGGCCGTGCTGTTGCCGATCGTGATCGTGCCAACGTAGATTTCCTTGTACGTCTCGGGTGGGTCGGGCAGGGCCGAGAGGAACAGCTGCGAGCCGAAGCTCGTGATGCCCGTGCCACCGATCTTGCTGCCGGCGACGGCAGTCAGGGCGTTGTTGCCGCTGGAGATCGTGCGGGTGGCGGGGTTGGTGATCACGTCCCCGGCAAGCATGCCGGTGAACTGATTCTGACCCGTAAAGCGGTTGAGGGCGGCGGCCGGACCGGTGCCGTCGGCAACGGTGATCGACGTGCTCGGGTCAAAGTACGCGCCGAAGCGGAACTTGACGACCTGGCCGGGGTTGGTCACAACCACGGAGCTGGACCACGGATCGGCGTCAGCCAAACGGACCTGGAACCGGAGGCCCCACGCGGCATTCGCTGCGGCAGCGATGCCCGCGACGCCAACAACAGCAACAATCATGCTCTTCATCATCTGACAGTCTCCTCACAAAACTCGAAGGAAGACAACCACTTGGCCGGAACGAACACCTCGTTCCCAGCCGAGTTCAAATCTGCCTCACGTTTTGCGCGTTGCCAGCGAACTACTCGGAATATTCGCTTTTTCCCTCAGCGGCACCCGAAAAGGTCCATTCCCGGTAATCGGCAGGGGCCGCAGGCAACATTTTTAGTGACAATGAGTTGCGAGGGAGGCTGCGCGGCACCCTCGCTGAAAGACGCCGAGTGGCCAATTTTCATGCTGAGAAGGGCAATAAGTCCTATGGGACCCATTGGACCAAAAGGCCAGGGGCCTTTCCTAGCCCTGCTTGAAGCCCAGCTTCGCCAGCTTCTCGGACCATTCAGCCCGTTCGCGGGAGTTGTCGGCCTTGAGTTCGCCCCGGCCACCTGCGGCAAGGTCTTGTAGAGCCTCCACCTCGAGGCGGCTCAGGTGGACCCCTCCCACGTCATAGTCACGCCAGGCTTCGACTGTGGCCGGCGCCAGGGGCTCCAGGAGCCTCAGCATGGCCTCGGCGTACGCACGGATCTCGGCCTGGGCGTGGGCGTCGATGCGCAAACTTAGGAACCGCAGGGTGTTGTGCAGGTCGCACTTCCAATACCACTCGGTGTACATGTTGACCGGCAGGCCAATCCGGGCCATTTCCCGGCTGACGCCCCGCTCGGTGAGAGATAGATAACGCTTGTAGAAGCCTTCGACGTCATCGAGGTACTGGACGAAATCCTGGGCGGTTTTGAGTTCTGCCGCGTCGTCGTGGATGCGGAAGAGCTCTTCGCCCCCCTGCCGGTTGGCCTTGCTCTGTTTGCGGACCTGATCGAGACTCGGCGTATAGAAGCGGTCGGGCAATATGGAATAGCGGGCGGAGTATTCGTTGACATTGGCCGTGCGGTGCCGGATCCACTGGCGGGCCACGAAGATGGGCATGCAGACGTGGAATTTGACCTCGACCATTTCTAATGGCGTGGTGTGCCGGTGCCGGAGCAAGTAGCGGATCAGGCCCCGGTCTTCACTGACTTTCTTGGTGCCCTGCCCGTAGGAAACGCGGGCGGCCTGGACGATGGCGGCGTCTGCCGTCTGCCCCTGCGGGACAAGGCGGGGCATGCAGTCGATCAGGGCGATGAAGCCGTGGTCGAGGACGTTGATCTGCTGGCGGGATGAGCCGGCCATCACGTCCACAAGGGGGGTTTCGGGGGCGGTGCGGACGACCGCGCCCGGGGCGCGATCGGGCTTGATTTCAGGCACCGGAATGGATTGTGGCGCTTCGGACGCGCGGGTGATTTCGGACTCGGATGTACGAAGAGATGGCTCCGCCATGGCCGCAGGATAGCTTGTGGCACGGGCATCCTGCCCGTGTCTTTGGCCTTTCTGAATTTGGCTGACGAACCACGGGCCGGAGGCCCGTGCCACGGAGGCCCGTGCCACATTACTTGGACCCTGGACCGCCGAGGAGGCCGCCGGTCTTTGGGGTGGTGTCTTCCGGGTGTGGACGCGGGAAGAAGACCCAGTCGCAGTTCAGTTTCGCATTCTGGGACATGAAGTTAACGACGGAGGAATCGTCGGTCGTAGTTTGGGGCGGCTTGCCGCCGTTGTCGATGCGGTCGCTGCCGATGGAGTAGAGCGTGTAAGAATCGCCGAAGCGTTTGTAACGGATGGGCTGCCCGTCGGCGAGGTCGACTGGCACGGACGGCAGGAAGGTCGAGACCAATTCGGAGAGCGATTCGGGGATCGAGCCGGCCTTTCGCCGGTAGAGCTCGAGAGCGATGGTGGTGAGCGTGGCGTCGCGGAGGAGTGCGGTCCTGAAGGCGATGCGGGCGGCGTGTCCGAAGGCGGGCATGAGAACGCCGAGCGGCGCGAACCGGGCCCGCTTCCATTCGGTGCTTTCCAGCGCGATCAATTCCTGTTCGACGGCGGCCGGCCCGGGAGCGAACTGGGGAATCCGGAGGGATTTCTCGGCTTCGCTGAAAAGTCGCCGGTATGCGTCGGTCATTTCCTTTCGGCCCGCGAAGACGGCGCTCGAAACCACGGGGATGTCCCACGCGTGCTGACCGGTACTGACCGCCATGAGTTTGCGGAAATAGTCGGCGCCGGCGGGGGTGAAGCGGCCGTCGCCGTTGCCATCGTCGGTGTAGCAGCGCTGGATGAAGTCTTCGAAGAAGAGGCGTTCGCCGGCGAGCGAGACCAGTTCTGACGGACCGCCGAGTTGATGGAGTTCGTGGGCGAGCGCGATGAGTTGTTCGGACGAGAGCAGTTCTGGGCGCTCCTCGAGCACTCGCCGGACGAGATCGCTTTCCAGATTGAGAATCGCGATCGAGACCAGGCAGGAAATGAGCGTATCGGGTTCGCGGGCGTGGCGGGCCAGCCCGGGGATGGCGCGCAGATCCGGGCGAGGCGGTCTTTCTCTCCCCGAACAAGGGCAACAAGCGCATCGGCCTTGAGGATGCGGGCGAGCTTTCGCAGTTCGGAAAGGTGTGGAAGCAGGACCGAAACCGCCTCGGGGTTGTCGGGATCGGGGGAGAACCACTGGCGTTCAGAATTCGCCTCGGGAGCCTGGCCATTCGAGCCCTGCATCTCCCACGATTTCACCTTGAGTTCGTGATCGTCGGTCACACCGACCTTGATCCCCATGTGCGGACGCTGCGCTGCCTGGAGAGTCAATTGCCGGGTCTTCGCATTGGCGGCAAGGACCGGCTCGGCCCTTGCAACAAAAGCTGGATCGTTTTCATTCGTGAAATCGGTGAGTGCGTCGAGGTCTTTCTGCTTGCCTTGAAAAGAGAGAACAGCCTGTCGGTAGAGGGGCCAAGCTTTCTGATCTTCGGGGAGGCCGACTGATGGCGCGTTCAGCACGTCGAGCGGGCGGATGCGGATTGTGGGCGCACCGGCGTAGAAGCGGATGGTGTAGAGCGTGGAGAAGACACACGCGGCGAGAAGGGCGTAGGTCGCGATGATCAGCGAGCGGCGCATCGCGCGCCACCAGAAGGGGCGCGTGCGGAGTTTGCCGCGACGGATGAGGCGGGCGGCCCGCCTCGGGTCACCGAAGTCCGAGGCAAGTCTTTCGGACGTGACGCCCGCTTCGAGACCGTCGGCGAAGTGTGCGGCGAGTTCGGCCTCGACGTCGGCGCGTTCGTGCTTCCAGAGCTTGGCACGCTTCAGCACCAGATCGACCAAGGCCCGCAATTCGGGCGGGAGAGCGGCGGGAACGGCAGGATGAGCGAGACATGGCTGTTTTTCAGCCGCCTTGAAGACGTTCATGGATCACGCCTCCGCCAGTTTGGTCGCCCCGGAGACGACGCCGATGGCCTGCATCGCTTTGGTCACGGCCTCCCACTGCTTCGTGTCGTCCGCAAGGCGGGTGCGACCCTTTTCGGTGAGGCGGTAGTACTTGCGGTCTCGGGTGCTGCCCTTGGCGCCGGCCTCTTTCCAGAAGCCCTCGACGAAGCCCTGGGCCTCGAGGTTGTAGAGCATGGGGTAGAGGGTGGATTGGCCCATTTCCAGCAGGCCGCCGGTCTTGGCGGAGAGGGCCTCAACGAGTTCGTAGCCGTACATCTCGCGGCGTTGGAGAAGTTTCAAGACGGCGACGGGGCCGGCGCCACGCATGAGTTCTCGTTCGATTTTCACGGGGAAGCCTTTCTGTGGGGCGGGTTGCTCGAATAGGTCCTATGGGTCCCATCGGACCCATGAAAATTGCCGTACTATGTGTACCATAGTATATCGCACAGAGCACTGGTTTGGTTCCGCTTTTTCAGAAAATCAGGGCCGTGCGATGAGTTTCATGGTCGCTTCGCCCGGCTGCGAGCGCCGGCGGTAGGCGACCACCACCTCATCCCCGGGCTTGTGGTCGCCCAGGACGCGGACGAGTTCGGCCACATCGCGCGTGGCGCGGCCGCCGACGGCGGTGATGACGTCGCCCAGGCGGAGTTCGCCCTTGACGCCCGGCAGGGAGCTGGTGGGAAGGATGTTGGCGCCGCGGGGCCCATTTTCCACGATCGAGACGACAGTGACGCCGTCGCCGCTGCCGGTCTCGACCTCGACGCCGAGGCTGGCCATGCCGACCTTGATCTCTTCGGCGACCTCGGGGAGCGAGCGGACCCACACTTTGAAATCCCGGTCCACGTCCTTGATCGGCTTGGCGAAGACGGACTCAAAGGCGGCGATCGGGGCACGCTCGTCGGTCGCCGATGCGCCGTAGGCGTCGTACCACTCCCTGAGTTTGGAGCGGTCGTAGAGAAACAGAAAGACCGCGCGGGCCTCGGCGTAATTCGCGAGTTGCTGCGACGAGAGAAACTTCTCCCGCGGCAGGAGCATGAACTTGTCGAGGGGCATCAGCGTGTTGCTGCGGTCGCGACGTTGGACGATGTTGGTTCGCCAGGAGGGGACGGGGATGAGGTGGGAAAGTGAGGCGTTGGCCGCGTCCTTGTTCTTGCCCGCCTCCCTGCCCGCATCGGGGGGCAGATCGACATCCTCGACGAGGCTGGCAAGCCCTTCCTGCACCCAGTAGGCGTGGGTCTGGCCCTTGCGGGTGCAATCTCGCCAGTGGAGCACGTGGAAGAACTCGTGGCGGAGAGTGGAGCCCAGGTCCTGCGAGACGAGTTGCTTCTTTTCGTGGACGTACGTGCCGCCGATGGTGGAGAAGCCGCTGCGCGCGGCCGGGCCAAAGGTGACGAGGAGCCAGGTGGTAAAGTCGCGCCGGCTGGGAAGAACGACGATGACCCAGGGGTCGAGCGCGACTTCCTTCGGGTCCCAAAGGCCGGGGAAGATGGTGCGCTCGGACCAGTCGGCGAGGCCCTCGATCTCGGCCTTGGCCTTGGCGAATTCCGTGGGGTCAAAGGCGCTCCGGTAGATCAGGCGGCGCTTGGGATCGACGACTTCGGTGTACGTGCCGGCATCCTCGGGATGATCGAAGATTTTGCGGACCTGGGCGAGGTTGGCGTCCTTGCGGGCCTCGAGGACGGCGGGCCAGTTGCTTTCGAGTTTTTTGTAGCCGTCGCTGGCGCGAGCGCCGGCGAGATCGGGATCGCGGGTGAGTTTTCGGTAGTCGTCGAAGCCGTTTTCGACCGCACTGACCAACATCTCCCCCGCTTCTGCCGCGTTGTTGCGGGTAGCGAGGACGCAGGCGAGGTTGTAGTACGGGACGAATTCGCGCGGGCGGAGTTCGATCTGGCGGCGGAGGAGAGGTTCGGCGGCGGTGAAGTCTCGCTTGGCGAGGGCTTCGTTGGCGGCGGATTCGACTTGTTCGTAGGTGACGGGTTGGGCGGAGAGGCAGGTCGCAGCGAAGGAGAGCACGGAGATGAGGAAGAGAGTGGCAAGCGCCAAAGAACAACTTCGCATTTCTCCTGCAGCAGAGAAGAACCCTCCCGTCCCCCACCCCCAACCCCCTCCCTCAGGTAGGAGCCTTCGGAAAGGCGGCGCCGGGTCGCGCCGGAAACTGTGTGCGGTCTCGGCGTTCACGTGTGCCGCTCCGTGAGCAGCTTCTTGAGGGCCTGCGGATAGGCGGCGCATTCGGCTTCGAAGACTCGGGCGGCGAGGGAATCGGGGGTATCGGACGGAAGGACCGGCACTTCCCGTTGCAGGATGATGGGGCCGGTGTCGTATTCGCTGTCGCAGAGGTGGATGGTGCAACCGGAGATTCTGTCGCCGGAGCGAAGGACTGATTCGTGCACGTGATGGCCGTAGAGACCGGGGCCGCCGTGCTTGGGGAGGAGCGCGGGGTGGATGTTGACGACGCGACCCGAGTACGACGGCGGGATGCTGACGAGTTTGAGATAACCTGCGAGCACGGCCCAGTCGATTCGATGCTCGCGGAGGATGGATTCCAGTTTCTCGCGGGGGATGCGCCCGGGGATGACGAGCGTGGTCAGGCCGGCCTCGCGGGCTCGCTGCGCTCCGGGGCATTCTGAGGAGGCGATGACGACGGCGATCTGAGCGGGCAAGTTGCCGCGGCGGATCGAATCGGCAAGGTTGAAGAGGGTGCGTCCGCCGCCGGAGATCAGGATGGCGAGACGGGGGAGTGGATTCTCTTGGCCGGGCATAGGGAAGTCACGCCCCGGCTCGTCGCCGGTCAGAGAGCGGCTTTGACGGCGGCGTCGCGATCTTTGACGATCGTGAGCAGCGTGTTGAGGCGGGTGAGCTTGAAGACCTGCATCAGTTCGTTGCTCATGCTGAAGAAGACGAGCTTGCCGCCCTTGCCCTTCAAGGTCTTGTTCAGGGTGATGAGGGCACCCAGGCCGGCGGAGGCGATGAGCGTGACCATGCTGAGATCGACCGCGAGGTGGTTGTGGCACTGGGCCGCGGCGTTGGTCAGTTCGGCGAGGATGACCTGGCTCTCGTGCTCGGTGATCTTCTCGCGCTCGAGGCGCGCGACCATCACGTTTCCGACGAGATTGCTGGTGACGAAGGAACTCTGGGACATGGGCCTCAAGTGTACGCGAAAACAGCGTGCCTGTGGCGACCGGGCCGGCCGCTCAGGCGGCCGGCGGATTTCGGAAGGGGAATGGCTTTCCGTTCGCGTCGACGCAGACCATGACCAGCGTGGCGGAGGTGACCGGGACGACCCGGCGGTCCTCTTCCCGTTCGGCCTCGACCTCGATGAGGACGGTGACGGAAGTCGTCCCTTCGCGGATGGTTGTTCCGTAGAAGTTCACGATATCACCGACCCGAACGGGGGACTTGAATTCAACGCGGTCGATGGCCGCGGTAACCCATCGGTGTGTCCCGTGGTGCCGGGCCTCGACGAAGCCGGCCTGGTCTATATAGGAGAGAATGACGCCACCAAAGATGGTGCCGTAGTGGTTGGTATCGCGCGGCATCGTGGTCACGCGCAGGGCAAGACGGCGGGCGGGGGTCATGACCTCCACGTTAGCACACGCGGGTCGTTGCAACGGCCGGACAACCCGGCTGCATCCCCTACGATCCGGCGACGAAAGGAATATCCATGAGCCAGAACGCGAGCGGTGGCTGCTGCGGCGGAAAAAACGGTTCGGAAGGGTCAAAGCAGGGAGGCGGCTGCGGCTGCCAGAGCAGTCCCCAGCAACTGGTGATCCCCACCGGGACGGCCAAGGAGATCGCGGCGCTGCCGCTCGGCGAGATGTTGGCGCGATATCGGCGCGGAGTTGGGAATTACGATCCGCGGGTTTTCTCGCTCGATGTTGAGCAGATCGACCGCGCGTTTCTGGCGGACGCGGAAGTCGGGCGGTGGTCTGTGCGGATGCTCCTGGCGCACCTTGCGGATGCGGAGATCGTGTTCGTCCACCGGATGCGTCGGGCAGTCGCGGAGGATCGTCCCGTGCTGGCGGTCTGGGACGAGAACGCCTTCATCGATAGCGGGCTGTATGCCCTGCCGAAGGAAGTGAGCAATGGTGACCCGGCAAGCCTGATCGGTGGGCATGTTGCGGTCTTGCACACGATGCGTATGTGGAGTTTCCAGTGGCTGAGCGGGCTCTCGCCCGAGCAGTTCGAGCGGGTTGCTTTGCACCCCGAACGGGGAGAACAGTCGGTCCGAACGATTCTCTCGTACTCGATCTGGCACGTGGAGCACCACGGGCGGTTCTTGCAGAAGAAGTGCGATCGGATGCTGGGGGCGGTTGCCTCCCCCGTCGGGGCTGCGGCCTCGAGCGGTTGCTGCGGCGGGAAGTCGGAACAACACGCGTGCGCGTAGTCGGCGCCTGAACGAGATCTTCATACGCGATGGAACGGATTTTCGATCAACGCCGCTACCTGATTCCGTTCCGGTCGACTCTGCTGCCGCAGATCTTCACGGACACGCTTGTGATCGGTGCGGGCGTGGCGGGTTTGCGTGCCGCGCTCGCGGCGGCGGAGCATGGCGAGGTGATCGTGCTCTCCAAGAGCGACCTCAAGCACACGAATACGGCGTGGGCCCAGGGCGGGATCGCGGCGGTGCTGACGAAGGACGATTCGGTCGAGTCGCACGTGCAGGACACGCTGGTGGCGGGGGCGGGGCTTTGCGAGGAGACGGCGGTCCGCACGATCATCGAGAACGGGCCGGCACGGCTGCGCGAATTGATCGGATGGGGGATGCGCCTCGACAAGAACTCCGAAGGTGAATTGGCGGTCGGTCGCGAGGGGGGGCACAGCGCCAGCCGCATCGTGCATACGGACGGGGACGCGACGGGAAGGGAACTGCAGCGGTGTCTTGCGGAGAAGTGCCGGGCAAATCCGGCGATCCGGGTGTTTGAGAACTGCTTTGCGCTCGACATGATCACGCCGGGGAATGAGCCGGGCTCGCCGGTGATGGGAGCGATCACGCATCACCCCAAATACGGACTGCAGATGGTCTGGGCGAAGGCGACGATCCTGGCGAGCGGCGGGGCCGGCGCGCTCTTCCGCGAAACCACCAACCCGCCGCAGGCGACTGCGGACGGCCCGGCGATGGCATATCGGGCGGGTGCGACGGTCGAGGACATGGCGTTCGTGCAGTTCCACCCGACGACGCTGTACCTGCCGGGCGCGGCACGATGGCTGATCACCGAGGCGGTCCGGGGCGAGGGCGCGCACCTTCTTGACAGCAGCGAACACCGATTCATGCTGGATGTGCACCCGCTGGCGGAATTGGCGCCGCGTGATGTGGTGAGCCGCGCAATTGTGCGTCAGATCGCCAAGCAGGCGTCGGGGGCGGGCGGGAGCCATGTGTGGCTTGACTGCCGGGCCCTTCGCGGATTTTCGCAGCGGTTCCCGGGGATGACGGCGCTTCTGAAGCGGTTTGACCTTGATCCGGCGGAAGATCTGATCCCGGTGCACCCGGCGGCGCATTACATGGTCGGTGGCGTGCGGACGGATTTGTCCGGACGAACCGACGTGCCGGGGCTGTACGCGATCGGCGAGGCGGCGGCGGTTGGACTCCACGGAGCGAATCGCCTTGCGAGCAATTCGCTTCTTGAGGGATTGGTGATGGGTGCGATCGCGGGATCTGCGTGCGCCGAAATGAAGAACGGGAACGGCGTGCAGACCCGGCCTGCGGGCTGGTCCGGGGCAAGGCCGGCGCCGGTGCCGATTGTGAGCGATATCCGGCCGAGCGACCAGGGCGAGTTGGATCTTGATGACGTGCGATCGAGCCTGCGAAGCGCGATGTGGAAGAACGTGGGGATCGAGCGGTCGGGCGGGAAACTCCGGGACGTGTGCGACATGCTCGATTTCTGGGCGAGATATACGCTGGACAAGATTTTTGACGATCCGGCGGGGTGGGAAGTGCAGAACATGTTGCTGGTCGGTTCGCTGGTGGCGCACTCGGCGCATTGGCGCGAGGAATCACGGGGCTGCCACACGCGCACCGACTTTTCGACGGCGCAGGAGCCTTTCGCGGTGCATGATTGTCGCCGGAGGGGACGGGCCGAGGCGATCGCTGTGCCGCTCGGGAGCGATTCAAAGGCGGGTCGCGGGGTGGGAGCTTTGGTGTGATGCGGCGGGTGATGATTTTCGCTCTGTGCTCGCCGGGTATCGTCTCGTGCGAAACCAAAGTGGTACGCTACAACCCACCTCTCGCGGGCTTGCCCGGAGCGCAGACGGGTGTGAAGCCGGTGCTGGGTCCGGACATGCGCCCGGTCGATTCAAAGCTGACCAAGGACGCGACGTCCGAGCCGATCATCCAGAACAAGGACGGCACGAAGACGCTGGTTTCCAGGAACGGGCGCGACCTGATGTTCCACATCGCCAAGACGATGCGGGAGGACGACGCCAAGACATTTACGGAGCAGGTATTGAGCGAGGCGACGCGCGACGAGTTCTACGAGCGCGGGTACGACCCCAAACTCGCGTTCAAGGAACTCCAACGCCGGCATGAAGACGTGGAGAAGGTGTTCAAGCTGCTGCCATCGGGCGAATTGAGCCCCGGGGTGCTGCTCGAGCCGGTCGGGGTCAACGTCATGCGGGTGCGCGTGCACTACTACGACCCGGATGATTACCCGTGGTGCGGCTTCGACATGAAGCTCGAAGGATCGAATTGGAAACTGCGCTGGTTCGTCGAGAACGACGGGAAGTAGCCTCACTTCGCGCCGGCGCGGGCTTCGAGTGTGACGTCCACGGTCATTTCCTTGCCTTCCCGCATGAGCGTGACCTTGACGACGTCGCCAGGCTTGGCGGTGTTGAAGTAGGGCATCCACTCCTCCACGCTGCCGACGCGGTTGTCGTTCCACTTGATGATGAGGTCGTTGGCCTTGATGCCGGCCTTCGAGGCGGGCGTCTCGGGAAGAACCTCGCCGACGAGGACGCCCTTCTCTTCGCCCGAGTAGTCACCGGGCGAGATGCCAAAGCGGATGCGCCCGCGGGTCGGGGGAGGCGGCGCGTCCCCCTCGGTCTGCGTGACATTTGACGGCGTGGTGAATTTCCAGGATTCGGGGCGGAGGGCGGCGTCGAGCGCGACGCGATAGCCAAGGTCGGCAATCTTCGCCGCGCCTTCCCAGTTGATCAGGCCGGCCACGTCGCCGGGGCGGTGGTACTGCGGATGCATGCCGCTGAAAAGGAAGAGGACCGGCACCTTCGCTGCGTAAAACGTCGCGTGGTCCGACGGGCCCATGCCGCTCTGCTTGCCGGCGATCTTGAGGCCGCTGGAGGAAAAGTACGGATCCAGCCAGTCGGCAAAGCCCTCGGCGGTGCCAACACCTCCGGCCTCAACCGGTTTTTCGCCGAGACGCCCGATCATGTCGAGATTGACCATCAGGCTGTGGCGCTCGATCGGGACGATCGGGTGCTGCGTGTAGAAGCGCGAGCCATTCAGGCCCTCCTCCTCACATGAGAAGCCCATAAAGAGGATGCTCCTGCGGGGCTGGTCGGCGGGGAGCTTCGCGTATTTCTCGGAAAGCCGCCTAGCCAGGAGCAACATGCCGGACGTGCCGCTGGCGTTGTCGTCGGCACCCGGGTGCAATTGGCCCCGATCGCCGGAGTTGCGAACGCCGACCTGCCCGAACCCGAGGTGGTCGTAGTGCGCGCCCACGACAATGAACTGATCGGCCAAATCTCCGACGCCGGGGAGGATCGCGCCAACATTGTCGGTCATCGGGCGGACTTTGTTGATCTCGGTCTCGATGCTCGCGGTCGCCTTGGGAAGGTCGATGATCTCTCCCTTCTCGTCCACGATCTTGCGGAGGTCGAGCAGCGAGCGCCCCTGGAGATCGGCGGCACGCACCATCGCATCGGCCTCTTCTTCCGTGACCATCACGACGGGGACGTCGTAGGGCTCGCGAGCGGAGATGCTGTTCACATCTTCCAGCTTGCCGACGCGCTCGTCCTTGGCACCCGGCGCGTTCACGAGAATGACCGCCTTGGCGCCGCGCCGAATGGTGGCCCCCACCTTCGGCTCAAGCCCCGCGTAGAACGACCAGCCTTCCTTGGACCACTTCGAAGTGCCGTCTTCTTTCATGGGTTCGAAGCGAAGAAGGATGGCAATCTTGCCGTCGATGCTCGGCCCTCCGTCACCCGCCGAATCCGGAAAGCTCGTGTATCCCTCTTCTCCCATCGTGATGCCGTAACCGGCGAAGACGAGAGGAGCCGTGGCCGAGGCATTTCCGGAAAGCCCGAGCACGTTGAACTGCTTGCCTGGAACGAGGGGAGTGGATTTGCCGCCGGCATCGAACGAGACGGACTGCTTTGCGATCTCGTTCTTTGACGGTCCCTGGAAAGGCTGGCGGAAGCTCTTGCGGGTGGGGTCCTTTTCGTCCGGGAAGGCCGGAGCGAGTCCGAGGCGCTCGAAATTCCACTGGAGATAGTCGGCGGCGAGCTTTCCGCCGCGAGAGCCGGGGTAGCGTCCTTCAAGGAAGGGATTGGCCAGCGTCGTGAGGTGATCGCGGAGGATGATCTGATCCTCAAGGAGCGTTTCCTCACTGGCGGGTGGTGTGGTCTGCCGTCCGTTCGCAACGGAGTGGTCCGGGGTATCCCCTGCATGTGCCGCCGGGATGCATGCGAAGACCAGGGCAGTCAAGAGAACGCTGGCGAGCGGACGGGGCATCGGGAATCTCCGCGTGAAGGGAAGGTGAAGAGTACGGGATTATCCGCGCTCCGAACCTAGTATTGCGTACGAGGCTCGCGGAGGGCGCCGGGAGCCGTGTTTTCTGCCCCAATGGCCCTCCGCTGGGAGTTGTTCATGACGACGTTTGCCAAGTCTTCCACCCCCGCCGCCAAAGCCGGGCACGACCGCAAGGGCGCCGTGCTCAATCCGTCCGACACTTTTTCGCATCGCCACACCGCCCCAAGCGAGGCGGACATCAGCGAGATGCTGGAAACCCTTGGGTACCGCTCGCTTGCGGAGTTGACCGATGCGACGGTTCCGGCGGACATCCGGCTGCCGAAGCCGCTGACCTTGACGGGCGAACTTCCGTTTTCGCGGGGCGAGGCGGAGTTGCTGGCCGAGTTCAAGGGGCTGGCCTCGCAGAATCAGGTGTTCCGCTCATGCATCGGGATGGGCTATTACGACTGCATCACGCCCGGAGTGATTCTGAGAAACATCCTGGAGAATCCGGGCTGGTACACGCAGTACACGCCCTATCAGGCGGAGATCTCTCAAGGGCGGCTTGAGGCGCTGCTCAACTTCCAGACAATGGTGAGCGACCTGACGGGTCTGCCCTTGGCGGGAGCGTCGCTTCTCGATGAAGCGACGGCCGCGGCCGAGGCGATGGCGATGGCGTTTTCGATCGCGGGCGGGCACGACAGCACGCGGAGGACGTTTGTCGTCGCGCAGGATGTTCATCCGCAGACGCGGGCGGTGATCGAGACGCGGGCGGACGGGCTGGGCATCAAGGTTCGCGTCGTCGACCCGAAGAGCGCGGCGTTGACTGACGACGACTTCGGTCTGATTGTTCAGTACCCCACCACGGACGGGCGGGTGGAGTGCTACGAAAAACTGAGCGCCGACGCGCGAACTAAGAACGTGACCGTGATCGCCGCGACCGACTTGCTCGCCCTGACGCTTCTGAAGCCGCCGGGCGAGTGGGGCGCGGAGATCGCCGTTGGCAGCGCCCAGCGCTTCGGAGTTCCCATGGGCTTCGGCGGCCCGCACGCCGCGTTCATCGCCACCAAGGAAGAGCACGTCCGCAAGATGCCGGGGCGCATCATCGGTGTCAGCCGCGACTCGCAGGGCAAGCCGGCGCTGCGCATGGCGATTCAGACGCGCGAGCAGCACATCAAGCGTGAGAAGGCGACCAGCAACATCTGCACGGCACAGGCCCTGCTGGCGATCATGGCGGGCATGTACGCTGTCTACCACGGCCCGGAAGGGCTGCGTCGTATCGCCCTGCGCATCCACTCTTACACGCAGTCGCTCCGCGTCGGGCTCCGCAAACTCGGCCACGAGATCAACGACGCGGATCTTGTGTTCGACACGCTCCGGGTGAAGCCCGTCGGGCGCACCGCGACGGATATCGTGAACGCCGCCCGCGCCAAGAAGATCAACCTCCGCGACTTCGGCGACGGCACGCTGGGAATCACCTTCGACGAGACCACCGATCGGGCGCTGGTGAAGGATCTGCTCGCGTCCTTTGGCGGCGGCAGCGAGGACGTCGATAGCCTGCTCTCGAGCGCGAAGACCGACCTGCCCGTGAAGTTCGCCCGCCAGAGCGGCTACCTCACCCACGCCGTCTTCAGCAGCCACCACAGCGAGCACGAGATGCTCCGCTACATCTTCAAGCTGCAGGGCCGGGATCTCTCTCTGGCCCACTCGATGATCTCGCTCGGCTCGTGCACGATGAAGCTCAACGCGACCAGCGAGATGATCCCGGTGACGTGGCCCGAATTGGGACGTATCCACCCGTTCGCCCCCGCCGAGCAGACCAAGGGCTACCAGAGGATGTTCCGCGATCTAGAGACCTGGCTTGCGGAAATTACCGGCTTCGCGGCTGTCTCGCTCCAGCCGAACTCCGGAGCGGCGGGCGAGTACACAGGCCTGATCGTCATCCGCCAGTACCTTCGCTCCATAAGCCAGGGCCACCGCAACATCTGCCTCATCCCCGACAGCGCCCACGGCACCAACCCCGCCAGCGCGGTGTGCGCCGGGTTCGAGGTTGTCGCCGTCGCCAACAAGGAGAACGGCGACATCGATCTTGATGATCTCAAGGCCAAGATCGCCGAGCACAAGGACCGCCTCGGGGCGTTGATGGTCACGTATCCATCAACGTACGGCAAGTTCGAGACCGGCATCCGCGAGGTGGTTCGGCTGGTCCACGAGGCGGGAGCCCAGGTCTACATGGACGGCGCCAACATGAACGCCCAGGTGGGCCTCACCAGCCCCGGCTTCATCGGAGCCGATGTCTGCCACCTGAACCTGCACAAGACGTTCTGCATCCCCCACGGTGGCGGCGGCCCGGGCATGGGTCCGATCGGAGTCGCGAAGCACCTCGCGCCGTTCCTTCCTTCCCATCCGGTCGTGAAGCCGGACGTGGCAACGGACAAATCAGTGGGCGCGGTTGCGGCAGCTCCCTACGGCAGCGCATCGATCCTTCCCATCTCCTACGTCTACATCGCGCTGATGGGAGGACAGGGACTGACGAAGGCCACCGAGGTCGCGATCCTTAACGCCAACTACATGGCGAAGCGTCTCGAGGGTCACTACACCGTCCTCTTCAAGGGACCGGGGGGGCGATGCGCGCACGAGTTCATCCTCGATTGCCGCCCATTTGAAAAGACGGCGGGAATCAAGGTCGAAGATATCGCCAAGCGCCTGCAGGACTACGGCTTCCACGGCCCGACGATGTCGTGGCCCGTCCCCGGCACGCTGATGATCGAGCCGACCGAGAGCGAGCCCAAGTCCGAGCTCGACCGATTCTGCGACGCGATGATCGGGATTCGGGCCGAGATCCGGGCGATCGAGGAGGGCAAGTCGGACAAATTGGACAACCCGCTCAAGAACGCCCCGCACACCGTGGGGATGGTGACGGGGGCCGAATGGAAGCATCCGTATTCGCGTGAACAGGCGGCATTCCCGCTGCCGTACGTGCGCGAGAACAAGTTCTGGCCCTTTGTCGGACGCGTGGACAACCCGTACGGCGACCGCCACCTCGTCTGCACTTGCCCCCCGATGAGCGCGTACGCGGACCAGAAGGGCGCCGGGAACTGATCGGCCGGCGCTTCGTACACTCGCCACCGATGATTCATCCGGCCATCAAGCTCGCCATGCCGCACCTGACTGCGGGGCGGGACCAGCAGGCGCTCGCCGTCCTACGTCGCGCGCTGGACAAAGAACCCGGCGACTACGAGCTGGCCGACAGGGTCACCGAGCTCTTGGTCAAGATGAACTTGCACGATCAGGCGGTCTTCCTGAACGAGCGTGGAGCCCGGGCGGCACCGCGAGACGCGCGCTTCTTCATGCTCGCCGGCGATACGCAGATGCGGCGCAAGCAGTACGCGTCCGCCGCGGAGTACTTCCAGAAGGCGTACGAGGTTGACAAACGCGATATTGAGCCGATGCGGGCCCGGTGCTTCGCGCTCGCCCACATGGAAAAATACGAAGAGGCGATCGCGCTGGCGCGCCAGATGCACACGGAGCGGCCCGACGACATCAAGGCGCTGGCGCTGTACTCGGGCATGTGCGAGATGCAGGGCGATCTGGCCGAGGAAGTCCGTGTGCTCAGCGAGGCGGTGCAGAAGAGGCCGGACGACCCCCGGATATTGCAGTCGATTCTCCTGCCTCTCGCCCGCGTTCCCGGCTTGGACCCGCGGATCGTCTTTCAGCATCACCAGCGCATGGGGCAGGTCGTCACTCACGTCATCCCGAAGGACACGCGGCCGCACAGCAACGTGCCCGATCCGGACCGCCCGCTGAAGATCGCCTACTGCAGCCAGGATTTCCGGAACCGATCGGCCGGCCATTTCATCGAACCGATCATCACCAATCACGACACCTCGCAATTCAGGATCACGCTGTACCACAACGTTGTTGCCGAGGACTCCCTGACCGCTCGCGTCCGAAAGAACGCCGAGAAATACGTGGACACCATGCGGATTGATGACCGGGAGATGGCCGAACGGATCCGCGCCGACCGGATCGATATCCTCATCGACCTGACCGGCCACACCGGGATGGGCCGGATTATCCCGTTCGTCGTCAAGCCCGCGCCGATCCAGTACACCTACATGGGTTACCCGAACACCACGGGCATCCCGGCGGTCGATTACCGGATCGTCGATTGGTTCACCGATCCGGCCGGGTCGGAACATCTCGCGACCGAGACGCTGGTCCGGATGGACGGTTGCTTTCTGTGCTATTCGCCCCCGCCGCACGCGGGCGATCCGGCCCCGACTCCGAGCCTGAGCAACGGGCATATCACGTTCGGATCGTTCAACAGCATCACCAAAGTGAACACTCAGGTCCTGGATGTCTGGGCGGAAATCCTCAAGAGCGTGCCCGGCTCGCGTTTGTTCCTGAAGGCACACGCGCTCGGCGTGCGGGCCGCGAAGGACCGCGTCCTGAAGCACCTGGCGTCGAAGGGCATCGCGGGCGAACGGGTGGACCTGATGGGCGAGACGAAGGAAACGTCCGACCACATGGGCATGTACTCGAAGGTGGACATCGGTCTTGATCCCTGGCCCTACAACGGGACGACCACTACGGTCGAGGCGATGTACATGGGTGTGCCGGTCGTGGTGCGGGAGGGGAACAGCCACGTCTCGCGCGTTGGCGTCAGCCTCTTGTCCAATGTGGGCCTCGCCGACCTGATCGCGAAGGACGACGCGGACTATGTCCGGCTGGCGGTTGAACTGGCGGGAAACCAGACCCGCCGGGTCGAATTACGGTCCAAACTCCGTGCCATGATCACGTCAAGCGTGTTGTGCGACCACGCCGGCTTCACCCGAAGGCTTGAAGCGCACTACCGCCAGGCGTGGCGTGAGTGGTGTGTTCGGAAGCAGCAGAATCCCGCGCTCTAGGGGTGCCGCGGCAGCGCCGACTCTATAGTCCAAGGCGCGGGCAAAGCCGCCCGCCTCACGCCCGGCACGGAGTTTCGCATGGGACTTTTTTCGTGGTTCGGACGCACGCAACCTCCGACGCGTGAGCGGGTGGTTGTCACTTCGGAATCACCCGCGCCGGCCCCCGCGCCGTCCGGGCGCGAAGCGAGGATCTTTGACATCGGGGCCGATTTCCTGCGCCGCGCACGCGGTCACAAGACGGGCCTTCTCTCCGCCAAGTTCTACTCCGACGCTCTCATGGAATGGTCCATGAAGGACCCGGAGTTCAAGGTGCAGATGTTCCGGTTCGTGGACACGTTCCCGATGCTGCGCGGGGCCGAAGCGGTCTTTGACCACCTCCAGGATTACCTCAGCCAGCCGAGGGTGAGCGTCCCTCCGGTGATCGGAGCGGCTCTCAAGGCCGGCTCGCTGCTCAAGAGCGCGGCGGCGGCGACCATTGGCAAACAGATCGAAGGGATGGCGTCGAAGTTCATCGCGGGCACCGACGCCGCGGGCGCTCTTCCGGGGCTGCGCTCCATGTGGGACGACGGGATCGCCTTCAGTGTTGACCTGCTGGGTGAGACCTGCGTCTCCGATATGGAGGCCGACGACTACGCGCGCAAGTACCTCGACCTGATCCAGAATCTCCCGTCCCATGTCGCCGCCTGGCCCGCGAATACGCGCCTCGAGACCGATCACCTTGGCTCGATCCCGCGCGTCAACGTGAGCGTCAAGATCTCGGCGCTTTCGGCCCGCACCGACCCGATCGACACCGAGGGGGCGATCGCGGACCTCATGAAAAGGCTGGTGCCCATTCTCGAGACCGCACGCGACCGGGGAGTCTTCGTCAACTTCGACATGGAGCACCACGCGCTCAAGGACTTCACGCTCGAGCTCTTCCAGCGCTGCTGCGAGAAGATCGACTTCCAGGCGGGCCTCGCGATGCAGGCCTACTTGCGCAGCGGACCGGACGATGCGCGACGGATGGTGGACTGGGCAAGAAAATCGCGGAGATTGATCACGGTCCGGCTCGTCAAGGGCGCGTACTGGGACGCGGAGACGATCAAGAGCGATCTGCACGGCTGGCCGAACCCGGTCTGGGCTCAGAAGTGGCAGACCGACGCCTGCTTCGAACGGATGACCGATATCTTCCTCGACGCGACTCCAAAGACAAAGTCCGACGCGGCGGGCGGCGGGATCAAACTTGCGCTCGGCAGCCACAACGTCCGCTCGATCTCGGCGGCGCTTGCGGGGCTCGAAGCCCGAGGAATCCCGAAGGAAGCCCTCGAACTCCAGATGCTGCACGGCATGGCCGACCAGCTCAAGTACGCCGCGGCGGAATTGGGTTTGCGGGTCCGCGAGTATGTGCCCGTGGGCGAGATGATCCCGGGGATGGCGTACCTGGTGCGCCGGCTGCTGGAAAATACCAGCAATGAAAGCTGGCTCAAGGCGGGGTTCTTGGAAAATGCCGACGCGGGGGCGCTCCTGCGTGCACCCGCGCCGCAAGGCGGGGGGTTTGGTTCCCAAACGCCCACGAGCGGCACCGATGCGCTGGCTTCGGCGCCCGAACGTCACCGGCTTTCGCCCGCGGTGAAGGGCGTCGGAGACGGTCGCCCGTTCTTCAGCGAGCCGGTGCGCGATTTCTCCGACGGGCGTCAGCACGCGGCGTTCAAGGCCGCGGTGGATCGCGCGACGGTTCCCAAGGTGGCCAACGACCGGAGGGTGGAGCAGGCGATGGAGATGGTCGGCCGCGCCACACAGGCGTTCGGGACATGGCGTGACACCGACCCACGGGCCCGCGCCGATGTGCTGATCCGTTGTGCCGCGGCGATGCGTCGCCAACGCGACGGCCTCGCGGGCGTGATGATCCGGGAGGCCGGCAAGCCGTGGCGTGAGGCGGACGCCGATGTGTGCGAGGCGATCGACTTCTGCGACTACTACGCGCGGATGGCCGTGCCGCTGTTCGAGCGGACGCGGCTTGGGCGGTTCGTCGGCGAACTTGACGAGACGACGTACCAGCCACGCGGCGTTTGCGCGGTGATCAGCCCGTGGAACTTCCCGCTGGCGATTCTGACCGGGATGACCAGCGCCGCGCTCGTCACCGGGAACACGGTCGTCATGAAGCCGGCGGAGCAGACGCCGGGGATTGCCAGCATTCTCTTCGACATCCTCCAGGAATCGCTGCGGGGCGCGGGCTTCTCCCAATCGCTCGCACGCGATGTGCTGCACTTCTGTCCCGCGCCGGGCGAGACGGTCGGCGCCGCCCTGGTGCGGGACCCGCGCATCGCGCTTATCGCCTTCACCGGAAGCAAGGCGGTCGGGCTCGACATCATCAAGGCCGCGGGAATCACGCCGGAGGACCAGCCGCACGTCAAGAAAGTCGTCTGCGAGATGGGCGGCAAGAACGCGATCATCATCGATACCAGCGCCGACCTCGACGAGGCCATTCTGGGCGTGCGCCAGAGCGCGTTCGGCTTCCAAGGCCAGAAGTGCAGCGCGTGCTCGCGAGTGATCGTGGTTGACCCGGCGGGGCCGGACGGCCCGGCGATTACCCATTTCACCCGGCGGCTCGTCGAAGCGACCAAAGCCCTCGCGATCAACGACCCGGTCGCCGGCGGTACGGATATCGGCCCGGTCATCGACGCCGACTCCAAGCGCAAGATCGAGGGGTATATCGAGATCGGGCGCAGGGAGTCACGCCACGAATTGACACTTCCCGTGCCGCCGGGGCTCGAGGCGAGGACCGGACGCGACTATGTCGGGCCGACGATTTTCAGCCACGTCCCGGCGAATGCCCGCATCGCGACCGAGGAGATCTTCGGCCCGGTGCTCGCGGTGATCCACGCCTCGAGCTTCGGTGACGCGCTCGAGATCGCGAACTCCTCGATCTACAAGCTCACCGGCGGGGTCTTCACCCGCAAGCCCGCGCACATCGAGCTGGCCAAGCGTGAGTTCCGTGTCGGCAACCTCTACATCAATCGCGGATGCACCGGCGCATTGGTTGGGCGCCATCCCTTTGGCGGCTTTGGGATGTCGGGCGTCGGCTCGAAGGCCGGCGGGGCCGATTACCTGCTCCAGTTCGTCGAACCGCGCGCGATCGCCGAGAACACGCTCCGCAGGGGCTTTGCGCCGGAACTGGACTCGGCGATCTAACGCGGGGCGTGCGGAACGAAATACCAGATCACGAGAATGATCCCCGCCATGACGATGAGGGCTCCCCAGTCGGAGAGCCAGCGCCCGAAACGCGATGATCGCACTGCGGAGATCTCGTCCTTGGCTTCGGCCGCCTCCGGGCCGCTGCCGACGTCCACCTGCGACCAGTCGATGTCGATCGAGTCGGCCTGGACGGCGCGCAGCACCTCGCGCGCCAACTCGACGTCCTTCCGACGAACGCTGACCCGAAACGGCAGCGATGCCGCGACTTCCCACTGGAGAGTCATGCCCGCGTTCGAAAAAGTGAAGGCGGGGATATCCCGCGCCTTGAGGGATTCGACGATAACGGACGACTCGAATTCTGAGCCGGTCGTTGTCAGATCAACCAGGGTGTCTGGGTCTTCGGACATCGAGAGCAGCTTCGCACGTCTGGTTCGGCGCGTCAATGCCCTTCGGTGGGCTTGGTCTGTGCGGTCGATGAGGGGGCGGGCTGCGTTGCGCCGCCGGGCGACACCTTTGAGGTCTGCACCACCCCCGATCCCTTCGGTGGGAGCAGCGAGACTTTCCGCCCGTTCTTGTCCTGCGAGACGTTGGTCTGCTGGGCCGGCCAGAACGGATAGCCATTGACCTGGCGTTGGATGTAGTCCGGCGCCGTGACGAGAAGCTGATGCTTGTAGTAGCGGACGGTCGCGCCGGATCCGCCGTTGTTGGTCCACTGTTCGGGCTCAACCTGCTCGACGATCAGCCGGATCACTTCGTCCGCCGACTCCTGCTCGGTCTTCTGCGGCGCCCTGTTCTGCTGCGCGCCACCGGAGAACGGACTCTGCCCGCCGCCGCCGCCGCCCGAGCCGGCCGATTGGAGCGCGCTGTTCAGATCGAACTGCGGCACGTCGCTGTAATCATGGATCTCGAGTTGCAGGTCCGCGATGTCGTAGATCTCGAGACGCTTGGTGCGATTGAGCCGTTCCTTGGGGCCGACCTCGATCGTGCCGGCCTCCGTCATCTGCCAGCTGTTCCCGCCGCTGGTCACGTCGCCGGTGACCTGCGAGAGCACCATCTCGAGCACCGTGAGCGCCGTCTGGTTTTCGGCAAGCAGCGTGATCGGCGCCTCCTTGTCGAGACCAACCGGGTTTCGGTCGTCGGTCCAGAGAATGACGAGCGGCGCGCCGGTTACGTCGGTGATGTTTTTGAGCACGGACTCAAGGCGTGACTGGGCGTAGTCCACGCTCATGATTTTCATCATCTTGCTGAGGGCCTGGCGCTGAGCCGCGAGAGACTCGCGCGACTGCGGCCCGATGCTGGATGATTGTGCCAATGAGGACTCCGCGGCTCCAGCAACAGCCACGCACGCGAGCACCAAACAACCAAGCCTGAGTTTCATCAGCCGCTCCTTGCCCCGCACGGCTTCATGCCGCAATCCCTCGGACGTCGCCCCCTTACCTATTCGACACCGAACCCGGAAGGGTGTTCCTTATTCTGGCACATCCGTCAAATCGCGGATGAATCAGATGGGGTTTGCCAAAATGCCCCTACGCGTTCCCCTCGCGCACACTGGCGCGCACAGTCGGGCACCCAACACGGCGTAAGTGTATAGCCACCTTGGGGATTTGAACCCCAGACCTATGCTTTACGAAAGCATCGCTCTACCGCTGAGCTAAGGTGGCAAACGAACGCCCCGGACGGGCGGCGAGGGGCGATCCCCTCAAGAACCGGAAGTATCGGCTCTCCGCTTCGGCTTTTCCACTTTCGTGGGTTTGGAAGGCTCGAAACGCTTGGTCGCGGCACCGTTGGGCAAGGAAGCCGCCGCTGCCTTTGCGCCCGCGGGTTTGGGACCATTCTCCCACGCAAGCGGACGGTCTGGCTGGCGCGGCGAATTGGATTTCCATGGCCGGCCCTTGGCGTCCGCGATCGTGATGCGCGGACCGCCCACGAGAAGACGCTCGAGCTGGTTCCGCCCGATCCGCGTGCGCAGTCGCACCAGATCGTTCTCATACTCGCGGGAGAGCACCTGGGACTGGTTCTCGATTATGGTGATCAGGCGGCTGTCGCGAAGCCCGAGAGTGATGACGAACTCGTCTACGTGCCCTCGGGCCGCTTCGCCGATGCGTTCCACCAGTTCGCGGTGCCCCGGCTGGTCGAGAAGTTGCTGGCCCTTTGGCGGCCCGAGTGCGCAGATCGGGATCGAGCCCGGAATGCGCTGCTGCCAGATGAGCAGTTCCCGGTTGTCTTTCAACTTGTCGGCCTTGTTGAGCAGGACGATCCGCTCCGGAGGTTTCCAGTTTCCCGCATCACGCGACGATGCGACTTCCTTCAGAAGATCGTCGAGCGTCTTGCAGACGGTTTCGTACTGAAGATCCGCCGCGGGATCCGAGATATCGAGCACGATAAGAAGCACGTCGGCGTGCGTGGCCTCTTCGAGCGTGGCACGGAACGCGGCGAT
>JBGAPK010000046.1:0-25432 GCA_044221315.1 Phycisphaerales bacterium | reverse complement strand
GGCGCCACAGGTCCCGCGTCATCGGCGTCTGATCCTGATGCCCGAGCGTGCGGGCGAGTTCACGCAGGCCTGCGGCGAAGCCCGATATCGCGCCTTCCTTCGCCGCGATCGCCCGATACCGCCGGCGCATCGCCCGCAACTGATCGCGCCGCACATCCTCCGGCGCGTAGCGCGCGATCACCCAGCCGATGTTCCGCACCAGCCGCCCCAGGATCGTGTTCATGTCCCGCCCCGCCGTCACCTTGCGGTGCAGCACGCGGAATGCCGGCTCGAACGCGACGCGATATCCGGCGAGCATCATGCGTGCCGCGAGGTCGTACTCCTCCACGTAGTAGTTGAACGCGTGGTCGTACCCGCGCAGCGCGACAAACAGCCCGCGCCGCACCGCCACGCCGCAGCCGATGAAGATCTCCGGCAGC
Source organism: Phycisphaerales bacterium (assembly GCA_044221315.1). Classification (GTDB taxonomy): domain Bacteria; phylum Planctomycetota; class Phycisphaerae; order Phycisphaerales; family UBA1924; genus JAFEBO01. The sequence goes on along the minus strand of JBGAPK010000046.1, from coordinate 25,013 downwards.
CCGCCCTGCTCGCGGCCCGTGATCGCGTCCGGTCGATGACCGAGGAAGATGTCGGCGCTCACCGCCCCCACATCCGGCGCCTGTCGCTTCAACACCTCGACAAATCCAAGATCCAGAGGCTGCGAGTCATCATCGAGCATGATGAGCCAGTCGCTCGCCGGGTCGGCGTGCAGCGCCGCGACGTTTCGGGCCGCGGCACCCTCGTTGCTCAATCGCCGGACCAGATCAACCCGCACGCCCGAGCGCAGCATCGCCGGCAGTTTGAGCGCCGTCGCCGACGCGTTGTCGGCCACGATCACCTCCGCCCCGCCGCACGCGGCATGATCGCCCAGGCATTCGATCGCACGAAGCGTCTCTCGCAGCACCTCGGGCCGATCGCGTGTTGGGATGATGTAGGTGATCATCGCTCTAGGCTGCTCTCGTCTCTGTTGTCTCTTGTCTTTCTATCGCTTGTCTCACATCCCTTGTCCCTTCTCCGCGCAATTCCGCAACCTCCGCCCCTCCGCGTTCTCTCTCGCCTTAGTAGCCTTTCGTCGGATTTACCCAACGGCCCGGCGGGACCCGATACCTCGCGCCTCCAGCACATCAGGCGTCGCAAACGTCAAATGAGCACCATGCACCCGCGCCACCATCTTCCGGATCTCGCTCGCCGAGACCGGCAGATTCCCCAGACGCTGCACCTGAATACCGGCCGCGCACGCCCCGAGGAACGCCGCGGGCAGGAGGCCAGCGCCCGCCGCCATCGCCAGAGTCGCCGTCGTCAGCAGCGCATCCCCGCAGCCCAGGGCATCGATCGCCATGGGCGCGAGCGCCGGCACGTGCTCACTGCCGAGCCGGCGCGAGAACGATCCGTCGTCGGTGGAGGTCTCCGCCCCATCGAATGACAGTCGGTTGAACGCAATAAGACCGTCGCCGCCGAGCGTGACGATCGCGTTCTTCGTCTGCGTCGCCTCGAGCAGTGTCCACACCGCCAGCGGCACGCCCTCGCTGTGCTTGCGCGTCGCATCACGCAGTTCGTTCTCGCTCGGGCACAGGAGGTCCATATCTCTCATTGCCAGCAGGTTCGACCGGCGCCCGCTCACGTCGCCGCTCAAGACGCCCGCCAGCGGCCGGAGCGCCCCGCACATCTCGCTCAATAGCGACGGGGAGAAAAGCCCGAGCCCGAAATCCGCGATGATCGCCGCGTCGCACCCGCCCGCCGCCGCGTCCTTCGCGAGCCCGAGCAGTTCGCGTTGCTGCGCCGCATCGAGCACCAGCGGCTCGACCAGATCGATCTTCACCATCTTCTGCGTGCCGACGAGCAGCCGCTGCTTCTCGGCGATCCGAGCGCCCGCCGCAAGCGAGCGAACCTCAATCCCTTCCGAGTTCAATCTTGCCACCAGGGCTCGGCTCTCGGCATTCTCCGGCAACGTCGTGACAAGTACGGGGCAAGCCCCCAACGCCGCCGCATGGCGCGCGATGATCGCGGCCCCGCCGTCGTACTTCCGTTGCTCGAGCGGCCTCAGCGTCATCACCGGGCTCTCGCCCGCCACATCCGGCCGGTCGCACATCGTGTAGGTATCGAGGATCGTCTCCCCCACCACGACCACCCGCTTGCCGCGGATATTCGAGAGAATCTCCCCCAGGTCCGTCGCACCCAGTTCCGGCGCCTGCGTCAGTTGCGCCAGCCTCGCGTGGAACGGATCGACCGACTGCTCCATCGCCGCGATCAGCGCGCTCGACGAGAAAACCACATCGCCCGAACTGAAGACCACCCGCCCGCCGTGCTTCTCGACTGTCTCGCGCTCAATGCGGAAGCGCGGGTCGTTGTTGAATTCGTATTCCTTGCCCTTCACGTACACATCGGGCCGCACCCACTCGAGCAGATCCACCGCCGTTGGTCCCGGCTCGACGTACACAAAGTCCACAAAGTCGAGCGCTGCAAGATTCTCCGCCCGCAACTCCTGCGGAATGAGCGGGCGACCCGTCCCCTTCTTCATCGTGTCATCGCCGGTGATGCTTACCAGCAGCACATCGCCCAGGCTCTTGGCCTGACGCAGGTGCCGGATGTGCCCGGGGTGCACGATGTCGAAGCAGCCGTGGCACTGAACCAGCCTCAGCCCCGCCTCGCGGAGCATGGTGCGGATCTGGGCGAGCTGCTCACCCGAGACAATTCCACGGACGAACGACGGCCACGCGTGAGTTCGGGATGGGGGGAGGGGGTGGCCTGACGGACTCTGATCGGTTACGCTCACGCACTGGTTATCGGCTCTCCGAGCCTCGCTCCTGAGGGCCTTTGGGGGCTCAAGGGAAAGCCCCGGCGAATTGCACGCAAGCCCCTGCTTCTTCTCGAATTATCGCTCGTAAACCAGCCGATTCTGGTGGATCAAGTGCGTCCCTGACTCAACTCCGCTCTCCTGCACCCACATGACCTCCGGGCAGCCATCCCGAATCGCCGACGCCCTCATCGTGGTCCTGGGCCGGACGCATTCCCTCCGCTATTGGGATCAGACCGGCACCCTTGAGCGTGAGATGGCTCTCTACCGCACCTTGGCCGGCGCCTACGGCTCGCTCTGCTTCGTGACCGGCGCGGGCGATGAAGACCAAGGCCTCCTCGAACGCAGCGGCATCCAAGCCAAAGTCGTCTCCGCCGGATCCGGCGATCTCGCAGGCGCCGCCCGCGCCGCCGCGGAAATTGGCAAGGCCGGAGTGCGCAGCGCCACGCTCATCACCGACGACCTGCTCGCGGGCCAGGCACCCATCTCGCTCGCCTGCCTCTTGCGTACGTCCGGCGTTCAGGCCGCCCTCATCGCCCGCGGCTCGTCTATCCCCTCCCGTTTCCAAGCCCACGGCCGGGGCGGCGCCCCCGCCCAGACCAAGGCCATCGCCGCTCTCGAGCACCGGCTGATCGCCAGCGCCGATTTCGTGATCGGCACAACTCCCTCGATGGTCGAGGACTTGATCTGGCGCGACGGCGTCGGTGCCGAACGCTGCGCGGTCGTCCCCGGGCACGTCCTCACCCCCCGCGAATCCGCCGATCCCACGCGCGCGAAGAACCACATCCTCTTCTGCGGCCCGCTCATCCCCCGCAAGCGCGTTGACCTGCTCATCCGGGCTATCGCCATGCTGCCCGAGCCCGCCTGCCGCGAAACGATGCTCGAGATCGTCGGCGAAGGCTCCGAAGCCGCGGCCCTCCGGGGCCTGGCCCGCGAACTCGGCGTCAACGCCGTTTTCCAGGGATGGATCAGCCACGCCCGGGTGCTCGAGGCCATGTCCCGCTGCACGCTCTACACCGACGCCTCCGAACTCGAAAATCAGCCCCGCGCCCTCCTCGACGCCATGAGCACCGCCGCCACGGTTGTCGTCGCCGACATCCGGGGCCTGCGCGATCTTGTCCAGACCGGCGTCACCGGAATCCGTGTCGAACCCAAGCCGGAGGCGTTCGCCCAGACCATCGATGGTTTGCTCCAGGACGAGGACTGGCGGCTCACGCTCGGCGCCGGCGCCGCCCGCTTCATCACCTCACAACTCTCGATCGAGCATGTGGCCCCGCTCCACCTCGAAGCCCACCGGCGCGCCCACGAACTGGCCAAGGCTCGGCCCAACCCGGTCTCGCTCCTCTCCGATATCCGTCTGCTCGTCTGCGACTTTGATGGCGTCTTCACGGACAACCGTGTCCTGACCAATCAGGACGGCGCCGAATCCGTCTGGTGCTCGCGGGGCGACGGCATGGGTCTGGAGATGCTCCGGAAGGCCGGCGTGCCCGTCTTTGTTCTGAGCAAGGAAGTGAACCCGGTGGTCGCGGCACGCTGCAGGAAACTCAAGCTCGAGTTCCTCCAGGCCGTCGAGGACAAACTGCCCGCGATTCAGAAGCTCGCCGCCGACCGGAAACTCTCGGCCCGTCAGATCGCGTACGTCGGCAACGACACCAACGACCTCGGCCCGCTTTCCTGGGTTGGCCTGCCCGTGCTCGTCGCCGACACGCATCCGGACGTTGTGCCCCGCCTGAACCGGCCCGACGCACTCACGCTCTCACATCCGGGCGGCAAGGGCGCATTGCGCGAGCTCTGCGACCTCTTGATCGCGGCCCGCCCTGAAACCGGTGTGACCAAATAAAAACGCCCGGCGGTCGAGAGAACCGCCGGGCGTGTCAGAAACTCGCGCGGAACAAAACCGCGCGACCGAGTCTTGTTGTTCGTCACGTCGCAAGCACGGGTTTGGCAGAACCGGCCAGATGCCCCCACGCCGCACATCCGTGACGAACAAGAATTACCACTTCACCCAGCCGTCGTCGATCACGATCAGGCCGCCCGGATACGCCGGGTCGTCCACAGTGATCGAAGCGACGCGCCCCGTCACCATGCCGCGGGCCTGCTGAGGCGGCGCCTTCGCATCCCCGGCGCCGCGGACGATGATCGTCGGGCTGTAACCGTTGTCGAGCGTCTCAACAGCGCGGCAGCGAATCTCCTTCACGCCGCCCGTCTCCTGAACGCCCTCGAACGTCACGCCCCACGCCTGCGACGGCGTCTTGCCCAGGTACATCTCGGCGCACTGCGCCCGAGCATCGCCCGTGCTGGCGGTCATCTCGCGGATGATCGTCGCCGCGCTCGCGTTGCGCTGCATCGTGCCGCCGGCCCCCGACGATTGATACACAGTCGAGGGCTGTTGGGGCTGCTGCACCGCCGGGGCCTGCTGCGGCGCGGGCTGCGCCGGCTGGGACGCGTACTGGACCGTCTGTTGCTGAGTCGCCGGAGCAGGATTCACGTAGGTCACATTCGTCGGGCTCGTGTACACCACCGGCGCCGGGGCGACCACTTGCGTTGGATAGGACGCGTACGTCGCCGTGGGATAGACCGTCGTCACCGCGGGCGCTGAGGCGTAGGAGAAATAGCCCCCGCCGTTGGAGCCCGCCACGCCGACGCCGATGCTGATCGCCGAACCGTCGCCGTAGTACGTCGAAGCGGGCGCCACCACCACCGGAGGGAGATACGCCGGCGCGTAGTACGTGGGCGCGCAGTACGGGCGGAATCCCGGGTAGTACCCGCGGGCGTAGCCCCCGTAATAAGGACGGGCGACCGGCGCGCAATAAGGCGCGGCAATCGGAGCGCAGTACGGCCTCGCGATAGGTGCGCAGTACCCACCGCCTGCATACCGAGCGACACCGCCCCGGTATCCATAGCCACCTCCCGCGTATCCGCCGCGATACCCGTACCCACCACCGCCGTATCCGCCCCGGAACCCTTGTGCGTACGAACCGCCCACGTAGCTGCCGCCGCTGGCGACGCCGACGGAGACTCCCCAGGCCGTGCCGCCGGCGCTGGCCGAGGCGGCACCAACCATCAGGGCCGCTCCGGCTGCCGCGGCGAAGCCCAACGCGAGACCCCTGGACGACCCGCAAGACGTGCGCGTGCGATCGCCGGTGCGGGACACCTTGGACACTGCTTGGCTGTTCATGGCTTTTGACTCACAACCCCGTTGGCCGGCGTTCCCTTCAGGGTGCTCGGCGCGGTCGTGCGATACCACCTGATACTACGAGCGGAATCGGTCTTTGTTGCATGCGAAAATCAAAAAGTTAGTGTTCATAAACTAATCCGGAACTCTGCGGATATCAGGCTCTTTCCGGGTGATAGGAGGCCATTGAGCCCGCCAATGTCCGATTGTGTTATAGGACGTATCCCGGGATGGATTCGAGCGTCTGAATGGCGGCAGCAAACCGCTGCCGGAGGTTCAGAATGATCACGATCCGCGACGCAGAAACCCGTGGCCGCAATAAGTGGAGCTGGCTGGATTCCTGGCACACGTTCAGCTTCGGCAGGTACATCGACCGGGCACATACCAACTTCCGGACCCTGCGGGTCATCAACGACGACATCGTGGCGCCGGGCGGGGGCTTTGAGCCCCACCCGCACGAGGACATGGAGATCATCTCCTACATCGTGTCGGGCAAACTGGCCCATAAGGACTGGATGGGAGACGCCGGCACCCACGCCCACGAGAGCGGCGCTGGCAGCGTGCAGGTGATGACGGCCGGGACTGGGGTCACGCACAGCGAGTTCAACCCGTCAAAGTCGGAGGCGGTGCGGCTGCTCCAGATCTGGATCTTCCCGGACAAGGAGGGGTACACGCCCGCGTACGACCAACGGGATTTTTCCGACGCCGAGAGGCGGAACAAGCTGGCGCTGCTCGTGGGAGGCAAGGGCAACGGGTCGCCATTGAAGATCAACCAGGACGCCAGGATGTACGGAACGCTGCTCTCGCCGGGCAAGGCCGTCACGCACGCCATTGCTCCGGGACGGGGCATCTACGTGCAGGTTGTGAACGGAGCGGTCGATCTCAACGGCCACCCGATGAATGCCGGTGACGGTGCGCAGATTGAAGAGGAGCGTTCCATCACGCTGACCGGCAAGGAGGAGGCGGAGCTTCTGATCTTCGATCTGGCCTGACGCCTACTTCTTCTTTTTTTCTTTCTTCGCTTTGGGGTCGGGCTCGGGAACGGCGAGGCGGTCGAGGATGAAGGCCTGGACAAAGGCCTCGTCCTTGAGCGCGGCGTAGCGATCGGCCATGCCGCCGTGGCCGGCGTCGAGATCGACCTTGAAGAGGATCTCGTTGGAGCCCTTGTTGTTCTCGCGGAGTTTCTGGGCCCACTTGGCGGGCTCCCAGTAGCTCACGCGCGGATCGTTCAATCCGCCCGTGAGGAGCATGTGGGGATACTTCGCGGGTCGGGTGTTGTCGTAGGGCGAATAGGAACGCATGTAGTCGAACGCGGCCCGGTCGGCTCCGGGGTTGCCCCACTCGTCGTACTCGGTGACGGTGAGGGGGAGGCTCGGATCGAGCATGGTGTTGATGACATCGACGAACGGCACCTCGGCCACAACGACCTGGAAGAGGTCGGGTCGCATGGTGGCGACGGCGCCCATGAGAAGTCCCCCGGCGGAGCCGCCCCGGATGGCGAGGTGTTCGGGCGAGGTGTACTGGTTGGCGACGAGAAACTCCGCGCACGCGATGAAATCGGTGAACGTGTTTTTCTTTTGCATGAGCTTGCCGTTGTCGTACCAGTCGCGTCCTTTATCGCTCCCGCCGCGGGAATGAGCCTCGGCGATGATCATGCCGCGGTCGAGCAGTGAGACATCCGAACTGGAGAAGGAAGGTGCGGCCGAGAACCCGTAGGCGGAATAGCCGGCGAGGAGCGCGGGTGCGTTTCCGTCCCGGTTCAGGCCTTTCTTGTAACTGATCGTCAGCGGCACCAACTGGCCATCGGACACCTTGACCTGCGCCAGTTCCACCGTGTACAGGGTCGGGTCGTAGCCGTGGACCGGCTGGCGCTTGAGGAGCGTGGTCTCGTCGGAGTCCATGTCGATGTCGTAGATGGACTCAGGCGTGATCGGCGAGGAGTAGGCGTAGCGGAACGTTTTGGAGGTGTACTCAGGGTTGTTGTCGGGCCGGATGACGTACGAGGGCTCGTCGGTCGGGATTTCACGGGAGACGCCCGAGTACGTCCGGATCGCCAGGTGCGGCAGCCCGTTCTGCCGGTACGCAACCACGAGATGCCCCCTGAACGCTTCGATTCCCTCGAGCAATACGTCGGGCTTGCCGGGGAGCAGTTCGCGCCAGGCTTCTCTCGTCGGGGAGTCGATCGGGGCTTCGACGAGCCGGAAGTTCTTCGCGCCGTCGTTGGTGAGGATCAGGAAGCGAGACTCGTGGTGATCGACCGAGTATTCGTGCCCCTTCTCGCGGGGCTCGATGATGGTCGGGGCGGTCTGGGGCTTGCGCGCCGGGAGATAGCTCCATTCGCTCGTGTCCTTGCTCGACGAGTTGATCAGCACGAATTTCTCGCTGCGGGTCAGTTCGACGCTCAGGAAGAACGCGTCGTCCTTCTCGTGCAGCACGAGCGCGTCCTTTGACTGATCGGTCGCGACGGTGTGCCGGAAGAGCTTGAAGGGCCGGTGGGCGTCATCGATCGTGGTGTAGAAAAACGATCGTCCGTCGGTCGCCCACGCCGTGTCGCCCGAAGCGCCGACAAGCTTCTCCGGCAGATCGTGATTGCCGCGGAGATCGCGGAAGGTGATGGTGTACTTCTCCTCGCCGTCATAGTCGGTGGCGATTGCCGCGAGCTGCCCGTCGGGTGAGACGTCGATCGTGCCGACACGGAAATTGCGATGGCCCGAGGCCGCGACATTGGCGTCGAGGATCACCTGCTCTTTTCCGGAACCTTCCGGATAGGCCTTGCGGCAGTAGATGCGGTAGGGCTTGCCCTCGACGGTGCGGTTGTAGTACGTGAAGGCGCCCTTGCGATATGGCACGGTTGAGTCGGTCTGCTCGATGCGGGCGAGCATTTCCTGGTAGAGGATCTTCTGACGATCCTGCGTACGGCTCATCACCTGCTCGCAGTAGGCCTGCTCGTCCTTGAGCAGGGCGAGCACCTTGAGGTTGTCGCGTTCGCGGAGCCAGAAGTAGTCGTCCTGGAGAGTGACGCCGTGGACGGTGGTCTGGTGGGGGATCTTCTCGGCGAGCGGAGGGCGGGGTTGGGCGAGGGCGACCGGACCGAGGAGCAAGGAAGCGATGGCAAGGCGTGCGAGCATCTGAACAGTCTACCGCATCCCGCTCAAGGACTTGGCGGAGTCGTCTGAGAGGAAAGCACCTGCGGCGAATCTCGCCCGTGCGTCATTGCACAAATCAGGAGCCACCCCACGAGCAGCGCGAACATTCCGAGGGTTGAAGCCTCCTCCACCGATTGCGTTGCTCGCGGGCTCCCGCCTGTCTGAAGGACCAAGCCTAGGTAGAGTGCGGGCGCGAGTATCACGGCCGATGCGGTTGCGGCATGCCGGGTCCATCGCTCGCTGTGACGGTACAGTCGCGCCAGCACGGCGGCAAGGAAGAACGCGGCGTAGCCGCCCGCCCAGTCCCACACAGAATTTTCGAAGGCGTACGCGATGCTGGGTTGATGCGCGAAACCCTCGAACCTGCACGCTGCATACAGATACCACGGCAAGGCTGCCAGCACGATGCCTGCCGCAGCAAAGGCAATCAGAAGATCGAACCAACCGCCGATGATCCACGCACGTGTCGGCACATCGGTCGCGCGGTCCGTGGCGCCACACTCGGGGCAAACCGCGTTGCGTGCGAGTCCGCGCAAGTCGTAGGCGCAGCCGGCACAAATATCAGTTGCCGCGGGCCGGGAGAGATACGCACTGCAGGAGACAAAGCTGCGTATCGCAAATCCCGCGGCGATCAGCGGGATGATCCCGTTGCAAGTCAGAAGGTCGAAGGCCGATACAGGACGACAGGCGAGCATGAATACGGACATGGTGTGACCCCGAAGATCAATTGCCCTCATGCGAGGGCTGACCCCGAGATCTGTTCGATCGAATGAATCAAACTGTTGCTGGAAGCGGCAAACGGGCGCTACCGATTCGCATCGCTTCATGCTCGGGCGAATCGGCACGGCGTTGAAAGAATTTCCCGTGCGCTCCGGATTCGCGCGGAACAGCACCGCTGTGCTGCTCGAATGTCCGTGAGCCCCGCCTCGGCTGTCTACTTGGCTATTTGTTCACGCGCTTCGCGACGTACACGCCGTTTGGCTGCACGAACTTCGCCTCGTCCACCGCCCCGCCCTCGCCGGCGATGAACTGAACGCTGAAACCGGGCAGTTCTTTCAGACGGAAGGTGTTGTTTCGCGCCGGCTCGAGTTCGTAGACTGGCTGTCCCGGCAACGTCGCGGTGAGTGTCTTGCCGGTGAGCGCGAACTTCACACTCTGTTCCTCGATCTTGAAATCGCCCTCGAACTTGGCGAGGTAGGCCGGATCGGAGAGCTGCTTATCGCCCAGGCGCCTAAAGGTGAACGGGTCCTCGGCGCCCTCCATCTGGGCGCGGAGCGCGTCGATCTCGCCGTCGAGCCCGGTCTCGAACTGGATCTTGAAGCCTTCGAAGGTGCGATCGGCCTCGTTTTTCTTGCCGCTGAAGACGTCGTAGTGCCAGTGCTCCAGGGGCGTCGTGATCGCGTTGAAGGCGAACGCGAGCGACGGATCGCCCGAGGAGGAGTTGTCCATGGTCACGGCGATGATACCGTAGCCGGGGTGCTCGTAATCGCCGGCGTAATCGACCAGCGCGTGCGAGGGGTGCGTGCCGGGCTTCCTTGTGTCGGCCAGTTTGCCCTTGGCGGCCTTGCCCTGCGACTTGGCGAGGTTGCGCTTCGCGAGGGCCTTGGCGTTCCAGTCCTCGCGCTCGAGCTTGAGCATGCGGTCGGCGGCGTGGCGGAGGATGATGCCGGGCAGGCCGGTGCCGTTCATGTTGGTGAGGATGACGAAGCCCACATCATCCTGCGGGAACATGGCGACCATTGCCGAGAAGCCGTCGATGTTGCCGCCGTGATGGATTCGGCGATGACCCCGGTAAACATCGACGAACCACCCCATGGCGTATCCGACGGGAACGACTTCCGGGGTTTCGGGCGAGCCATCTCCCATAGCCATCTGCGGCGTGTGCAGTTCCTTCAGCGTCGAGTCCTTGATCAGGCGCTTGCCGTCGAACTTACCGTCTGAGAGGTTGAGTTTGACCCAGTTGGCCATCTCGACGACGGACGAGTTGATCGAGCCGGCCGGGCCCATGGTGGTGATGTCGCGGAAATCCATCCGTTCGACCTTGTCGGTATCGCTGTCCTCGCGGTAGCCGAGCGCGAAATCCGCATCCTTCTGGGAATCACCGACCGAAAGGGTGCTGCGCTTCATGTTCAGCGGCATCAGAATCCGCTCGCGGATGTTTTCTTCCCACGTCTTGCCCGTGAGTCGCTCTTCCATATAGCCAGCCGTCAGGAACATGAGGTTGTTGTACTGCCAGGCCTCGCGCAGGTCCTTGTTGTTCGGGAGATAGGCGAGGCGGTGGACCATGTCTTCGCGGGTGCGAGGGGCGTTGCCGTACCAGAGAAGATCGTGGCGGGGCAAGCCGGAACGGTGCGTCACCAGATCGCGCGGCGTCAATCGCTCGGTTGCGCTCTGATCGAACAGTCGGAACTCCGGGATGTAGGTCGTCACCGGCTTGTCGAAATCGAGCTTGCCTTCGTCCTTGAGCTGGCCCATGACAAGCGTCGTGAATGCCTTGGTCGCCGAGCCGATCGCGAAGAGCGTGTTCTCCGAGACGGGCATGTTCTTATCCACATCGCGGAAGCCGAAGCCCTTGGCGTAGACCACGTCGCCGCCCTTGATGATCGCGACGGCGACGCCGGGCACCTCCCAGCCCTTTCGCGCGGAATCGACAAACTCATCGAACCCGGCGAGGGCATCGGCGCTGGCGGCCTTGGGCTCCTGGGCCCGCTTGAGCTCGAAGGGGAATGTCCCGCCGCCCTGCGTAAAGTTGCCCGCGAGCGAATTGCCGTCCTCGCTGATCGTGCCGGTGAAGGTTGGATCGCCCCCGATTCCTTTGATCTTGAATGTCGCCTTGCCGTCGGCGAGGGAGACCTTGTCGAGGGGGACGTCCTTCAGGCCCTGCACCGGGATGCCGATTGTTCCGGCGCTGTCGCCGGTGAAGTTCAGGATCACCTCGAGCTTGGTCCCCGGCACGGTGATCGCGCCTTCCCAGCGGCCGGTGAGAGTTGGGGCTGCCCTTTGCGTCGCCAGCGCGGGCGGAGCGACCCCGAGCGTGGCCAGGCCGATCGGAAGCGCCGTCACGGACACCATCAATGGCGCAGAAAGAGCGTGGATGAATCGCATGACCTTCTCCTTGGCAATCGGACGCCCCGCTTTTCAATCCTAACGGCCAACACGGACGCGGTTGCGACGCGCGAAGGACGGGATTGCCTTACAGGTTACAGATTGCGAAGGAGCGGCGGGCGCGATGCCGGCACCTCTTACGGGCAGATCAAGTCGTCGTACGCGGGCACGAAGACCTGAAAATCAACGTCATCGACCACACCATCGCCGTTGAAATCCGCCGGGCAGCCCGCGGGCATTGTCGGATCGGCGCACTCGAGCGTGTCGTACGAAACAACGAAGATCGAAAAATCGGCGTCGTCCACCAGTCCGTCGTGGTTGAGATCGCACGGGCAGCCGGCGGCGAGGCCGATGTACACGGCCGCGTCGTCGAGGTTGATCCAGCCGATGTTCTCACCCCAGGCATAGCCGCGGAGGCGCATCGAGACAAAGTCGATGCGTGCCGGTTTGGATGGGGTCGCGAGTGCGCCGCCGCCAAAGTTGATCCAGCCGATGTTCTCGCCCCAGGCGTACCCGCTCAGATTGCCCGCGGCGTTGGCGTTGACGCCGAAGTCGGTTCCGGTGGAATTGGCGTACGGCCCGGCCCCGTTGCCCAGATTCACCCAGCCGACGTTTTCGCCCCAAAAGAAGCCCTTGAAGAAGCCGCCGCTCGGTCGGGTAAAGAACTTCGCGGCGCGAGAACCGGCGGGCGAGCCGGCGTCGGCCCAGTTGAAGTAACCGACGTTTTCGCCCCAGACGTACTTGTTGGGCGGGGCCACGGAGAGTGACTGGGCGTTCGCGATTGCGGGGAGCAGCACCGCGGCTCCGAGCACGGATAGACGGAAGATGGGATTGGTCATGGCTGTGCTCTCCGGGTGACGGACGGGGATCAGTAGGTGAAGTTGGCATTCGGATCGGTTGTGCCGAGCGTGCTCGGGGCGGAGTTGCCAAAGGCGGCCGCGGCGCCCGGCGCCGACCGGTCCACGATCGGGCCGTAGGTGTTGCTGCCGGCGATCGACCAGTTGGTACCGTTGCCCGCACAGGTGTTTCGCACGATGAAGTTGCCGGCGGAACTGATCTGAATGCCGACGGTGTTCTGGGCGCAGTTGTTTCCTTCGACGCGGGTGTCGCCGGCAGACGAGACGCGGATGCCGGCTCCCGCCACGCCGATGTTGCCGGCGCAGTTATTTCCGACGATGAGGCAAGTCCCTCCGGCGGAGATCCCGTCGGTGTTCGATTGCACCGTGCAGCCCCGGACGATCGAGCCACTTCCGACGCCGATCCCCGCGTCCTGATTCACGGTGGCGACGCACGAGTCGACAACACTATTGACACCGACCCGGATCCCGAAACCGTGATTGGCCATCGCACGGCATCCGGACAATTCGCAGGAGTCCGAAGTGTCGAATCCGTTGCCGAAGTTCTCTTCGGCGCTCGAATCGACGCACTGGACGCCGCTGTAGCAGTCGTACCCGATGCCGGCGTTGAAGCGGGAGGAGCACCCGGCGATCATGCCGTGATCGCGAACGCGGATGCCGGCGTGAGTATTGTCGTGACTGCGGATGTTCCGCACGGCACAGCCCTTGGGCGCGAAGGCGACGAGATCGACTCCGTCTTCACCCCACATTCCGACCATTCCGTTCTCGATGGTGATATTGTCCAAGTCCGGGAGTGAAACGAAGATCCCGTCGGTCGTGCCGACCGTGCCCCTCACGTCAAATCCCATGAGGTCGACGGTGACATCGGAAGCCGCTATTTCAATCCCGCCCTTGCCGGGGATGCCGGAGAGGTTCTTCGTGAGGTAATACGAGCCCGGCTGAGTGATCCTGAAGACGCTGTCGGCGTCGCCCGGGGTGTTCGTCGAATTGAGCGCGGTGCGGGGCTCGGGGCCCGGCGTGCTCCCGATGGGCCCGGCCGGCGGGCTGAGAGGGCCGGCTTGAGAAGATGCGGCGAGTACTCCGGCAAACACGGAGAGAATGGCCCTGGACGAAATAATGAGGCTGGATCGCATGGCGTATTTCCCTTCCCCGATAGTGCGACAAACCGAACTGTGCGGTCAGCAGAATTGGTCGTTTTCGCATGGAAACCGGGCTGTCAGCACGAAAAAGTGCCCGTATTCGCTTACGGGATACTCCGTATGCAACGGGGCAGGGCCGGGCGATGTACAATTTTTCTGTTCTCGCGGGTGAATCGGAAGCACCGCACTAATCACAAAGGAATGGCCCCATGAAACACGTGACGCTTGCACTCGCCCTGTCTGCCGGCCTCGTTCTCCCCGCGATCGCACGCGACGACACCCCCACCACCCCCACCACCGCCGCGGCGCCCACAACCCAGAAGTCCACCCCGGCGGGCGGCTCGCTCACGGTCGGCGACAAGGCACCGGCCATCGCGATCAAGAAGTGGGTGAAGGGGAACGCGGTGCCGTCGTTCGAGAACGGCAAGGTCTACGTCGTCGAGTTCTGGGCGACCTGGTGCGGCCCGTGCAAGAAGAGCATGCCGCACCTGACGCAATTGCAGATGGAGTACGGAAGCAAGGGCGTGACGATCATCGGCGTGACGACGCAGGACCCGCGGAATTCGCTCGAAGACGTCGAGAAGATGACGCGCGAGAAGGGCACGACGATGGGCTACACGGTGGCGTGGGATGACGGGCGCAAGACGACCGACGCCTACATGACCGCCGCGGCTCAGCCGGGCATCCCGACGGCGTTCATCGTGAATCAGAACCAGACGATTGCCTGGATCGGCAGCCCGTTCGAGATGGACGAGCCGCTGGAAAAGATCGTGAAGGGCGCTTGGGACATCGACGCGGCCCGGTCGAAGTTTCAGCAGGAGCAGGCGATCGATATCGCGCAGGTTGAGTTCTCGAAGGCGGGCAAGGCCAAGGACACGGCGGCGATGCTGGCCAGCGCGAACAAGCTGGTCGAGACCGCACCGGACAACGCCGACATCATGAACTACGTGTCCTGGGGGATCGTCGATCCGAAGCGTGCCATCGACTTCAAGGCCAACCCCAAACTGCTCGACGTGGCGTTTGCAGCGGCGACCAAGGCCAATACCGCGACCAAGAACGCCGACCCCTCGATGCTCGACACTCTGGCGCACTGCCAGTTCGCCAAGGGCGATGCCGCGGCGGCGATCAAGACCGAGGAACTCGCATTGACTCTGGTCAAGGACGAGGAATCGCGCAAGGAGCTTGAGGCGACACTCAAGATGTTCAAGGGCACAAAGTAAGCGTTCGCACAAAGCATGCGAACAACGACACGAAGCCGGGGCGCCCGCCCCGGCTTTTTCGTGCGCCGGCTCAGAAAGGCTTTTTAGTCGGATTGACGACGAGGTTGTCCCGCCCGAGAATCAAGAGGTCGGAGACTTCGATCGCATCGGCGAAACTCTCGCGGGCCTTGGCCATGTCGATCGCGCCGGCGAGAATCTGCCCCCTTTCGAGGTGCTCGACCGTGGGGATTGCGTCGCCGGCTATCAGGATCGTGAAACGCGGGTCTTCGAGCAGTAGGCCGCAGAGGCCGGGCGTGACGCCGGGAAGGGGAAAGAGCTTGACGTAATCGGCTAGTTCGTCCGGCGCGGGGCGGCAGCGCTGGAGCACGGAGACGTCGCGCGTCAGCACGTCTCTCAGAATCTGATCCTCCTCGTCGTCGGGGTTGAGGCTCTTGAGGTGCTCGGCGAGCGGCACGCCCATGCCCTCGCGCTCGGCCTCGGCGATCCACCAGGCCGCATCGGAAAAGGCGTTCAGCCCGCGCCGGCAATCGCTTTTGAAACTGGTGAGGAAGACGTCGGTGATCTGGGCCGGAACGAGATTGGCGCGCTCGGCGAGGCGGGCGACCAGGATCTGCTCGGGCAGGCCGGGATCGACGAGGATTCTCTTCTTGCCGGAGGTGATGAGCGTCGTGGTCGCGTGGCCGGTGCGGACCTGGCCCTTCTCGCCCCAGAGCGGGTGCGCCGGCAGCGAGCCGATGCTGATGATTCGGTACTCCATCAGCCTTCGCGCCCCTGGTCGCGGTCCGAGCGGAGCTCTTCGAGTGCCGGATGCTTCTGGCGTTTCTTCTCCCGGAGCCTGTCGATGACAGGCAGCGGCACCATCGGCTCGAGGCACGAAAGGTCCTCTCCCATCGCCGCGATCTGCTTGATCAGGGTGCTGCTGGTGTAGGCGAATGTCTGTCCGGCCACCACGAACGCCGATTCGATCCCCGCCACTTCACGGTTGGTCACGGCCTGCTGGACCTCGTACTGAAGATCGGAGAGGTTTCGCACGCCGCGGAGCAGGGCCGCGGCCCCGACCTTGCGGGCGAAATCGACCGTCAGGCCGTCGAACCCCTTCACGCTGACGGCGGCGCCATCGGGCTCCTTGCGCACCATCTCCTCGACAAGGCTGCGTGTCATATCAAGGCGCTCCGAGGCCGAAAAGAGCTGGTGTTTGGAGGGGTTTCTGCCCACGGCAACGATCAGTTCATCGAAGAGCCGGCGGCCGCGCCGGATGACATCGAGGTGCCCGAACGTGATCGGATCGAAGCTGCCGGGATAGATCGCCAGGTGTTTGCGCGAAGGCATCGGCAAGGGTAGGTGGCGCGTCGTCCGTTCTCGGGGGCTGTGTATTCTGTTTTCATGAGCGTGGTCCTGCGGGAATCCGGAACGATTGAGGCTGCGACCGAGCGAACGCTGAATGCGGAATCGCGGCGTCGGCAGCGCCGTTCGCCGCCGGCCCTCCGTCCTCGCGTCGTGCTGTTCACCGATACCTTGGGCGACGTCAACGGCGTTGCCCGCTTCGTGAACGATCTGGCGGACATGGCGGCGGAGAGCGGCAGGCCGCTTGACGTCATTACAAGCACCCGGTTCCCGGTCCGATCTCGCCCCAACCTGCACAACTTCGGACCTTGGCTGGCGGCGAAGCTGCCGGGCTACGCCAATCTCGAGTTCGTGCTGCCGCCGGTGCGATCGATGATCCGAGCGGCCGGTCGGCTCCGGCCCGACCTGATTCACATCAGCACGCCCGGCCCGGTCGGGCTGGTCGGAATGCTCTCCGCCCGGCTTCTCGGGGTCCCGGTGGTGGGCGTCTATCACACCGATTTTCCGGCGTACGTGGACAGGCTGTTCGACGACGACGCGTTGACATGGCTGGCTCGGCGCGTCGTGCGTGGCTTCTACACGCCGTTCCGGACGATTCTCACTCGCAGCCGCGGTTATCTGGATGAGGCATCGAAGCTCGGCATCGACCCGGCCCGCTGCGTGGCGTTGAAGCCCGGGGCGCGGATTGAAAGATTCGGGCCCGGGTACCGGGACCGGTCGATCTGGCCGGCCCTCGGCGTGGGGGAAGAGGGCGTGAAAGTCCTTTCGGTCGGGAGGGTGAGTGTCGAGAAGAACTTGCCGCTGCTCGTGGACATTTGGCGGCGCACGAATGAAACGCTTCGGCGCGAGGGCCTGCGGGCGCAGTTGGTCGTCGTCGGGGACGGTCCGTACCGGGCACAGATGGAAAACGCGCTCGCGGGCACGAGCGCACATTTCCTGGGCTTCCGATCCGGCGTGGAACTTTCGCGGATCTACGCCTCGAGCGATCTCTTTGTTTTTCCCTCCACAACCGACACGCTTGGCCAGGTCGTCCTGGAAAGCCAGGCGAGCGGGCTTCCGACACTGGTCAGCGATGTCGGCGGACCTCAGGAGCTTGTGCACCACGGCGAGACGGGATTTGTCCTTCGGGCCGATTCGATCCCGGACTGGTGCGGGCACATCCTCGCTCTGGCCCGCAATCCGCAGAAACGCCGGACCATGGGAGCGGCGGCCCACGCGTTCATTCAGTCCTTCTCGCTCCGGGAATCGCTCGATCACTGGTGGGACGTGCACACAAATACGTGGGTCGAAGGCCGGGAGTTGGGGGAGCGCCACGGCGACGGACGGAGCGGCGTTTCTTCTGCATCACACCCCGGGGCCGAGGCGAATACGCTTGGGTCGTGAACGGCGGCTGGACCCAACTGATTTTCGTCCTTGCGGTGGTGGGATTCTCCTTCCTGCGGTGGCTCTTCCAGCAGATCGCCGCGCAGACGGAGAAACGCCGGCAGCAGCAGGCGATTGAGAGGGACCAGCTTGAGGCCCTCCGGACCGGGCGCGCCCCATCGGTTCAGGCACAATCAGACACGCAGTCTGCGGAGCAGGAGGCTTTCGAGACCGAAGCCCGAAGGCGTGAGGAGCTGGCGGAGCTTCGCCGGCGGGCCGCGGCACGTCGCGGGGCGCTGAAATCAGGGCCGCAGGTTCGCGTGCCGGGCGGTCAGGCACCTTCGCCACTTGAGATCCTGCTGGGATTACCGCCCGGCGCTACAACGGGAGGAACGGTTTCGCCGCGCCCCCGACCGACTTCCAGAACGCAGGTGCCGCCAACCGGGCGCAAGGCCGACGGCGTGATGACGGACCCAGAAAAGCAGGCCCGACGCTGGGAGCAGCAGAAGCGACGGGCCGAGGCCGAAGCTGCCGCGGCGGAGGCGCGCCGGCGTCAGGAGGGGCAGGAGCGTCGGGCCCGTGAGCGTGTTCAGCGCGAGGCGATGGTCTCCGGCGACAGCGCGATGTCGCAGGCCCGGGCGATCGACGAACGATTGCTCAAGACCGCCAAGCCCGTTGCACAGGTCCCTCGGACGGGCGGCACGATGGCCGGGATCGGGACGGTGCCTCGGCACGCGGCCGAATGGCGCCGGGCGATCATCATGAACGAGATTCTGAACAGACCCCTTTCCCTGCGATAAGGCGGCCGTTGGCATCGACCACCCGGGCTTGACACCACCCACAACCGCGATACTCTGACCCTGTCTTCGGTGCCCGGCGCGTTCACGCCCGCCGGGCAAAGAGGGAAGTGTGGTGCGGCCGCGTGGCGAACAACCCCGGCCAATTCCACCGCGGACGCGCCGCCGTAACGGGAGCCGCCGCGACCCATGGCGTCCTCAATGAGGACGCCGGCCACTGCGAGATTTGGGCCAACTCCGGCCCGGACGCGGGAAGGCGGGTCGCGGAATGCCCGGAGCCGGAAGACCTGCCGAAGGCGCCTTGCGGGACGTTCCCGCGGGGCTGACTGGCGGCCCTCGCGAATCCGGGGCGGCTGGTGCGAGCGCTCCGGCCGGCCCCCTGCCAGTGCGCTCCCATCGGCATCAACGCTCCGGAACGGGCCCGAGTCTGCTCGGCGCTGTTTTCGCGCGCTCGCATGCTCGGCCTTTGCGCGTGCCGCCCACTTCAAGGCTCGGGGGTCATCCCGCGCGATTCGGGATGCATGCCGCGCGATCATCGCGCGGCGAGGAGTGTCTGATGAGAGTTCTGCTTCGGTTTGCCTGGTTTTCCGGGACGATCGCCACGACGGCAATTGCCGGACCATTCGCATCTTCGTGGATCAGCTACGACGCCGGCCTCGGCGCGGCGGATGGCTTCACCGACCCTTCCGGCGCCGTGGGTTCACCGACTCGCTACAGCGGGTTTTCGTACGGCTATCCCGGCGCCGTCAGCCCATTCAGCCCGCCCGCGGACCCGGGCGACTTTACGAGCATTGGCAAGGGCGGATCGCTCGTCGTCGCGTTCGATCACAACGTGTACAACCGACCAACCAATGCCTTCGGATTCGATTTCCTTATCTTTGGCAACTGGTTCAACGTCTATAAGCCCAACCCGGGCGGCTTTGACCTGCCCGGCACGGCGACCGGGCAGTACTTTGGAAAGAACGGGGGCACGATCGAAGTCTCGCAGGATGGGGTGAATTGGAGCCTGGTGAATACCCGCGTCACTGATGGCTATGCGACGCTTGGGTATCTCGATCTCACGTCGGACTTCCAGGGTTCCCCGGGCAGTGCGCTCTCTGATTTCACCAAGCCCGTCGATCCGGCATTCGACCCGACCGGGAAGACGCTCACCGAAATCATCGCCGGTTACAACGGCAGCGGCGGCGGCACAGGCGTTGATTTCGCTTCCACCGGGCTCGAATTCATCCGCTATGTGCGGATCACCAACCCGGACAATCCGCTCGGCCTCAACATCAATATCGATGGCATCGCGGAGGTTCCCGCGCCTGCGGCGCTTCCGTTGCTTGCGTTCGCCAGTCTCATCGCGCCCCGCCGGAGGAGATCGTGATCGGCAGGGTTTCCATCTTGCCCGCAACATCCGCGAAAGCGGGCGTTGTGGCTTTGGAGAAGAGCAGCAGATTTGCGGAGCAGCAAAGCGGCAGAGCGCTCGGTCGATGGTCTTCGTTGCACTGCTTTCCTTTGTCTGCTGCTCTGCTGATCTGCTGCTCTGCTGCTCTCGCCCCCGCCTGTTTGGCCCAAGGCACCTGGCCCACCCTCGCCGGCGACTCCGCACGCACGGCAACCACGCCGCTGTCTTTCCCCTCGCTCGCATCGCCAGCCTGGACCTGCTCCAAAGACGAGAACGGCCGCACGATCACGTTCGTTGCTCGCGCGGGTGTAGCGGTTGGACTTCACTTTGTGTACATGACAGGCTCGGTGAATGAGCCCGGCGGCACGGTCTGGAAGCTCTTCGCGATCGCGAGGCGGACCGGCACGGTCGCATGGTCCGTGCCGATCGACTCTCCACAGCTCGAAAGCAACTCGACGCCCGCCATCGACGACCGCACCACCACCGTCATCGCCGGCAGCGGCTTCTCGCTTACCGGCATCGCGCTCTACTCCCCCACTGTCCGCTGGACCGCCACCCTCGACAACCCGATCGTGAATGCCTCGCCGGTGGTCGCCCGATCCTGGCGGGGAGCGGGACAAGCGTTCATCACCGACTATGACGGGTTCGGCGATTCCGCTTCGCTCTACTCGATCAATCTAGACCCCCACGCCGCGAGCAACCCGCACGAACCCGGAGACATTCTCTGGGCCGCTCCCATCGGCGCGTCCTCCGGGAATACGCCCGCCTACGACGCAAACACCGATCGAGTCTTCGTCTCCGCGGTCGGCCTCTACGCGGCGAATCCGGGGCAGATCTTCGCGTTCTCCGCTCACGGCGGCGGTTCTCCTCCCGGTCCGATCTGGACATTCACGAATACGACATCGAGCGGCTTCTTCGGCGGCGTCTCGATCGATGCGGCGAATGACGCCGTGTACGCCGCGTCTTACGGCTTCTACGGTGGCGCCGCATCCGGAAATCTGGCTAAGCTCCGGGCAAGCACCGGGGCCGTGCGCTGGTCGGTCTCCGGCAACCGGAGCGGCTCCATCCCGATCCGACTTCCCGGCGCTCGCGTCGCACTCTCGACCGGGATCCAGGGTTTCGGCTCCGTTCCATCGCTTCAGGTCTTTTCCGATGCGACCGCGGCCTTGTCGCTCCTCTGGTCGAGCCACACGCGAACGTGGAATGACACCAACCACAACGGCATCATCGACTCGGGAGAATTCACGCCCGTCGGCGGCTGGAACACACAGCCCATCTTCTCTTCCTCCACCAATCAACTCGCCGTCTGCGGCAACGACAACATCCTCCGCATTGTCGATGTTTCCGCCATCACTTCTTCGGGGTCTGCGTTCTCCGTCGTTCAATCCGCCCCCACGATCACCGGCTCCCCCGCGGTCGCCGGCGGCAACCTCTACGCCATCGCCACGACCGGCCTCGTCGCCTTCGGCCCGGCCCCCGCGCTCGTCGATGTCAACAGCGACGGGGTTTTCGACATCGAGGACCTCTACGCGTGGGAGCAGGGTCAAGGTCAGCGCGATGTGAATGGCGACGGTTCGGTCAATGCCGCCGACCGCGATCTGCTTTCGTCGCTCCTCCGCGCCGACGAGATCCAGCAGATGACGGAGGGGAGGCGATGAATAATCCTCCCAAGTGGCACTGGCCGTTCGCCGGGCCTGCAAGGGCCGAACGCGTCGTGCCTTCGGATTGCCCCGCTCCGGAGGAGCGTGGGAAGGATGCCACGGGTGAAGCGACGCGCAGCGTCGCGCAACCCGTGGAAGACTGGGCCTGTGCCTCTCGCCCCGAAGGGGCGAAGGAGCGACTTGCGCCCAAAGTGCCTTTGCGGTGGAACTCGATGCACGTCCTCCGCCCCTGCCGGGGCGGGGTGATCAGGCGCTCCTTTCCACGGGTTGCGCTCCGGTCGCCGGGGGCGACCTTCGCTCCACCCGTGGCAACCTTCCGGCGCCCCTGCGGGGCAAGGAGCCCGGAGAGCAATCCGGCGGTTTGGCGCGCCTTCACCCTCATCGAACTCCTCATCACCATCGCCATCATCGCCCTCCTGATTTCGATCCTCGCCCCCTCGCTCCGCGCCGCGATGAGTGCCTCCCGCGCCACCAAGTGCCTCTCCAACCAGCGCCAACTGACCCTCGGCTGGTCGCTCTACGCCAACGACTTCCGCGATTACGCGGTCCCCGCCGCCTACTGGCAGCAGCAGTTCATCGGCACCGGCCCGGTCGTCTACTGGTTCGGCGCCGACGCACCCGGCGCGTCGGCCGGCAGCGGCACGCTCATGCCCTACCTCGCCGCGGCACGGGCCGACCGCTCCGCGCTCGAATGCCCCGAGCAGCCGGCGGGGTCGTATGTGCCGCAGACTCAGAACCTCAAGTTCTCCACCACCTACGGCTACAACGGCTATTACCTCAGCCCCGGCATGACGCCCGGCTGGGGCGATCAGATCGCGTTCCGCCCCTGGCGCAAGACCGCCGACATTGCCGCGCCATCAACGCTTCTTGTCTTCGCCGACACACTGCTCGCATCGAGCAGCGCGACGGGCATGCCACGGAGTTCGGCGATGCTCGACCCGCCCATGCTCTACTCCGGCTCGAGCGGCTGGCAGACCAACAACTCCCCCACCACTGCCTTCCGCCACGGCCTCAAGCAGAAGGCCAGCGCCGTCGCCCGGGCCGACGGGAGCGCGCTCGCCGCGACGACCGCGCCCGAACTCCTCAAGCGCGATTCCAAGGGTCGCACGCTGGGCACCGGCAATTTCTCCAAAACCCCCGACCCGGGGTACGTCCCCGACTGGACCGAGTGGAAGAATTGAGCGTGGCCTCTCCTAATCTGCTGCTCTGCCAATCTGCTGCTTTGCTGCTCTACCTATGTCCGTCGACCGCTGCATCTGCCGCCATGTCACCTTCGCCGAGCTGAAAACGCTCGCCGACGCCGGCATTCGTGATATTGATGAACTTTCCCGCCGCACCGGCTGCGGCACGGCTTGCGGGCTGTGCATTCCCTACATCCGCGTCATGCTCGCGACCGGTCTGACCGACTTGCCGGTCATGACGAATCATCAGCTGCAGAGCTTTGTAACACGAAGACCGAATTCGTGAAGGGTCCGGTGAACTGACTCACGCGGAGTCGGACGCCGGTGTACTGCACACTTCGATCTGGCAGATCCGATTCGCACCCGAGTCGCCTATTCCAAATCACGCCAAGAATGTGCCAACTCGATTTCCCCGTTCAGACGAATCTGGACAGCATCACTCCAATGGCCGCTGCGAAGACTGCGAGCGCAAAGCCAAGGAGCAGTCGCATCGCGACTCGCGGCCGGTTGAAGAACGACTTCATCGAAAAGCGGATCGTCCAACCGATCGGGTGAACAAAACGCTCGCAAGATCCACATTCGGGACAGGTCCACTTCAGCGATCGACCAAGTCGGGTATATCCGCAGGCGCCGCATAATTCGTATTCGCGGCGGAGAGATCTGCTAAAACCTCGCACGCCGGTCGGGAAGAACACTGTCGCAGCCGCAAATGGGATCATGGCCAGCCAATCCACCAGAAAACCACTCCACAAGATTCTCGTGGGCCAAATGAGTGCCGCGACACCTTTTTGAAACTGTGTGTTCTTCACACCGCAAATGATTACCGGATCGCCATTCTGCGATGCTATCGGCCACCTGCACCGCGACATTAACGCCCGCCGCGGCCACCCAAAGGCCTCCTCTTGAAATACTGATCCATTGCTTGCGGGGAGTTTGCTGGGTGTCGACTCCTCAAGCACCACACTCCATGCCGGCACATCACCAGGAACACCGTTGGACCAGTCGAGACGAGCGCCCCCAAGCTGCGCATTCACAACCGTGCGTCCCAGCGTCTGTTCAACGCTCCAAGTCCACCACATTCCGCCGTTTGTGGCCGGCACCCATCCTTGCTTTGTGTCAAATGATCCAAACGTGTCGATCGATTCCCACCACCGGAAGCACGGCACGACGCTAACCACCAAGACGAACAGCAGCGCGACGGCAATCGTCATCGCGATACGCAGGGCAAACTTCCGCACAACGCGAACCACTTCAAGAGTCTATGCGATGTTTGAATCGTCCAATCCCGGATCAACTTGCGCTCTTGCGATGTGTCGAAGGAAAAAAACGGCCCGAGCCTTCGCCCGGGCCGCACTTGATTTCGAATTCTCAAACCGCGAAGCGGAAAACGGAGCGGACTAAAGCCCCGCGGGCGTTCCCGTCCCCGGGATCGTGACCTGCGGCGTCCCCAGCGACTCGTTCGGCGTGGCGCCGAGCGCGGCCGCCGCGGCAGAGGCCTCGGCGAGCATTTCCTCGTCGTCCTCTTCCTCGGGCGGGAGTTCGACGAGCGCCCGCACCCGGATTTCCTGGTACGGACGGAAGCCCGTACCCGCCGGGATCAGGTGACCCAGCAGCACGTTCTCCTTGAGGCCGACAAGCGTGTCGGTCGCCCCGCGGAGTGACGCTTCTGTGAGCACCTTGGTGCTCTCCTGGAACGATGCACCCGAGAGGAACGAATCGCTCGAGAGCGCGGCCTTGGTGATGCCCAGGAGCAGCGTGCGCCCCGTCGCCGGACGAGCACGCTTGGCCTTGGCGCCTTCCTTGCCCGCGGCCTCCGCCTTCGCGTTGGCTTCCTTGATCTCGTCCTTGCTCACGAGAGCGTTCAGGGGCAGATCGGTCCCGCCCGGATCGCTCACGCGGTACATCTGGCCGATCGCCTGGTTCTTGAGCTTGAAGTTGAACTTGTCGATGACTTCCTGCGGCAACAGGTCCGTATCGCCCGGGCTTTCCACCTTCACCTTGCGGAGCATGGAGGAGAGGATCAGTTCGATGTGCTTGTCGTTGATCACCACGCCCTGAGCGCGGTAGACGTTCTGCACCTCGTCGAGCATGTAGGCCCAGAGCGCTTCTTCGCCCTTGATCCGCAGGATGTCGTGCGGAACGAGCGGGCCGTCGGTGATCGGATCGCCGGCGGCGACGAAATCGCCCGTGTGCACCAGGAGCTGCTTGTCGCTGGGAACGTGGTGGTCCTTCTCAAGACCCGAGTCGGAGACGACGCGGATGGTCATCTTGCCCTTGCGCTTGTCGGAGAAGATCTCGACCTTGCCCGAGATCTCGGCCATGAACGCCGGGTCCTTGGGCTTGCGGGCCTCGAAGATCTCCGTCACGCGGGGCAGACCACC
>JBGAPK010000010.1:0-131308 GCA_044221315.1 Phycisphaerales bacterium | reverse complement strand
GGCCATGGTCGGCGAGATTGATTCGCCCCCCTTCCCGGGCGGCGCGACCAACCTGAACGACGGCGGTGGCTTCCTGAGTGACGGCGTTCAGCAGATCCCCGGCACGCTCAGCACGGCCAACAAGTACCGCTGGTACTCCTTCAACACCAAGTACGAGATCAGCTACGCCCAGACCACCTTCCTCGACATCGACACGGAAGGCTCTGATCAGCCCACCGCCTTCGCCGTCTACACGCCGGACTCGGTCGTGTTTGACATCGCGGAAAGCCGCGGCGACGGCCCCGACCCGATTCACCCCTCGCCGACCAACGACGACAACTTCCAGTTGTCGTACGGCGTGGCCCGTCGTGCCGGCGTCGGCTCGGGCGATCAGTACTCCGGTCAGGAAGGCGTTGTGTCCGCCGGCCAGTACTACCTCGTCGTTGCCCTGCCCGGCACCGGCTTCGGTGACGGTTGGGCGATCAGCCCGATCGATCCGGGCGCGACCGTGAACTTCAGCCTCAACTTCAACGGCAACAACCAGAAGACCATCCCCGCCGGCCCGGCCGCTTCGCCGGCTCTCCCGGAGGGTGGCGATATGGCCATTCTCCTGGGCACCGACGCGACCACCCCGGAAATCTCCGTGGAAACGCGCCAGGCGAAGTTCGTCCGCTTCTCGCTGACCAACAATCTCCCGACGACCAATCAGTTCAACCAGACCACCGGCGACCCGCTGTCGGACGTGACCTACATGGACATCACCCAGCCCGGCTCTTCGAACGCCGGCGCGTGGAACTTCGCCCTCTACAACAACAACGGCTTCCTCGCCAACGCCAACAGCATCAGCTATGCAGGCGCCGGCAACAACAACAACACCGGGCCCGGCGACGGTCCCTCGGGTTGCGGCGGTTCGTTCGCCCAGCTGTCGTACGGCACGGCTCCCAGCCGCGGCCAGACCCCGCTGGACCCCGGCCAGAGCGTTCTCGGCAAGCCGCTCGATAACCAGAACGGCGGCTCACTCTCGGCCGACCAGTACTACCTGGCCGTCACCATGGATACGGCCTTCTTCGCCAATGAACGCTGGGGCGCCCGCAGCACCAGCGGCAGCGGTCTGACCGCTGTCATCACGCTCTCCAGCAACAACCGCGGCCCGAGCGGCGGTTGCCCGTCCGACTTCAACGGCGACGGCGCCACGGACGATACCGACTTCGTCTTCTTCGCGAAGTACTACAACGACCTGACCAACATCGCCGGTGACCTGAACTTCGATACCCTCACCGACGACTCGGACTTCGTAGTCTTCTCCGGTGCGTACGACACGCTTGTCTGCCCGTGATAACACCTGAAGCACCTCAATCAGGGGCTCTCGAAAGAGGGCCCCTTTTCTTTGATCTGGCATCGCCGGGCGAACCGCGGAACGCGGGGGACGGAACTTTCTGTGGCCGAGAGTGCCAAGAATCCGCCCCTGTTGTAACCACGGTCGTGGCACGTATTTGCACTCGGCGCAATGAGAGACGAGACAATGAACCAGGCAAAGGACACGGCTCGGAAGTTTGGATTCGCGATGGTGCTGATGCTCGGCGCCGGAATCGCGCTGGCCGACCCGTACGACCCGCCGCCCAACTACTACAGCGGCGTGACAGGCACCGGCGCGACGCTCAAGGCGAGCATCCGCACCGCGATCAGCGCCGGCTTTATCTCACGAGACTACGGCGACGCCCGCTACGGCCTGCCGGTCACCGACCCCGATCCCAACAACATCCTCAATCTCATCCAGGTGTACAACGGAGCATCGGTGCCGCTCGCGTGGGACTCCGGCGTGACGTGGAATCGTGAGCATACCTGGCCCGAGAGTTACGGCAACACCTCCACGTCGGCCCCTCAGTACAGCGACCTTCACATGCTGCGCCCGTGCAGCAACAGCGTGAACTCCTCGCGCGGCAACAAGCCCTACGGGCTCGATGCCGGGCTGTGGGACCCGACCATGGCCGGCTCTCCCATTCAATACCGGGGCGAATGTTCGCGAGTGATCTTCTACGCCGCAACCAGGTACGGAGATCCGGCCGGCTCGATCACGGCGGGAAATTTCGTGATCGCCGATTCGGGCTGGGGCACGGGCATTTCCAAAATGGGAAAACTGTCCTACCTGCTGCAGTGGCACTATCAGTATCCCGCCGACACGCGCGAGCGCAAGCGCAACCAGACCGTCTTCGACAGTTCGCTCAACCCGCTCCATTACCAGAACAACCGCAACCCGTACGTTGATCACCCGGAGTGGGTCTGGGCGATCTGGGGCCCGACCCCGAACGACTCGATGCTCTCGGTCGCGACGCCGGCGGCCGACGGGTCTTCCGTCGCGAACGTGGTCTTCGGCCCGGTGATCACCGGCGCGCCCGCCTTCGGCACGCAGAACGTCACGCTCAACAAGACCGGGTCGACCCCCACGACATTTGATATTTCGGTCTCGGGAGCCGCGACCTGCGCGCAGGCGGGTCCGCGTCAGGCCTTCGTCTACAACGCCGGCTCGCGCACGCTCAACGTCGGCGTGACGACCTCCGGAATCGGCGCCTATTCCGGCGCCATCACGGTTGACAACACCGACCTCACGAGCGCCGGCGCCGGACAGGGCGTCGCCGACGGCAACGACACGATCGCCGTCACCGGCACGATCCTGGACCACGCCTCGCCATCGCTCGCCAGCGGCAGCACACTGACCAGCACGACCATCGACTTCGGGTCGATCGCGAGAAACTCGGGCCTGCACACGCTGCCCGTCTCGGTCTACAACCGGTCCTCCACGCCGGGGCTGACCGCCGGGCTGGATGTCGACTCTGTCTCGGGCGTGGGAACACCCGTCTCTTCCACCAGCGTCATCTCGTCCACCCTGGGAGTTGCGGGCAATCTCGGCGAGGGCGGCGTGCTGCCGGCCCAGGTGTCGCTCGACAGCTCGCAGCCCGCCGGCGGTTACCAGGTGGTCTACACGATCGCGACCAGCGACCAGAACCTGCCCGGCGCGATCGCGCGTCCGAGCCTGACGCTGACCGTGCTGGGCACGATCGTCGCGAATTGCCCGGGCGACCTCAACGGCGATCAGCAGGTGGACGACACCGACTTTGTGATCTTCGCCGCGGCCTACGACATCTTCGACTGCCAGGATCCGTCGATGCCCTCCGGCTGTCCGTCGGATCTGAACGACGACGGCGTGGTGGAAGACAGCGATTTCGTGCTGTTCGCCGCGGCGTACGACGCCTTCCTGTGCCCGTAACGCCCGCGGGCCTCGCCAATTCCAAATAACATTCCGGCTCCGGCAGGGGCCGGTTTTTTTCATGGGCCGCGTTGCCGATGCCGCCGGCCAATTTCCGCCGCGGACGTTTCGTCGGTCGGATTCGGCGCGTCGCTTCAGCCGGGGCGAGGTCCGCGAACGCCCAGCATGAGGCGCAATGACCCCGCGCTCGCGGGAGGGAGCCAGCCCTTCTCCGGCCATCGTTCTTGTTGATTCTTGCGGCGGAACGCACCCGGGGCGGGCCGACGGTCCCGGATAACCCCAAATCCAACCCAAACCTCAACTAGAACCGAAAGTATTTTTGGAAATTCTACCGGTTCTAAGTACAATCCGGGCCGAACTCGTGGTATCACTAGGTCTTCGCGTCGAAACTTTTCTTTGTTCTCCGAACTCTCGGGGGCACTTTTTGTCAGGGAGGTATCGCATGGATCGGAAGAAGTATGGTTTGGTTCTGGCCGCCGCGGCCGGCGCAGCCTGCACGGTTGGGGCGGCGTTTGCGGACGAGGTCGATCAGGTTTCCAGCCGGACGCCCGGCAAGGTGCTCATCGACAAGGGCGATTCGTTTCTCAGCCATCGCGTTCAGGACGCGTTTGGCGATCGCGCCATCAACGTCATCGTCTACGACGGGGCCTCCGCGGCCTTCGTTAATCAGGCGGGTTCGTTGGCGAACTGCTCGCACATCCTCGAGGACATCTCGCTTGCCAACGGGCCGTACGGCCCCTCTTACGTCGGCACGCGCACGATCTCCGGCATGGAGTACTCCTACGGCCTGACGGCCTCCGCTGCCACGTGGGACATGCGTTTCTCGTTCTACAGCCCGAGCCAGGCCGACTTTGGCGGCCTTCCCGCCTTGGGCAGCATGATCGCCAGCGACGCCACGCCGTACTACACGCTCACCGTCACCGGCTTTGATACCAACATCTGCCCCGGCTTCACGACCCGTACCGGCTTCTTCCTCCTGCCCAGCACGGTCGAGATGCCGGCCAGCGAGTCGTCCCTCTGGCTCGAGGGCGCTTTCGTCGAACCGGGCACTCCCGGAACGGCGCCCCTCACCACCACCAACCTCTTCCAGGTCAACAAGGTCGCGACCAACACCTACTGGTTCTT
This sequence comes from Phycisphaerales bacterium, assembly GCA_044221315.1. GTDB lineage: Bacteria > Planctomycetota > Phycisphaerae > Phycisphaerales > UBA1924 > JAFEBO01. The sequence goes on along the minus strand of JBGAPK010000010.1, from coordinate 126,939 downwards.
CGGCAACAACACGGCCGCCAAGATCAGCCAGCCCGGCCACGTCATCGGTGCTTCGCCGGTGAACATCCTGGTCTCGGATCTGGCCTTCGCCGGCAATCCGGCGGCACCCGGGTATTCGAACCCCGCCTACGGACGCGACTCCAACTTTGACGGCATCTTCACCGGTCAGTCCTTGGCCCACTCGTCGGTGCCGGCCTCGGGCGTCAACGAGCTCCGCTTCATCAACAACAACACCGCGACCGTTCAGACCGGCCAGACGCTGTCGTACGTCTTCGGGCTCGTCGGCCAGATTGATTCGCCCCCCTTCCCGGGCGGCGCGACCAACCTGAATGACGGCGGTGGCTTCCTGGGTGACGGCGTTCAGCAGATGCCCGGCACGCTCAGCACGGCCGCCCAGTACCGCTGGTACTCCTTCAACACCAAGTACGAGATCAGCTACGCCCAGACCACCTTCCTCGACATCGACACGGAAGGCTCTGATCAGCCCACCTCCTTCGCCGTCTACACGCCGGACTCGGCCGTGTTTGACGTCGCGGAAAGCCGCGGCGACGGCCCCGACCCGGTCCATCCCTCGGCCAACGGCGACGACAACTTCCAGATCTCCTACGGCGTGGCCAGGCGTGCCGGCGTGGGCGCGGGCGATCAGTATTCCGGCCAGGAAGGCATCCTGCCGGCCGGTCAATACTACATCGCCGTCGCACTCAACGGCGCTGGTTTCGGTGACGGCTGGTCCGTCGCGGGCGTCGATCCGGGCGCGACCGTGAACTTCAGCCTCAACATCAACGGCAACAACCAGAAGACCATCCCCGCCGGCCCGGCCGTTTCGCCGGCTCTCCTGACCGGCACCGACGCGGGCGTGCTCTCGGGCACCGCGATCACCACGCCGAGCATCAGCGTGCCGGCCCGCGTCGCTCAGTTCGTCCGCTTCTCGCTGACCAACAATCTCCCGACGACCAATCAGTTCAACCAGAGCGACGGCAGCGAGCTGTCGGATGTGACCTACATGGACATTACCCAGCCCGGTTCGTCGGTTGTCGGCGAGTGGAACTTCTGCCTCTACAACAACAACGGATTCCTTGCCAACGCCAGCAGCATCAGCTACGCCGGCGCTGGTTTCAACGACAACAACGGCGGCGGCGACGGCCCCTGGGGTTGCGGCGGTTCGTTCGCTCAGCTGTCGTACGGCACGGCTGCCAGCCGCGGCCAGACCCCGCTGGACCCGAGCCAGACCACCCTCGGCCTGCCCCTCAACAACCAGAACGGCGGATCGCTCTCGGCCGACCAGTACTACCTGGCCGTCACCATGGGCACCGCTTTCTTCGCCAACGAGCGTTGGGGCGCCCGCAGCACCCGCGGGAGCAGCTTGACCGCTGTCATCACCTTGGACAGCAACAACCGCGGCCCGAGCGGCGGTTGCCCGTCCGACTTCAACGGCGACGGCGGCGTGGACGATAACGACTTCGTCTTCTTCGCGAAGTACTACAACGACCTGACGAACATCGCCGGTGACCTGAACTTCGATACCCTCACCGACGATTCGGACTTCGTCATGTTCTCCCAGGCGTACGACACGCTCGTCTGCTTCTGATCCAAAGGGTGGTTGATGCGCAACCAGATCAAGGGCCCCGAAAGGGGCCCTTTTTCTCTAACCGCCGGGGGCGACGCGTCGCCTCCGGGGTTCGATACTCTCGTTCCATGTTCCGGGATGGGACCAGCCGCCTAAATCTCTCCCCATACGACCAGCCCGGCGCGCCGCATCGCGCCGCGGGATTTGCCGCTTCCGGCTGGGCGAAAGCCCTCATGCTGGGTCGGGCGGCCCGGCGTTCGGCCCGGGGAAGGCGCGGCCGATGGGCGATGGCCGGCGTCTGGACCATCGCCGCGCTGTTTCTGACCGCGCTGATCCTGTATCTGCTCACTATCCCGGCTCCCGGCTGGTTTCATCCTGCCGATCCGAGGGATCCCGAGATCAGACGTCTGGCCCAGCGGGTTGAGAATCGGGTGATCACCGAGGCGTACCGATTCCGGGGCGAGCCGCGCGAGGGCAGCGGTCAGGGGCCGCGAGCGACGGGTGAACCGTGGACGATCCGGATCTCCGAGAACGATGCGACGGCGTGGCTCGCGGTGAAACTGGCGGAGTGGTTGGCCAATCGCGATCCGCCGGTGCGGCTACCGGCGGACATCAGCGAACTGCAGGCGCACTTCGATGCGGGCAGGGCGTACGTCGGCGCCTCTGTGGGCGCCCGCGGGGAGGGCAGGGTGGTCAGCGTCTCTGCCGGCGTGCGGATTGAAGGGGGAAATGCGTGGCTGGTCGGAACGAGGGCGGGAGTGGGCAGGCTGTCCCTGCCGGTGTCGATCGGAGGATGGGAACTGCTCGGGGGCGACGGAATGGGAAAGGCGGAAAGAAACGGGATTCTGTCCGTCGCCACGGGCAGGGCGCCGCTGCTCAAGTCGGGCTTGAAACTGGAGGACGGCAGATTTGTCCGCGTGCTGGGAGTGCGGCTCGAAGACGGAGAAATGGCGGTTGAGTGCGTGACAGAGGTGCCGTAGGGGCGCTGCCACGAAACACGACGGCGGGCTTGAGGCCGGGGCGGGCAAGCGCCGACAAAGAGGGCATGACCGACGCGGGCATTCTGGTGATTCTTCCGTGCGGATTGACCGCCGGGGGCGTGACGAGCTGGGCGGTACGCCTGGTCAACGCACTCTGCCCAGATCGGCCCTGCGGCCTGGTGCTCCACCGGGCGCCGGCCAACACACCCCGCTGGAACGCGCCGATCGACCCGCGCGTTCGCCTGTTTGACCTGGCCCTCTTGAAGCGCCTGCAGGATGCCAACGGCGATATCCGGCCGTTTGCCCGGGCGTACCGCGATTCCGTCCTGACGATTGGGGGAGGCGGACCGGTCGTGCTGTTGCCGACGCAACTCGGCGACTGTTTCGGGGCTTGCGCTGAACTGACGCGGGATCTGGCCCTGGATGTGCGGGTGATCGGATGGGCCCACAGCGATAACTCTTATGACTCCAAGGTGATCGGGCACTACGAGCCGGCACTGAGCGCTGTCGTGGGCGTCAGCGGAGCGCTGTGCGACGTGCTCCGCGAGCAGATTCCGGCGCGCGCCGCCGACGTGCGGCACATTCCGAGCGGAGTGGAGATCGGGCCGGAACGGGCGACGATTCTGGAGCGGGGACCGATCCGCATCATCTATACAGGGCGCATGGAGGAGAGCGTCAAACGGACCGGCGCGCTCATCGCGATGTCGGATGAACTGGCGGCCGGGGGGCGGAAGCACACGCTGACACTGGTCGGCGACGGGCCCGCGGCGCCGGACATCGACCGGGCGATCGCGGAGCGTCCCGCCGGCGCCGCGCGGACATTCCGGCGGGTGCCGGGGGCGTCTCCGGAAAGGGTGCGCGAGTTGCTCCGGGAGAGCGACATCTTTGTGCTGGCATCGCGGTACGAAGGGCTGAGCGTCTCGATGCTCGAGGCGATGAGCGAATCGTGCTGCTGCATCGTGCCGCGGGACAATTCCGGCGCGCCGGAAGTGATCGAGCACGGGCGGAACGGGATTCTCGTTGGGACCGAAGAAACCGCGCCGGAGATGGGGCGGCGGCTGGCGGAGCAGGTTGCACTCCTGTGCCCGACGGACATTGCGCGCATGGGACGGGAGGCCAGACGCACGGTGGAGGATCGATACAGCATCGCGGCCCATGCGCGTGCGGTCGGGGCGCTCGTGGAACGGGTCGTGTCGGACGAACCGCGCCGGTGGCCGCCCGGCAGGAAGACCGCGTTCACGTCGGCGCCCGGACAGGTTGGCAGCGGCACCGTGCCGGACGATGCCGACACGAGGCTTCGGCTGCTGATGAATTCGCTGAAAGGCCGGACGATCGCGGTCCACGGCACCGGGCGGCACAGCATCGAACTCTCGCATGTTCTGCGGGAGTATCTGCCCGAAATTGGGGCGTTCATCGATGACGATCCCGGGCGGCAGGGCGAGGAGTTCCTCGGGCGTCCCGTGATGGCGCCGGACGTGGTGGGGCGGATCGGAGCGACGGACGTGGTGATCTCGTCGCATCTGCACCAGAACGAGATATGGTCGCGCCGAAATGTGTACGAGCGCCAGGGTCTGCGGGTGCACCGGCTGTACGCCTAGCCGATCCGGCGATCGGTTAGACTGCGCAAGACGCTCGCCGCGGATTTCTTTCGCGACGCGCCGGCACCACACACTTGGAGACAGCACATGAAGCGGACGACGATTGCGGCGGCAACGGTGGGGGCGATCCTGTCCGGATTCTCGATGCTGGGGTTGGCCGATCCCGCAAAGCCATCGGACAAGGCGCCCTCCAAGGCGCCCGACGGCAAGCCGCAGGATTCCAAGGCGGCGGACGATCTCGCGAAGCCCGGCCCGAATCACAAGTGGATGGAGAAACTCGAGGGCGAGTGGGAGGCCGAGGTGAAGGCGGAAGGCTCGGAGAAATCCGACAAGGGATCCATGACGAGCAAAATGGAGATGGGAGGCCGATTTCTCACGATGGACTACGACGGCCGTTACGCCGGCCAGTTCTTCCACGGCAAGGGAATGATGGGGTACAACTCGTACGAGAAGCGGTTCGAGCGCGTCTGGGCCGATTCGGCCTCGACCTATATGGCCTTGGGCACCGGTTCGGTGGATGCGTCCGGCAAGACGCTGACCCTCAACGGAAACGAACCGGACGAGCACGGGAAGATCGTGAAGTCCAAGGAAGTGATCGTGCTCACCGGGAAGGACACGTACACGAGCACGTTCTACCGGACCGGCGCCGGCGGCAAGGAGGAGAAGATGATGGAGGTCACATTCGTGCGCAAGGGGAAGGAAACCAAAAAGGACGAGAAGAAAGACGACCAGAAGAAATAGAAGGCAACAGGAGTATCGAAAAAAGGCCCGGCGATTGCCGGGCCTTTCGCATTTCTATGGCCGCGTGATGCTCAGGGGCAGAGAAGCGCGTCGTACGCGACGACGAAGATTGAGAAGTCGGCGTCGTCCACCAGATTGTCCGAGTTCAAGTCGCAGAGCGGATTGGCCGGCGGAATGATCAGGTCGTTGTAGGCCGGGACGAAGATCTGGAAATCAAGATCGTCGACCACGCCGTCGAAATTGAAGTCGGCCGGGCAGTTGCCGACGGTCCACCAGAAACCCGCGGCGTGCGAGTACGTGCCGCCGGTGGCGAAGGGGGGCGCGAACGCCGCGGCCTGGCCGATCGTGCCGCTCAGGGTGTACGACCCGCCGGTGGCGTTCTGGCCGCCGCCGCCCGCGATGACGTAGGACTTGATGGCGTATTGGGCCGATGCCGCCGAGGCCAAGAGGCAAAGTCCCGAGGCGAGAACGGCGAGTTGAGCGGTGCGCATGGAATCCTCCGTTGCGGGGGGGTCTACAGATCGAGCCAATCCCAGTGCGACCCCCGGCGGCACTTAGGCTAACCAAAACAGCGAGAAAAACCAAGCCCAACGAAGCAGGAAGGGCAAATCCGTTGAAAATTGACCCAAATTGCGACGCAATCCAAAAAGCTCCGCCATGGTCCGAGAACATACGAATGAGAGTTCGCCGATGCCCTCCGGGGGCTTTCCTGCCTGGTGGCGACGGCCTTCCGTGACCCTGGTGACAGGGAGCCTACGGGCAAACCAGTTCGTCGTAGGCAAAGGCGAAATACACGAAGTCAAAGTCATCCACGAGGCCATCGAGGGTGAAGTAGTCTGCCGGGCAGCAGGAAAAACGCGGGTCGGTCGGACAGATCAGCGCGTCGTAGGCAGCGGCAAAGATCACGAAGTCCGGGTCGTCCACGATGCCATCCCCGTTGAAATCAAAGATGCAGCGAGTGGTGAAACAGGCCACAGCCTGAAGTTGATGCACCGGTGTCGAAAGAACCTGGGGAGTGGCGGACTGGGTGCTTGACGTGATTTCGAGGGGCAGGTTGGTCGTCGAGAGCGCCACCGGGGCGACGGGAGGGGAATAGTTCGTTTCGCGGCAGCCGCTGATGAGCGTGGTGTACGTCTTGACCATCAGAAGCTGGTTGCCGGGGGAAACGAAGGTGTTGGTGCCGCCGACGAGGTTGAATCCTCCCCAAGGGGTGAAATAAGTCACGCCGTTGCCGGTGTCGTATTTTCCGGGAGAAAACAAGCTGTACAACTCGGCGCCGTCAAATCCTCCCGCCGCGGCGGTGAACTTGATGAGAGACGCCGAGCGCGTGGTGACCGGGGGGCCGCCGGTGGAGACGGTGACAAGGGTTCCGGCGATCACCACGTCCTGGTCGGTCGGGTCAAAGCGGATAGCCTGGAATCCGGGCTGGAACTTGTCCACGCTCTTGGCCCAGAGAACGGCGCCGGCGGCGGAGTCAATCTTCGCGACGATCATGTCGGTAGGGTCCTGCTGTCCCGGCACGTAGGCGCCGCGTCTGCCGCAGAACACAACATTCCCGTCGGGCAGGCACACCACCGAGTCGGCGAAGATGTTGGTGTCGGAGAGCGAATAGGAGCGAGCCCAGATGACGGCGCCGGTGACGTCGAATCGGATCGCGACGGCACGGAAAATGCCCGAGGTATCGCGCGTGTTTCCGACGACGATCAGGTCGGGCTGTGCGGTCGGCGTACGCAGTGTGCGCACGTCGGCAAAGTCGGTGATGAGACGGCCCGCCACCGCGTCGAACGTGTTATAGACCTTGGTGAACACCGGCGTGCCGTTGGGCATCTGGCGGGAAAGCACGCCGCCGAAGGGGATGTTTCCGAAATTCAGAACGCGGTTGACCGAGACGATGGACTGATCGTCCAATTCATAAACGCTGACGCCCAGGACCCGCTCGGGCGAGTTGTGGAAGGCGGTGCCGGGAAGGAACTTGCTCCAGACAAGATTGGTCGCGGCGTCTGTGCGGATGATCCATTTTCCGAGAGTCGCGTTGGCGCCGCTCTCGGCCCCAAGGATGTAACCCCCGGCGCGAGCCTCGACGAGGGTGTAGCCGGCGGACTGGATGCTCGACTGGTTGTAGGTGCGGCTGTTGAACTCGGTGCCGTTGGAGTCAAAGAGGTTGAGCAGCACAGCGCTGAACCCCACACCGATCTGCGTGCCGACCGTGGCGTAGCCGCAATCGCGCGTGTCAATCACGTCGTTCGCGGCCTGCGAATAAGGGGGCAAGTGCGTGGCGATCTGGAAGATCTGGGCCGGAGCGGCCGACCCCCACAAGGCGCCCGCGAGCGGCGCGAGGAGCAATCCGCTGCGCGTAGAGAATGGCGACAAGACCCGTAAGACGTAGTTGTGCATGCGACACCCCGATTGTCGGACGAGCGACGAAGACCCCCCGCAACGAGTGTCAGTGTAAATTGCGGTGCTCCTTGGTGCAACCCGAAAGAGAAGGGGTCCGATCGCTGCCGGCGGCAAGCAATCGTCCCGGCGGCGGTCCGTTCGCATTCGGATTGGTCTTCTTCAGCAGGCGGTTCGTCTGCGTTGGAACGGGCGCAACGTGAGTATCCCGCCGACCGGGCAAAAGACGCTCGCCGCAGGAACGGTCCTGCGGCGAGCGGAATCAGGAATCGGCGCGGCGAATCAACCGCCACTCGCGGTGCCGCGGAAAGCGCCGGGTTACGGGCAGAGCAGGTCGTCGTATGCGTTGGCGAAGAGGACGAAGTCGGCATCATCCACGAGGCCGTCCCCGTTGAAATCCGCCGGGCAGCAGGTGAAGCGCGGGTCGGTGGGGCAGATCAGGATGTCGTAGGCGGCGGCGAAGATCACGAAATCTGCGTCGTCCACAAGTCCGTCGCCATTGAGATCGCCGACGCAGCGCTTCTTGAAGCACGCCTGCGCCTGGAGTTGGGTCCACGGGATGGACAGAACCTGCGGGTTCGTGAACTCGTTGAATGGAGTGATCGTCAGTGGCAGGTTGGCGATCGAGAGAACCACCGGTGCGACTCCCGGGGTGTAGGCGACTTCGCGGCAGCCGCTTATGAGCGTGGTGAAGCTCTTGACCATCAGGATGGCGTTGGCGGGGGCGATGTCGTTGGTTGCGCCTACGAGATTCAGGCCGCCCCAAGGGTTGAAGAAGGTAAGCCCGTTTCCGGTGTTCGTCGTGCCGGGGGTGAAAGAGCTGTACAGCTCGGCGCCGTCGAAGGCGCCGGTGCTGGACCGGAACTTGATCATGGACGCGGTGCGCGTGACCGCGGGAGTGCCGGTGTTGACGAAGGTTCCTGCGATGGCGACGTCGCGGTCGGTCGGGTCAAAGCGAATCGCCTGATAGCCTGGTTGGAACTTGTCCACCGTGTCGGCCCACGCGAGGGCGCCGGCGGCGGCGCCGATCCGGGCGACGATCATGTCGGTCGGGTCCTGCTGCCCCGGCACGTAGGCGCCGCGCCTGCCGCAGAAGACGACATCGCCATCGGGGAGTCGCACGACCGAATCGGCGAAGATGTTGGTGCCGGGGAGTGAATAGGAGCGGGCCCAGACGACGTTTCCGTTCACATCAAACCGGATGGCGATGGCGCGGAAGAGGCCGGTCGTGTCCATCGCATTACCCACGACGATGAGATCGGGCTGGGCGGCGGGGGTAAGAAGTGTGCGGACATCGGCGAAGTCGGTCGCGAGGGGACCGCCGGCGGCAGAAGTCGTGTTGTAGACCCGGGTGAAGATCGAAACGCCGTTGGGCAGTTGCCGGGAGAGCACGCCGCCGAATGGAACGTTTGCGAAGTTCAGGACTCGGTTCACCGAGACGATGGAGGTATCTCCAAGTTCCCAGACGCTGACACCCAGGACCCGCTGCGGCGCGTTGAAGAAAGCGGTGCCGGGGAGAAACGTGCTCCAGACGAGATTGGCCGCGGCATCGGTGCGGATGATCCACTTGCCCAGCACGCCGATGGAGCTGTTCTCGGCGCCGAGGATGTAACCGCCGCCGCGTGCTTCGACGAGGGTGTACCCGGCGGATTGGGTGTTGGCGATGCCGTACAGACGGTTGTTGAACAGCGTGCCGTTGGAGTCGAACTGGTCGAGCTGGACGATGCCGAGCGGGGCGAACGTCTGTCCGAACTGCGTACCGACGGTGGTGTAGCCGCAGTCGCGTGTATCAACGACGTCGTTGGCGACCTGGGACACGTTGGGGGAGTAGGTTGCGATCTGGAAGATCTGGGCGTGGGCGAGGCACGGCGCCAGACCGGCCAGAACCACCGCGGGGGCGGACGTTCGCACGTTCATGGGAATCTCCTTTTTCTTCCGGGGCGCGGGACGGCCGCACCGCGATCAGTCTAAATCCGAAGCGGCAAATGCAAGCGCCGGCCGAGATTTTGCCGGGACGAATTGCACGAATGTTTCTTCACATTCATGCGATGTTCGGGCCGACGTTCGCATTCGGTCCGCAGGATTTCCGCCCGCGGTTTGCATGAAGAAGCTGCGCGGGACCCGGCGGCGAACTTACGGGCAGAGCAGGCTGTTGTACGCTCCGACGAAGATCACAAAGTCGGCGTCGTCCACGAACCCGCTTGCATCGAGATCGGACGGGCAGCCTGGCGCCATGTTCTGGTCGGCGCAGTCGAGCAGGTCGTACGCCGTGACGAACAGGGAGAAGTCGGCGTCCTCGACCAGCCCGTCGCCGTTCAGGTCGGCGGGGCAGGTGCGGTTGAATCGCACGCTGAAGTTGTCCGCCCGCCCGCGCGCGTCGTTGGTCAGGAAGCCGCCGCTCCCGCCGTTGGCGCTATAGAAGCCGATCCGGAAGGGAGCGCCGGAAGTGGAGAGATCGGGCTTCTCCGCGCCGCCGAGCGCCTCAAGGAATTGCGCGGCACTCACGGTGCCCGCGATGTGTGTCCAGCCCGCGCCGGCGATGGCGGCGCTGTGCACGGCCGTGAAATAGGAACCGCCCTGTCGGAGCACGAGCCCAAATCCGATCGCGTTTACCCACGGCGCGGAGTCGGCGATGATGTCGAGAGAGAAGGAGATGGACACAATGCCGCTGAGCGTGGACGGATCGATCGGCGTTCCGTTCATGAGATGGGCGAAGGCGATGCTGACGCCGCCGGGGGTGATCTGCCAGTGATGGGAGACGGCGCGGCCGAAGCCCGGAAGGCCGGAATCAACCTGAGTGCCAAGGCAGAGCGCCCCTTGCGAGGGCGTGGTGTCGTACACGGTCTCGAGCATCCAGTCGCCGTTGGGGAATGTCTGGTCCGAAAACACCTGCGAGCGGGCGGCGAGAGGTGCCAGCGTAATGCCCGCAATCATCGCGAATTCGACAGGCTTCATGAATCGCTCCTGCGCCCGGGTTGCGGGCGGGTTGAGGATCCACGCTACCAAGGGGGCGTTCGCGGTTCAAGGACATTTCGCTGGAACCGGCGTTGCATTTCATCGAGCTGCGCGCTTACGGGCAGAGCAGCGCGTCGTACGCCCCCACGAAGATCGAGAAGTCGACATCATCAACATCCGTATCGCGGTCGAGGTCCGATGGGCAGCCCGCGGGCATGGCGGGGTCGGAGCAGAGCAGCAGGTTGTACGCCGCGACGAACAGACTGAAGTCGGCGTCGTTGACCTGGCCGTCGTTGTTGAGGTCGCCGGAGCACTTGGCAAATCCGGGGTCGTTTCCGACGAGGCGCGAGGTACCAAACTGGGTGGCGTAGACGTAGTAGTACTGCGTGTGGTTGTCGGGGGCGGTGGTATCGAGGAAGGAATTGGTCGCGGACGTGCCGACCTGCACGGCGCCGGCCTCGAGGGGCAGGATGTTGCGTTTGATGATGTAGCCGGTGTTGTTCGGGATATGGGTCCAGGTGAGTGAGACGTAGTTGGGCAGCGTGTCCGACGCCGTGACTGTGCAGGCGGTGGGCGTGGAGATGACGAGTTGGTACATCTGGCTCTCGGCGGGAGTGCCGTTCTCGTAGACCTTGACGAGGTAGTTGCCCGGCGGCGAGAGGAGCACGCCGACGAGCGTTTCGGGGGCGCCGGCGCCACTCGAGTTGACCGTAGTCATGAGCGAGTCGGCCGGGGTGCGCACGTCAAACATCAGGTCGGCCGCGGCGAGCGAATCGAAGTTGCTGCCGCTGGCGCACGTGCCGTCGAGGTTCTGGATGGAGCTGTCGTACGTCAGCCCGAGCGGTGTGAGTGAGACGGTGGCGAGGAGGATCTGGCTGGTGGAGAAGGAGTGATAATCGACCTCGCCGTTTGCGTCGATGGAAAGAGTGGAGGAATTGGAAATCGCGACGCCCGGAATGGTGCCCAGCGTGTGGGACTGTCCCGCGCTGATGGCGCCGGACGAAACGGCCGTGGCGGCGGTGTTGTCGGGCTCGTTGATATCGCCGTAGTGGCGTTGGAGGGCGCGGACGTCGTCGTGTCGCGGGCCGTCGAAGCCCAGATTGAGGAAGGGCTCCATGAGTTTGGTGCCGATGGAGGGGCAGACGTGGTTGAGGCCCAGGCCGTGGCCCATCTCATGCGTCACAGTGTTGCGGAGGAAGACGTGCGTGCTGGAGGAATTGAAGAAGTTGCTGTTGCCGGTGGCGTCGTTCTTGTCGAGCACCATGTCGCCGTTGGAGGGGAAGTAGCAGTAGGCGAGAATGCCGTTGAAGCCGTCGATCGGGTGCATCCCGATGCGCATGTCGCCACGGGTCGCGCTGAGGGCGCTGCCCCAGGCGGCGCCGTCGTCCCAATCCTGGCCGGCGACCGTCACACGCTGGAAGTCGATTCCGGTAAGAGCTTCCCAGCGGTCGAAGCAGGCCTGGAAGCGGGAGATCCAGGTCGCGCGGGCGAGCTTGGCGTCGAACGTCGTGAAGAGGCTGCTGTTGCTGGTCGGTTCGCCGATGTTGGGCGCGCCGGTGATGCTGACGGTGTCGGGGACGAAGGACCACGTGATGACACGCGGCGTGCCCTGCCCGCCCGACCATCGCGAGGCGAGCTTGTAGCGGTCCTCGAAGGGGTTGTTCGGGTCGACGTCGAGGTAGGCCGCGATAGCGCGGTTCACCGCCTCGAGACGCGCCTGCAACTCCGGCGTGACCGGAGTACCGGGAGCCAAGCAGATCGAGACGGGCCCCATTTCGGACAGCGGCGCGGCGGGTTCGGGTGCGGGACCGGAGCGGAGGGCCATTGCGGCAGCGCCGGCCGTGAGCAGAGCGAGGCAAAGTGCGGGGCGGGAGTGCATGGTCTGGTACCTCCGGGTAATGCCGTACCCCGCGGGCGCTGCGATGGGCGAGCTGGGCTTACGGGGTGGGCGTGCGGGATGGGCTACGAAGTCCCGTGCGACAGAAACAGGCTGAACGGACAACCTCTTTGGGGGATACGCGGGAGTTTTTCCGTGGTTGCGTGGGAACAAAAAGGCGAAGGAACCCTAAAAAAAACCGCCCAGACGAGAGCCGGGCGGGAGGGAATCAAGTGGGTTGGGTAATGGGCTTAGGGGCAAAGGAGGACGTCGTACGAAGCGACGAAGAGGTTGAAGTCCGCGTCATCCACGACGCGGTCCTCGTTGAGGTCGGCAGGGCAGCCGCCGGGAAGGGACCGTGAGGCGGTGGCCATATGCGGGTCGGCACAGTCCAGGAGCGTGTACGCCGCGGCGAAGACTTCAAAGTCACGGTCGTCCACCAAGGAGTCGATGGCAAGGTCGGCATCACAGGGCGGAGGGAGGGTGAAGATGTTGCCGGGGTGGTCGACGGTGCCGTTGATGGTCGCCGCGCGGGCGTAGACCCGGATCGCGCCGGTGTTGAGGCGGCTGCCGAGGGGGACGATGAGGGAGTCGAGGTAGAGGGCTTCCTTTGTGCCCTGCCCGTTGGCGTCGTTGTCGCGAACATCCGCCAGCGTGACGGTGGTTGGGGCGGGGCCGAGTTCGAGCGAGGCGATGGGGTACGACCCAGGGACGAGGGGCCGCACCGCGGCGCCGGCCGCGCCGTAGTCATGGCTCATGACCTCGAGGGTGCGTGTGCCCGCGAACGAGCCTCCAACCCCCGCGTTCATGCGGAGGGCACCGGCACGCATCTCGAACTGCAAAGGATCGATCAGTTCCGCATCGAAGGCGCCCCCGACCTCGATGGTTCCGGTGAAGGAGAGCACCGCCTCGGAACCGAGCGTCAACGACTGCTCGATCGTGAACCCCTGAGAGGGAGACAGAAGGCAGTTCGGGCAACCGTTGATGGTCCCGGTCAGCGTTCCGTTCTGCGCCATCGACCCGAAGAGGTACATGGAGTTGTTGCCCAGGTTGAGGACCGCGCCCGGGTTGTTGACAAAGCCGCCGAGGACCGCCAGGTCGGCGGAGATCAGCAGCTTGCCAAAGTTGGATACGTGCCCCGCGACGGTGCCACTCAACGTCACGATGGCGCTCGGGCTGCTGACAAAGTCGCTTGCGGCGAGCGCCACATACAGCAGGTTGGCCTGATCCGAGACTCGCACCACGCCGCCCGCGCTGATGTTGGCGTTGAACAGATTGGAGACGCCATCTAGCGAGAGATCTCCGCCCGCGGCGAGAGTGCCGCCGACAGTGGCGTTGAGCGCGCCGCGGAAGGCCAGGTCGCCGGAGGCCGTGACGGCCGAGCCGGCGGCGCGGAGGATGGTGCTGCCGCTCAATTCCGACATCGGCGCGTTGAGGAAGAGTTCGCCACTGTTGACAAAGACGCTGGCGAGATTGCCGAAGCGGATGGTGTTGGCCGAGAGGGTGGCGCGACCGCCGTCGGCGGGGGTCTGCGCCGGACAGTAAATGTCCATGGGGAAGCCCGAGCCGCTGGAGAGCGAGCTCCCGGCGTTCAGTGTGAGCAGCGATGTGTAGTTGAGACTGATCGAGGAACGGCTGGCGACAGACAAGGACTTGCCCGCGAAGTTGAGGGGAGCGGTGTTGAAGGCCCCGGCGGAGGCGAGGATGGACTGGCCGGAAGTTGCGGCGGCCATGGCTCCGGGCACGGTCGGGTAGAGCGTGCCGGTGGAGGTGTTGAGGACGGTGTTCTGGCCGGCATCGAAAACGTCGAAGAAGGTGACGGCGCCCTTGCCGCCGTTCGACCCGCTCGAACCCCCGATCAGGGAGGTGCCGGAGATGGCGCAGGAAAACGCGAAGAAGTCACCGGCGCCGACGGTGGTGGGGACGTACTTCTTCTCGGAGACATAAGGCCCGGCGGGTGTGCCCGAGGCGCTGGTGTAGACGTAGCAAGAGCCGGCGTTGGCCTTGTTGCCGATGGTGTCGGAGCAGGCGCCGACCAGGATGTTGGACCCGGAGACGCCGACGCTCAGGCCGAAGTTGTCGCCGGCGGAACCGTCGGAGGCGCCCAGCTTGGCGACCTGGCTGAAAACTCCCCCCGAGCGGGCGAAGACATAGGCGGCGCCCCTTCCGGCGTTGGCCTTGGAAGCGCCGACCACGATGGTGTCCCCTTCGATGGCGACATTGATGCCGAACGAATCGCCGGCCACGCCGTCGCCGGCCTGGAGCTTGGCGGAGTAGGCAAAGACGCCCCCCTCACGCACGAAGACGTAGGCGGCGCCCTTGCTGCCCGCCTTGCCGTAGGCCCCGACCACGGCGGTGTCGCCGGAGATGGCGACGCTGTAGCCAAAGAAATCTCCCGCGGCCAGATCGGGGGCAAGGAGTTTGGAGTTCTGAGTCCAGTCGCCGAAAAGCCCGGACTTGGTGAAGATGTATGCCGAGCCGTGGTCAAGGACGGCGCCGGTGTCGTCGCCGTACGCGCCGATGATGGCGGTGAAGTCGCTGATGCCGACCGAGAATCCGAAGAAGTCGGAGGCGGCGCCGTCGGAGGCCTTCAGAATGATGGTCTGGAGGTTCCACATGGAGCCCGAGCGAGCGAATCCGTAGGCGGTGCCCTGATCGGCGTTCGCGCCCACATTGTGGAAGGGCGAGCCGACGATAAGGGAGTCGTTGTGGATGGCGACAGCGCGTCCGAAGTTGTCGGAGGTGGTGCTGTCCGGCGTGCCGAGCGGACCGGCAATCTGGTCCCATGTGCTGCCGCTGCGGGCGAGAACGTAGATCGATCCCCGATCGACGACGGCGCCGGCATCGTCGCCGAAGGCCCCGACGACGGCGGTGTTGCCGCTGAGACCGACGGCGAAGCCGAAGTAGTCGTTGGCGGCGGCGTCGGACGCGACAGCGCGGTTCTCGCCCTGGAGCAAACAACTGCCGACGCGGGAGAAGACCAGGGCCGAGCCTTGATCTGCCGCCGCGCCAATATCATCTCCGGACACACTGATGACAGCGGTCGAGTCGCTCAGGCCGACTGCGTACCCCAATCGATCGAGCGTGGCCCCGTCGGGTACGACAATTTTGTCGGTCTGAGTCCAGAGCGATTCGGAACGCCGAAAGAAGAAGGCGGCACCGGCCTGAGTGACAGCCCCGATGTTGGTATTGGGAGCGCCAACAAGGGCGTAATCACCACGTATGGCCACACTGCTGCCGAAGCGGGCGTCGTTGGTTGGGATTGAGGCAGAGAGCCGGGCTTGTTGGTGCCACATCCCGTCGAATTCTCGGGTGAAGACATAGGCCCCGCCCTGCCGGTAAACGCCGCCACCCGCATCGCACAGGAACGCCCCGACGAGCAGCGTGTTGCCGTCGATGGCCATGCTGGAACCAAAGGAATCGTCGGCGGTGCCGTCGGAAGCGGTCAATTTTTGCCTTTGGGTCCAGGCGGTTGCTGTGCGGGTAAAGACATAGGCCGAGCCCTGAAAACCGTTAGCGCCGATCTGGTCCTGAAAGGCTCCGACGACGGCGGTATCGCCGGTGACCGCGACGCTGTATCCAAACTGGTCGTTCGCGGCGCCGTCTGAGGCGGTCAATTGCGTCTGGTAGGACCAAGTGGTTCCCGTGCGGACGAAGACGTGCGCCCGCCCCTTCTCGTTGAAATCCTGGCTTGCGATTCCCACCAGAATGGTGTCGCCGTCGATGGCAACGCTGTGGCCGAAATGCTGAAATCCCACCGGGCTGGGCGGGTCGAGTTTGGCCTGCTGAATCCAGCCCGCGGCGGTTCGAACAAAGACGTACGCCGTTCCGGCCCACTGGGGGCCGTTGTTGTTGTACGAGTTTCCCAAGACCACGGTGTTGCCGCTGATCGCAACCGGCGAGACGCTGCCGTCGCCCGCCGACGCGCCCGAACCGACCAATTCGGCTTCAAAGCCCCAGGCCGAACCGTTCCATCGGTAGACAAGGGCGCCGCTGGCACGCAGGCTGGGCACGGTCGCGTACTGCCGGCTGACAACGAGCGTGTCGCCGTCGATCGCGCACGAAGATCCGAAGAATTCTCCGGTTCCGCCGAACGGTGCCAGCAGTTGTTGAGGCGGGGCGGTCTGGGCGCCCGCGCCGGTTGCACAGAGTGTGGCAAGCGACAAAATAATAACTCGAAGCATGGTTCCCCCTGGCTCTTTCGCGCTGGGCGATGCCGAGAACAGCATACCGGGAGAGGATCCGCGAGCCAGCGATAAAGCGAGCACCTTCCCTGCCCCAGCACGGAAAGCGGAAGAACGAGGCCTTGGCGCTGCGGGACGACAAGAAAGGGTCATGTTCTTTGCAGGCACTCGGCCCGGCGGATCCAAAAGAAACCGCCCGGCCAAGGGCCGGGCGGACGGGGATCAAGGGGTTGTTGGAGCGGCCTTAAGGGCAGAAGAAGGCGTCGTAGGCGCTGGCGAAGACAACGAAGTCGGCGTCCTCGACAAAGCCGTCGCCGTTGATATCGGCGGGGCAGCCCGCGGGCATCGACGGGTCGGAGCAATCAAAGACGTTGTAGGCGCTTGCGAAGAGCACGAAGTCGGCATCCTCGACGAGGCCGTCGCAGTTGAAGTCGGCCGGGCAGGAACGGACGGTGACGAGCACGCTGGCGCAGCTCGAGACGCCGCAGGAGGTTTCCCAGCGGGCGTAGTAGGTGGTCGTGACGGTGGGGGAGGCGATGACAAACGACCCGAGACCGGAGCCGATGACCGTGCCGCCGCAGGAGCCGGTGAACCACCGGATCGTGCTGCCCGATCCGCCAACGACGTTGAGGGTGATGTTGCCCGAGTCGTACTGGCAGAGATTGTCGCCACTGCTGGTGACGCTGGTCGGGGCGACCGGGTTGGGATTGACCGTCACGCCGACGGAGGCGCAGCCGGTCGAGACCTGGCTGTCGGAAGTGCGGCGGGCGCGGGCGAAGTAGGTGGTGCTGGCGCCGGGGGAGACGTTGAGGGGGTTGCCGGTGCCGACGAGCGAACCGCCGCACGAACCGGTGTACCAGTCGATCACAATGCCGGCGCCGGGGTTGGCGACGGAGAGCGACGAGATGCCGCCGGGGCAGACGCTGCCGGGCGTGGCGAGCGGGCTGGTCGGATCCGCGGGTGGAACGGCAGCCGCGGTGATGGTGAAGTTGACGTTGCTGATGTCAAAGAAGATGTTGCCGTTGGCCTTGACCTTGATGCGGGCGGTCGTCGTCGCGGTGTTGGGGATGGTCACGTTTGCTGAGCCGTTGTTGGGAACGGCCGAGGCGAGCATCGTCGGGAAGGTGTTGCCGCCGTCGGTGGAAAGGAAGATGTCAACATTGGCGCAGCTCACCGGAGCGGCGGTCGTGCTGGCGACGTTCCAGGTGACGGTCTGGGTGCTGAGGCCGGCATAGGTAACGGCGGTATTGGGAGACGTGACAAGGAAGGGGCCGGAGGTGGTCGTCGAGGTGATGCTCACATCGGCGAAGTTCATGCCGCCCTTGCCATCGCGGACGGTCAGGCGGTAGGGGATGCTGCGGCTGGTTTTGGGCAGCTGCTCGCCCTTTGTGAAGGTGTTGGCCAGCAGGTTTGCGAGCTGCGGAAAGGTGCGGGTCGGGCTGCTGATCGCATCGAACGAGCGCTGGTACGCGTTGTTTCCAACGTCGGGAAAAATGCCACCGGTGGCAGCTTGTGCGGCGGTGGATGTGATGTTCTGCTCCCAGCAATAGGTCAGAGCGTCGCCGTCGGCGTCGGTGGCAGAGCCGGTGAGGGCGTAGGGGGTCTGGATCGGAATCGTGAACGCCGAACCGGCGCTGACGACCGGGATGGCGTTGCCAAGGACAACGGAGGAGTAGCAGGAAACCGCGGCGACCTTGGCGGTGATCTCCTGGATCGAGCGGGCGTGAAAGAAGGCGACCGAGTGCAGGGCCAGATCGTCGGCGTTGCAGATGCCGGCGTAGGCCATGATGGTGATGCCCGAGCCGGGCTCAACGGAGGTCGCGGCGTTGCGGTTGCCTCCGGCGCACGAGCCGCCGCTGCCGTTGAAGGTGTGATTGGCGTTGAATTCGTGGCCGAGTTCGTGCGCGACGTAGTCGATGGCGAAGGCGTCGCCGGTGGGGGAGGCAAGGCCGGTCGCACCCGCGCCCTTGTTGCTGCCGCAGATGACGCCGAGGCCGGCGATGCCGCCACCCGGATCGGTGGTCACGAGGTGGCCGACGTCGTAGTTGGCCGAACCGATGACGCTGTTGAGGTTGTTGGTGTTGACGGTGAGCTGGGCGGAGCTGGCGGTGTTGTTGTAGGGATCGGTGGCCGAGTTCGTATAGATCACCGATGTTTCGTTCGCGACCAGGATGAAGCGAACGGAGAAGTCCATTTCGTACACGCCGCTGATGCGGTTCATGAGGGAGGTAATGGCGGCGAAACCCTGCGCGACCGTGCCGCCGAAGAAGGCGGTGTATTCGCCGGTCGCGGCGATGGCCGTGCGGAAGTCGCGCCGGGTCGTGCCGGTAGCGACGCGGTCGGAGAAGGGATTGTCGGCGGCGATGACGTGATTCTCGGGGAGATCATCGAAACGGCAGGTCCAGGGCTGGACTTCGACGATGTCGCTCTTGCTGTAGCTGGTGTACAGGTTGGTATCGCCCATCGTGACCGGGTCGATCCAGTACGAGCCTTCGATCGAGCGGACCTGGGCGCGGAAGCCGAGCGAGGTGACGTCGATGCGTGCCTGCGACTGCGGGCTGTCGATCGAGGTGCCGATGTAGGTCTTGAACTCAGGGAACTGGGCGGCGAGGGCGGGCTCCATGATGGAGTACTCGACGACCTCGAAGCGCTCGAACGATCCGTCGGGCTTGGGAAGTGCGATCACGGCTGGCGCCGGAGCGATGCCGACCGCAACCTGCTGGTTGGCGTCGGCCTCCATCGGCGCGCCGGCGAGCAGCGTCTGGATCTTGCCCATGTCGAGCAGCGCCTGGCGTCCGCCGGCGGGGCGGACGAATGCGTTGGCGCCGAGCGTGCGATCGGAGAGCTTGTCCTGGAGGACATTCCACGGCTCGTAGATCCCGACCCTGTCGGAGTTGGCCGGCTGTTCGGCGCGGGGTGCACCGAGCGCGGAGAAGCACATGCCGACAGATAACACAACCCCCAAGCAGGAAGAGAAGCACGCATTCCTGTGGGTACCGATACGATTTCTTTGGATCATTCCATCCCTCTCTGAGTGTTGAGAAGAGACCGCCCGCGAAGAGCGTGCTCGACGATTCGTTAAGAGTAACTGGGAGGGGTCTTTGTCTCAAGACAAAAGTGGCAGTCCTCAAGGGGAAATAGAGAACCGGTGCCCCAGACTGGCCACGTCCAGTAACAGGGCTGCTCCCCAAGGGGGTCGGGAATCACCAAGCAATTTTCCTGAGGCAAAGAGCAAGCAGAGGGTGCGAACGGCAATCGGGGCAGTTCAGGGTTAGGGGCAGTTCAGTCGGTCGTAACCGATTGAAAAGGTGACAAAGTCCGGATCGTCGGTGACGCCGTCGCCGTTCAGGTCGCCGCGGGGATCGTTGAAATTGTCGTAGTAGCCGGCGAAGAGCACGAAATCGGTGTCGTCGATAACGCGGTCTCCGTTGAAGTCGCCGGGGCACGGCTTGAAGGCCGAGACATAGTCGAGGGCGTTGGCGAGCAGCACGGTTCCGTCCGTTCGGACGACCCATCCCGGCGTGTATTCCGTTGAAGATGGCGGGAAAAACCCGACATCCACCCGGCGGCGGAAATTGTGAATACTGGCGAGCATTTTGCCGTCGGACCATTCCATCACGCGGCGGCCGCGGAGGTTCGGGTTGGTGCTCTGGCGGATGCTGCCGGTGCCGCCGTCGAACTTGCGAACAAACGTCGCGATCGGGCTCGCGGGTTCAAGGACCGTCCCGAGGGTGGCGTTGGTTCCCGAGAGCACGGGTGCGAGTGACGATTCGGGCGTGATGTCGTATCCCTGGGTGATCCACCGCCCCTTGGGCCGGCTGTTGGAAGCCGCGGGGTTGCTCACGTTGGAATAGATGCCCTCGACAAGGCCGCCGCCGGAGTCAATGTAATCGGCAAGCGTGTTTCCGAGGGCCGCGGCGTCGAGGAAATTGTTGTCTCCCCAGAGCAGAAGGGCGGAGTACGGGCGGAGTTGTGCCGCGGTCGGCGTCGCGGTCTGGAGGGCGGTGAACAGGTCAACGGCGCTGAACCGCTTCTGAAGGAGCAGGCGATTCTGGGTGACGTAGGTCAGGATGTTGGTTTCGGAATGAAGGATGCCGATGTACGGCCGTGCTGTGTAGAGCAGCGTATTGGCCATGATCCGCGTGCCGTCGGTGGAGATGGACCAGAAGGTCGGAACGACATTCGACGAGGGCGGGTACATGCCGAGGTCGGCACGGTTGTGCATCGTTGCCGAGGCGACAATGAGGGGCTTTCCATCGGACCACTGAGCGATCTGGATCGCGTTGGACGGCAGCGAGGTGGTTGTCGGGCGGAAACTGCTGGAACCTCCGTTGAAGGAGGCGACGAGATTCATGGTGGGGTGTGACGGATAGGAAACCGCACCCAGAGTTGCAGGGGAGTTGCTGGTCAACCCGGCGGGGTTGATCAGCTGGTAGCCGCCGGAAACAAACCGCCCGGCGAGGGGGGCGCTGCCGGATCCGGCGCTGGCAAACATGGCAACGACGACGCCGCCGCCCCAGTCGGTGTAGTCTGCTAGCACATTTCCCATCGCGACCGGGTCAAAGTACGGAACATTGGACCAGGTGAAGACGATGTCGTAATTCTTGAGTTGGGCGAGGGTGGGGGTGGCGAGGTTTGCGTCGAAGAGATCGATCGCCCCGAAGTACCCGGTGCCGACAAGGTTGGCCTTCGGTTCGGTGAAGCGTGGATCGGTGATGCTGTTCATGAGCGAGGCGGCGGCGCAGATGAGCACCTTTGGCCGGATGGTGTAGAGCAGGGCATTGACCATCAGCTTGATGCCGTCGGTCGCCTTGTTCCAGTAGCCCGGGTTGGCGTCGCTCGAAGGGGGATAAAAGCCAATATCGGCGCGGTTCTGGAGGGGACCGATCACCGAGAGCGGCTTGTCGTCGGACCACGAAACGGCGAGCGCTGCGCCGGCCTGGAGCGCCGTGCTGCTCGGGCGGTAGGAGAACGTGCCGCCGCTGAATGTCTGCACGCCGGTGCTCGGGAGGTAGTACGGAAGGGACAGAGTGCCGAGCGTTGCCGGGCCGACGATATTGGGTGATGGAAGGATGCTGTTGTACGCGTTGGTCCAGCGGCCTCCGAGCGACGTTGCCGTCGTTCCGGTGTTGGTAAAGGGAGCGAGCACCACGCCGTGCCCGGTGTCAACAAAGTCCGCCAGCACATTTCCCAGAGCGGCGCGATCAAGCCACGGCAGGTTGGCGGCGACGAGGGCCGCGTCGTAATCGGCGAGCTGGGCGAGTGTGGGAGTGGCGAGCGCTGCGTTAAACTCGTCCACGGCGGCAAAGCGTCCGGAGCTCATCAGTTTCGACGTCACGTCGGACACGTTGAGCGGAAGCAGGGTGTCGGAATGGATGTAGAGCACCTTGGGCAGGCGCGGGCCGGCGAGGGCCGGGTATGCGGCTACCAACATGAGAAAACAGACAAGCCAGCGATGGACTGCCATGGGGGGCCTCCTCCGCCCCGGGGAATACCCGCAGGAGTGAATCAGAGCGAATTCTAAAGGTTGAACAGGAAGGGTGGTAGAGGGATGTACGAAATTGGCGACGAAGAGGAGAGTGATTTTCGGACCAAGGGTGTAAATGAGCAGGAATTAACCCTGTGTGCCACCGCACGGGGTAGGTGGACGGAGCGAACCATCCGGCCTCGGCCCACGCCCGGTCCACCGCCGGTGATTCTCCTGAGGAGATGCCGCGCCCTAAGGGCACAGAAGGGCGTCGTACGCCACGACAAAGAGGCTGAAATCCGAATCGTCAACGAGACCGTCGTGGTTTAGGTCTGCCTGGCACCCGGCGGGCATGGCCGGATCGGTGCAATCAAGGATGTTGTACGCGAAAACAAAGAGCGAGAAATCGGCGTCTTCCACGATCCCGTCGTGGTTTAGGTCGGCGGGGCAGGGATTCGCCTTCGCGGTGATGGGAAACATGGTGGCCAGCTCGCTGCTGCCTCCGGCGGAGGAGACGGTGCCGCTGAGGACGATCGCGCCGGCGCCGGAGGAATTGGAGACGAAGGTGCGGAGGTTGTCGCCGAGCGTGTCGAGCGAGACGGCGACGTTGAGACCGGCGTGGTAGCAGCCGGCGACCTCGGCGCCCACGCCGAAGTAGTTGCTGGAGGCGAAGAGCGAGACCTGCATGGCGGCGGTGTCGAGCACGACCATGCGTGCGGCAGGATTGTTTGAATTGTCGTCGATCTTGACGAAGGCCAGATTCGAGGGGCCGGTGGAGATTCCGACGACAACGCCTCCCGAGATTCCCGGAAGCGAAAGTGGTGCCTCTTCCGCGGCAGACGCGATGCGCGAACCGTTGGCCACCAGCGGAAGCTTGGCGAGCAGCGGGTTGGCGCCGAGTGAGCCGCCGAAGACCAGGCTGTTGGTGCGGGCGTCGAACCACATGCATTTGAACGTGCGGGTGGGGGCGTATGGCGAAGACCCGGATACGGCGAGCAGGTCGTGGACGGTTCCGGCGGCATCAAAGAACGAGATCTTTCCGATGCGCAAAAAGTAGATGCGCCCGTCACCGGTCGGGGCAACGAGGGTCGCGTCCTGATCGCCCGGGTAGGGGAGTTCGGTCTTGGCGCCGGTAGAGTCAACGAGCGAAACGAACTTGTTGGCGCGAACGATGACAATGCGGTCTCTGAACGCGTCGTACGCTCCGATGCCGTCGATGCTGTTTCCGGTGAGCACGGGTATCGCGGACCACGGCGCGGTCTTGATCAGCAGAACAGCGGGCTGAATGCCGGGGCCGACGCCCGAGGCACCCGTGACGAGCACGAGATCGCCGGGCTGGAACGCGGCGAGGGCGCCCGACGCAAGGGCGGCGTGTGCGAACAACATGCGTATTCGTCGCATGGAAACCTCCCGAATCAGTGTGACAAATCTGTTCGGCGAGGTCAACCAAATCGCAGGCCTCGCATTCTCGGACGATTGGTGCGTCGGGCTAGGGGCAGAGCAGGGCGTCGTATGCGAGGACGAAGAGGCTGAAGTCGGCGTCGTCAACGAGGGCGTCGTGATTGAAATCAGATGGGCAGTCGGCGGGCATCGACGGGTCGGCACATTCGAGGATGTCGTACGCCGCGATGAAGAAGACAAAGTCGGCATCGTCCACCAGGCCGTCGCGATTGAGATCGCCAAGGCACGGAGTGCCGAGCGAGATCGAGGCATCGGCCCAGCACATGTGGTTGGAATTGAAATCGCCGGTGCGGGTCGTTACGAGAGAGAGTGTGCCCGCGCCCGCGAGATCGACCGCGATCGGCACGCTCGGTGCGAGACGCCCGTTCACCGGCGTGCTGGATTTCAGGACGTTATCCACCAGCACCTCGAAAACCCCGCCGTTGTTGTTTGTCGAGGTCTGATCCTCCACGCCGACGCGGGCGCGGAAGGAAAGCAGCGGGCGGCCGGCCGCGGCCCCGATCGGGCCGAGATGGAAGTCGATGCGCCTGGCGTCCCACTCGCCCGGATGCTGACCGATACCCTTTTCGAACGTTCCAGAGTCCCGAAAGTGGATCTTGATGTTTGTCCAGTTTCCGGGGCAATCGGCGCCGAAGCCGTGGGGAAGAGCGATGAAAGGAATCGTCGTGAACGGTGGATTCTCGGCGGTCGCCGCGGTTCCGCTCGGGACGCCGAGGTAGTCGCTCAGGTACACAACATCGGCGGCCCGACACGGGATCGTGTTGCAAACGCCGATCGTTGCCGTTACCAGGAACGCGGTCGCTCGCATGGTGTGCTCCGGGCTCAGATACTACGGCTAGGACAGGTCGCCGCACGCCGGTTTTCATCGCCCGATAACACCGCAAGTGCGGGGGGCGCACACACATCTGGCGGCGTGGGTCGGTTTGAGAAATCGATCTCAAGCCGCTGTGGAGTTGGGTAATTCGCGGTGGGCAAAAACGGTCTGGCGGTGGGACGCGAGGGTCCGACGGCCTTGCCGTTGCATTAACCCTTCGAGCGAGCCCCACGACTATTGCCACCCGAACGGAACCACCGCCCTACCCCCTAATGCGCGGGGAGGGGTGGGGGCCCTTGGTGAAAAACAGCAAGAATGGGATTTTCGTTTTGAACAAAGTTGTGCGGATGTCAGTGTTCCGGGTGTTAGAGTTAGAAAAGTGTCTGGTATGGTCTCCCAATCCGGCCGGACCAGTGCAGATTCCGGTGGCATGACCTCCGAGGACATCGCTCGTCTCTATGGCGATCTGAGACGAATGGCGGCGGGCCTGATAAACCGGGAGCAGGCCGGTCACACGCTTCAGGCCACGGCGTTGGTTCACGAGGCGTTTGTGCGCCTGGTGAAGGAAGCCGAGCCCAAGGCCGGGCAGGGACCGGCCGGAACACTTGGAGTCGCAGCGAAGGTCATGCGCCAGGTGCTTGTGGATCACGCGCGCCGACGGAACACGGAGAAGCGGGGGAACGGCGTCCGGCCACTTTCGCTGAATGGGGCGCCGTCGCCGGATGTTCCGGCGCCCGATCCCGTGCCGCTGGTGGACATTCTCGACCTGCACGATGCCCTGGAGCGGTTCGAGACGATCGACCCGCGGGGGGCGGAGTTGGTCAATCTGCGGTTCTTTGCGGGGCTGAGCGTGGAAGAGGCGGCGGCGGCACTTCAGATCAGCCGCTCGACGGCGGAAGAAGAGTGGCGGATCGCGAGGGCGTGGCTGGCCCACGCGTTGAAAAACAAGGCCGCGCGCTGAAAATGGCGCATGGTGCTATAGAGGATTGCGCACGAAGACGGCATGATGGGCAACGCGGACAAAACCCCTTCCTTGGACCCGGACCGTGGCACCGGCTTTCCGGCCGGTGCTATCGACACGGGCGGGATGCGTGAGCGCTGGCAGCGCATCAAGGCGGTCTTTGCCTCGGCGGCGCGGGTGGAGCAATCGGAGCGGGCGGAAGTGATCGCGCGCTTGAGTGAGGGGGATGAGGACCTGCGGGCGGAGGTGGAGTCGCTCTTCGCCGACGAGGGGGCATTGCCCGAGGTGGATGAGGCGCAGCGATTGTGGGGTTTGCCGTCATCGCAGGGGCTCCTGAGCATGGAACGTGCGCCGGAAGAAATTCCGGCACAGGTCGGCGCGTACCGGGTGATCCGGCGGGTGGGGGAGGGACAGTCCGGCGCTGTTTACGAGGCCGAGCAGCCCAAGACACACCGGTCCGTCGCGGTCAAGGTTTTGCGGACGAGCGCCACGTCGGCGCGGGCGCTGCGCCGGTTCGAGGCGGAGGCGACGACGCTGGCGCGGCTTTCGCATCCGGGGATCGCCCAGATCTACGAGGCGGGGATTGATACCTCCGGCGGCGAGGCGAGGCCTTTCATCGCAATGGAAATGGCGCGGGGGCGGCCGATCACCGACTTCGCACTGTCGCGCCGACTCGACGTGCGGGGGCGCGTGGAGCTGATGGCGCTGGTGTGCGATGCCGTGCAGCATGCACACCGGCGCGGCATCGTGCACCTGGATCTCAAGCCTGCGAACATCATGGTCTCGGAGGAGGCTCAGCCGAAGATCGTTGACTTTGGAATCGCGCACCTGGCCGACAAGACGATCGAAGCGGCGCCTGCCGCGGCGGACAAGTCGACGATCGCGGGGACAGTCCCCTACATGAGTCCGGAGCAGTTTTCGGGGCGTACCGACGATCTGGATGTCCGTGCGGACGTCTTTGCCCTGGGCATCATTCTCTTTGAAGTGCTGGCTGGCGGGCAGCCGCCGGATCGGCAGGGCAAGACGTACATGGACATGGCGATGGAGGAGAGTGGCGGGGAGGCTCCGCGTCTTGGAGATGTCGTGCGCGGATTGCGGGGCGGTGATCTCGAGGCGATTGTCCTGAAGGCGGCGGCGCCGGATCGGGCGGAGCGGTACGAGTCCGCGTCGGAGCTGGCGCTCGACCTGCGCCGGTATCTGCGGTGCGAGCCGGTTTCGGCGCGGGAGGCCGGTGCGCTGTACTCGCTGCGGAAGTTCGTGTGCCGCCGGAAGGGGTTTTCGGCGACGACGCTCGCCTGCACGCTCGCGGTGATCTGCGCGATGGTCTGGGTGAGCTGGACCGGACGGCGGGCGATGGCCGACGCGGCGGTGGCCCGCGATGTCGTGGCGGTGCTCCTGAACGAGGGCGTGCGGCGGATCGCGGATTCGCAGGGAACGCAGGACGAGCGCCGAGCCTGGATCGAACAGGTGCGACCGCGGGCAATGGAACTGCACGCCCGCCATCCCGAGGACGCGGAGATCACGATGGGGACGGCGCGGCTTCTCATCCTGGAGAGCGACGTTGAGCACGAGACCGGGCATCCGGAGGCGGCGCTCCGCGCGCGGCTGGAGGCGCTCGCGATCCGTGATACGCACATGGCGGACCGCGGGCGGGACGAGCGGTTCCTGATGGACCGATCGATCAATCTGGTGAAGATCGGCGACATCTATATCGATCGCGGGCAGATTGAAACCGGGCGACGTTACTACGAGTCTGCGCTCGCGATCGACGAGGAGCTCGCCGGCCGGCCGGAGGCGAGCGATGAAGCGCTCGACAACCTCTCCTGGAGCTATGAACGGATGCGGCGCTTCGCGGGAAGCCCGGAGCGCCAGCGGGCGGTGATCAAACAGCGGCTCGGTCTGATTCAACGTCTGGTGGCGAGGAACCCCGGGCGCGCGCTGTCTCTCTACGCACGGGCGGACGCGAAGCTGAGCATGGCCGACCTGATCGAGGATCCCGCGGTCAGGCTGAAGCTCCACCGCGACTCTCTCGCGGACACACGCGCCACGCTGGCGATGCGGCCCCAGAGCCGCACGGCGCTCCGGCTGTACGTTCGCCTGCTGGCGGTGCTTCTCCAGGAGACTGCCGGTCGCACGCCAAACGATGAAGACGAACAACTGCTCTACGAGACCGTTCGCGCGGCAAACTCGTTCGTTCCGGCGGAGCTGCGGGACATGATGATCGGTTCGGCCGTTCTGCACGCGAAGATGTCGGCCGCGGAGATCGCGATGAGATGGGGCGAACGGCCGCTGGCGGTCAATCTGCTGGGGGAGGTCGAGAATTCCCTCCCGGTCTTCGAGGCGTCGCTCGCCGGGCGCCGCGATGAGTACGGCGTGCGACAGCGTGCCGCGGCCCTTGTTGAGCGGCTGAATTCAACGAAGTGACCGGTTTCGGGCGGAGGCCGAGCCCGGGCTGTGCGAAGCGAGATTCCCGATCAGGGGCAGAGCAAGGCGTCGTAGGCGCCGGCGAAAGACACGAAATCGAGGTCATCAACCGAGTTGTCGTGATTCAAATCGGCCGGGCAGCCGGAGAGCATGCCCGGAGCGGTCGATCATGGTGCAGCCGAGAACGGCGCGATCCGAAGACAGGTTCGAGGCGACTGCGGCGAATTGCGGGATGCCCGGCCGATCCTCCTACGGGCAGACCAATTCGTTGTATGCGGCAACAAAGACGACAAAGTCCGCATCGGCCACGAGTGAATCTCCGTTCAGGTCCGCGGGACAACCTGCCGGCATCGCCGGATCGGCGCAGTCGAGGATGTTGTAAGCCTCTACGAAAACGACAAAGTCGGCGTCATCGACCTGGCCGTCGCCGTTCAGGTCGGCCGGGCATTGCGGATTGACCTGAATAGCGAAGAGCGCGGTCGTGCTGAAGCCGGCGAGCGAGGCCTGGAAGACCCAAGCTCCTTGCGTTCCAAGGGAGTTGGGGCGTCCATCACCCGCGCCGGCGTTGTAGAAGTAACTGACCGCGTTCAGGGTCTTGGTGACCCCCGGCGAGATCTCAAGGTTCTGGCCCTTGCGCAGCACGAGGACAACTTCGTCGTCGGGCGAGCAGAGGTACCACGCCGTGTTGTTGGAACTGACGACTCCCGTTCCGGCCAGTGTCACTTCGACGAGCGCGTATCCGTCCTCCGACGTATTGATCTTGTTGATGCTCGAGATTGTGGGTCCGGACAGCGAGGGCGCGGGCGCCTGGGTGAGGAGGAGCGCCTTGGCCTCCGAGGCCAGTGACTGGGTCGCGCCGGTGTGGCGGCGGGGCATCGTGTCCATCGAAGCGAAGGCGATCCGCGTCTGGTTGTCGGGTCTGCGGACGGTCAGATTTCCGTAGAACCTGTTGGTGCTGAAGTACATGCGGCTGGAGTGCCCGGCAACGACCGTTCCCGAAGGCACGAAGCCTGCCGTGGAGGGCGACTGCAAGACGGGCGCGCTCGGCGGAAGCAGGCGTGTGGCCGAACTCCACGGGTCCGGCGTGGAGAGGTCGAGCACCGCCGTCTCTTCGCTCTGGGACATGCCGGGCCGGTCGATGGTCATCGTGATCGCGGCCCGATTGCCGGTGCCCGCACCGACCTGGCTGAAAAACAGCACCGTCCCGGCCGAAAGCGCCGGCGGGGAGGCGGGCATCGGCCCGGCGATGGCGGTCGCCGTCGGCGTCTCGGTGTCGACCCAATCGACCCGCATGGTGAAAACACCGAATTCACTCCCGGACGTCTTGGCTAATCCCCACACGAGCCCGTATGCACGCGACCCCGACGGCGCGGGCCCCAGCAATGAACCGCTCACCGCATCGATCGTGCAGGCGCTGCCGTGAAGGGGGGTAAGCGCCATTCCCGGTTGCGCCGCGACATGAACCCCGGTTGCGCTGGTCGCCAGAATGCTGAAGCGGTTGCCTATTTCCGAGGGCGAGTTGAGGCTGCCGCCGAAGAGAGCCTGCGCCGGGTTGTCGGAGAAGGTGACGTCGTCGATGCTCTTGAAAGTCCTGCCGCCGGAGTTGGGGATCGCCGTGTTCGAGTCGAGCACCACGCTCGAGGTCGAATTTGTGGAGGAAAGAAATGCGATCCGACTGCCGCCCGCGCCCGCAAGGCTAACGGAGACGCCGCCGCCCTGGGCGGATGTCGGTGCGGCGTAGCGGAATCCCTCGATGACCGATCCGGGCATCGCATTGACCGGCGCAACGTCGCTGTCGTTCAAAAGAAAGATGTTCGCGATGGTCTGAAGATCGGCCAGATAGACGGCCTGATCCTGCCCTCCCGGCCCGGTGTTGGGGCCTGCCCGTTCTGTGACGAAGGCGACCTTCTTCCCGCGGATGGATGGCGGTAGAAACAAGGAAGTCACCGTATTTCCTAGCGGCAATCCGGGGGCTTGATCGCCCTCCCTGATGATCACGGTGGAGTAGTACCCGAACAAACCGAAAGCGGCTTGGGAGCACAGAAGTGATGTGCCGATCAGCGCTGTAACCTTGGCGAACATGCAGCCTCTCCGTTTGGGGCGTGCGTCTCCAATCTCCATTCCGCTCACAGCCAATAGTTTGGCAAGCCGGCGCCGCGCACGCAAGCAAAAAGTCTCGGATGTCCGCCAAGGGCCGACAGTCATGGGCAAACCAATTCGTTGTACGCGGCAACGAACACCACAAAGTCCGCATCTTCCACGACGCCGTCCCTGGTGAGATCGGCCGGGCAGCCCGCCGGCATCGACAGGTCGGCGCAGTCGAGGATGTTGTACGCGCCGA
The DNA here is from genome assembly GCA_044221315.1 of Phycisphaerales bacterium. Taxonomy (GTDB): domain Bacteria; phylum Planctomycetota; class Phycisphaerae; order Phycisphaerales; family UBA1924; genus JAFEBO01. Next base: position 97,176 of record JBGAPK010000010.1, on the reverse strand, counting down.
CGAAGATGACGAAGTCGGCATCATCGACCTGGCCGTCGTGGTTCAGATCGCCGGGGCAATCGCTCGCGGCGGTACCTGGAAAGAAGACGTTATCGAGGTTGGTGTCGTCGGGGCCCGTTTTCCACTCGGTCATTATGTAAAGAGCCCGGAGGTCTGAGAGGACCTCAAGCAACTGCGCTTGGGTTGCGAATGCGCCGGCGCTCCAGTGATTCACACGCCAGCCGCCTTGCGTCAGCGGTATTTCCGCGTGGTGCCATGTCCCTACGGGTGGTGACTCCGTATCGAAGTAGAGGGTCACGTTTGCCCCGACGAGCGCGACCGCCGGATATGCAAAGTCGTCGCTCGCCCGGATGAGAATGTCCCACGACATTGTCTTGCCGAGGGCGCCTCCCTGGTTCCCAAGGAACAGCGCCGGAGCCTTCACCCAGGTCCAGTTGTATTGGTCGCCGATCCGGAGCGAGCCGGCATCCCAGTTGGGATTCGTTGTCGAGAGCGACTGCAGGCCGATGTGGCTCGCGGGATCGGGTCCGGAGACAAGCCAACCCTCTGTGCCTGCGTCAAAGGTGCCGAGGATGTCGGCCGTGACCGTGCCTGCAAGGCAAGCCGAAACAGCAAAGAAGACGCTGAGCTCGCGATGAACCATGGATCTTTCCCTCCTCGGAATAGCCTACCGCGCCGCGTTGGGCGGGCAAACACAAAAACGCGACGACAAGATCGCTCACGCGACCGCAGCCGGGTCGCGAGGAGACGCGATGCGCTTGCAGAGATCGACAGCCCCGCCGGGGGTGGTCGCGTCGGGGCGGCGTTCGCGCGCGGGTCTTGCGGTTGCGGCGTGGCCCGGCCCGAAGTTACGGGCAGAGCAATTCGTTGTAGGCGGCCACGAACACAACAAAGTCGGCGTCGTCGACGACGCCGTCCTGATTTAGGTCGGCCGGGCAGCTGGGAGGCATGGACGGGTCGGCACAGTCCAGGATGTCGTAGGCATTGACGAAAATCACGAAGTCCGCGTCGTCCACCTGGCCATCGCCATTCAGATCGGCGGGGCAGGGCGACGGGACGGAAACGGAGGCGGAAAGAGAAGGCCCGCTTCCGCAGGCATTGGTAAAGACCGCGACGTAAGAACCGCTATCGCTCGGCTGGATGCCGGTGATTGTCAGCGTCGTCGGCGAGCCGTTTGTGGGTGAGGCAAGGGACGACGCGGCACCGCTCACGGTTCCGCCGCCGACCGATGATCCGCCGGCTCCGTCCGAGATGTTGACGCCGTTGCGTTTCCATTGCACCGAAACGTTGACATAGCCGCGTGCCGGGGTTGCGGTCAGCACGACCGTCTCGCCGGCAGCGGCCGACTGTGCCGCAGGCTGGAGCGCCGCCCACGGCGCGCCCGTATCGGTGAAACGGGCGATGTACTTGTTCGCAAACGACCCGCCCGCGGAGGTGTATTCGCCGGCGATGATCAGTTCCTCACCCGGAGCGTTCAGCAGCGCGAAGACGGGGTTCTGCGCCCCGCCGGGCAGGCGCGCCCAGCCCGAGCCGTTCCAGCGGGTGATGCGCTGGCCGCCCGGGTCGTTGGGATCAAAGTTGCCGCCGGCGACAATGTCCCCGTTGGGCATTTGCGCGAGCGCTCGCACGGCGAGCTGAAACGGCTGCGCCGGCCAGCGGATGCCCGTGCCGTACGCGAAAAACTGCGAACCGTTCCAGCGGGCGATGCTGTTGACGGCCAGGCCTCCGGCATTGGTGAAATTGCCGGCAAGGACGATGTCGCCGCCGGCGAGTTCCAGAATCGAAAAGACCTGATTGAGTGGCGCCGTGCCGCCGACGCCGCTGCCGAAGTTCTGCCATGTTTCGGTGGGGTAATCCCATCGCCAGGCGGCCGAAGCACCCGGTGTCGACCCCTGAACGCCCGCGATGACGACATCTCCATTCGTCAGCGCGCGGACCGCGCGGAACGATTCCATTGAGGGCAGGGCCACCGGCGCTCCGAAATCCGTCCAAAGGTGCGGGCCAGCGTCGTTCCATTTCGCGAGCGGGCCTGCCGTTGTGCTCGCCGCGTCGGAATTCACAAAGATGCCGCCGAGCGCGAGCAGGTCGCCGTTGGGCCGAACGGAGAGGCCAAGAACGCTGTACGCATTCTGCGGCACGCCCAGGCCCATCGGCGCCCACGACGTTCCGTTGTATCGCGCGATACACGGCGCCGCGATCTGACCCGGGCCCGCGCCGGCCGTGTCGAACGCGCCGCCGACGACAAGGTCTCCATTCGGCATGACGGCGAGGGCCTTGACGACGGTCGCGCCATGGAGCGTGCCCGCAACACCTCCGCCGACGTCCTTCCAGACGATTCCGTCCCACATAGCAAGATTTGAAACCCCGACCGTTCCCGCGAGCGTGAAGGAGCCGCCGGCGACGAGGGCCGCCTGTGCCGGTCCGGGGCCATCCGGGTCCCACATGATGGTGGCATAGACCGGTCCGTTGGTGCTCGGCATCGCGCCGCTCAGCCACTGCGAGCCGCAAGTCTGCGCGCGGGCCGTGTTCATGGCGCCGAATCCCACACCAATCGCCGCGATCAGCCCCGTACCCACCGCCCCCAAGTGATGCATGTTCATACCGGTCGATCTCCCGCCGCCGAGAATACCGGCTGGAGGTCGGTTTCCCAAGCCATTTCATCGGGATTGGCGGGAATTCTCCGTCGGAACGCGGCCGCCGATGCCACTGAAGTTATGGGCAGAGCAGAGCGTCATAGGCATTGGCGAACAGAACAAAGTCGGCATCGTCCACGTATCCGTCGCCGTTGAGGTCGGCGGGGCAGCCGGGGGGCATGTTGGGGTCGGCGCAATCGAAGAGGTCATAGGCGAGAGCGAAGTTGACGAAGTCGGAGTCATCGACAATGCCGTCGCAGTTGTCATCGCCGAGGCAGACCTTGATCATCGCGGTGCCGGTGTACACGGTGCCGCAGGAGTTGGAGATGGAGCAGCGGACTTTGCGGTTGTTGAGGGCGTTGAGGGAATTGGCCGCGGCGATGTTGAAGACGCCGACGTTGGTGCCGGTCGCGTTGCCGCCGGCGACGCCGAAGGAGGGGAGTGTTGAGCCGGGCGTGATCGCGACCCAGTTGTTGCTGTTGGCGGGTGTTTCGCACTGCCACTGGAAGGTGTGAGGCGGATTGGTTCCTGTGGATCCGCAGAGGAAAAGCACGTTGCCAGTTGGGCAGGTGCTCTGGTTGGTCGGACTGTAGAAAACGACGGGCGGCCCGGTTTGAACGGTGAGCGTCACGATGAAAGAAACGCTTTGTCCGCAGCCGGCGTTGAAGATGCAGGCGTACTGGCCGGCGTCGCCGGGCTGAACGTTGTTGATGGTGAAGTTGGGCGTCTTCACGCCGGAGAAAGTGCTGCCGCTCCCGGTCGCGCCGTTGGCGAGGGGAACGAGGACGGAAGGGTCCACGCTGGTGTCGAGCTTTGCCCACTGGAACTTGATGATGCCGAAGGACGTCGGCGCGTAGGCGATCGTGAGGAACGTCGGATTGGTGCCCACGCACGCTTCGATGTTTGTCGGCTGGGCGTAGATGAGTGCGCCGCAGACCGGCTGCAATCCCCGTGCGATCCAGCCGCGCTTCTGGCCCAGGTACTTTCCGTTGCCGCAGAGCGCGGTGGCGTCGGCGCTGACGCCGGTGCACTCGGTGAGATCCCAGCCGGTGAGATTGACACCCGCGGCCGCCAGATACCCGTTGAGATCCTGGAAGCCGCCGACCTCGGTCCAGTGCGTCGCCTTCTGAACCGCGTTGTACGAGGCCCAGCCGAGGGAGGCGATGCCTTCGGAGGTGACGGCGGAGAAGACCGCCTCATCCCCGGCGATGAAGGACGGCACACCGATGTCGACAAGCCCGGTCGCCTGCGTCCACTTCATGGCGCGCTGCTGATAGAGCCCGTAACCGGTGAATCCGACCATGGTGCTTCCATCGCGGCTCATGGCGCTCACCCAGGTATCCAAATTCGGAAAGACCGTGCCGAGATTCTGCGGCGGAGCCGGCGGCAGCCATAGAGCCGCGTTGCGATATCCGTTGTAGCTGCCAAACCCGCCGATGATCGTGCCGTTGGTGTTGGAGCCGACGGTGTAGTCGGTGCCGGCCGCCTGGATTTGTCCGAGGTAGTTCAGCGTGGTGCCGCTGTTGGTCCACTTCACGGCGTAGTAGTTGGATTGCCCGAGGATGGTGCTGCCGTCGGCGCTGATGCCGAAGGCCTCATCGTGGAAATTCCCCAGAGGCAGGCCAGTCATGCCGGAGGTGGTCCAGCGGAAGGCGCGGAGGGGCTGGCCGATGCCGATGGTGTAGGAATTGCCAACAACGATGGCGCCGTCATCGCTGATGGCGGTGCCGAAGGAGGTCAGGTGTGACGGGATGACAGTGCCGAGATTCTGGAGGCCGCCGGTGCTCGTCCAGCGGGTGGCGCGGGTGATGCCGCCGACGGGATCGGTAGAATATCCGGAGACCGCGGTGCCGTTGCCGTTGATGCCGGTCGCGTACGACTCGGAGTGGCCGGAGAGAACCCCCATGTTGGTGATCGTCTGGCCGTGGGCACCGGCCGCGGCGAACGCGAACCCAGCGGCCGCGATGGATCGGCGGAAAATCGAAGATGCGGGCATGGATTGGCTCCCTCTTTGACCAGTGTACACGGGAGCGAGCTCGCGCGGACAGATTGAATCTCGCGGCGGAGAAGGAAAGGCGTTTTCGGACGGCCTTGCCGTGTCGAGGCTCGATCTCTGCTCAACGTTCACGGGCAGAGAAGAGCGTTATAGGCGACCACGAAAATGCTGAAATCGGCGTCGTCCACGACCTGGTCGCCGTTGAGATCCGCCGGACAGCCCGCTGGCATCGCTGGTTCGGCGCAATCGAGGATGTCGTACGCGACGACGAAGATGGAGAAGTCCGAGTCGTCGACGAATTGGTCGCCATCGAGATCGCCGGCACACGTTGAAGAGCTCGGCAGCTCCTCCAGAACCGTCAGTCCTTCATACGGGGTGGCGGAAACCTTCGAGACCGCGATCGCCGTGAGCGGCGATGCCGATGAGAGGCGCCCGGCGCCGCCGACCGGGTTCTTGAGGTCCGCAACGAAGATTGCTTTGGGATCTCCGGAGATGTAGTGGTAAGAGGTCGGCAGTGCGGGGAGCCCTGCATTTGAATTCAGGATCACGCCGAAGCGGCCATCCCCAAACGCCAGCGGGGGCACGGTCGCGAACTGGATATCCGGCAGCCCGTCGTGGTTGCTGTCCGCTGCGTACACACAGGGGACCGGAGCCACCGCCGGGATATTCAGCGAGCCAGAGAACCCGCCCGCGCCGTCGCCGTAGAGAACCCGCACCGAGCCGTTGCTCAGCGCCGCGGGCCCCGCGCCGATCACCATGTCTGTGCTGCCGTCTCCATCAAAGTCGCCGGACGCGATATTCGTCGAGAGTGGCGGGGGAAAGCTCGCGCTGCCCCCCGGAGCCACCGAAAAACTGCCGGATCCGTTGTTCAGCAGAGTCTGCACCGCGCCCGACGTGCCGTTTCCGAGCACAACATCGAGGCCATGCGCACTGTCAAGATCACCCAGCGCCACCACCGACCATGCGCCGGGCGGGCCGAACGACGAGCCGACCGTGAACATGCCAAGAGCATCCTGCGTGACCACGGTGAATGCCGCGGGCCCGCTGGTGTGGGTGTAGATGAGATCGGCGCGCCCGTCACCGTTGATATCGCCTGAAGCAACATCCACCCCAAACTGCGGCAGATTGAACGTCTGCTGTACGATCCAATCCGTGGGATTCGCTTGAGAGTTGAGCCTGAACACGCCAGCTGCTACGGAGCCGTCGAAGTTGATCGCGATGCGCTGGCGGGCATCGGCCCCGGGTGCCGGGGGAAGCGCCGCAAGGTGGCGGGAAAAAGTGACACGATCTTGCTTTGCCGGCAGCAGCTCACCGCTTCCATCGGTCTTGTTCAGGCTAAAGAAAAGGTCATTGCCCACCTCTATGGTCACAATGTCGTCCCACCCGTCGCCGTTGACGTCGGCCTTCACGGCCTCGCTCGGATCGATTCGAGTTCCGGTGTTATCCACGAAGAGCTGCCGGTCCGCACTTGCAGGGCCTGCCGGAGTGCTCACGTAGCCCTGCAGGACATCCTCATTCGGGTGGACGGCAAAGAACGCCGGATACGTAAAGAACTCGGCAAACGGCTCGACGAAACCAATGCGACGGGGATTGGCGGGTCCGTCCACTGTTTTGGGAGTCGCGAGCCCGCCTCCGGCCACTCCGTCGTAGATGGCGAGCTTTCCGGGGGTTTCCCCCGCGATCGCCACGTCGTTGAATCCGTCGAAGTTGAAGTCGCCGCAGAGGATGCGCTGGGCGTGCAGGCCGGAATAAGAACCCGGCGCCCCGAGCGAGTTGTTCGCTTGGCCGAGGCGGACCGAAAAGCCGCCCGCGTTCGCCGGAAGAATGAGATCGTCGTGCCCGTCCTTGTTGAGATCAAAGAGCGCACAGTCGCCGACCGCGCCCGGAAGGGGTGGTGTTGGGGCGGCTTGAGACAGGCCGCTCGTTGTATCGAGATACAGCAGCGTTCCGTTGGGCTGGGAAGTAAGAATGCGCGTCGACCCGACGCCAGAAATGACCACTTCCGGGCGCCCGTCGCCGTTGATGTCGCCTCCCGCGACCGAAGTGAGAAAAAACATGTCGGGCATCGCGATCGTCTGGGGATTCGTGAAGTGATCTGTACCGTCATTGAGAATCGCATGCACCTCGACCACCGGCGGGTTCAGCTCGATCCTAGTTCCCGCTGAAACCACATCAAGCGCCGAGTCGCTATTGAGCCTTACGACGACGACGGTGTTGCCGTCCACGGGCTCCTGCGTTCCCGTGAAAATGGTCGCAGGAGGACCAAACGAACCGTCGTTGCTTTCTTTGAGCAGGACCAGGCCGTCGACCATCTTGACGACAAGGTTGATCGTGTCGGCGGATGGTTGAAAGAAATAGATGCTCTGCGCATCGGCCCCGACATCCCTCGAGTGCTCCTGCGGCGACTGCCCGGGCTTGAACAGCGTGGACCGCACCTCGCTCCCCGCCGCGATGACCGCGAGATACTCGGCGGCGAATTTGCGGATCGCGGCAGCGTCCGCGAGATTGGTCACTGGCGCCTGTGCGCCCAGGTACGGCACGCCGGGACTTCTGAACATGTCGAACTCGCCGGCGTTCGCACCGACGGAGAGCATCGCGATCGCCAGGTGAGCCGTTCGAAAGACGCCAATCATCGGGCACACTCCTCGCTCAGAAGAAATGTGACGGAACCTGCAGCAGTCTACCGGGCGCGCCAAGGGAAGGGCGAACGCGGCCCGATCAGGGGCAGACAAGGGCGTCGTACGCCGCAGCAAATATTACGAAATCGGAGTCGTCCACCAGATGGTCCCCGTTGAGGTCGGCCGGACAGCCCGCTGGCATGCCCGGGTCGGCGCAGTCGAGGGTGTCGTACGCGACAACGAAGATGGAAAAATCCAAGTCGTCGACCAGTCCGTCGTGGTTGAAATCGCCGGGGCAGGAACCCGCGACCGTCACGCGAAGGTTGTCTACCGCCCAGGATTCGTCGGTCAGCGGCTGGATGCCCGGCCCTTCCATTTGAAAAGTCACGATCGCTGTTGATGCCGAATGCGAAAGGTGCTGAAAGGCCGGATCGGCGCCAAGGTCGTACGCGCTGTCCAGAAAGTAGTCGCCCACCGAGAAGCCAAGGTTTACGCGCCGCGCGAGTTGGACGCCCGGAGGCGGGACGTAGCTCTGGATCTGCGACGCGATCGCGTTCGCGAAGGACTCGCGGAAGACTTGCACGCCGTCGAGCGTAACCTTGAAGAAATCGCCCTGCGGGAATGTCCCCGTGCCGTCCAGGGAATCGATCGCGGCGAAAAGAAAATCAAGACCGATCGACGCGTGGGACGGCAGGCCGCTCAGCGTGAGAGTCACGACATTGCCGGTGGGGCTTCGCAGGAACATCCCGCCGAACTGGCTCGAGGGTGGGCCGAGGCCGGCGAAGCCCTGTACGCCCGTCAGCGCCGCCGCCCCGGGAGTGATTGCCGCTGGGATGGCGGAGTTGAAGTCGCTGGAAAAGATGGCGGTGTCAGCGTGCGATTGGGACGGAAGCAGACACCCGAGCAGAATGGCAACGGGGCCAAATCGGAAGAGCGGCATGGGGTCTCGCTTTCATCGCGCCGGGCGGATCGGCGGCGATATCAGCGTACCCCGAGCGTCAAGCACTTCAGGGGCAGGTAAGGGCGTCGTGGGCGGGGGCGCATTCATTCCGGGCAGATCAGTTCGTTGTACTGAGCGAGGAAGATGACAAAGTCGGCATCGTCCACCACGCCGTCGCGGTTCAGGTCGGCCGGGCAGCCGGGAGGCATAAGCGGATCGGAGCAGTCGAGGAGGTTGTACGCGGGGACAAAGATGACGAAATCGGCGTCGTCGACGACATCGTCATGGTTGAGATCGGCCGGGCAGGTCGGTCCGGTGTAGGTGACGCGGACCCGGTTCGCGAAGTACTGCACGGAGAAGCCGGGCGTGACGCTCGCGAACGTCCCAACAATCGGCGGTCCGTCGATGATGTCGTAGAACGTGCCGACCACAGGGCTGTAGCCGTTGATGAGAGACGGAGCCAGGGTGCCGCCGAGGTTGAGGGTCGCGCCGCCGGTGACACGATCGAACTCGGCGGGCGTGGGGCCGGAGATCTGGAAGGCCATGACTCCGGAGCCTCCCTGAGTGAACGGGAAAGCCGAGAGATTGATGCGTCCGATCGCGGCACCGTCGGGAGCACCGCCCGGAGCGAGCACGCCGTTGTTCACGGTGCGAACGTAGACGTTCCCGCGCCCGGCGAGTGTCTGGCCCGGACCGAGCGTGAGCTGCTCGCCGCCGCCGTTGAAATAGAGGTAGGCGGTATCAAAGTTGCCAGGATCTGCGTTCAGCACGATCACCCCGCTCCCGTCGATGAGCGTGTTCGCGGTCGCGCGCAGGTACGTGTTGTTGGGGCCGGTGGTGGCGTTGACCGTGAGGACGCCGTTGTTGATCAGGCCCGCGCCGTTGATTCGCAGCTCGCTGTTATTCAGAATCTTTGCGCCGCCTTCGAGCGTAACGCCCCCCATCGTGCAGCTTCCGGAAATGGCGGCGGCATCGGCGAGGGCGAAGGAGTCGGTCTGGACCGTGCCGCCGCTGATGATTGAATTGACGAAGTTCAGCAGGCCACCGGCGGTGGAAAGAATGGTCCCGCCCGGAGCCTGGTTGACGGTCGCGTTCGAGAGCCGAAGCGTGCCGCCGCCGGATGCCTCGAAAATGGCGTTGTTTGTTTTCGCGAAGCCGGTCAGTTCGAGCGTTCTTCCGGGGATGTTGGCCGAGACCGTTCCGTCGTTGGTGAGAGCAACGTGGATGCGGCCCGTGCCCCGGACGGTGTGCGCAGCCCCGTTGGTCAGCACTTCTCCGCCGCTGTTGTACATCAGGTGGGCGGTATCCAGGTTGTCCGGATGAGCGTTGAGCACGATCGAGCCGGAACCGGAGACGGTGTAGGACCCCACGAGGCGGAGGTACGTGCCGTTGACGCCCTCTGTAGGGTTGATCGTCACCGTTCCGTTGTTCGTCAGCGGGCCGGAGAGGCGAAGCTCATTGTTGTTGAGAACACGGCCGACGCCCGCGAAGGAAACTCCGCTCCACGCGGTTGTGCCGGAGACGTCGCAAACGCCGCCGTTGAGGGTCTCGATCAACCCTCCGTTGATGACGGCGTTGATGAGGCTGATCTGCGCGTTGTCGGCTCGGAGCGTGCCGGCGCCTGTTTGATTGACGGTCGTGGCGTTCACCTGAATGTTGCCGCCGCCGGTCGAGCCCATGACGCCGGTGTTGGATTTTCCGAACGAGAGCAACTGAAGTGTCCGCCCGGCCTGATCGGCACTGACGAGACCGGCGTTCGCGAGCGCGACGTAGATGTTGCCCGTTCCGACGATGGAGTGACCGGCGGCTTGCGTCAGGACTTCCCCCCCTCCGTTGTACGTGAGATACGCGGTGTCGAGATTCCCCGGGGTCGCGCGCAGGACGATGCGGCCGGGGCCGGAAATCGTGTGGTTCGGCGCGACCACGCGGATATTCGTGTTGTTGGGGCCGGCCCCGGAGTTGACGAACAGATCGCCCGAATGAATCGTTCCGGCGCCCGCGAAACGCATCTCGTTGTTGTTGAGCACGTGCATTGGACCGTTGATCGAAGTCGCATTCAGAGTGGAGGTTCCCTCGATTGTGATCGCGTTGACGGAGGACTGGAGAAGGCCCGAGTTGATTACAGCACTGCGGAGAACCATTGAGGCACCCGCAACGCTGGAGAGCGAGATGACGCCCGAGACGCCCTGATTGACCGTGGTTTGGTCAATTTCAAGGCGTCCCAGGTCGGCGGAGATGGTCTTGTTGTTGGTCTTGGGGAAGGAGACGATGCGGAGGCTGCGCCCGGCCGTGCTCGCGCTGATCGTGCCGTTGTTCACCATGCCGACGTAGATGTTGCCGCTGCCGCGGATAGTGTGCTGGGCGCCCTGCGTCAGCACCTCGCCGCCGCCGTTGTACATGAGGTAGGCTGTGTCGGCATTTCCGGCGGTTGACCGCAGCGTGATGGTTCCGAAGCCGTCGAGCGCGACGCTGTTGTTGCATCGGATGAACGTGCCGTTCACGCCCGAGCCATCGCTCACCCGAAAATCGCCGTCGTTGACCAGCGAATTCGCGAGCGCCACCGAGTTGTTATTCAGTACGTCGATCGCGCCCGCCGTGGAAAGCCCCGTGAGCGTGGAAGACCCCGAAAACTGGGTCGCGCCGCCCGCATCCGTCGAGATCTTGCCGCCGGTGATGTTTGAACTGAAGATCGAAACCGTCGAGCCCGGATAGGCGCGGATGCCGCCGAACGAGTTCTGCGTCACGCCGGTGCTGCTGATGCTCAGAATTCCGCCGTCGAGCGCGGCAAACTCACTGTTGTTGGTCTTTGCGAACGACAGAATCTGGAGCGTTGCCCCCGGCACGTTGGCGATAACGCCCCCGTTGTTGATCATGGCGACGTAAATGCGTCCGGTGCCCAGGATCGACTTGCCGCTGGCCAGAGTCAGAACTTCGCCTCCGCCGTTGTACATGATGTACGAAGTATCGAGGTTGGAGGTGTTGGCGTTGAGGTAGACCGGACCGGTCCCTTTCCACTCCTGATTGGCGATGATGCGGATGTAGGTGCCATTGACATTGAACGGGGGCGGCGAGTTGTTGATCGTGAGCGGGCCCGCCGTATCAAGGCCCCCGGCGAGCGCCAGGCTGAGAGAGTTCTGAAGGTCGAGGCGGGCGAGCGCATGAACGATCGTGATGTTGTTGACCGTGTAGTTGTTATCGAAGAAGATCGTGTAGGGCCCGGCGGGCAGGATGATTGCGCTCTCGCCCGCGTTGTCGGGGACGTTCAGGTTGTTCCAGTTGGAGGCGACCCCCCAGTTGCCGCCATCGGCGTTGGTCCAGACGCTCTGGGCTTGGGCGGCGCGACCCGCCAGCACGAGCAACAGTGCCGCGGCCGCGAAGCGCTGGCGGCGGAGCGAATGGGCGCGTGCAACCGGCGACGGTAAACGGTTCATTGTCCGGTCTCCCCTCTAGCGGCGCACAACTCCCGCATGGTGAAGAAGTCGGCGAGCGCCCGCGCGCATGCCCTATCGAGTATGGCGAATCTGCGGGTATGTTTCAAGATTTTTTTCTGGACCGCGGGAGCGCGATGGGAGCACCCCGGCTGGGGGCGGACGGCCCCCGCGAAGCCGATTTCACTGATTTGCGGCGATGGAAGAGGGGAGACGCAAGCGAGGCGGACTGCCATAGCGAACCTGTCCGCCGAGACACCGGCGGACATTTCCGTGTCGCGGCTATTTCGCAGGCTCGGTCGAGGTCGCGAAAACTGCGGGCACGCCCCGAATGGACTTCGGGGCGCGGCCTCAGGGGCAAAGCAGGGCGTCGTACGCCGACGCGAAAACCACGAAATCGGAGTCATCCACCGAGGTGTCCCCGTTCAGGTCGGCCGGACAGCCCGCTGGCATGCCCGGGTCGGCGCAATCGAGAATGTCGTACGCCGCGGCGAAGCCAACGAAATCCGAATCATCGACCTGACCGTCGTGGTTGAGATCCGCCGGGCAGGGAGCGCCGACAACCGTGACTTGTCCTGCGTCGTAGGCATAGCGAACTCGACCCCCGGGGCCCAGATCGGCTACAGCGAGATAGATGGTGTACGGCTGGGAGCGTGCCGGAGGATTTGCGTTCCAGAGAAGAGTGGCGGAAGTGGGCGACGCGGCTGGCGTGAGCACCATCGTTCCGAGGAACAGGCCGCCGTGAAATGGGTTCCGGTCGTCCGCGGCGTATGCCGAAATCTGCACCGATGAATCGGACGACTGGTAGTAGAAGTGCGTGGAATTCTGATCGTGAGGTGCGACCGTGTACTGGCTGGTCTCAACCTCAAACACGTTCGCCCACGCGGGCGAAGCGGCCGTGACCGCCAGCCGCCCGCCCGTTCCGACGACGGCGCTTCCCCCGAGCGTGCTCAGGAGGCCCACGGCGGCCTGGCTCCCGGCGCGGTCGCCACCGCCAACCCGTGAGTACCAGAATCCGCTCTGCGAGCGGGCGTGGAGGTCCACATCCGACGAATACCACGAAGGGTTGATGCACGACGAACACTCGCCGTCTCCGGTTGCGGTTGTGTCGATGGTCCCGTAGTAAAAGGTGTGAACGAGGCTGTGGTTGGCCGATCCCAGATTGCCGAGGTGCTGATTGAACGCGCCGCCCAGAGCCTTGCCGCTGGGAAACGCGCTGTCCTGCCAGAGATTGTCGGCGAAAACCACGCTGCTCGCCACGGTCGCTGCCGCGTCGCCAAAGAGGCTCACGGGGTACGGATCGAGCGTGGTGAGTTGATCGACCCACACTCCGCTCTCTCCCATGGAGCGGGCCAGCGAAGCGACCAGCGCGCCGCCGCGGCTGTGGCCCGCGAGGTGGATCGGATGGGCCAGGACGGATTGACCCCCGTACGTCCAGCCTTGCAGAAACTGGAACACGGCCTGCGCGACGCTTTGTGTCGGGACTGAATCCACGGCGTCTTCCGGGGTTGGGGCGCGTGCGGCCAGAAATGAATCAATCGCGGTCCAGTCCAGGCCGACGACGAACTCTCCCGTGCTGAAGGTCGCATCGGGCGCGACAGATCCGGGCGCCATCGTCACCACCAGGCTGCTGCTGCCCTGAGTGACGACGAGGTTCACGCGGGTCACGTTGACCCCCGGCGTGCCGATCCGGTTGGCGACGGCGTCCGCCATGGCGTTGACCCACACCATGTCGGCGTTGAAGCCGTGGGTGACGATGGTGATGCCGCCTGCTTGGGCCGGACCCGCAAGAGCGAACCCAAGAATTCCAACCGCAAGGCTTCGCAGAATCATCCGGCTCATTTCAACTTCTCCCGCCGCCGATTTCGATCACGGATGCGAGGCGTCCCTTCGCCCGCGACGCGGTTGATAAAGATGCCGATCCGCAAGCGACGGCCGTTCTGAACGAGTCTACCACGCGGCAGAGCCGGTCAAGCACAATTATCCCGAGTTCGTTAGGGACACAGCAAGGCGTCGTAGGCTAAGACAAAGACGCTGAAATCGGCGTCGTCGACGAGGTGATCCCCGTTCAGGTCAGACGGACATCCCGCGGCCATTTCCGGGTCGGCGCAGTCGAGGATGTCGTAGGCAACAGCAAAGATTGCAAAGTCGGCGTCGTCCACCAGATGATCGCAACTCAGGTCGGCGCGGCAGAAAGCAAGCTTGGCGGGCGTGCTCATGGCGTTGGGAAGCGTGCCATTCGAGATGACGACCCGGTAGATCGCGCCATCGTCGGAGGGCGGGAAGGACGAGATCGTGTACGTTGGGGAGTTGGCGCCGGGAATGTCGACGGCGTTCTTCTGCCACTGATAAGTCAGCGTACCGCTGCCACCGGCGATGACGGAAAGAGTGACGGGCGCACAGGCGGTGAGGGTCGGGTGTGCCGCGGGGGGCGTGACGATGTACGGGGCGATGGCCTGCGTGTAGCGGACGCGGTAGACGCCGGCGCCGCCGCGCGAGACGTAATAGAGGCATCCGTCCGGCCCGACCTTCAGATCCGAGGCGCCACCGTCGTTGGTGGCGAAGGCGGTGACGGAGTTGGTCGTGTAGTCATACCGGCGGATGAAGTTAGCCCCTTCGTCGCCGAAGAAGTAGTCATTCACGTAGTCCGCGGGAAACGTGTAGTTGGCCGCGTTGTAGAACGTGCCGCCGACGATCACGTTCCCGGTGAAGCCCGGCGTGGGGAAAGTGAGCGCCGAGTTTGAATGGTGATACCCGAGAAATGGGTAGGTCATGCCCGCGATGTTTGCCGGGGTCGGCCCTTCAACCGTGCGCCAGCCGTAATTGGCGCCGGGCGCGCCGAGGTTGATCTCTTCCCAAGTGCCCTCGCCCACGTCGTTGATGTACAGGCGTCCCGTGCCGGGCTGAAACGCAAAGGTGAACGGGTTGCGCAGGCCGACCGCCCATATTGTCTTGTTGTTTCCGCTGGTCGTTCCCGCGATGTTGGGAAAACTGGTGGGGTTGTCGGTTGGAATCGGGTTGGCCGGGTCGGGGTTGAGCCGCAGCATCTTGCCGAGGCGGTTGGCGAGCGACTGCGCGTTGGCGCCGTTGGCATTCTCGCCGACAGCGACGTACAGCTTGCCGTCTGGCCCGAAGTGGATCGCGCCTCCATTGTGATTGGTGGCCGTGCTCAGATTGTCGAGATCCATCAGCGTCGTCTCGCTCCCGGCCACAACCTGTGTGCCGTCCGCGTTCGCGGCAAAGCGGCTTATCCGGTTGTGGACCGCGGGCGTTGTCGCGGTGTAGTAGCAGTAGAGATAGCGGTTGTTCGTGTAGTTCGGGTCGAAGGCGATGCCGAGCAGGCCCCGCTCGCCGGAAGAACTTACCGCGAGCGTGCTTCCGGTGAAGAAGTTTCCGCCCGGCGCGACCTGCGTCCAAGTTGTGCCGCTGCCCGAGAAGACCTTCATGGTTCCGGGTTGTTCGAGCACATAGAGCTTCCCGTCGGGCGAGAAATCCATCGCCGTTCCATTGTTGGCGGTGCCGATTTTGGTTTCGGCGAAGTTTGCGGGAAGAGTGGCGGCGAGCACCGACGCGCCGAGCGCGAGGCCCGCCGCTATTCCGAGCCGCGGCGCTGATGTGCGGCAGAAAGACCCGCCGGGCGACGACAAAGTCGATCCGACAAAGACTGCAAAGAGCTCGATCACGGACGGCATCGCTCAGATCTCCTCGACGTGTAAATTTCAGGAACGGAAGAGCCTACCACCGCGAAGCGAAAGAACCAAGGAAAATCGTTGCACGCGCCGGCGCACCGCCGCCGTGACGAACGTTTCATTTCGCGCGTATCGCATCTCACGCTGCCGACTTGAAGACGCGTTACATCCGGAGAGAGCTCGTGTAACAAGATCGCATGTCGCTCCTTCGCCAAATTCGAGCAGGCGAGATCGACCGCTACGGACAAAGAAGATCGCCATACGCCGTGACGAAGATGACGAAATCTGAATCGTCGACCTGGCCGTCGCCGCTGAGGTCCGACGGGCAGTCGGCGGGCATGCCCGGATCGGCACAGTCAAGCAGGTTGTAGGCGGAGGCGAAGACGACAAAGTCGGCGTCGTCCACCAATTGGTCGCCATTCAGATCCGCCGGGCACGAAATGTGCCTGAGCAGAATCATCGTGCGCGGCGGAAGGTCGAGCGACAAGGAACGCGGGAAGCCATCGGCAGAAATGCTCTCGATCGGGACAACGCCGGCGGGTCCGCCGCCGGGGCCGTCGTACTTGGTGTCATTGGAGTTCATCGCCACGACCCAACGGCCTTCGCGCGGAATCCCGATGCGGTAGCCGGTGCGTTCGCTGTTCGACAAGTTCACAACCGCGACGAAGGAGCCGCCACCATCGATCCGGCGCTCCCACGCCATGACATCAAGCCAGTCGTTGACGTGTAACACGCTCAGCGGCGACTCGGCGAAAAGTGGTGGTTCAGAGGTGCGAAGCGCGATCAGATCGCCGTAGAACCGGAAGATGCCGGGATATCGCGTCTTGTGCGACCAGTCCAGCCGGCTGGATTCCCAGCCTTCATCCTCGAGCCATTCGGTGCCCTGCACAAGCGCCGGGACGCCGCGGGAAAGCATATTGAACGCCTGTCCGATCTTCGTTCGCCCGCGTGCGAGCTGGTCATCGGCCGGGGCCGTCGTGTCGATGCTGGCGACAGCCCGCTTCGTTCCGTTCAGGGGCCAGCAATCGTCGTGGAGTTCGAAGTAGTTCAGCACACCGCGGCCCGACACACCGACTCCCTGGCCATCCAGCACATTTGCCACGCGCCCCATGTTGGGCGCACCCGATCCCGCGGCAAAGATCGCGGCGCGGACCGCTTCCTTGAACTCGTTCTGATACTGAGCCGTGAAGCCCAGACCCGAAGAGGTCGGGTCGGTCGCCCAGTGGTTATCGATATAGAGCTCGGCGATGGTGTGCTTGTCCGCGTGCCGGTTGTTCTTGTTGTCGTGCATCGCACGGATGATCTTCTGCCCGTTCGACCACTGGGGAGTATTCCCCGAGTCGGTCATGTACATCACCGCGTCCATGCGGAAGCCGTCGAGCCGGTAATCGGTCAGCATGGTTTCCGCGGCATCGATGTAGTACTGACGCACGGCCGCCTTGTCGTAATCGCATTGCGCGCCCCACGGCGTGTCGACCGCGGAAGCATCGAAGTACTGCTGCGAGCCGCCGAAGTTCCACAGGATGTTGTCGGAGCTCGCCGCGTGGTTGTACACGATGTCGAGGATGACCGCGATGCCCCGGGCGTGCAGGGCATCGACCATCTGCCGAAACTGGTCCGGCGTCCCGAGCTTGGACTCGATCGCAAACGGCGAGACCGTGTTATACCCGCCCGAGAAATCCCCGGGAAACTCGTTGACCGGGTTGAGCATCACGGCGTTGACGCCAAGCTCGGCCAGGTGGTCGGCCCGCGCCGCAACGTCGATGTACCGCGACGGATTCGGCGTGCTGCCCTTCGGGTCGTTGCGTCCGGCGAATGTGCCCACGTGCAACTGATAGATCACCAGTTGCTCCATCGGAGCCGGCGAGAAATCGTTGACTTGCCAGCTGTACGCGTCGGGATCGACGATGACGGAGTTGTATCCACCGGTCGGGACGAGCGTCGCGGATCGCGGATCCGAGTTCCACACGGAGTTGTTGAAGAAGTACTTGTACTGCCCGCCCGGCGCGGCGCCCGCGACGAAGCCGACGAAGTGCTCGCCGACCTTTGTCAGCGCCGCGTTGCCACCCCAGGCATTGAAAGTGCCGCGGACAGTGCACGATGTGCTGGCCGGAGACCAGACCTTGAAGACGGTCCCGCCGCTGACCGGCGTTGAGCCGACGGGAGCGTGCTCGAGCGTCGTGAAGTTCAGCACAAACGGCTGCGATAGATCCAGCTCCTCGGTCATTCCCTTGGCGGAGTAGTAATCAGTGTCCGCGCCATCCGAAACTTCGAGCACATAGCTCAGCGTGGAAGATGCCGTCGAGGGAACAGTCGCCTGCCACAAGTCATACGGCCCGCGGCTGCCGACGACCGAAGCATCGGCATACCGGACCGAGCCGTCATCGGCGCGAACTCGGACGCCGGACACATCGCCTCGAAACGTCTGAAACCGAACAACGAACGACTCGCCGTTGCGCGGCACGCGCGGGCGCCGATCGTTCCACCCGGTGTGGCTCACGCCCTGCCATTGAACGGTGCCGTCAAGCTGGGCACTTGCCATATCGGACCAGCCGGTAACGGCGAGAAGGAACAGAATCTGCGATCGGCGGCTCACTGTGGACATAACCATCCCTCTCCCGCCCGACGCGAGAATCACCGGCCTCTGGAATGCCCCGGCCAGTGAGTCCTATACGCCGCGGCGGGGGTTCGGGTTCCGTGCCGCGGATGGGGAAGTCTGCGAGCCGGGCGCTACGCGTTCACAACCCTTCCCTCACTCGCCAGCGCCGCCTCCCGCACCGATTCGTGCATCGTCGGGTGCGCATGCATCGTGCAGATGAGTTCCTCGCTGGTCGCTTCGAGGCGCCGGGCCAGCGTCAGTTCCGCGATCAACTCCGTCGCCTGGTCGCCCATGATGTGCGCGCCCAAAATCTCTCCCCGCGGCAGGCCCCGGATGATCTTGCAGAACCCGTCCGTGTTCTTGGTCGCGATCGCCTTGCCCAGCGCCGTGAAGGGGAACGAGCCGACGTCGTAGTCTTTGCCCTTCACGAGTCCGCGCTCTTTGAGGGCGCGCTCAGTGAAGCCAACGCTCGCGACCTGCGGGTGGCAGTAGGTGCAGCCGGGGATGATCGTGTAGTCGATCGGGATCGGCTCGTGCAGGGGCTTGCCGTGTTCGACCTTCTTGTCCTTCCACGCGATGCGCTCGACGCAGAGCATGGCTTCCTCGCCCGCGACGTGCGCGAGCCAGGGCGGGCCGATCACGTCACCGATGGCGTAGACGCCCGGCAGGTTCGTCTTGTAATCGATCGCGCGCGGCTCGGGCTTGCGCGCGTCGTAGTCGGTCTTGATGTGTTCCTTGAAGGTCTCGAGCCCAAGCGCCGGATCAAAGAGCCCGTCGTACCGGCCCTTCACGCCAATCGCGAGCAGCACCTTCTCGGCCTCGAGCACTTCCTTCTTGCTTTCATCCGCCTTGCCGTTGAGCATCGGGGCGACCGTTACCTTGACGCCGGTGGGGGTCTTCTCGATCCCCGTCACGCCCGTCGAAGTCCGGAATTCCATCCCGTGCTTCTTGTACAGCCGCTCCATCGCCGTGCAGACATCATCGTCTTCCACCGGCAGAATCCGCGGCAGCATCTCCACAACCGTCACCTTCGTCCCGAACGTGTGGTAGAGATATCCAAACTCCATCCCGATCGCCCCCGCGCCCACCACGATCAGGCTCTTGGGCTGCGCCTTATTGAACATCGCCTCGCGGGCGCCCCAGATTTTGTCGCCGTCAAATTTCGCGAAGGGCAGCTCTCGGGCGACCGAACCCGTCGCGACAATCACGTACGTCGCCGTGATCGTTTCCTTGACCGCTCCCGGCGTCGCCGGCGCGCTGGTCAGTTCCGCCTGCACCTTGCATTCCTGAATCTGGATCTTCACCGGGTTGTTCGGTCCGGGCGCGGAGCCGGGCTTGCCGGTGCTCACAATCTTCGCGTTCGCGTTGAAGAACTCGATCTTGTTCTTCTTCATCAGGAACTCAACGCCCTTGTTGAGCTTCCCCGCCACCTCGCGGCTACGCGTGATCGTCTTGTCCCAGTCCACCCCGACGTCGCCATTGATCTTGAGCCCCCAGACCTCGCGCTCCGTCAGCTTCTCGTAGATTTCGGCGTTGGCGAGCAAGGCTTTGGAAGGGATGCAGCCCCAGTTCAGGCAGACCCCGCCCAGCTTGTCACGTTCAATGATGGCCGTCTTGTACCCGAGCTGCGCCGCCCGGATCGCCCCCACATAACCGCCCGGTCCGCCGCCAATCACAACAACGTCAAAGTGCCGCTCGGCCACTGGTGAGTCCTTTCTGTACGCGTCGGCGGGAACTGAAAAATCCCCGGTTCGACGCGGGGGCGACTATAGGAAAGAGCGCTGCGTCGAGCCGGGTCGCCCTCAATCCAGAGCGCCGGAAATGAGCGCGTTGACGCGTCAAGTACGATCAGTGCATCCCGACTTCCAACTCGCGGAGATTCCCCATGCGTTCTGCGTTCCCGGTCGCCCTGTTCTGCTCTTTCCTCGTCTTGACACCAGCGCTCGCGCAGACCTGCGGCCTGCGAACGCGGGGCCGTTGCGTCTTTAACATGTCAGGCCTTGCCCCGGGCACGCCCGTTGAAAAAACCGTCGACAGCGGCTGGATCGATTCCGGCACGGTCCCGCTCTCCAACGACGGATCCAACAGCCTCGGCGGCGTGTCCGTTTCTTCCAGCCTGAGCGGCAGCGCCGCGTTCGCTCTCCTCGCCGTGCAGACCAATGCCGCAACCTCGACCTCGGTCGCTTCCCCAAACGGCGGAATCTCCGGGGTTGACTTCCCTCCGCAAACCCAATTCGCGGACCGGTTGACCTTTCAGTTGGCCGGCGCCCCGCACGGCACCCCCGTGCAGGTGCGCTTCACGCTTATCGCCGACGGCTCGGTCACCCGCGCCCTCAACTTTGTCGCGAGCCCCCTTGCCGGGCGGGTCTCCCTCCGAGCCACGCTGGATTCCGGTGCGTTCAGCGGCACGATCGGCATCGGACTTGACACCTACCAACTCAACGCGGGCGATGTCCAGATGCCCGCGTCCGTCTCTCGCACCGGAACAGTGTTCACCGGCAGCAGCTACGACGTGAACGCCGGGATCAGTGTCACGCTTGGTTTCCTGAACCTTTCCGGCGGACAGGCGGGCCAGAACGGCGCCATCGGACGTGCCCGCGTTCAGATCGAGATGCTGACGCCCGGCTCGTCCTTCACGTCTTGCTCCGGCTCGGCGTACGCCCCCTGCAATGCCGATCTCAACGCCGACGGTCAGGTTGACGATTCGGACTTCACGCTCTTCGTCGCGGCGTACAACATCCTCGACTGCGCCGATCCCGCCATGCCCGCGGGCTGCCCCGCCGACCTGAACGCAGACGGTTTCGTGGACGATGCCGATTTCAGCATCTTCGTCGTCGCGTACGACGCGTTGATCTGCACCTGACGCCGCCGCGGCTGCTCCTCACGAAAACGCGGATCGAAAGCCGGGGGGCTGTTCGCGCCGCCACGGCTGCGGCTCGGGTTCCTGCGTTGCGACTCCGGATTGATATTGCAGCGAGCGACCAGTTTCTGTAAGCTGATATTCGATAGGGGCTTGCGGACAAGGACGCGAGATAGTCACCGTCCGAGCCGCGCCCCAGCCCAGGGAGCGAACGATGAAGACAACTCGGCTGCTCCACGGACTGTTTTGCGGCCTGGTCGCGGTTTATCCGGCGACCTCCGCGCACGCACAGACCTTCGACGCCCGGTTCCAGTTCTCCACCACGTCCAACCCCGCCGGTGCCTGGTCTTACGGCTGGCAGCCATCGCTGGTGCAGCCGTTCGTCCTGGGGACGGTGCACGGCGAGATTGGGGGCGGATTTCATTGCTGGGGTCCGCCGCCCGCCACCTCGGTTCCCTTCGTCGGCAAGAATGTGACCGGCGCTCCCATCAGGATCTCGGATAATCCCGTCGTGCCGGGAGGCGTCATGATGTTCCATCCCGGCTCCGCCAATCAGCGGGCGGCCGTGCGATGGACGTCGCCCGGCGCGGGACGCGCCGACATCTACATCCGCGTCGGTGGCGTGACGATCGACCCGGACTTTGTCAGCACCGACATCGCGATCCTGCACAACGCCAACGTGCTTGCGACGTCCTCCGCGTACAACAACACCTCGACCTATTCATTCAACGCATCGCGGGATGTGGCCGCCGGCGACACGATCGACCTCTCGCAGGGTTTCGGCACCAACGGCAGCTATTTGAACGACTCGACGGCTCTGCTTTTCACGGTCATCCTGAACGCCTGCGCCGCCGACCTGAATGGCGACGGCGTCGTGGACGATGCCGATTTCTCAATCTTCGCTCCGCAGTACGATCTGCTGGACTGCGGAGACCCCGCGATGCCGCTGGGCTGCCCGGCCGATCTGAATCGGGACGGCGTCGTGGATGACGTCGATTTCAGCATCTTCGTCGTCGCGTACGACAATCTGCTCTGCCTCTAGGCACCAGGAGCGATCGCTGCAATGCGACGCGCGTGGCGCCGTTCTTGAATTACGCGGACCGGGGACCGACAACAGTGTCGGCCCGGGCTCGTTCCGGAGATTTGAACGTGAGAACCACGCCGCATGCGCGGGCATGCCTGAATTCAGCTGCCCTTCTCGCGGCGCTCGCGAACGCCACTGCTCCCGGCTCCGCCCTCGCCGGTCCCGCCTTCGATTTTTCCGCGGTCGCCGCTCTCGCCAATGGCGCCCTGCGCGGAGAAAACGTCAATTCGCCGGTGCCCGGGTTTGACCTCCTGCTCATGAAGGACGGCATCGTCGTCTACCACGAGAACTTCGGAGCGTGGTCGCTCGATGGTGTTGCGAACGCCGATTCCGCGACCAAGACGCTTTCGGGCGCCCTCATCCTGTCGCTCATCGATTCCGCGCCGCTGCCGCTCTCGCTCGATACGAAACTCGGTGCGTACATCCCCGCGTTCGGCGGCGACAAGTCCACCGTCACTATCCGCCAGACCTTCAGCCACACATCCGGCCTCGGCGATTCCATCTTCGTCGGCAGCGACACGCTCTCGCTCCAGCAGGTGGCCCAGCGAATCGCGCTCGCGCCGCTCGAGTTCAGCCCGCCCGGCTCCGCATTCTCCTACGGCGGCACCTCCATGCAGGCCGCCGGCGCCGTCGGCGAACTCGTCGGGCAGCAGCCGTGGGACACGCTCTTCTCCGGCAGAATCAGCGGCCTGGTGGGAATGAAGCACACGGCCTACGTGCTGAGCACCCCCGCCAACCCACGCATCGCCGGTGGCTGCGAATCGAACGCAACCGATTTCTCGCTGTTCATGGAAATGCTCCGGCGTGGCGGCGTCGCGCTCAACGGGGCGACCGTTCTCTCGAAACTGTCGGTGGATCAGATGTTCACGCGACAGACCGCCAACCCGATCACGATCCTGAACACGCCCGTGCAAAGCCCCTTTGTCGACGGCGCCGATTACGGCGTCGGTGTCTGGCTTGACGAGCGCGACGCCAACGGAAATCTGCTCGGCGCAATGGCCGCCGGAGCCCGCGGCTTTTCCGCCTGGATCGACTTCGACGACGGGATGGTGGGGGTCTTCGCGACCGACAAGTCGGCCTCCGAAAACATCCAGGGGCTCTTGTACCTCCTGCGCTCCGCGGCTCAGGACGCCGTCAGAAACCCCCTCTGCCCGGGCGACCTCAACTACAACGGGGTCGTTGACGATCAGGACTTTTCTATTTTCGTCATCGCGTACGATGCGATCGTCTGTTCGGACCCCGCCATGACGGTCGGATGTCCCGCCGATCTCAGCCGCGACGGCGTTGTGGACGATGTGGATTTCACCGCATTCCTGGCGTCGTACGACACGCTGCTTTGCCCCTGAACGCGACCGGGATCCACCAGGGCCTTGTTTCCTGCGAATTTTCGGTCTCCCTAGGGGATTCTCCTGTCCCCAACGCCAGAAACAGGTTATATATGAAATGGGTCTCGGTGCGCGTTCGCGGCGTGTGTTCTCACGCGTGGCCGCACAGCCGATGGCGCGCGGGAGAAGGATCATGAATCTGATGCGTCGTTGGGCGGGCCTTTTGCGTTCCGGTCTCTTTCTGCGCCTTCTGGCATGCTTAATGATCGGGGCGGTCATCGCGCCGATGGCCGAGGCGGGGGCCAAACGCAAGCCCAAAGTCCTGTTTCTCCACTCCGATGTCGCCAGCGCAGTGAACGACGTCCGCAACAAACTCGCGGCCACGGGCCTTTTTCAGACCGTCGATACATGGGACGGCCACCTGAGCACGCCCACGCTCGCGCAGCTCAACGGCTACGACGCGGTGATGGTCAGCAATTTCGACGCATGGGCCGATCGCGCCACGCTCGGCACCAATCTCGCCCAGTACGTTGACGGCGGCGGGGGAGTAGTCCAGACCGTCTTCACCACCGCGGGCATTCTCAACAGCAACCTCGGTGGTTCCTGGACTGCCACGTACAACTGCATCACATTCGGCTCGTCTACTTACAACTCCAGCGCCTCGCTCGGCCCCATCGCCGTTCAGAACCATCCGATTATGATCGGAGTGCAATCTTTCGACGGCGGAAGTTTGTCGGTCCGCCCCAGCGGCACCGCGCTGACAGCGGGCGCAACGCTCGTCGCCTCCTGGACCGACGGCAAGCCGCTCGTCGCAGTCGGCCCCAAGATCAATCGTTGCGATCTTGGCATGTATCCCCCCTCCAGCGACAACACTCCCGGCTATTGGGTCGCCAGCACCGACGGCGTCAAGCTCATGGCCAACGCCCTGCTCTACGTCATGCGCCCTCGCGTCATGATCGCCGGCGCCCCCAGCACCGCCACGTGGAACGACGACGTCAAGGCCAAACTTGCCGCGACAGGCACACTGGGCATCATCGATATCTTCAACACCAACACCGGCACGCCCGCGCTTGCCCAGCTCCAGGCCTACGACGCCGTGCTCGTCTACAGCGACTTGGGCTTCCAGAACCAGGCCGCTCTCGGCAACGTTCTGGCCGATTATGTCGATGCCGGCGGCGGCGTTGTCAGCGCCGTCTTCGCCACCAGCGCGGGATTCGGGACCTCCCGACTCACCGGACGCTGGGCAGGCACCTACGAGCTGATCTTCGGAAATTCCGGTCAGACTTCCGGTGCGGCCACCCTTGGAGCCGTCACCTATCCTGCTCATCCGGCCATGTCGGGCGTCGCGTCCTTCAACGGCGGCACGTCTTCCTATCGCGAAACGACCGCCGCGCTGAACCCGGGCGCCTTCAACATCGCCCAGTGGAACGACAGCCGCCCGCTCGTGGTCGCCTCCACCAAATTCGCCAACCGAGTCGACCTGGGCTTCTTCCCCCCGTCCAGCACCGTCCGCTCCGATTTCTGGGTCGTCGGCACCAACGGCGACAAGATCATGGCCAACGCGCTGCTCTACACGGTGAAGCCGTATGTCGCTTGCGTCAACGCCGATTCAACCTACTCGCCAGACCCGGTCGCCAAGCTCCTCGCTTCGCGCCGTTTCAGCGGGGTGGCCAATGTCGATGCTCAGTTTTCAACGCCCGCCGCGGCAACACTTAAGCCGTTCAATGCCATCATGTCCTGGAGCAATTTCGCCTACAACAACTCCACCACGCTTGGCGACAACCTCGCCGACTTCGTCGATGCCGGCGGCGGCGTTGTGTCAACCATGTTCAACAACGTCTTCCTCTTCGATTCGAACTACACGCTCGCCGGCCGGTGGCCCACGCAGGGATACGACATCGTTCCGACCGCGTCTCTTCCCGGCTACAGCTTCGGTCCGCAGACCTTCCTCGGATCGATCGTCGAGCCGTCCAATCCGCTCGCTACGTTCGTCCGCAAGTTTGACGGCGGAGCCAACAGCTACCACGCCACAAGCGCGCCACTCCTTCGCGGCCGAACGATCATCAAGTGGTCCGACGGCAAGATGCTCGCCAGCGTTCACAACTTCAAGAAGCGCGCCGACCTGGGCTTCTGGCCGGGATCCGACGGCACTCTGGCCAGCGCATGGAACCAGCGCACCGACGGCACATGGATGATGGCCAACGCCCTCGAGTTCGTCGTCCGCGCCAAACCCTGCCCCGGCGACTTCAACGGCGACGGCCAGGTCGACGACCTCGACTTTGTCCTCTTCGCCGGCTACTACGACAACCTCGTCGATCCGCGCGGCGACCTCAACGGCGACGGGCTCACCGAAGACTCCGACTTCGTGATCTTCGCCGCAGACTACGACATCCTCGTCTGCCCGTAGCGGTTCGGGCGTACGCCCGGAGAATCTGATTCATTCCACTCGCCCGGAGGAAACTCCGGGTGTTTTCTTTCACCAGGTCCGCGGCGGGGTGCTGAACAAGCAGCCCCCCCATCGCGTTACTGCTCTGGTCCGAGAAAACACCGATAGGTGGGCTCCGGTCGGCCAACCGTCCAAGAAAAAGCAGTCCAGCCGCGCAGGTCGGCGCCTATTCCGCTCCGCTTTCTGATACGCTCAACACCGGTGCGGGTCTTGGTCGTGGGAGGCCTGCGCTGAATATTCGGACCCAGTGCCGCGAGGGAGAGGAATCATGAATCTGATGCGTCTTTGGGCGGTCTTTGTGCGTTCGAGTCTGCCGGTGCGCGTTCTTGCGTGCCTGCTGGTCGGTGCGATCTTGGTGCCCACGGCAGAGGCGGGCGCAAAACGCAAGCCCTCCGTCCTCATCGTGCACAATTCGATCTACATCGCCGACACCCAGGCCAAATTGAATTCCTCGGGGCAGTTCGCGGCCGTCGATCTTTTCAACGCCGGGGGCGGCACGCCGACGCTCGCGGCGCTCAAGGCCTACGACGCCGTGATGCTTGTCAGCGATAACAGCTTTGCCGACGCGGTCACCCTCGGCAACAACCTCGCCGACTACGTCGACGCCGGCGGCGGTGTGGTCAATTCGGCCTTCTCGCTCGGCTCGGTCAGCCCCCCCGCCGGGCGATGGAACCCCGGCTACCTCGTCATGCCTGTCGCCGGGCAGACCTCCACTGCCGCGACTCTTGATCTGACTTCTATCACCAATCAGAACCACCCGATCCTGATCGGCGTCGGCTCTTTCAACGGCGGCTTGAGTTCGTACCGCATGAATCAGAATTCGGTTGTCGCCGGCGCCACCATCATCGCCAAGTGGACTGGCGGCAACGTGCTCGTCGCCGCGGGCCCGCTCCCCGGGCGCGTCGACCTCAACTTCTATTCGCCTTCCATCGACGCACGCGCCGACTTCTGGGCGACCTCAACCGACGGCGTGAAGCTGATGGTCAATTCCCTGCTCTACGTCATGCGCCCGAAAGTGCTGCTCGTGCACGCGGATGTTGCCGCCTGGGCCGCCGACGTTCAGGCCAAAGTCAAGGCGACCAACATCCTCGGGCAGGTCGACCTGTTCGATGGAAATGTGGCTACCCCAACGCTCGCCCAACTCCAGAACTACGACGCGGTGCTTGTCTGGAGCAACGGTTTCTTCGCCAACCCTGCCGCGATGGGCAACGTGATGGCAGACTATGTGGACGCGGGCGGCGGCGTCGTGGCCGCGGTCTTTGCGAACGGCGGCGTTCCCAACAGCAATCTCCAGGGCCGCTGGACCGGGACGTACGACATCATTCCTTTCGGTCCGTCAGCGGGCGGCGCCGCGACGCTCGGGGCCGTCGCCTATGCCTCCCATCCCATCATGAGCGGCGTGGTCGGATTCAACGGAGGGTCAGGCGGTTACCGCCCGGACACAACCGCGATCAATCCCGGAGGCCTCATCGTCGCCAAGTGGTCCGACGGCAGGACGCTTGCCGCAGTCTCTACCAGGATGCCCAACCGCGCCGATCTCGGAATGTTCCCGCCGTCAAGCACGGCAAACAGCGCCTTCTGGGTGGCCGGCACCACGGGCGACAAACTGATGGCCAACGCCCTGCTCTACACGGTGAAGCCGTATGTCGCTTGCGTCAACGCCGATTCAACCTACTCGCCAGACCCGGTCGCCAAGCTCCTCGCTTCGCGCCGTTTCAGCGGGGTGGCCAATGTCGATGCTCAGTCTTCAACGCCCGCCGCGGCAACACTTAAGCCGTTCAACGCCATCATGTCCTGGAGCAATTTCGCCTACAACAACTCCACCACGCTCGGCGACAACCTCGCCGACTTCGTCGATGCCGGCGGCGGCGTTGTGTCAACCATGTTCAACAACGTCTTCCTCTTCAATTCGAACTACGCGCTCGCCGGCCGGTGGCCCACGCAGGGATACGACATCGTTCCGACCGCGTCTCTTCCCGGCTACAGCTTCGGTCCGCAGACCTTCCTCGGATCGATCGTCGAGCCGTCCAATCCGCTCGCTACGTTCGTCCGCAAGTTTGACGGCGGAGCCGAAAGCTTTCACGCGACCAGCATCCCGCTCCTTCGCGGCCGAACGATCATCAAGTGGTCCGACGGCAAGATGCTCGCCAGCGTTCACAACTTCAAGAAGCGCGCCGACCTGGGCTTCTGGCCGGGATCGACGGCACTCTGGCCGGCGCTTGGAACAGCCTCGACGGCACATGGATGATGGCCAACGCCCTCGAGTTCGTCGTCCGCGGCCAACCCTGCCCCGGCGACTTCAACGGCGACGGCCAGGTCGACGACCTCGACTTTGTCCTCTTCGCCGGCTACTACGACAACCTCGTCGATCCGCGCGGCGACCTCAACGGCGACGGGCTCACCGAAGACTCCGACTTCGTGATCTTCGCCGCAGACTACGACATCCTCGTCTGCCCGTAGCGGTTCGGGCGTACGCCCGGAGAATCTGATTCATTCCACTCGCCCGGAGGAAACTCCGGGCGTTTTCTTGTTTGTCATCAGCAGAACTCCCGAACGTCAATTTACAGATTGTCTTTCGAATCCTTCCGAGGGAACCATAAACTAGAGCAACCCAAGGGATCCCTATGGCCCATCACGTACTCCGTCGCGCTCTCGCGCTGTCGTTT
Source organism: Phycisphaerales bacterium (assembly GCA_044221315.1). Lineage (GTDB taxonomy): Bacteria > Planctomycetota > Phycisphaerae > Phycisphaerales > UBA1924 > JAFEBO01. The sequence continues at coordinate 68,892 of JBGAPK010000010.1, read as the reverse complement.
GTTTTCGCGCCCTCAACACAAGCCGCTCCAACCCCGCGCGATGTCTCCGACGATATCTTCTATCAATTCATGCCCATAGCCTGGCGCGATAGCGATAACGACCAGTATCGCTACGGTGATTTTGGCGGCATGACCGCCAGCCTCGATTACCTGCAGTCCCTCGGCGTCACCGCGGTCTGGATGAACCCCATATTTCCGTCCGCCGCGTACCACGGCTATCAGCACGGCGCGGGCGATCAGATCAACTCCCGCTTCGGCACCGAGGCGCAATTCCTCGCCTTTGTCGCCGCGGCACACGCCAAGGGCATCAAGGTTTACCTCGACTACGTCGCCTACGGAATCAGTCAGAACTCCAGTTGGTATCAGTCCGCCCGCAACAACCCCGCAAGCCCCTACGACCTCTGGCTCGCCTTTACCAACGCCCAGAACACGCAATACACCGGCTCGGTCTACAACACGTGGGACGGCGCCAGCGTCGGCTTCATCCACTGGAACCTCGCCAACACCAATCCGGTGAATCTCAACATCCAGTGGGGCCGCAAGTGGCTCGACCCCAACAACGACGGCAACCCCTCCGACGGCATCGATGGCTTCCGCCTCGACCACGCCTACTCGAGCGCACCCGAAGGCTGGGGCGCCAACATCAATTTCTGGACCACCTGGAAGCAGGCACTCCAGGTCACCAATCCCAGCGTCTTTACCTTCGCCGAGCAGGGCGACTGGGGCAACTACGGCACCGATCTGCTCCCCGCCTTCGACGGCGCATTCACCAAGCCGTTCGAGTTCGCCGCGCGCAGCGCCCTCGCCAACGAATCGGCGCAGAGTCTCTACGATTCCATGGCCGCCACGCTCGCCGCGCTCCCCGGCGGCAAGCCCCAGCCCGGCAGCACCTTCCTCGCCACCATTGCCGATCACGACGTTGATCGCCTTGCCTCCAACATCGGCGCCTCGGGTGGCACAGCCGGTCGCACGAAAGCCGCCGCCGCCGTCCTCATGCTCCAGCCTCTCCCTCCCATCATCTATTACGGCGATGAACTGGGAATGACCGGCACCAAGGGCAACTACGGCAGCGACGCCAACGACATCCCCATGCGCGAGCCCATGAAGTGGAAAAAGGTCGCCGGCCCGCCCATGTCCAATTACTGGATCCGCAACACCTCCGCCTACAACAACCGATTCGCCCGCGACAACGACGGAAAGAGCGTCGAAGAACAGTCCGGCGTCTCCGGTTCGCTCCTCGAGACCTACCGCACCCTCGGCGCCCTCCGCAAGAACAACGTCGCCCTCCGGCGAGGCGATTACAACCCCGTCACAGCTTCCGGAGGCAAGGTTTGGGCCTTTACCCGCGATCACAACCCGGTGGGGGGGCCACGCCAGACACTCCTCGTCGCGATCAATCTCGCCTCGAGCGCTCAGAACACCTCGCTCAACTTCGCCGGCTACGCCACCCCGCCCGGCGGCTCGCCCGTCACCGACATCGTCACCTCTCAGGCCCTAACCGCCATCACCAACGCCAACGCCGCGGCATACACACTCAGCATCCCCGCATATTCCTACCGCGTTCTGAGCGTGAGCATCACGCCGCCCGCGCCCCCCGTCGCCGTCGTCGACGGCATTAATGTCCCGACCGACTTGGGCTCTCCCGACGCCGGCCCGGGCACGCTCCTCGCAACGCAGGCCTGTTCCACCTCCTTCGGCGACAACGTCGCCGAACTCGATCAGCTCTTCGCCCGCTCAACGCGCACCGGCCTTTACGTCGGCATCACCGGCAACCTCCCAACGGACGGCACATCCCTCGCCCTCTTCATCGACACCGGCGCGCCGGGCCAGAACATCCTCAACACCGCGACAGCCGGCAACCCGCCCGCCGGCCTCCAGGCCATCAGCGGCACCCGTTTCGATTCCGGCTTCGCGCCCTCAAGCCTCTTCTGGGTCAACGCCGCCGGAGCGCTCTATGTTGACTTCTGCGCATTGCCGAGCGGTGGGGCTGCGGTCAAAACCTACCTCGGCGCCGGCTCCGCAGGCTCCGGCACGGGAATCCTCGCCGGCGGCACCAACACCTTCGGCGTCCAGGTCGCCCTCGACCGCACGAATACTGGTGGCGTGACCGGTTCATCCGCCGCGGCCGCCGCGACCGCGACCAAGGGCTTCGAGTTCTACATTCCGTACGGCCGCCTCGGCATGCCGTCTCCAGCCTCCTCGTGCGCCACGATCCGGGTCGGTGCGATGATCGTCCGGTCCGACGGCACCGTCGGCAACCAGGTCCTGCCATCGCTCGCCGCCGGCACGCCCGACGCCGGCACCGATCCGAACTTCACCACGCTCGCCGGCACCCAGTTCGCCACCTTCACCTTCCCGCCCGCCGCCGATCTCACCGGCGATTCGCAAGTGGACGATTCCGATTTCGTCGTCTTCGCCAGCGCTTACGACCTGCTCGACTGCGCCTCGCCGGCGATGCCCGCCGCATGCCCCGCCGATCTCAACGCCGACAGCGTCGTGGACGATGCGGACTTTGTGCTCTTCTCGGCCGCGTACAACGCCCTGGTGTGCCCCTGACAAGCCTCGGCGAAAGGCACTTTTCTCTTGCGGTCCGACCGGGGGTTCGGTTAGCATGGAGCGAGTGATCCGCAGCCTTTCCGTCCTCGTGTTGTCGTTGGCCCCCTGCATCGCGTTCAATCCCGCGGGGGGCGCGACCACGTTCTATCCCTCGCGCGCCGCATGGGAAGCCGCGACCGATTTCCGCACCGTCGTCACCACCTTCGACGAGCCCATCTGGCCCGTCAACCAGGTGTTGACTGGCGATTGGACCGTGGGCACCGTCACCTACCGCGGCCTGGCCGGAGCCCCGTCACCAAACATATGGGTCATGTCCGCCGCGTTGTCGCCACTGAACGGCCAGTCCCTGTGCGCCAACGGCGATGAGAACATCGATATCCGATTCGCGGCACCCCGCCGCGCCCTCGCGTTCGATGTCGCCGTCAACAAGTTCGGGCCGGTCACCGTCACGATCTACGACACCTCGGGCGCCGAACTGGGCCACACCGAAATCGCCGCATCAACACTCGGCGTCTGCGCCGTCATCTCCTCCGCGCGGATCGGCCGCGCCAATTTCCGCTCCGTCCTCGGCGCGATCCAGGACAGCTTTCTCGACACCGTCACGCTCGGCGATACCACCTGCCCCGCCGACCTCAACGTCGACGGCCAGGTCGACGACGCCGACTTTGTCATTTTCGTCCAGGCGTACAACATGCTCGTCTGCGACGACCCCCAGATGCCCGCCGGCTGCCCCGCCGACCTCGACGGGAACGACCTGGTCGACGATGCAGATTTCAGCCTCTTCGTGGTGGCGTACAACGAATTGCTCTGTCCGTAAACGCGGCGTTCGCAAAACGTTTGGTTCGGCGGCACGGTGACACCCGGCGACGGGTCCACTTTGTCGGCGCAAACGCTCCGGCGGCTGGGTGTCGCTAGCCCTGACGTCGCGGAAGGGCACGATGGCAGAACTTCCCCGGAACAGGGTTGCAAAGCGGCGGGAAATCCGTTGAAATGGTCCAGGCTTCTCCGTCTACACCGGTTTCACTCGAGATAGTCCCGTGGCGAAGCGGGCCGGGCGCGGGGCGGGAAATGGCGGAGCTCGCTGGGATGTGATCTCATGCGTCGAGTTTTTGTTGTCGTCGCGAGTATGCTCTGCGCGCTTCCCTGCCTGGCTCAGCGATTGCTTCCGGCGCAGGTTCTTCACCCCTCGGGCGCAGCAAACGATGAGTTCGGCCGCTCCGTCGCCATCTCCGGCGACACCATGATCGTGGGAGCCTACGCCGACGATGTCGGCGCGAATGCCGATCAGGGAACGGCGCACGTCTACCGCTGGACCGGGTCGGCGTGGACGTTCGAGGCCACACTCATCGCATCCGACGGCGCGGCGGCCGATTCTTTCGGCAATTCCGTTGCGATCTCCGGCGACACTGCCATCGTCGGTGCGTACGCCAACAACATCGGCGCGGTCGCCGACCAGGGCTCGGCCTACGTCTTCACCCGCTCGGGAACGACGTGGACACAGCAGGCGATTCTCACTGCTTCCGACGGCGCCGCCAGCGACTTCTTCGCTATTTCCGTCGCAATCGACGGCGACACGGCCGTCGTTGGCTCGTCCTTTGACAACATCGGTGCGGTCGCCGACCAGGGCTCGGCCTACGTCTTCACCCGCTCGGGAACATCGTGGACCCAGCAGGCCAAGCTCACAGCCTCCGACGGCGCCGCCGGCGACGGATTCGGCATCTCCGTGGCGATCTCCGGAGACACGGTCGTCGCCGGTGCCGATCTTGACAATGTCGGCGCGAACATCGATCAGGGTTCGGCCTACATCTTCACCCGCTCGAGCTTGACATGGACCCAGCAGGCCAAGCTCACCGCCTCGGACGGCGCGGGCGGCGACCTCTTCGGCCACTCCGTCGCGCTCTGCGAAGAAACCGCAATCGTCGGTGCGTCCCAGGACGACGTCGGCGCCAACAGCAACCAGGGCTCGGCCTACATCTTTATCCGCTCCGGTACGACGTGGACCCAGCAGGCCATGCTCACCGCCTCCGACGGCGCGGTCAATGACTTCTTCGGCTACTCCGTCGCGCTCTGCGGCGATACCGCGCTCGTTGGTTCCTGGAACGACGATATCGGCGCGATCACCAATCAAGGGTCCGCCTCCGTCTTCATCCGCTCCGGCACGATGTGGACTCTGCAGGCCACGCTCACCGCACCCGACGGCGCGGTCAATGACTTCTTGGGCTACACCGTCGCGCTCAGCGGCAACACCGCCCTCGCAGGTGCCCGCACCGACGACGTCGGCGCGAACGCCAACCAGGGCTCGGCGTGGGCATTCTCCCGACTGGGAAACAACTGGTTCGGACCGGACCAGAAACTCAGCGACTCGGACGGCACATTCGGTGATCAGGGCGGCTACTCCGTCGCGCTCTCCGGCGACACCGCGGTTATGGGCGTGCATAGCGACGACGTCGGCGCGAACACAGACCAGGGTTCTGCCTGCATCTTCATCCGGTCGGGAATAACCTGGGTCCAGCAGGCCAAGCTCACGGCCTCCGACGGAGCGCCGAACGACTGGTTCGGCTTTTCCGTCGCCGTCTCCGGCGACACCGCCATCGTGGGTTCCTACCGCGACGACATAGGCACGACGAGCCCCGATCAGGGCTCGGCCTACATCTTCACCCGCACAGGCACAACGTGGACCCAGCAGGCCAAGCTCACAGCCTCCGACGGCGCGGCCGGCGATGCCTTCGGCATCTCCGTTGCTGTCTCCGGAGATACCGCAATCGTTGGTGCCCGGGACGACGATATCGGCGCGAATCCCGACCAGGGCTCGGCCTATGTCTTCACACGCTCGGGCACGACATGGACCCAGCAGGCCAAGCTCACAGCCTCCGGCGTTGCCCCCGGCTATTGGTTCGGCTGCTCTGTCGCAATCTCCGGCGAGACGGTCATTGCGGGTGCATACGGCGCTGTGGGCTCAGCCTACATCTTCACCCGCTCGGGCGCAACTTGGACCCAGCAGGCCAAGCTCACCGCCTCCGACGGCGCCGCCGGCGATGATTTCGGCTATTCGGTTGACATCTCCGCCAACACCGCCATTGTCGGTGCACCGAACGACGACATCGGAGCGAACGGCTCCCAGGGCTCGGCCTACCTCTTCACCCGCACGGGAACGCTTTGGGGCCAAGAGGCCAAGCTCACAGCCTCCGACGGCGCGAACGGCGATTCGTTCGGCGAATCCGTCGCGGTCTTCGGTGACACCGCCATCGTCGGCTCATACACCGACGGCATCGGCGCGAACTACGACCAGGGCTCGGTCTTTATCTTCGCCCGCTCGGGCACCACATGGACCCAGTCGGAAAAGCTCACGGAAAACGGCGGCGCCGAAATCGTCCTGTTCGGCCGATCCGTCGCCCTCTCCGGCGACACGGCCATCGTGGGCGCCGATCAGGCCTGGGTCGGCACGAACTTTAATCAGGGCGCGGCCTGGGTTTACTCCGGCATCGGCACCAAGTGGATCGCGCCGAACATGAAGGTCTCCGCTACCGACGGCGCGGACGGGGATTATTTCGGCAGCTCAGTCGCGCTCTCGGGCGACACCGCGGCCGTGGGTGCCCCACGCGACGACATCGGCGCGAACGCCGATCAGGGTTCGGTCTCCATCTACACCCGCCCCTGCGAGGCATGGACCCAGCAGGCCAAGCTCACCGCTGCTGACGGCGCGGCCGCCGATGCGTTCGGCGGCTCCGTCGCCCTGGACGGCGACACCGCCATCGTGGGCGCCTCCAACGTCACTGTTACGTCCCTCAACCAGGGCTCGGCCTACGTCTTCACCCGCTCCGGTACGACGTGGGCACAGCAAGCCAAGCTCACCGCCATTGACGCCGCGTCGTTCGACGCCTTTGGCGGTGCGGTCGCACTCTCGGGCGATACCGCCATCGTGGGCGCCTCCAAAGACACCCACATTTTCCCGAAGCAGGGTTCGGCCTACATCTTCGTTCGCTCGGGCACCATCTGGACCCAGCAGGCCAAGCTCACCGCCTCCGATGCCGCGGCGAACGACGAGTTCGGCTTTTCTGTCGCGCTGGCCGGCGACACCGCCATCATCGGAGCGCACAACGACGACGCGGGCGTCAATACGGATCAGGGCTCCGCGTACATCTTCACCCGCAGCGGCATCACCTGGACCCAGCAGGCCAAGCTCACAGCCTCCGACGGAGCAGGATTCGATGCCTTTGGCAGTGCGGTCGCGCTCTCCGGCGACACCGCCATCGTCGGTGCGTACACCGCCGGCAGCGGAATCAATTTCGACAAGGGCGCGGCCTACATCTTCACCCGCTCTGGCGCCACATGGACTCAGCAGGCCAGGCTTGCCCCCTCCGATGCCGTGCTTGAAGGCTGGTTCGGCTACTCCACAGCGCTCGTCGGCAACACCGCGATCGTGGGTTCGTACACCGCCGGAATCGGCGCGAACATCGCCCAGGGCTCGGCCTACATCTTCACCCGCTCGGGCGCCACCTGGACCCAGCAGGTCAAACACACCGCGTCCGATGGAGCGGCGTACGACTTCTTCGGCAGATCGGTCGCGCTCTCCAGCGATACCGCGCTCGTCGGCTCGTACAACGACGATCTCGCCGAGAATACCGATCAGGGCTCCGCGTATTTCTTCGAGGCCGTGTTCCCAACCCTCTGCCCCGGAGACCTCAGCGGCGACAGCCAGGTCGACGACACCGACTTTGTCCTCTTCGCGACCGCCTACGACATCCTCGACTGCGCGGACCCGGGCATGCCCCCGGGCTGCCCCGCCGACCTGAACACCGACGGCATTGTCGACGATACCGATTTCGTGGAGTTTGCATCGGCGTACGACCAATTGATCTGCCCGTAATTATCTGGCTCGAGAATTTTCCGGAACGTCTGAAGCGGCGGCCTCCGCGTGCAGGTCGCGCTGTCTGTTCGCCCGCGCTCCGGAAGCCGGGATTGATTCGCGACAATTTCTCACGCCGGCATGACCGCAGAATCGACGTGGGAAATACCCCGGAAACGGCTTGCAAAGTCCCCGGGAATTCGGTGAAATAGGAAGGGATTCTCCGTGTACCCGGCTTCGGCGCAGGACAGGTCCCGCGCCGGGACGGGGCCGGTGTGGGCGGGTCATGGCGGAGCGCACAGGGGTGTGATCTCATGCATCGAGTCTTTGGTGTCGTCGCGAGTCTGCTCTGCGCCCTGCCCTGCCTCGCCCAGCGATCGACACCGATCCAGATTCTCCACCCGTCTGGCGCGACGGACGATCAGTTCGGCAACTCGGTCGCGATTTCCGGCGACACCATGATCATCGGCGCGAGCGCGGACAATGTGGGCGCCAATGCCGGCCAGGGAACGGCGCACGTCTACCGCTGGACCGGAACGGGCTGGGCGTTCGAGGCCACGCTCACCGCCTCCGACGGCGCGGCAAGCGACTACTTCGGCAATTCCGTCGCGCTCTCCGGCGACACCGCCATCATCGGCGCTTTTTTCGACGATGTCGGCGCGAACGCGGACCAGGGCTCGGCGTACATCTTCACCCGCACGGGCACGACGTGGACCCAGCAGGCCAAGCTCACCGCTTCAGACGGCGCGTTCTTTGATCTTTTTGGCATCTCCGTCGCGATCTCCGGAAACACCGCCATCGTCGGCGCCTACTTCGACGATGTCGGCGCGAACGCGGACCGGGGCTCGGCCTACATCTTCGTCCGCTCGGGCACCATCTGGACCCAGCAGGCCAAGCTCACCGCCTCCGACGGCGCCGCCGGCGATGAGTTCGGAATTTCCGTTGCGCTCTGCGACGACACCGCCTTCGTCGGTGCCCATCTGGACAACATCGGCGCGAACTCCGACCAGGGCTCGGCCTACATCTTCACCCGCGCGGGCGCGACATGGACCCAGCAGGCCAAGCTCACCGCCTCGGACGGCGCGGGCGGCGACCTCTTCGGACACTCCGTCGCGCTCTGCGAGGAGACCGCAATCGTCGGCGCATCCCAGGACGACGTCGGCGCGAACACCGGTCAGGGTTCGGCCTACATCTTCACCCGCGCGGGCACAACGTGGACCCAGCAGGCCAAGCTCACCGCCTCCGACGGTGCCGCCGGCGATAACTTTGGCACATCCGTCGCCCTCAGCGGCGACACCGCGCTCGTGGGGGCCCCGTCCGACAACATCGGCGCGAACACAGACCAGGGCTCGGCCTATGTCTTCACCCGCACCGGCACGACGTGGTCGCAGCGGGCCGGGCTCGGCGCGACCGATGGTGCGGCGAACGACCTCTTCGGCTACTCCGTCGCTCTCTCCGGCGACACCGCCATCGTCGGCGCCTTCCTGGACGATATCGGCGCGAACATCAACCAGGGCTCGGCGTGGGTCTTCTCCCGCGTCGGCAGCGCGTGGGTCGGGCCGGATTTGAAACTCACAGCCTCCGACGGCGCGGCCTACGACCACTTCGGCAAGTCCGTCGCGATCTCGGGCGACACCACCATCGTCGGCGCCAATTTTCACAGCGTTGGTGCGAACTCCCATCAAGGTTTGGCCTACATCTTTGCCCGCACAGGTCCCAACTGGTCGCAGCAGGCCGAGTTGACCGCCTCCGACGGCGCGGCCTTCCACAGCTTCGGCGAGTCCGTCGCGATCTCGGGCGACACCGCCATCGTGGGGGCGCCCGGCGCCAACGTCGGTGCGAATGCGGACCGAGGCGCGGCCTACGTCTTTGTCCGTACGGGTTTGACGTGGACCCAGCAGTCCAAGCTCACTGCCTCCGATGGAGCCGCAGGAGACTTGTTCGGCATCTCTGTCGCGATTTCCGGCAACACAGTTCTTGTGGGTGCCGTATTTGACGACGCCAGCGCAAGCTCCGATCAGGGCTCGGCCTACATCTTTACCCGCTCGGGCACAACGTGGTCGCAGCAGTCCAAGCTCACCGCCTCCGACGGCGCGGCCGGAGACCGGTTCGGCGAGTCCGTCGCGATCTCGGGCGGCACCGCACTCGTGGGCGCTCGGTTCGACGATGTCGGCGCGAATGCGGACCAGGGCTCGGCGTACATGTTCACCCGCTCGGGAACCACATGGTCCCAACTGGTCAAGCTCACCGCCTCCGACGGCGCGGCAGACGATCAGTTCGGCCTTTCGGTTGGTCTTTCAGGCGACACAGCTATAGTGGGCGCGCACACGGATGCCGTTGGCGAAAACGCCTACCAGGGCTCGGCCTACATCTACGTCCTTTCGGACTTCACTTTGAGTCAGCAAGCCAAGCTCACGGCTTACGACGGCGCGCCGGCCGACAGCTTCGGCGCGTCCGTCGCGATCTCGGGCGACACCGCCATCGTGGGGGCTGTTTTCGACCGCGTCGGCGCGAATATACACCAGGGCTCGGCGTACATCTTCAACCGCTCGGGCACGACGTGGACTCAGCAGGCCAAGCTCACCGCCTCCGACGGTGCCGCCGGCGATAACTTTGGCTACTCCGTCGCGCTCAGCGGCGACACCGCTGTTGTGGGCGCCCTCTTCCAAACAATCGGCGCGAGTCTCGAACAAGGCTCGGCCTACTTCTTCGATGGTGTTGCGGTCAGCGACTTCTCTCTTGCGCACAACGACACAACCGACACCACCTATCTCACACTCGCGGAAGCACTCCTCCCCGCCCTCTCCGGCCACCAGATCACCGCAACCCAGGCCGCGTTCCGCAACGTGGGCTCGCTCGACTCGCTCGGCCGGTCGATCGGCCTCTTCGGGACCGAGACCATCCGCACGCCCTCTACCTCCATTCTCACCCTCGGCGGTTCTTCGTTCCTCGCCGTGCCCCCGGGGCGAGCGATCAACATCTTCGGCCAATGGCGCGCGGGCGCCGGCGTTTCGGCGGCAGCGGCCGATTCCTTCCTCCTGGGCTCCCGGGGCATCCTCACCGTACGCACCGGCTCGTCGCTCATCATCGACGCGCCCGTCGCCGATCTCGAAGGTCAGACCCGGCTCGAGCAGGGCGCCGCGCTCACCTTCGCCGGCTCGGTGACCGCCATCGGTCCGACCACCGCCTCCCTGAACAGTTCGCTCACCGCCGACGGAGCCTTCTCCAATATTGACACATTCTCGATCACCAGCGGCACGATCAACACCCCGCTCTTCTTCAACCGCGCCAGCACCAATTTCTTCGGCTCTTCCGCCGTCTTTGGCTCTTTCACCAACAACAACGGCGCCACCACCACGATCCGCTCGGGCACGCTCTTCGTCTTCGGCAGCCTCATCAACAACGGCACCATCGTCGGCACCGTCTGCTCTGGGTGCCTTCAGGCCGAAGCAGCCACGCCGCCGGGCCTCGACATCGGCGGCAGCCTCGCGCTCGGCGTTGAGGCCAGCCTCACCCTTCCCTTCTTGGACGCCGTCGCACACGTCGGCGGCAACTTCGACTGCGCTATCACCAGCAACGCCCGCTACGACATGGCCAGCGCCGCCCTGCAACTCGAAGGCTCCGGGACCGAGCAAACCCTCGAAGTCATGTCGAAGGACATCGGCGCCAGTCTCGCCGGCCTCGACCGTTCGCTCGCGGGTCACTACCCCTTCGGCGCCCTTGAGATCGGCCCCTCTCCTTCCACCGTTCGCCTCGTAGACACCCGCGACAACGACGGACTCGGACAAGGCTCCTGCGAGGCGATCTACGTCGGCACCCTCCGCATCCACGCGGGTTCGCGCCTCATCAATACCGGCTGCGCGAAGATCTATTACACCACGCTCATCAACGCCGGCGTGGTGGACGTCCCCGGAAATCTGGTCGCAATCGGTGCGCCCTGCCCGGCCGACCTCAATTTCGACGGCCAGGTGGACGACGCCGACTTTGTCATTTTCGTCCGGGCGTACAACACCCTCGTCTGCGACGACCCCCAGATGCCCGCGGGATGCCCGGCCGATCTCGACGGGAACAACCTTGTGGACGATGCGGATTTCAGCCTGTTCGTGGTCGCTTACGACGCTCTGCTCTGCCCATAACACGCTATTGGCCGCTTTTTGCCCGCTTTCCGGGCCGGCTTTGACAAAATTCCTCTTGTGGCAAAACCACCCCGCGATAGGCTGGTGTGCGGCGTTGGTTTTGTCATTGTCTTCATTTGGAAAGGGAGCCGGAGCATGCTCGTTCGAGGTTGCGTCGTCGTCGCGGGTCTTCTGCTGGTCGCCGGGGCCGCTCACGCCCAAAAGATCAACCGCATCATCGGCCAGCCCGAGACCTTCCAGCGCGCCGAGGATGCCGTCGCCCTCCAGAATGGCGACCTCGCCTTCGCCGGCAACACCTACGACTACTCCAACTTTGTCGGGAAAGCCCTCGTCACCCGCGCCGGCCCCGACGGCGTTCCGCAGTGGCAGCTTGCGCTCACCGAGCCCAGCAGCTTCTACGACGACGCGTTCGGCGTCCGCGAACTGCCCGGAGGCAATCTTGTCGTTGCGCTCCATTCCGGGCAAACGGCCCAGGGCCTGTGCGCGGTCGGGCTGAGCCCCGCCGGCGCCGTCCTCTGGAAACGCCGCTACCCCGGCTCGCAGTCCTATCCGGGCGCGGGCATGGAAGTTGAACGCACCGACGGCTCCGATTTCGCCGTCATCGCCAACAGCTACATCGGCGACGGCCTCTCCGCCGGGCAGCTCATCCGCATCAGCGCCGCCGACGGATCGCCAACATTCGATTTCGCCTATTCGATCGACCCCTTCGCCGGCTACATGTACTCCTTCTCCGACGTTGCTTTCGGACCCGGAACCGACTATTTCGTCACCGGCTCAATATCTCTTTACAACGCCGACACCGGCGAGTTCGACGACGAGATCCTCATCGCCCGCATCGATCGCGCCGGCGCCGTGGTCTGGTCCAAGGCCTACGCAACCTCGCCGTTCGGCCACCCCAGCGGCACCTCCGGCTACAGCATCGAGCTCACGCTCTCGGGAAATGTCGCCGTCGTCGGCCGCACCGACAACCCGCTCGAGGAATTCGGCCCCGCCTCCGTGCTCCACCTCGTCGTCCGCCCCACCGACGGCTTCGTCATCGCCACCGGCGCCATCACCGACGTCCAGCCCGCCAGCGCCTCCCTCGACCGCCTCTCCACAGGCGAACTCGTCGCCAGCGGCACCCGCACCTTCGGCGACGGCGGCGGATCCGCCCAGATGTGGCTCATCAACCCCATCGACATGACCACCTACTGGCGCGCCGAATACGCGAACGGCACAACCTTCGGCAACGACGCCATCGAGCACTGGGACCCCGCGCAGGGCCTCGTGCTCACCGGAACCAGCCAGAACTTCTCGACCGGCATCGGCTTTACCGATCTCCTGTTCATCCGCACCGACACATCAGGCGATGACGGCTGCGCCGCCCAGATCTGGACCCCCGACCCCATCCAGCCCGCGGTTACTGCAAAGCCGATCACGCTCATCCGCACCGCCCTTCCCGGGAGCGCCGAGTACGCCCCGGAGTCCACGCTCGAAATCCCGCAGACCGCTCTCCCCTGCATCCCCTCCAACCCCTGCCCCTGCGACCTGAATGCCGACGGCCTCGTGGACGATGCGGACTTTGTCCTTTTCATCAACGCCTACAACATCCTCGACTGCGCCGATCCGACCATGCCCCCCGGCTGCCCCTCCGACTTCAACAACGACGGAGTTGTGGACGACGCCGACTTTGTGATTTTCGTCCCGGCATACAACGAGCTGGTCTGCCCGTAATCGACCGCGGCCCGAAAAGACTCGCGCCGCTACTTTGCGACTTCTGCGCTCCGCCACGCCGCGCGCTGCATCTCGGCCATGGAGATGGCGAACCGATCGGGCACCGGCCCGGCTCGCGCGATGGCCGTCAGGCGATCCAGCGTCGCGAGCGCTTGCTCGGCATTGCCGTCTAGCTTCTCGAACGCCGCCCGTATCAGAAGACCGCGGACGTCGCGCGACGATTCGCCGCACGCCGGAGACTCAAGCACCTCTCGTGCCGCACGAACCTGCTCCGCCGTTGGCGCCGCGCTCCGGATCATTACAATCCACGCAAAGTCCAAAAGGCTCTGTTCGTTGCGCCCGCCACGCGCGAACAGCTCCTCGAACGAGACGACCGCCCTCGGCACGTAGATTCCCAGATCTCTGTCGCCCCCGATCTCCGCACTCGTTTCGACCGCCTCATAGAGAATCAGCGTTTTCTCGCGGCAAGCCTCCAGATCTTGGGGGGTACGCGTGTCGATCGACTCATTCGCCTCAAGGGCCCGCTCGACACCCAGCCGAAGCGCCTCGGTCTCCCTCCACGCCCGCGCCTGCTTGATCCGCTGCAATTCAAGAGATCTCTGCGCGGTCCGGATCGAGCGATCCTTCGGATCTGCCCGAACGAGTTCGGCCACAATCGCGTCCGCACAATCGAAGAACTCCTTCGACGTGTCGTTCGGCTCGATCGTCCAGTACAACTCGGCGAGTTCAATCCCCGTGCTTGCCGCCGCTATCCCAAACCTCCGGTTCTCCGGACGGGCCGCCATCAGCCACACATAGTCCGCGAGCGACGACTTCAATGCCTCCTTCCGGCGGCTCAATTCCTGTCCGAGCGCCCGGGCCACGGCGCCAGTTGCCGCCGCGCGCAGCATCCTGTTCTCCGGGTGTTCGGGGTCGGCGATGACCAGCTCCTCCGCCAGCCGCAATTCCTCCTCGGTCAACTTCCGCGCCGTCTCCTCATCTCCACGCAATTTCGCCAGCGCCGCCAGCCTCTCAAAGCTGTACGCCAGCATCCGCGAAAATCGACCGTTTTCCGGGTGCGCCCGGTGCAGGTCCGCATCGATATTGCGGGCCCTTTCATAGTTCTGAAGCTGCCTCTCCCGATCGCCCAGCTGGCCGCAAGCATCTCCCACCCGAACCATCGCGACCGACAGTTCCGCCATGCGATCGATGTCACCCTTCCGGGCGTCCGCGAGCCGCGTTCGGACCGCCAGCGCCCGCTCCGCGTACGCAAGGCACGCCTTCGGATCCGAATCCGACTCCGCCTGATCCGAGAGACGGCGAAGAAGCAGCGCATAGTCGTTCTGCATCTCGGCATCATCCGGATACCGCGCCGCGAACATCTCCACCTGGTCACGGATTCTCGTCAACAGACGCCGCCGTTCCCCCACCGACCCGATCGTGTCCCACATCGGCCCGACGACGCTCGACAGCAGCGTGGACGCGAGTTCCCGCGCCGCCGCGTGGGATCGCTCCGACTCCACGCTCGCGCGTACGACCCATGCCCCGCCCAGCACCAACGCCGCGGCCGCGATCCCCATCCCGCTCGCGATCGCCCTGTGCCGTCTCGCGAACTTCCCCATCACATACACCGCCGACCGCGGCCGCGCCAGAATCGGCTCGTTCGTGAGGAATCGGCGCAGATCGGCCCTCAGATCCGCCACCGATTGATATCGCCGATCGGGCTCCTTCTCGATCGCCCTCGCGACAATTGTCTCCAAGTCCCCGCGGCACGCCGGGTCCACTTTCCCCAGCGGCACCGGCTCCGACTCTTCCACAATACGAACCGCTTCCATGATCGAGACGCCGCCCATCGCCACCGCCGGCCGCCCGCACAGCAGTTCGTACAGCACCGCTCCGAGCGAATACACGTCCGAACGCGTGTCCACCTCGCCCGATCGCCCCCGCGCCTGTTCCGGGCTCATGTACGCCGGCGTTCCGAGCAATTGCCCATCCAGCGTTGCCGCTCCCGGCCCAAGCGCGTCCACAAACTTCGCGATCCCGAAATCAAGGATCTTCGCGCTCCCCTCCCGAGTCACCAGGATGTTGCTCGGCTTGAGATCCCGGTGAATCACCCCGCGCAGGTGGGCGTGCGCAACCCCGTCGCACACCTGCAGGAACACGCCGAGAATCACCGGAGTCTCTCCGCGGTGCTCCGTCGCGTACTGCGTGATCGGCACGCCGTCCACAAACTCGAGCGCAAGGAACGGGATCGTCCGCCCGTTCTCGGCCGTTGCACTGCCCGTCTCGCGCAGCCGCGCGATCGTCGGATGCGAAAGTTCAAAGAACGCCCGAGCCTCCTGCTCAAACCGCTTCAGATCGGCCGGCCGCGGCTGAGGCGACCGCGGGATCTTGAGCGCCACCGTCGTCCCGTTGTCTTCATCAACCGCCCGATACACCGTGCTCGCCGCTCCCACCCCAAGCAGCGACTCGATCCGTAAGCGTCCGACTCGCGCCCCGCGCGCCAGCCCGCTCTCCGGCATCGCCCACGCCGGTAATCCTCCAGCATCGTGAATTTCATCCACCGTCTCAACATGCGTCTCGGGTGCATCGCACGCGAGCATGAGGCACACTTCCTCGCGAAGGGCCTCATCGTCCCCGCACCTGGCCCGCACAAAGCCATCTCGCTCGCCCGCCTCGCGACCGAGCGCTTCCAGAAAGACGGACTTGAGTGTGTTCCATCGCTCCGGCGTCATGAACCAACCGTCCCGCGTGTCCGTCCCCAGCCGGTTCACGCTCATCAAGAAATGCGCATTCCACGGGCGTTCCCACCGGTTTTCCGTGTCCCAATTCAGGAAGTTCGAGCCGCCGCCGGTCGCCGCAACCGCGCGGATAACCACGCTCGCGTCGCACGCCATTCTCCCTCGGCCGCCGGCAGCGAAATCCCCAGCACATCCGCCGCTTGCTTCGATGTCAACCCCGCGAAAAACCGCAGCCGCACCAGTTCCGCCGCCCGCGCGTCGGCCTTTTCGAGTTCCACAAGCGCTGCGTGCATCGCCACGTAATCAACGCCGCCTTCCCCGGTCCCGGCCGCCGCGGCATGATTCCCAAGATCCACCCCCTGCCTCTTGCGCCCCGATCCCCTCTTGACGCTCTGGTGCTTGCGGGCGTGATCCACCAGCACCTGCTCCATCACCCGCGTCGCGATCGCAAAGAACTCCCCCGGCGCCCGCCATCGCCCCGACCCGTCATGGGCCAGCCGCGACCACGCCTCGTGCACGAGCGCAGTGGCCTGCAGCGTGTGATCCACCCGTTCCTTATTAAGGAGCTTCTGGGCGTAGGAGCGCAGTTCCGCGTAAACCTCATCCACAGGAAGCGCTCGCAGGAATCCCGAAGCCGCATCAGCCGCCTGCGTCGCTCCGCGAGAACCGGCACATTCGCCCGTCCCGTCTTCCGCGCCCACATTAATTCCCTTGCCGCCGATCTCAGCAGCCGTCGCACCCCGTGTTGTCGCCCGGATCGCCTCGCCCACCCCCTGAATATACCGCGAACGCCCGCTCGCCCCGCCGGGGTTTTCCCGCACAGCCGCCGAAAACTCGTGTGCGCTGCAATTTTTCTTGGTGGTTTTGGGACTGGAGTGCGCATTCGAGTTGGCGGGGGTGGGGAGCGGCGGAGTGGCCGTTCGGGGTCGAAAGGCCGCCGAGCGCCATCCGTCGCTTGCTCGGCGCGTGTGTTGAAAGACGTGTTAATCGCATCCGGTTGGTCGCTCTTCGGGCTAAGCAATGGGGCACACGATGAAGAACTCGAAATCGTCGGGCAGGTCGCCTCTGTGCATTCGATCCCTGCGAGCTCTCCTGCTCGCCGCCGCGGCAATTCCAAACGCCGTATACGCCGAGCCCGTCGTCGTCCACTCCGCCACCATCGGCCCCAACGACACGACCATCCAGGGCGTGGCGCTCGACTACGCCGATGTCGTTGTCGCCGGCGTGCTCACCATCAGCGGCACCCACACCTTCCACTCCCTCACCGTCCAGGGCTGGTGCGAGGTTGGAGGCGGCTGCTATCCGGGAATCGTGCGCCACGCCCCCAACGATCCCAACGGTCTGGATCTCACCGTGCTGACCGATGTCTGGCTCAAGGCCGCCGTTCCCGGCGGCCTTCCCGAAGGCCGTATCGATGTCACCGGCATGGGATACCCCGCCGATCAGGGACCCGGCGCCGGTCAGATGTCGAATTCGAAGGATGGCACCGGCGGCGGCCACGCCGGCTGGGGCGGCACAGCGCAGCACGGGGGCGTGGGCGGAAGCCCCTATCAACTCACGGGAGACGTCCTGAATCCGACTGAGTTCGGCAGCGGCGGCGGCAGCTCCTTGACCAACGACAACATTCCAAGAGTCGGCGGCGCCGGAGGCGGCTTTGCAAAGATCACGGTCCTCGGCCAACTTCGGGTCGATGGTGCGCTCGCCGCCGACGGTGCGCCGGGCGAATCAGACCCCTGCTTCATTTACGCCTGCGGCAACAGCTCGGGCGCCGGCGCCGGAGGCAGCCTCCAGATCGATGCGCACGAAATCGTCGGCACGGGCCGCATTTCCGCAAAGGGAGGCGACGCCGGTCACTACCTCGCCTGCGGCGGGGTCGACTGCCAGGAATGGTGGTCCGGGGGAGGTGGAGGAGGCCGCGTTAAAGTCGTGTGCGACTCGTGGCAATTCGCCGGAGAGTTCTCCGCCGCGGGAGGCTCGGGCTTTCAGTACGGCGGAGCCGGCACCGTAGCGCTGCAAACGCCCCAAACGGCCCGTCCGATGATCACCGCCTCGAACAAGAACGCCCCTGCGACCGCGGCCGGCACGGCATGGTTCGGCGGCACGACGTTCGACGCCAACCTCACTGTCAGCGGCAACGCTCGGCTTGTCGCCGCCGCAATCGGCATTCTCGATCTTTCTATACTCGGCAACTGCACCGTGGACGCAGGCAGCGCCGTGAGCGTCACCGGACAGGGATACCCGTCCGGTCAAGGCCCGGGCGCAGGGACAACGGGTGGCGGCGAAGGCGGGGGCGGCGCACACGCCGGCGTGGGCGGCAATACATACCAAAACGGTGCGCTCGGCAGCACGATGACGTACGGATCAGTGACGAACCCATCGACACCCGGAAGCGGCGGCGGAAGCAACACCAGCCAAGGCCTTCCCGGCGGCGCCGGCGGAGGCGTGGCCTATCTCACCATCGGCGGCACTCTTCACGTCGAAGGCAAAGTCAGTGCCGATGGCGCCGCTGGCACCTCCACGGGGTACTACAACGGCTTCACCTGTTCGGGCGGCGGCGCGGGCGGCAGCCTGGTGATCGATGCCGGCCGCATCGAAGGCACCGGTGTGATCACCGCAAACGGCGGGGCGGGCGGCTCGAGCGGCGCTTGCGGCGGTCTCGGGTGCGCCTATACGTTCTCCGGCGATGGCGGTGGCGGACGTATTGCGATTTCGGTACCCGAGGTGTTTGATTTCCTCATTGCTGCCGATCACGTTCAGGCTTGGGGTGGCGCGACATCTCCGTACCCCGGCGAAGCAGGCACAGTCGTATTCTCGTCCGCTCGCCCGCTGTGGTACCGGCAGCCGACCGACGGTTATGGCTGCGGGCTCGGCGCCGAGCCCGGGAACGCCGTCACGCGGGCGATCTTGCAACCAGGCGTCCCGGTGACGCTGCAATGGACCCACGATGGTGCAACGCTTACGGATTCGGAAAAGTACTCGGGAACATCCACGGCCACATTGACTGTTGTCACGTCCGAATCCGAGACAGGCACCTTTGCTCTGAGGGCGCAGCGTTCGCCCGCCCAAGCCGACTCGAATTCGGTCAGAATCAAGAACTGGGATCTTGCGTGGAGTCTCAGGAATTCGGTCGATGCGAGTTCTTCATCGTGTCCTCGATCCGAGTCTCCCCTTGTCTTTGATTTTTCGCTGGCTACGGTGTCCCACTTCGGAGGACAGACAGTCGGCGGTGTGTGGCGGAGCAGCCTGTCGTGGAACGGAAGCTCATGGCAATCCTCGTTCCCTTCGCCAAATCCCTACTTCCGAACTCGGCACACTTTTTCATTCGACACCGCGCGCAATCGCGCAGTTCTCTTCGGCGGTTACGCTACAACCGGGTCTCCCGCGCCGTACGCATACATGGGAGATACGTGGGAGCGTCAGGGGGGCACTTGGACGCAGTTGACACCCGAGTCGTCTCCATTGCCTCGTCAGTTGAGTGCAGCCGTTTTCGATTCCACGCGATCTCGAACGATTCTCTTCGGTGGTCGCGATGGAACTACTCGTTTCGGCGACACGTGGGCATGGGACGGAGCCAACTGGACCCAAGCTAGCTCGGGTGGTCCGTCCGGGCGAACCTCTCCTGCTATGGCCTATGACGCGGTTCGAGACCGAGTTGTTCTCTTTGGCGGATTCACGACAGTTTCTGGCAGCTCTGGCGAAACTTGGGAGTTTGATGGATTGGCCTGGACGCTGGTAGCGACGACCGGGCCATCTCCTCGCGCAGGGGCATCGCTTGTGTTTGACCCAGATCGCCATCTGTGCGTGCTGTTCGGAGGAACCGAATCCGCTGCTGCCACTCTCTACAACGATATGTGGACCTGGAACGGCTCTATTTGGCGACTAGAAAGTGTCGCCGGCGGTCCATCCCCGCGATTCCGTCACGGCGCAGTATTCGATCCCGTTCGACACGTGACAGTCTACGCGGGGGGATTTCTCGATAACAACTTCACCACGTATTCAGGCGAGACCTGGGAGTTTGCCGAAACGAGCCCCGGGTTTTTGATTACCCAACAGCCATCCACCCCGCCTCCGCTGGTTCCCGGCCAACGACTCAAGTTGGTTACCAAGGCCAGCGGCACTCCTGCCGCGATCCTCTGGACCCGCAACGGAGTGCCCATTATCGACGGATCCGGTGGATCGTCGCCGGCCGGCGGCTTCGTCCGTGGCGCGTATTCAACCACGCTGATCATCGACGACACGAGCGAGACTGATTCCGGCTACTACCAGTGTTCGCTCCTTGGTTGCTGCGGTTCCCCGGCAACGCAGCTCGTGCGAGTCACCGTCGGTACACCCTGCCCCGGCGACCTCAACGGCGACAATCAGGTCGACGACGCCGACTTCGTCATCTTCGCCTCCGCATACAACATCCTGGTCTGCGACGACCCCGCGATGCCCCCCGGCTGCCCCGCAGACCTCAACACCGACACCTACGTCGATGATGCCGACTTCGTCCTCTTCGCCGCCGCCTACGACGCCCTCCTTTGTCCCTAAGGCTTCCCGGAACGACACCATCCCAGCACTGACATCACCAGGATCACACCGACGCGTCTGTGCAGCACGGATGACGGGCACCACCCCGCACTTTCCCCCACACCGCAAGGCTTTCCCGCGCAGTCCCTCGCGCCGATTGCGGGAACTTCCCCACTAGACACGCATCCCCCAATCGCACCACTCTTTCATGACGCGGGGGTGCCCCGCGCCGCGTATTCGCGCCGCCCCGCCGGCGCGGGAGGGCTGCCATGTCTTTCATCCGTGCCATCCTGTTCGCGCTCCTCTTCTGCCTCTCACAATTCGCCGTCGGCGCCGAGGTCTTCTCCCAACCTCCCCGCGCCTCCGGCGGCCAGCACAAGTCCGCCTTCTACGCCCCCGACGGCATCGACGGTGATATCTACTGCTACGAGAGCTTCACGCTCCCGAACGCCACCGCCATCACCGCCGTTCACTGGCGCGGCGCGTACACGAACTATCTCTCCGGCGCCGGCAAGGCGCCCGTCTCCAGCTTCACCATCGCTATCCACGCCACCAGCGTCGTTCCCTCGCAGCCCGACGTCATCAATCCGCCGCTCTACAAGTTCAACGTCGGCAGCAACGCCGGCGAAACCTCCGCCGGCATTTTCGGCGGCTACGAGATGTTCGACTACGCCGCGACTTTCCCCGTTCCTTTCCAGGCCGTCGCGGGAGTGAAATACTGGGTTCAGATCGAGGCGTGGCAGGGCCTCACCCCCGTCTACTACTGGCCCCCCGACTGGAGTTGGGCCGTCGGCACCGGCGGCAACGGCAGCCACTTCCGCAAGGTGTCCGGCGAAGGTCCCATGTTCCAGACCATCACCGACGACCTCTCCTTCTCGCTCTACGCCTCAGATGCGCCGACGGTCACGATCGACGCCTCCGCCTCGCCGCTCATCGGCGGCACAGTCACCGGCGCCGGCTCCTACCCGATCAATTCGATCGCCTCTCTGACCGCAACCGCCAACCCCGGCTTCGGCTTCATCAACTGGACTGAAAACTCCAATCAGGTCAGCGCCAACCCGCACTACACCTTCGCCGCGACAACCAACCGCACCCTCGTCGCGAATTTCATCGCGTCCCACACGATCTCGACCAGTACCTACCCGGAGTATGCCGGGACCGTCACCGGCGCGGGCATTTACAACGAAAGCGCCACGGTCACGCTCGCCGCGACGCCGAATCACGGCTTTGTCTTCTCGCAGTGGTCCGACGGCAGCACGGACAATCCCTACTTGTTCCCGGCCACGACCGACATCCTGCTCTACGCCTTCTTCGATTCCGCGCCAAACTCGACGACGTTCGACTTCGACAACGGCCCGGTCAGCGTCTCACTCCCGCTCACCTACACGCAGTCCGGAATCTCCGCCACGCTTTCCGGCGGCTTCTCCATGCAGCCCTACGGCTCCGTCGGCCTCGCGCCGGCTGGCATGTCGGGCATCTACATCTTCCCCAACAGCGTCTTCCCCGCCGATCTCTTCGTGGACTTCTCGCGCACGCTCGTCGATTTCTCCATCCTCTATTCGCCGCAGGAAATCGGCTGCGACACCTCCGCAACCATGCGCGTCACCGCGTTCCTGAACGGCGCCGAGGTCGGCACCGCAACCGCCACGGCTCCCGTCCCCGGCACCTACCCGACCGGCACGCTCCCCATCACCGTCCCCGGAGGATTCAACAGCGTTGTTGTCCACTACGACCATCGCCCGCTCACCTGCCAGGACTACGGCCCGATCTTCCTGGCCGACATCATGACCGTGACCATGCTCCCCTGCCCCGCCGACCTCAACGGCGACGGCCTCGTGGACGACGCCGACTTCGTCATCTTCGCCAATGCCTACGACACCCTTGTCTGCTCCGATCCGCTGATGCCACCGGGCTGCCCGGCCGACCTCAATGGCAACACCCTGGTGGACGACACCGATTTCGTGCTCTTCGTCGATGCCTACAACGCGCTGCTCTGCCCGTAACCACGGGTCTGCAAACGAGACTGTCCGGTTGTGCGGGCGCCCCGGGGGCGGCCCACCAGGGCGGCAGTTCACCCTCGACGGCAAAGCTCCCACTGATTCAATTTTTTGCTTGCATTACCTGTTTGGGGGTATGTAGTCTGGATCCCGTTCCGGGTAGCCCTGCGGGAGTCCATCATGAAAAGCACCATTCTCGGCGTCGCGATGCTCGCCACATGCCTTCTGCCCGTCGCGGCGGACGCCCAGCAGGGCGCCGCCGGCGCTGCCGGTCCGGCCGCGACCGTCCGCTGGGAAGATGCTCTCGCCCGGACCAAAGCCCGCGGCGAAGCCATCCCGGCGTTTGAAGCCTCGCCGATGCTTTATCAGGACCCCGCACTCATCGCTCAGAAGAAGGCGGCATGGAAGGCCGCCGAAGAGAACGCGCTGCAGGCTATCGCCCGAGGCCTTCTCCCCGAGTCCCTCTTTCCCAACGACAACACCGATCCCGATCTCGGCGCCGTTTTCGGTGATCGCGCCGCGACCACCTACGAGAGTTTCGATGGACCCAACCAGGTCTCCAGCCGGCCTTCCGACACGCATCTTGCCGTTGGCTGCACCCATGTTGGCGTCGTGACCAACAAGCAGGTCGCGTTCTATTTCAAAAACGGCTCGATCGCCAGCGGCCCCGTCCAGTTCGCCGACTTCTGGCCCGGCAACCCCGCCGCCGACGATCTCTTTGATCCCAAGATCATCTACGACCCGCACGAGAACCGCTGGCTCGTCATGGCCCTCAACGGCCGTCGCCTCGCCCAGGTCTACTGGGCCATCTCAATCTCCAAGACCTCCGACCCTCTCGGAGAGTGGTGGACATACTTCCTCCGATCCGACATCGACGGCGCCACCGACACCGCACTCTGGTGCGATTTCCCCGGCTTTGCTTACGACAGCGGCGACGCCACCAACAGTCTCACTACCGGCGGGGGCATCTACATTGGTGGCAACATGTACACCTCGGGCGATTCTTATCAGTACGCCAAGATCCGCGTCCTGCGCAAGTACCAGCTCTACAACGGGGACGGCGTCAACTGGTGGGACTTCTGGGGCTTCGACAATGCCGATGGCTCCAACTCTTTCACCGTAAAGCCCATGTGCATGTACACCGCGACCGCCTCGCCGACCATGTACGTCATGAATACGGTCTCCGGCGGCGCCACCTGGGTTACCAAGCGCACGATCACCCATCCCCTCGCCAGCGGACCAACCCTCACCGGCCCCACTCAGATCAACGTAAACACCTACGACGTGCCACCCTCCGCGAAGCAGAGCGGCGGGGGCGACCTCATCGACACCGGCGATTGCCGCACCCAGGACCCCTGGTACTCCTCCGGCTCGATGTACCTGGCCCACGGCAACATCTCCGACTGGGGTACACCCGCCAGCCTCGAGGCCTCGGTCCGCTTCTACCGCATCAACGCCTCGACCAACGCCGTCACCTGGCAGAGCACCTTCGGCGCCGATGCGCTCTACTACTTCTTCCCCTCCATCGCCGCCAACGACTCCAGCGAGGCGTACATGGTGATGGCCGTCAGCGGCGCGGACCGCTTCGCAGAGATCCGCCACACCGGCCGGCAACCCGCCGACTTAGCCGTGCAGGGAAGCTCGATCCTCAAGTCCGGCGAGTCATACTACAACCCGTCGGCCAGCGCCGTCGAACGCTGGGGCGACTACTCCGGCGTCGGCATCGATCCGGCCGGCGACGCCCAAGGCGCCTGGACCTTCCTCCAGTTCGCCGACTCAACCACCACCTGGGATACCTGGATCGGCGGCGTTTCCTACGGCCTGCCCAGCGTCACCCACCTGCTTAGCGGCCTTCAGCAGGCCTTCACTTCAGAACGCTACTTCACTTGGGAACTCATGGGCGATCAGTGGGCCACCATCGCCGTCGGAAAGAACAGCGGCGCCGCCGCCGACGACGTCGCGCTCTCCGCCTCCAATTCCTGCGGCTACAACCCCTACCAGACCGCCACGCTCGGGGCCACCGTGGTGGACTTCATCGCCTCCAACGGAAACCTCTTCGGCGCCGGTGTTCACCAGGCACGCGTCTATCTCCAGGGCGGCGCCTTCCCGCCGTACGAGATCGAAACCCGCTGGCTCTCGACGTCGCTCGCGTCAACCAACACCAGCGCCACCAGCGGATCGTTCGGCGCGACCGATCTCGTGGACAACTTCCAGGCCAGCGTCACCAGCGGCAAGACCTACGCCGTCACGCTCGATATCACCACCCCCGCCGCCAATTACGACCTGTTCCGCTTCGCCGCCAACCGCATCCACGGTCGCCGCTTTGTCAACGACGGCGAATCCGAAAGCGCGGTCGCCGGCGCAGACGAGAGCATCGTCTATACGGCGGCCGCCACCGGCAAGGACGGTTTCGTCGTCGTCAACAACAACGATACCGCGGGCAATTACAGCATCCGCCTCTGGCTCAAGCCGCTCGTCACCGCGGTCGGCACGGTTGACCCCTGCACCGCCGCGCCGCTCAGCTACCCCATGACCCTCGTCGAGGGAACCTCGCCGTTCTGGTCCATTACCGCCGGCGCGCCCGCGGGAATGATCATCAACAGTTCGACCGGCGTCATCTCCTGGGCCACCCCGCACACGGGAACGTACAACATCACCGTCCGCGCCACCAACGCCGCCGGATTTGACGAGGAGGCTCTGACCTTCCGCTTCAATTGCTCCGCCGACTTCAACTGCGACGGCGTCGTCGATGACGAGGACTTTGTCATCTTCCTCCCCTCCTACAACGCCCTCACCATCCCGCCCGCCAGCCCCAAGTGCGACCTTAACTACGACGGCATTGTCGAGGACGCCGATTTCAGCCTCTTCGTCGTGCAGTACGACGCCCTGCTCTGCCCATAGCGCGTCATTGATCTGCGCCATCCACAATCGCGCCACCGGCCTCGGCCTTCCGAGGCCGGATCTTTCTTTCCGCACGAGTTTCGCCGGTTTCAGTCGCGAACACGGCCGAGGGGGCGATAACACACGCTCATCACCGGTGTCCTTCGCCGATTCCGGGCGCACCAACCCGGATCGTGATGCAGAATAATCCTGGCGCCCGCACACCAACGACACGCCGGAGTTGTATATGTTCACACGCGCTCTCGCATTCCTTGCTGCCGCCTCACTCGCCGCCCCCGCGCTCGCGGGCCACGTCACCGTTGACCTCACCCCACAGGTCAATTCCAACATCCGCACCTACACGGGCGGCACGTCCTATCCCCTCGGCGGCCAGACCCGCGACTTCGCCGGCGTTCCGTTTGCTCTTGCTCTGCTCAACGGGGATGCAAACTCCTTCGGCGTGATCCAGCTCCCCGCCAACAACACCGTCACCACGCACTCCTTCTCCGTGAATGTCTTCGGCGCAACCCGCGTCTACACGCTCATCAACAGCGCCTGGGGTTCTTTCGGCGCCAACAACGGCAAGGTCGAGGTCTTCGGCAGCGCCGGCGCCTACGCCAAGATCGATCTCATTCAGGGAACCAACATCCGCGATCACTTCCAGGGTGTCTTTCAGAACATCCTTGCCGACCCCACCGTCGTCACATCCAAGTTTGGCAACGACGTCCTCGACCGGCAGGTGATCATCCTGCCCGCCGCCTTCCGCACGCAGACTGTCATCGAACTCCGCTTCAGCGGCAACGGCGGCAGCCCCGGCGGCACGGGCGCCGCTTTCCTCGCCGGCGCCACCTTCGTCAACTGCCCCGCCGATCTCAATGGCGATGGCCAGGTAGACGACGCCGACTTCTCGATCTTTGTTGTCGCGTACAACCTGCTCGACTGCGCCGATCCGGCAATGCCCGCAGGCTGCCCCGCCGATCTCAACGGCGACGGGATTGTGGACGACGCCGATTTCGTGAACTTCGTCGCCGCGTACAACGAACTGCTCTGCCCATAGCGCGTCACCGATCTGTGGTCTCCGCGAACGTGGCGCCGATCTCGGCATTCCGAGGTCGGTGCGCCTGGTGCCCATAACCCGGTCGTCCCCCGAAGCCATCCGATAATTTCATCCTCGCACCACTCGCCGCCCGGACATATCGCCCCGACGCGCTCAATTCATTGCGACCGGCCCGGCAAGCGTGGTACGCTGCGCCGAGAGATCTCCCGATGCCGATTCCGTTGCCGACACGACCCCCGCGTGCGCGTTCCACCGCGCTCTTGCCTATTGCGTGGGCCGCCGCCGTCTGCAGCGCTGCGCTCGCCCAGGTCACCATCAACACATCCAACCAAACCATCACCAGCGACACCGACTTCTCATCCTCTTCCTTCAACGGAACACCCTTCCGCACCTACCTCGACAGCGGCATCGCCGTCTTCGCGATCAAGGGCGATCTCGTCATACCCGCCGATCAATCCATAACAGTGACCGGCTCGCGCCCCTGCCGCATTCTCGTCGGCAACAACCTCATCATGGGCGTCGGCTCCTCGATCAACGCGTCCGCAACCCTTGCGACCATCGCCTCGCCCCTCCCCGGCCCCGGCGGCGGGCTTGGTGGCTCTGGAGGCGCAGGCGGAACTCCGGGGCAGGCCTCCTTCATCGCCGCGCTCGGAGGTTCCGCGACCACCGGCGGTAACGGAGGGAACAAGGGAACCTGTTCCACATTCGCGGGCTTTACAGGCACCTCCGGTCAACCCGGACAAAGCGGGCAGCGCGGATTCGACGGAGGCACCGGCGGTCTCGGCGCCGCCGGAATCGCAGGTGGGCTTGGCTTTGGCCAAACAGGCCCAGGCGCGGCCGCAGGCCTTGGCGGTCTCGGAGGAGTCGGCGGCTCCGGCGGCAACGGCGGCCTTGGCGGGATGTCCGGTTCCGGCGGCTTTGGCGCAATGTCCTTCGCAGGAAACGGAACATCCGGCAGTCCCGGCTGGCCCGGCAGCGCAGGCACCCCCGGCTCCGCTGGCAACTCCGGCATTCCCGGCAACAACGCAAGCGCTCCAACAAGCGCAGGTTCCGACCTGCTCTTCATCGGAGGCAACGCCGGCGGCGGAGGAGGCGGCGCGGGCGCGGGCGGCGCGGGAGGCTCCGGTGGTGCGGGCGGCTCCGGCGGCGCAGGTGGCGGCGGCGGCGGCACATCGTGCAACGCGGGCGCGAAAGGCGGCAACGGCGCGCCGGGCGGAAGCGGATCTCCGGCATCAAACGGCGGTGCCGGCGGCGCCGGAGCGCGCGGCGGCTCGGGCGGCGGTGCGCTCGAGATCACCGCGCTCGGTCGTGTCACGGTGCGTGGCACGCTCACCGCGAAAGGCGCGGACGCAGCGCCGGCCGGAGCCGGCGCTGCGGGCGGACCGACACGATTCGAAGGCGGGAGTTCGTCGTTCGGGTTTTCGGGTGGGTTGGGGACTTCAGGTTCGGGAAGTGGGGGACTCGGCGCGAGCAGCGGATCGGGCGGCAACGGCGGTGCCGGTGGCCCGGGTGGCACCGGCGGCCACGCGGGGGGTGGTGCGGGCGGCACGCTGCGGATCGTCGGATCAGAATTTGATCTTCAGGCTTCGATCGATGTCCGGGGAGGAAAGAACACGGCGCAGTCGGCGAGCGCGCCGAACGGGCGATTGCAGGTGGGAGCGCACACGGCCGACGCGTTCGATCCGGGGGCCGTGAACGGCGCGATCGCCATCGTCCCGGCGCCGACCGATGGGAACCCCTACTTCGCTGGGTCGCCGCAGACGCCTTATGTCGCGAATCTGCAGGGGGGAGCGGCGATCGCTGGGATTGTGCCCGGGCTGAGCGCTTCGGCGATGCTGGATGGGCTGGAGATTCCGCCCGACGCCGTCGGCGCGATCGTCTTCACCATCATCGACTTCCCGCCCCTGCATTACAACGTCGCCAATTCGACGGCGCTCTTGTTCCTGAATCTCTCCGGCGCATCCCTGCATAGCCCCTCCCTTGGCGCCGGTGCCGCGGGCCATTCCACGGTCCTCAAGCAATTCGGCTGGGCCAAGGACCCCCGTTTCGGCGGCTTCGGCCCAAGCACGCTGATCGACATGCCCGCCGACGCCGTCTACGCAACGCTCACCGCCGGCCCGCTCGACGCGCTCGAGAATCTCTCGGTTTCGGCGACGTTCGGGAGCGTCCTCGCCGTCCGCACGAATGATTCGGTCCACCTGAACGAGGTGCTGTTTCTCGAAGTGCCTCCGCCCGCGCCGTCCTGCTTGGCCGATCTAACGGGCGATCGGCTTGTGGATGATTCCGATTTCGCGCTCTTTGCCGCGGCGTATGACCTCTTCGATTGCTCCGATCCATCGATGCCCTCCGGCTGTCCGGCCGACATCAACGCCGATCGTTTCGTGGACGATGCCGATTTCGCGGCGTTCGCAACGGCGTACGACGCGCTCGTTTGCCTGTGAACGAGGGTCTTCGCAAAGTTATCCGGGCCTTGGGGTAGAAAACCTCGCAGGTTTCAAGACCCGGAACGGCAGAATGATTTTGCGAACAGAGCCTTCTGCCAATATGCTGACAGGGGCGGTTTCACCCGCGCCGGGGTTCACGCGACCGCGGCCATTCGTCGCAATGGGAGAGGGAACGCTCATGAAGAATCTGGCATTCATCTGTGGTGCGGCATCTTCGCTGATGCTCGGCGCACTCTCGATCGCTCAGCCGTTCCAGATCGTGGCGACGATCGCGCCGCCGGGTTCGGTGGCGCCGGCGGACTGGAAGGACGCGCTGCGGTTTTCGCTGACGGGATCGGGCAGTGTCGCGACGCCGATCGTGAGCATCCCGAACGGCGATGTGCACGACCCGATCGGCGTGGCGTTCCGGACTCCGACGGATCTGTTCGTCGGAAATCGGGGCGGCAATGGATTCCAGGCGGGGTCGATCTCGCGGTTCGTTCTTTCCAACGGCGGCCTCACGGCCACGAAGGTCGATGAATTCTCGCAGGCCGGCCTTATCGGAGTGCACGAAATCGCGTTCAACCCGGTGACGCGCGAATTGTTCGCGGCGACCGTGTTCGACGGCATCTGGCGCTGGAAGTTCGATACGAACGGCGTGGTAAGCGCGAACGGATCGTTCGCGCGCGGGCGCGCCTGGCGCGGCGTGTGCATCGAGCCGAGCGGGAACTTTCTGTACGCGACCGCCGCGAACGGCAATGTCTTTCGGTTCCGTCTCAACGGCGACGGCAGCGTGACCGAACTTCCGGCGCAGAACATCCCCGGCGCGAGCCTGCTCCACTTCTTTGGCCTTGCGCCTATCTCGGGCGAGATCTACGTGTGCGACTACGGATCGAGCAAGGTGTACCGCCTCAAAGTCCAGGCCGACGGCTCGTTCACGGTGTTCCAGGCGATCAATTCGACCAACGCGATTGACTGCGCGTTCAGCCCGGATGCGCAGGAACTCTTCGTGGCCCGCCACAACAGCGGGGGCATCGACCGCTTCCTGTACAACAGCGGGAGCGATACATGGACGTACACCGCAACCATCCCGACGCCCTCGATGGGCGGCTTCGCGGCGTACGTGCCGGCGGCGTGTCCGGCCGATCTGACGGGCGAGGGGTTTGTGGACGACTCGGACTTTGTCGTCTTTGTGCAGGCCTACAACATCCTCGACTGCCTCGACCCCGCCATGCCCCTGGGCTGCCCCGCCGATTTCAACCTCGATGGCATCGTCGAAGACGCCGACTTCGTCATCTTCGCCGCGGCGTATGACGCGCTGGTGTGCTCGTAAGAGCGGCCACCGTTCACGATGGGACCCACCGGGTACAGTGGGCGTCGTTATGCCGGGGACCTTGAAGGAGTCACAATGAGAATGTTCGAAATCGCCGGCGCCGGCCCGACCGCTGCCTTTGTTATCCTCGCTTCGTTTGCTGCACTCGCCGCGGCGCAGCCGTTCCAGATCGTCGCGACCGTCGCGCCGCCCGGCGCCGTGCCGGTAGGGCAGTGGAAAGACGTCCTTCGGTTTTCGCTTACTGATTCGGGCAGCGAGCTGACGCCCCTCGCCAGCATTCCCAACGGTCAGGTCTTTGATCCCGCCAGCGTCGCCTTTCGGACCCCATCAGACCTTTTCATCGGCAACCGGCACGGCAACAACGTGCTCCCCGGTTCGATCTCGCGCTTTCAATTGACCGACGGCGGCACAACCGCAACGTTTGTCGAGAATTTCTCGCAGGCCGGCCTGATCGGCATGACCGAGATCGCGTTCAACCCGATCACGCGCTAACTCTTTGCCGGCGCGGTCAACGACGGCATTTGGCGCTGGACGTTCGACACAGATGGAGCCGTCCACCCCAACGGTTCATTCGCACGCAGCCGCGCCTGGCGCGGCGTCTGCATCGAGCCGACCGGGAACTACCTGTTCGCAACCGCCGGGACCGCCATCGTCTACCGGTTCCGCCTGAACGCCGATGGCTCCACCACCGAACTTGCCAATCAGGCCATCACCGGCGCCAGCGGCCTTCGCTTCTTTTCGCTCGGCCCCGCTCAGGGCGAGATCTATGTCGCCGATCTCCCTATGAACAAGGTGTTCCGGCTCCGCGCGAACACCGACGGCAGCCTCACGCTACTCCAGACCATCAACTCCAACAACGCGTACGACTGCGCCTTCAGCCCCGACGGACAGGAAATGTTCGTCGCCCGCCACATCAGTGGCGGCATCGACCGCTTCAACTACAATGCCAGCACCGGCTCCTGGGTTTTCTCCACAACTGTCGCGACCGACTCGCTCGCCGGCTTCGCCACCTACGTTCCCGCGGCATGCCCCGCCGACCTTTCCGGCGAGGGCTTTGTGGACGACTCCGACTTCGTCGTCTTTGTGCAGGCCTACAACATCCTCGACTGCCTGGACGCGGCCATGCCGCTGGGCTGCCCGGCCGATTTCAACCTCGACGGAGTCGTGGACGATGCGGACTTCGTGATCTTCATCGCGGCGTACAACGAACTGATCTGCTCCTGAGCAACCCCGGCACCACTCCGCGGAAAAGGGGCTCGGGACCTCCGGAGTTCGCCTCAGCGGCCCAATCACCACCGTTCCGGCAAGATCGGATGCCGGCGCTTTGCGCGCATTTCGCCGCGATTGTTCTTTGTTCCGCCCCGCACCCGCTGGTACAAATAGCAAGCAGACCGGGAAGGCGCTCGCCGCCGGCCATGCTGGAAAGAGAAGGGAGCGGCGATGTTGCCTTGGACGCGTGCGCCGGCGGCAATCGCTGCATTATGCCTTGGCCTGATGGCGGCCGAAGGTGGGGCCGCCCGCCAACCCAAAGTGCTGTATCTGCACGCGGACGGCACGCAGATGCCGGGGCGGTGACTCCCCCCCTCTCATTCCTCAACCGGTTCAACGCCGTCAAGACCTGGTCGAACGACGGCTACGCCAACTCGTCATTGCTGGGGAACACGCTCGCGGATTACTTCGACGCGGGCGGCCGCCGCACCGTCGCGTCGCGCGCGTGCCGCCTCTACACAGACCCGTCGGATCGCAACCTGTGAATCGCAGCGCGATGGTGCCTCGCATGCCAGCGGTGCCACCGCTCATCTGCCTCGCGCCGGGCGGCGAACGCACCATGGAGGAAGCCGTCGCGCTCTTTGTGGGTGGTATGGATGCCTGTCTTGGCGCGTTCGGACGCCCGGAAATCAGGGTTTGCGGCATGCGGCGGCTCAATCTCCTCGATTTTGATTGACTACACCGCGTTGATCCCCCAAACTGGGGTCCGCGGGCGTTACCGGGGTGACGGCCCATGGCTCAACCATTTCTGAAAGATCGAGGGCGGGGATGCAGTCCAATCTCTTCGCGGCGGCAATGTTGATCGCACTTGGGTCGTCTTCCGTTGTTGCGATAGGCGTCGGGAGCCGCATCACCGTGCGTGCCCTCGGGGATTCTCAGGCACACGGCCTGGGACCCGGAAACACTTTCAACGGATTCAAGTACGCGCCGACGTTGAAGTTGGACAAAATCGGCTTCACCGCCAAACGAGCGGGGCCGCAGACTGGTCCGGGTGGTTTTGATTTCTCCGTGTATTCCGGCGTCTTCCAGCCCCCTTCCCCGCTCGTCGTTGTGGGCGATTCCAACGTCGCGCCCCTCAACCTTGGAGCGGGTTCGACGATCGGAGAGTTCCGCGTGATGCTGGATTCGGACGGGGTCACGGCGAACTACTTCGGCCTGATCAACACCGCGAGCGGGTCGCGGGACGCGATCATTACGGGGACGCAGGCGAATTCCACGGTTATTGCGCAGACAGGCACGATCGTCCCCGGGACGGGCGGACGCAAGCTCTTGTCGTTCGACCAGGTCATGGCCCCGATTCCGGCAGGACGGACGCTCTTCAACGGCGATCTTGGTTTTCCTTCGGGCCCCGGCGGCGAGTTCTGCCTGCTCGCTTCAAATGACGACGGCCTGAAGCCGGCGCTCTTGCCCGGCGACACCTTCCACCTTCCTCTCGACACCATCACAATCGACTTTGTCGATCGGGCGCTGCTGAGTTCGCCAGCGCCGGGCGCCGACCCGATCGGACTCGTTCTCGGCGGCGGACAATCCGCGACCGGCGATTTCGGGCCATTCGTCGGTACGGTGCGGATTCCCGCGACGGGCGATCCGCTCGTGACACCGATCCTCGTTCCGGGGCAGGCGTCGCCACCGGCGCTGGCCGCCGGCACCATTCTCAACTGGATCGATATGGCCGTGGGCCCCGGCAACCAGGGCGCGCTCACGGTGATCGTTCAGACTCCGACGGAGTTTGTCGAGCAGACCGCGATCTTCGATCTTGCAAGCCCGGATCCGCTCGCCAGCGCCGCGCTTCTCGTGGCTCAGAATACTCCCGTCGTCGCCAGTCCGTCCACCGCCGGCTTTGTTCCCAATGGTACGGTGATGGTGCAGCATTACGACCGCATCTATTTCAGCGGCAACCGGATGTACCTTCCCATCTACGCTCAGTTTCCCACGTTTCAGACACCCGTCGCGCTCGTCAGCGCGGTGCCGTCGAGTGGCCTGCGATCGGCGATGAACGCGCCGCTCGTGACCGAGCTGCGTGCTTTGCTGTTGACGCAGGCGCCGGCGCCAGCGCTCTCCGGCCCGAAGATCCAGAGCATCGACAAGGTCGCCGCTTCCGGCGACGGTTATGCGGTCGTGGAAGTCACCCTCAGCGGCACCGGCGTGAACGCGACAAACAACACCGCGTGGTACATGTGCACGCCCGGGGACGATGTGGTGCTGCTGGTGCGCGAGGGGCAGAGCCTGGAGGTCGCGCCCGGCGTGTTCAAGGTGCTGAACGCGATCGCACACCACTCCAACTGCAACACGGGCGACGGCCTGCCGATCTCGCTGGGTTCGAACGGGACCTGGGCATTCCAGGCGGACCTGAATAATTTCTCCACCACGGCGATTTGCGTTGCCACGATCGAGGGAGACTGCCCGGCCGATCTCAACTCCGACGGACTGGTCGAGGACGCCGACTTTGTGATTTTCCTGGCGGCGTACAACATTCTGGATTGCCTTGACCCCGCGATGTCCTTGGGTTGTCCGGCGGACCTGAATGGCGACGCGGTCGTGGACGACGCGGACTTTGTGGCGTTTCTTGCCGCGTACAACGAACTGGTCTGCCCCTGAGGAATCCCGATCGGCTCGGTGGATCGCTCCGGCGGCTCCTGCGCGAGCGACGGTCTGGCGGACCACCACCCGGCCGGTGTTGCGATTCACGAGGCGCGACACGCCCAACCCGAAGAATTGGCTTACTCCCCAACCACTCCCCGCGCCTCCCCCAAAAAAGAAACACACTCCGGATCCTTCTCAAACCCCGTCCCCTTCATCAACCTCTCCCCCGCGGCAAAATCCTCCTTCGCCTTCTCCCGCTCCCCAAGCTTCGCCTCCACAATCGCCAGCGAGAGCAGATCAAGCGGATGCAACTCCGCGCCCGCCTCTTTGCGGATGTCGATGCTCCGCATGAGCACCGAAAGCGCCTCTTGAAGCTCGCCCGCCCGCAACAGCGAAACTCCCAGCGTGTTCAAGAACGACGCGTGCTCCGGCCGCATCTCGCACGCCCGACGCGACTTTCGCAGCGCCAGCGCAATCTCGTCCTTTGGCGCTCCCGCGTAACGAACCACCGCCCACGCCTGGCTGTTCAGATAGTTCGGATGATCCCCGCGTGCCGCGGCAAGCGACAGCGCCGCGTCCCGAATCCCCGGCGAGAGCGACGTATCCGCCCGAATTCCCGCGATCACATCCGCCGCGAAGACCTGTTTCGCAAACCGCTCATCGACAAGCGTCCGAGCCGCGAGCGCCCCTCGCCGAGCGTCGGCGTCTGCCGCCGAATCGCGCGTCTCGAACAGCACAATCCCGCCCGGCTCCGCGCTAAAGACCGCGCCCGCCGACGAGTCCTCGCCGCAGAACGAAACCGCGCAGATGTCCGAACGCGGCGTCTTCAACGTGAGCAAGTCATCGCCCGTCTTCGTATCGATCACATGCAGCGACGCATCCGCGCACCCCGCGATGATCCGGTCCCCCGCCCCGCTGAACGCGATCGCCCGCACATCTCCCTTGATGTCGCGCCGTGCCCAGACCTCCCGTCGCGAAGCAAGATCCCACAGCACCACCGCGCCCGCCTCTGTCCCGATCGCGAGCTGCGTTCCCGCCTTGTTCCACGCCAACCGCGCCGATCGCCCCTCGTTCCCGCGCTCCGTCCGCACCTCCGGAGCAAATCCCGGCAATGGTCCCGGCAACCAGTTCGTCTGTTCCAGCGAAGACGCGCCAGCCGACTGCCACGGCACCACCCACACGCTCTCCGCGTTCGACACAGCAAGATCCCCGCCCAGCGCCGACGTGATCCCGCCCAGCGGCAAACTCCCGAATTTCTGCTCCGCCCGAGTCTCTCCGGTCGCCGCGTCAAACTCTCGCACCACCGAATCCCAGCACGCCGCAACAACGCTCTTCCCATCCGCCCGCCACGCGCACCCGCCGATCGCCGCGCCGATCGGCTTCGACTTCGCAACGAGCCGCCCGTCCGCCGCATCCAGAATCAGGAGCGCCCCGTCATACCCGCCCGCGGCAATCCTCTTTCCATCCGGGCTGAACGCGATCGTGTGATACTCGCGCAGCGCCGGAAACGAAGTCCACAACTCCCGCCCGCTCGCCAGATCCCACGATTTCACGCCCGACCAGCCACCCGTCACCGCCCGCGTCCCCGAAGGCAAGATCGCCCCGCTCACCACCGCGTCGTTGCTCCCCAATATGACGAACGAGCCGCCCGCCTCCGAAACCGCCCAGAGCTTGATCTCTGCCTTTCCGCCGGGCGCGCCCGCGGAAGTCGCCAACACCGCTCCATCGCTCGAAAACGCCGTGCCATGCACCGGCCCGCTGTGCCCCCGCAGCGTCGTCACGATGTTCAGCGTCGTGCCGTCGCGCACCACGATCGAGCCGCTCCGGTCCGGCATCGCCACCCGCCGCCCGTCCGCGCTCTCAGAGACTCCCAGCACCTCGTCAATCCGTTTCACGCTCTCGCCTGTCCGCGCATCAAGCTTGGTCGCGAAGAATCCAAGCTCGGAATACACCCACACGCCCGAACTCGTCCCGCTCCCCGCACCCACCGAGAATGAGCTGGAGAGTCTCCGCCACAGATCTGCTCGCGTCTTCCGATCAACACACACCACCGTGTCGACCAACTGATACACCAACAGCGCTCCGTCCGAGCTCTGCGCCACCATCGACGCGACCGGCGGGCACGTTGCAAGCGATTCGATCTCCCGTCCCGTCCGCGCATCGACAAGCCGGATCTCGCCCTCGAGCGCCAGCACAAATGTCTTTCCGTCCGGCGAAAATGCCCGCGGATGCACCGGCGGCGATCGCTCGATCGTCCAGAGCGGTTCCGCCGCATCGAAGCGCCACCCCTTCACCGTCCCGTCGCTGCCC
Organism: Phycisphaerales bacterium; assembly: GCA_044221315.1. Taxonomy (GTDB): domain Bacteria; phylum Planctomycetota; class Phycisphaerae; order Phycisphaerales; family UBA1924; genus JAFEBO01. Next base: position 32,560 of record JBGAPK010000010.1, on the reverse strand, counting down.
GAACTGATCAGCGAAGCCCCGTCCGGCGAGAGCGCGATCGACTTGATCGCCCCCGCGTGCGCTCGAAAGGAGCCGATCAGCGACCCGTCAACCGCATTCCAGCGCCGAATGAACCCGTCTTCGCCCGCCGCGATCACAAACTCCCCATCGCCCGAAATGGCCAGCGACGAAACCGGTCCATCACACGAAATCGTCAGCCGGCTCTGATCCGCCGAGTGCCGCAGATACCGCCATTCCCATCCGCGGAGCGCCGCCGGCGCAGTCTCGAGCATCACAATCGCCCGCGCCGAATCGTTCAATTGCAGCGACCGGTCCGCCGCGGCAATGCAGTTCCGATAGCTCGACCACTCCGCACGCGCCTCGTTCGATTCCGCCAGCCGCCGCTGCCGCGTCTCCCGCATCGCAAACCACGAAACCGTCACGAGCCCCAGCACCAGCACGACGAACACCGCGCCGATCCCCGCGACAATCTCTCTGTGCCGCCGCGCAAACTTTTGAAGCTGATACACCGTGCTCGCCGGCCGCGCCCGGATCGGCTCATCACGCAGAAACCTCCGTACGTCCGCAGCAAGATCGCCCGCCGACGAATACCGCCGCGTCGGTTCCTTCTCTAAGGCTTTCGCCACGATCGTCTCGAGATCGCCCTTGAGCGACGAATTGATCGAACTCAGCCGCGACGGCTCCTCCTCCCGGATCATCCGCGCCGCCTCCGCCAGCGACCGGCTCTCGAAATCGTGCGGCAGTCTCCCCGTCAAAGTCTCAAACAGAATCACGCCCAGCGCATACACGTCCGACCGCCCATCCACCGACGCCCCATCACCCGCGATCTGCTCCGGGCTCATGTACGTCAGCGTCCCCATGATCTGCCCGGTCCGCGTGTGCATCGTCGCGCCCGCGCTCCCCGGCGTCGTCACCCGCGCCACGCCGAAATCCACGATCTTCGGCTGCCCCGCCTCATTGATCAGGATGTTCGAGGGTTTCAAATCGCGATGCACGACTCCCGCCCGGTGCGCATGCTCAACCGCCTCACAGATCCGCACAAAGAGATCGAGCTTGGCCCGCAGGTCCAGAGTCCCCGCCGCCAGATGCGCCCGCAGCCCCGACCCGCGTATCAACTCCATCGCCAGGTACGGCTGCGGCCCCGATCCGATGTCCGCGATCCCCGCCTCGTGAATGCACGCAATCCCCGGATGCTGAAGTCGCCCGAGGATCTGCGCCTCGTGCTCGAATCGTCGCAGCACATCCGGCGACGCCGCGTCCGAGCGCACGACCTTCAGCGCCACGCTCCGGCGCGGATTGTCCTGCTCGGCCTCGTAGACCGCCCCCATCCCGCCGCGCCCGATCAGGCACAGCACCCGGAATCGTCCGACCCGTTCCGGCAGCGGCCGCGCTTCCATCGACCCGAGCGCCGACCGGATCTGCTCGCCCACCGGCGAAACATCGATCGGCGACGACGCACGTTCGGTTTGCCGCAGCAGGCGGTCGACACGGGCACGCAATTCCGAATCGCCGGCGCATTGCTCGTTCAGAAACGCATCCCGCGCCCCCGGCGCCAGATCGCACGCCCGATCAAACAATTCACGCACGCGCTCAAGCCGCCCCGCGCTCACGCCGGCACCTTCCCCGAAGCGCCCTCGCCGAGCGCATCCAGCAGCCACGCCCGCGCAAACCTCCACTCCCGCTCCACCGACGACAGCGAGATCCCCATCACCGTCGCAATCTCTTCGTGCGTCAGGTTCCCGAAGAACCGAAGCTCCACAACCTTCCCCGCCCGCTCACTCTCCGCCGAAAGCCGCGTCAACGCCTGATTCAACTCTTCAAAGTCCAACCCGCCATCAGCCTTTGCCGCGATCTCCTCGCTAAGCGCCACCCGCGTCCGGTCCCCCCCGCGCTTCTCACTCGCCTTCTGCCGCGCGTGATCCACCAGCACATGCCGCATCACCCGCGCCGCCAAAGCCTGAAAATGCACCCGCGTCCGCGTTTTGTCCGCCCCCGGCTGCACCAGCCTCACATACGCCTCGTGCACCAGCGCTGTCGGCTGCATTGTGTGGTCCATCCGCTCATCCCGGAAGAACGCTCCCGCCAGCGCACGCAACTGGTCGTACACCAGCGGAAACAACTCGTCCGTCGCCGATTCGCGGCCGCTCGCCAAGTCCTCCAGAAGCAGGGTGACGTCGTTCATTTGGTTGGCGGCGAATTCAGCAGCACCGAGTTCCAAGACGCAAGGTGCATCATACAAGAAGGCCTAAAAGCCGGTCCGAACACAAGTTATACAAGTCGGCCGGGCGAAAGAATGGCCCGGCCAAGCCAGGATCGCCCGGGCCTCCGCAGGCTCAAAAAAAGTGAGAGCGGCCGTGAAGGGTTCGCAAGCGCGATTCCGCATAGGGGTTCGGTGGCATTCACAAACACGTCCGGTCCGGCCGGACCAGGCAAAGGAGATTCTCATGCGGACTTCCATTCTCGGGCTCGCGGCAACAGTGGCGGCAGGGCTTGCAACGCCTCACGCTTCCGCGGCATACGTCAGCTATTCCTGGGGCGTCGTCATCACGAAGATCGGAGAGTTCAAGCCCCTGCTCCCCGGAATGCAGGGCGTGAAGGTGGGCGACAAGGCGATCGTGACGTTCACGCTCGACACCGGCGTGCAGGACATCTACCAGAGCCCGGCCGCCGGGGGCTATCCGGCCGGCGCCATCAACATCAGATATCGGATTCCCCGCATCGGTTACATGTTCACCTCGACCGACGCCATGCTCGAAGTGACCAATTCCGCGCCGGCATTCGATCTGATCCGCATCGAGAAGCCGATCCCCGAACTGAACGCCAGTTTCCTGATCTGGCTCCGATCGACCAACCCCGTTGCCGTCGCCAACCAGGGTGTGCCGCTGTGGATCCACCCGTCGGAGTTCGACTACACCCGCTACGTCGGCTTCTACGGCACCGACGGCGTTCCGTCCGCAATTCTGGGCGGCGACCCATCGATCCTCTCCACCTGCCCGGCCGACCTCAACTCCGACGGACAGGTGGACGATTCGGATTTCATCATCTTCGTGCAGGCGTACGACACGCTCGATTGCTTCGATGGGGCAATGCCCTTCGGATGCCCGGCCGACCTCGGCTACGACGGAGCGGTCGATGACGCCGACTTTGTTCAGTTCGCCGTCGCGTACAACGAGCTGGTGTGCCCGTGAGAGTGATCAGCGCGGAGCACCACCATAGGTGACTCGAACGGAAAAACACGCGGCGTTTCTCGCGGGCGGACGGGCCTCGAAGATCGGGTCCGCCGTCCCGCGTCGCCCTACTTGCGTTCGGCAAGGCGTGCCTCGATCGCATCCAGCCGCGCCCGAAGAACATCGATTTCTTTCTGCTTCGCCTCGTTCTCCGCGCGGAGGGCCGCGACACTCCGCGCCTGCTCCTTCACCGCCTCGGTCAAGAGCGGCACGATGCTCACGTACGACACACCCTTGCGCCCGTCGGAGCCGGTCGCAACAAGCTCGGGCAACACCTTTTCCACATCCTGCGCGAGGAAGCCGATCTGTTCTCCCGCGGGCAGCACGCCGCCATCATTCCCGCGCTCGTTCCAGCGGTATCGCACGCCCTTAAGCTGCTCGACGAGTGTCATCGGGCTATCGATCGCACGCACCTCACGCTTGTCACGCGCGTCCGAAGCATTGATAAAGTTCCCGATCACCTTCACGTTCGTGCCGCTCAGGTTGAGCGTACCCGCCGCGTTCTCGTTGGCGATGTTGAAGTCAGCGCTCCCGCCGCCGGGCGTTCCGATGTACGCCTTGCGCCCGCTCGCGCCCCCCAGCGGACAAAACTGGATGTACGAGTGGGTCGATCCCTCGACAATGACCACTCCGCCGTCTCCCTTGACGTGGAGCGACGCCTTCGGCGTGGCGGTGCCGACGCCCAGGAAGCCGTCGGCGAAGATCGCTCCCGTGCTTCCGGGGCTGGAGTTAATACCCGCGGGTCCGCCCGTTCCCGGACGGAGAACAACCGACCCGCCCGGCCCGCCATTCACATTGAAATCGCCGGCGCCACCGGGACCGGCGGTGAGAACAACCTGCCCGCCTTGCTGCGCGCCGCCAAGGGCGAATTTTCCGTTTCCTCCCGCACCGCCCGTGAGAGAGACTCCTCCGCCCGGAGTGGCGGGGATCGGGCCAAAGGTTCCGAGCGTCGTCCCCGAGCCCCCGCCGGCCTGGAGACTGATGGGAGGTCCGTTGACGCCCGCCGGCGAACTGCCCGGTCCGATCACGTCGAGTATCCCCGAGGGGCTGGTGGTGCCGATCCCGACATGGTTGTCCATGCCCACGAAGATGCCGCGCGTGCTCGCCGAGAGCGGCGCCGCCGTCAGCGCTTGGCGAGGCAGCACGGTTGGCCCTTCATCGCCCGCCCCGGTGAATGTAACCTCGACATAGCGCACCGCGCCATTAAACGGGTTCGGGCCAAAGTCGGGCGCGACGGTGAAGACGCCGTGATCAACGTGCACGCCGTTGAACGTCATGGTGTTCGAGACTTTGTTGCCGTCGCTCGGCGCATCAAAGAGCGCAAGCGTGACGTTGGCCGTGCCGTCGTACGCGACGCCGCCCTGCTTGATCGAGCCCTGATACGTGAAGGTGGTGGTCGTTTGGGCGAGGGCGAGCGTGACAATCGCACACGCCGTTGCGAACGCGGGGAGAGTGCGGACAAGCATGCGAGGGCTCCTGGTGGCAGGCGCCCAATGTACCAGCGGAACGGCAGGAATCCAAGGGCATTTCGCGTCGCCAGCCCTTGCAATCAATCGCACCACTCGCGGGAAATGCCGCGAGTGGTGCGATGAAGATCCGGAAAATTGTGGACGCGAGCGGTCGCCGGCCTCAGCACCCCGGCTCTTCGCCCAGCCGGTCGACCGTAACGACGATGGTCCGGTGCGGCTTGCCGAGCTGGGAGCTCGGGATGCGGATCAGCGACGCTTCGCCCTTCTTGAACCGGAGGGTGGTGGGCTTCATGGTGTACGTGTCGCCTTCGGCGTAGCTCATCGTGGCGAGCACGGTTCCCTCGCCGGAGGGCAGGACGGTGAACTCCATCGACATCGTACCTCCTTCGGCGACGGCGGTGGCCGGCTGACCGACGTTCACGACGATGCGGCTTGCGGCTTCGGGGGTATCGCCGAAGGCAAAGACTCTGTCCCGCAGCGCGTCACGTTCTGTCGCCTCGATACTGACGTCCTTGTAGTTCGCGAAGTCGCTTCCGAGAGGGGAATCGGCGCGGACGACGAGCACGTTGACGGCGCGCTGGTCGGCCTCGGTCGGCGCGGCCCCGAGCGGCGTGAGCTGCGCCGGTGCGGTTTCGGCCGGCGTGGAGAGAATGCCGGCGGAGAATGTGGTCGGCTCGGTGCGAGATTGTGACTGAGATTGCGAGACCGGCCTCGCCGCGGAGCACGCGATCAGCAGCGTCGGGACGGCGAGGGCGATGCCCATCTGAATCGCGACGGGCCACCGGCGCGCGACGCGGAGAGCCTCGATGCGCGGGCGGAGCGCCGCGCCAAAGGCGAGCGAACCGGGAAGATGGGTGGAACGCTGGGCGACGTCGATCATGGCGCGGGCATACTTCATGACGTTCTCCTGATGACGGACTTCTGGTGCACCGAGCGCCCGGTCATCGCAGGCGTGTTCGATGAGAGCACGGACTCGCGAGGCCGAGATCCACAGCGGAACGACCGGCCATGCGAGCGTGCAAAGAGCCCGCAGGGTGAACGCAAGGACCGGATCGCGCCGGGCGATGTGCGCTTTTTCGTGGGCGAGAATCAGCGGCAGCGCTTCGGAAGAAGCGAGCCAGGCCGGGATGACGATGCAAGGGCGGAAAAGACCGGCGACGAGCGGGCCGAACGACGGCGAAATGAGCACGCGCCGGTCTCGAAGGCTGGATTGCGACGTGTGCAGGACCGTGCGGACCGCGCGGGCGGCGCGGAACCAGCGTGCCGCGAGCCACGCGATTCCGGCGATGTACAGCGCGAGCGGAGCGAGCGGCCAGAGCGAGACCGGTGCGATTGTCGCGGCCGGTGCGATCGCCGCGGGCGCGGCGCACGCGGCGCTCAATGAAGACGCGGGATCGCCGGGGGCGCACGCCGCGGCGATGATTGGCGCGGCAGTCTTCCAGAATGGCACGCCCCAGGTCGCCTCGGGCGGAATGACCACGCGCAGGAAGACCGGGATATAGAGCACGATGCGCCACGCCGGCGCGAGCCGGCGCACGAGCAGCCGATCGGCCGCGATCGCGATCGCGAGCAGCGTGAGCGTGGTCAGGTTGGTGATGAGGCACCATGACGTGAGAGCGCGTCCGGCGCCGGCGAGGCCTTCGAGGAGATCGTGCATCTGCTCATTCATTCGGCGTCTCCTTCTTGAGAAGGCTCAGCAGGCGTTCCCGGTCTTTCTTGGAAAGGCCCTCGGCGGCAATGAACTCGAGCGCCGGCGTCACGGCCCCGCCAAAGGCTGCATCGACGAAGCGACGCCAGGCGCCGCGCCGGACGTCGTTGGCCGCAAGGGCGCTCGTGAATTCCCAGACGTTGCCGACCTGGCGAGCGACCACGAGATCTTTTTGCACCATCCGGTCGAGCATGGTCTTGACGGTTGAGTAGGCCCAGCCGCGCGACGGATCGAGGCGATCCGCGACCTGGCGGGCGGTGGTGGGGCCGAGTTCCCACAGCGCCTTGAGGATGTCCCACTCGGCCTGGGTGATGTTGTTCTGGTCGGCTTTGAATTTTGACTTGGACATGGGAGGTCTTGTGTTTGGCGTGGTCGGCGTCGAGCACTTTCCCGGGACAAGGCCCCCGCAGGGGCGATCAGAGCGACAGGTGTCGCACGGTCACTACAAATGTAGCGTGCGACCCCGCGGAGAGGTTCGGCCAATCTTGCCAAAATCTTGAACGCCCGACGTGTATCCGCCGCCTTTTCCCGCACGATTCGGGCCCGACCGTCCAGATTCCAAGCAGCCGCGCCTGGCTTGGAATAGGCCCCGGGCTTGTTGCGGCGGCCTTCCAAGGCCCCAAAACCGTCTCCTTGCAAAATTTTGGCGCACTTTTGGTGCAGTTTTCGCTATACCAGAACAGGGTGTTCACGTCGCCTCCGCAGGTCGGTTGGGGGGACGGCAAGACGAGTCCCCGGGGAGTCCAAGCACATGCGGCACGATCAACGCTCGATTTGGCAAAAACGCGGCCCGGCCCCGACCCTGGCCGCGGGAAGCGTGATGGCATTGGCCCTTGCCGCCGGCGCAGTCACACCCACGGTCAACGGCCTCCTCGACGCAACCTACGGCGACGCACGCGCCGTTCAAAAAGTCCAGACCGGCTTCGGCGACGCCGCCCCGCCCGGCGACCTGACCGGCAGCGAACTCGACGCCGCATACGGCGTCATCCGCAGCGGTCGCCTCTACCTCATGTTCACCGGCAACCTCGAGCGCAATTTCAACATTCTCGATGTGTACATCGACTCGCGCTCCGGAGGCGAAAACATCCTGAGCCTCACGCCCCAATACGACGGCGGATACAACGCGCCCGCCGGCCCGTACCGCAGCCCCGCGCTCGGCGGCATGCGCTTCGACGCCGGCTTCTTCGCCGATTACCACCTCTTCGCGCGCTGGGGGGTCGAAGCCGCCGTAAATACTCCCCTCGAGGTGACGTTCGTCAACCGGGGCGGCGGAGGCGCCGCACAGATCCCCGGGTCGCGCGCCGGCACCATCGTCTCGGTCTCCACCAGCGCCGTCGGGTCCATCCCGCCTGGGAACGTCGCCCCCAACGCCTCGGGCACGGCGCTTACCCAGACGCTCTTCATGGCGATCAACAACATCAACGCGGCGGGTGTGGTCGCGGGGAATGGAGCCGCGAATGCAGCCGCCGCCGAAGCGGTGTCCTCCGGCTTCGAGGTCTCGATCTCATTGGCCGATCTCGGCGGCGCCTCCGCGTTCGACAACATCCGCGTAGTCGCGATGCTGAACGGCTCCGGACACAACTTTCTCTCGAACCAGGTTCTGCCCGGCGTGCCCTCGCCTCAGGTGAACATCGGCGGCGACGGCGCGGGCACGTTCACGGGCTCACTCTCGGGCGTGAACTTCACCACGTTCGCCGGGTTGCAGTACTTCACGGTCTACACCTGCCACGCCGACCTGAACGAAGACGGTGTGGTGGACGACGCCGACTTCGTGATCTTCGCCAAGGCGTACAACATCCTCCTCTGCAGCGATCCGACGATGCCTTCCGGGTGTCCCGCGGATTTGAACAGCGACGGGTTCGTGGACGACGCGGACTTTGTGATCTTTGCTGCCGGGTATAACGAGCTGGTGTGTCCGTAGGCGGGGTGTCACCGGACAAGGCCACCAAATGATGCTCCGCATAAGATTGGTGAGCCGCACTTGTCCGGCAAGCCCGCGACCCTCTCCCGACCCAGGGCCGCGCTCGCGCGGCGCGGCAGAAGGAGAAAATCATGCGCTCATCTTCCACCATCAGCGTCGTGGCTTCCGCGTGCGCGCTCTTGTCCTATTCCCGTGCCGCCGGACCTGTTTTCTATCCCACAGCAACCCCCGCCGGCCACTGGTTTGTCTGCACGCATGTGGACTCCGGCGGCGACGGCAAATTTTCCTCGTTCCTCACCAACGTTTTCAAACAGGCCGTCAACATCACCTACGACGGCTCGCGCGCCGACTGGATCGCCGACATCCCCAGCGGCACCCACGGCGGCGTCGGCAACTGGACGTTCTTCGTCTTCCGCCAGACGTTCGACCTCACCGGTTTCAACGCATCAACGGCAATCCTCACCTTCCGCTGGGGCGCCGACGATTCAGGCGAGATCTTCGCCTCGCGCGGCTCGTGGATCCCAGCCTTCACCCTCAACGGCGGCCCGTTCGTCTATTACCCCGGCTCGTCGCCCGAGCATCGGATTCCCACCTACAGCTACTCCCCCTGGACCACCCTGACCGGCTTCGCCCCAGGCATCAACACGATCGACTTCTACGTCGAAGGCAACGGCCAGACCGACGGCTTCGGTCTGCAGGTGCAGAGTTTCACCGCCGATACCTGCCCGGGCGACCTCAACCACGACGGCCTCGTGGACGATGCCGACTTCTCCATCTTCGTCGTCGCCTACGACACCCTCGACTGCGCCGACCCGACCATGCCCGCCGGCTGCCCGGCCGATCTCAACGGGGATCATCTGGTGGACGATGCGGATTTTTCCATCTTTGTTGTCGCGTACGACGCGCTGATTTGTCCATGATCGAGCAGGCGATGAATCAAACATGCGATCAATCGCGGCTCATCCGCGACTTTTGCACACGTACTCGGATGAGCCAGGGCGATCCGGCCGGAGGCACAGAAGTCGCTCCAGCCGCGAATCGGGCATGGAATGCGGAAAAGCCGGACTCATGCAAACCTATTCGGCAGATTCGCCGAATACCGCTGCCGCCGTCTTGACAGCCCCCAGCGCAGCCGGGAAACCCGCGTAAACGGCCATCTGCAGGATGATTTCCAGGATCTCGTTCTGCGTGCAGCCGACGTTCAGCGCGCCCCGGATGTGCTCTTTCAGCTCCGCCTGTGGATAGCCCAGAACGGTCAGCGCTGCGACCGTGAGCATTTCCCGGGTCTTCAGGTCCAGGCCGGGGCGGGTGTAGATTTCGGCGAACGGGAACTCGACGAGGCAGCGTGCCAGGTCGGGGCTGGTCGCGGCGAGGCCCGCTAGAGCGGCCTCGATCTCCGGACCGAAGATCGCTCGCATGCGATCGAGCCCACGGTCGTATCGCGATTGTTCTGGCTGCATGAGCAATGTCCTCCGAGGCGACCGATGTCACAACGCGTGCGGTTATCCGTGGTACTTCTGGAGCGCCGGGCGTACGGGCCAGCGACTCGGCAGGAGTCTGCCCGCTGGCTCGGCGAAATGGCAGCGGAGCGTGCCCAGCCGCTCGATGGTGATCTGAATGTCGGCGCCCGGATCGACGAAGTCGTCGTGGTCGCACCCCGTGCAGTCCGGAATGGTGCCGAAGCCCGCCACGGTTCCGGACTTGAGGGGCGCGATGAACCCCAGCCAGGCGAACACGTCCTCGGCCTTGTGGCTGATCTCGGAAGTTGATCCCTGATACTTGACCTGCCCGTTGACCTTTACGGACACCCTGAGGTTGTACGGATCGCCGACCTCGTCGGGCGTCACCAGGTACGGCCCGAGTTGGTTGCCCTTCGCCATGTCCTTGGTGAGGCAGAATCCGCCGACGAACTCGGTCGCCTGCACATCGCGTGCGGACACGTCGTTGAAGATACAGAACCCGGCCACCGGCTGCTTTGGGTTTCCGTAGACCACGGCCAGTTCGGGCTCAACGTCCAGGCGCGACGTGTACGCCGGCCAGGGGACCGACTCGCCGTCGCCGACGATGGTGTTCATGTTGGCCTTGTAATAGGAGAGCGGCTCGGGCTGGCCGGCCGGGGGCTTGGCCTTCGGTGCCATGACGGCGCGGGCAAACGCCTGCAGCAGCGGCGCGGTCTGGGGGTTGTCCTTCTCGTACTTTCCGATCGTCTCGCCCGAGTTCTTGAGGTGCCGCGGCGTCAGGCCGAAGTCAAAGAGTGCGGCGACTTCCACCGGTTCGAGGAAGCGGACGGCGCCGAGCGGGTACTTCTCGCGGCTCCCCAATTCTCCGAGATGCTGTTCGCCCCACGCGACCAACTCCTTTGCCGCCCGCTCGCTGCCGGGGAGATTCGTGAGATAAGTCCGGCTGTCGGCCAGGTGGGGAGACGGCTTGCCCGACTTGGCCTGCAGCGTGGCGAACGAGACGGCCTGGTCCCGCACGACGGCTCCGAAAGAAGGGTTCGACGAATCGGTGGTGGTGAATCGAATGAGTTTCATGGCTGTGTTCCTTTGTGGTGCTCGTCCTGGATCAGAACTCGGCCTCGATGCCCTTGGCCTTGGCCACCTCGTAGATCGCGTCGAAGGTGCCCGCCGAATCCCAGGGCGCGTCCGGCGGCTCGTTGCGGAACTCGCGGTACGCGCGCTCGACGTTCATGTACAGGCGCGCGGGGGCGCGCCATTCGCCGTACGGACCGAACTCGATGCGCTTCGCGGCCTCCAGCGAAGGGAGCCCCTCATCGAAGCACTTCTTCGACGCATCGCGGACATACTGGAGGTATGCCTTCATTTCCGTCACGCCCTCGATCCCGCAGAGCGGGCCATGACCCGGGACAATGGCCTTGGGCTTGAGCTCGGCGATCAGATCGAGGCATTGGAACCACTTGGCGTACGACCCCGTCCAGCCCATCGGCGTGCACTGCCGGAAGAGCACGTCCCCGGCGAACACCACGCCCTCCTTGGGCACATGGATGATCGTGTCGCCGACCTGGTGGCACGGCCCGACATAGATCAGGTGCACTTCCGTGCCGTCAAGGTTCAGTTCGTAGCGCGCGTCGAAGAGCGTTGTCGGCGGGACGAGCTTGATCCCGTCGAAGTTGTAGTCCTCCAGCAGTTGCTTTCCCGCGGCGACGATGCCGGGGTGGAGCGTCTTCAGAACCAGGCGCGTGAGCAGGTGCCCGACGCCGTGCAGCAGCTTTTGGCTCTCGTGCGGCTCGGCCACCTGTTTCATCCGCTCGGGCACCGATCGGTGGCCGATGATCTCCGCGTCCGTGAAGAGCTGATTGCCCCAAACGTGGTCCGCGTCCTCGTGTGTATTGACGACGCGCTTCGGCATGGCGGGCCAGACCTTGCTGAACATGTCGATCATCCGGCGTGCGTGCGGCAGGTCCGACTGCGTGTCGATCACCACGCCCCCCGCCAGATTGATGAGGCCGGAGTTGGCATCGCACACGCGGTTCTTCTCGTTCAGGACCGCGTAGCAGTTGTTGCCGACCTGTTTCATTTCCATGGGTTCGTCTCCGGCCAAGGGCTACGGGGCGGGTCTCGCAAAGGGGCCGGCATCGGACTCGATGACACCGTTGGCCGTGACGTACTCATTCCAGAGCGAGAGCATCGCGTCGCGCCTCGCGGACTGCCGCGATGAGAGGTCGAACATTTCCGCGGGGTCGAGCCTGAGGTTGAACAACTGCCAGCCGCCCGTGCCGCCCGCCGGCTTCAGCAGGTACATCAGTTTCCAGTCGCCCTGCCGGATCGCGCAATTGCCGAAAAGCTCCCAGCCGTTCCAGTCCGCATCCGCGCGGATCGAATCCGCGCGGCCGGCGAGCAGTGGCCACAAGGACCTGCCCTGCGGCGGGGCGAACCCGCTGTCCGGTTCCCCGGCGGGATGCGCAACGCCGACGAGCTCCAGGAGAGTCGGCACGATGTCCGTGATGTGCACGGGCGAGCCGTTTATGGCTCCCGCCCCCGCCACTCCGGGGCCGCTCACGATGAGGGGAGACCGGATGCCGCCCTCGGCAACGGTGCCCTTGAAGAGCCGGAACGGAACATTGCTGACCTGCCCCCACGCTTTCCCGTAGTCGATGAATGAGCCGGGGCGACCCCAGTTTTCGAGGCGATTGTCATACGTCTTTTCGAACCAGGGCTTGAGCTGCGGGGCGTGTTCCATCATCAGCTCCGCGTGGTCCTCGCCATTCGCTCCGTTGTCCGACAGGAAGAGGATCAGCGTGTTTTCGTACTGCCCGGACCCTTTGAGATGGCCAATGAGGCGGCCGATCTGATCGTCCATGTGCCCCACCATCGCCGCGTAGATCTCCATCCTCCGCGACGATTGCCGCTTCTCCTCCTTCGTAAGTTCGTCCCAGGCAGGGACGCCCGGGGTTCGCGGAGCGCGCTGTGTCTCCTTGGCGACGATGCCGAGCGTCTTCTGCCGGTGCAGCCGTTCCGCTCCGATGACGTCGTACCCCCGATCGTAAACGCCGCGGTACTTGTCGATCCAGTCGTCCGGGGCCGCCAACGGGCCGTGGGGCGCCTGGTACGCCACATACGCAAAGAACGGCTGTTCTTTGGTGCGGGCCTCGTCGATGCACTGAATCGCGAAGTCGGTGAAGTGTTTCGAAGAGAAATACCCCGGCGGAAGCGTGTCGAGCTTTGCCCCGTTTCGCGAGTAGTTCACTTTTGGCTGCAGGGGATTCAGCGACTTCATGTCCTCCCAATGGCTTCCCAATCCATCGATCATGGTGAAGTCGCGGGCAAAGCCGTGGGCGGCAGGCCACGCTTGCGGATCCTCCCCCAGGTGCCACTTGCCGGCCATGAACGTGAAATACCCCGCGCGCGTGCTCAGCAGGGTGGCGATGGTGACCACGCGGGTGCTCAAGCGGCCCTCGTAACCGGGCTTTCCCTTCTGCGTGGGTCCCACCCACTCCCCCATGTTGCCCAGGCCGGCGATGTGGTTGTCCGTGCCGGTCAGCAGCATCGCGCGTGATGGCGAGCAGGTTGCGGCGGTATGAAAATCGGACGCCCTCACGCCTCTTGCCGCCAGCGCGTCGAGGTTGGGTGTCTCGATCTCGCCGCCAAAGCAGCCCAAGTCCGAATAGCCCAGATCGTCGGCGACAATCAGGAGAATGTTCAGCCGGGCCTTCGGACCTTCCCCCGCCAGGCAGGGCGATGCTCCGCACACACCCACGAATGCGAGTGCTGCGGCGACAAGTCTGATCGGTATTCCACGCATACGGTCCGCCCGTGGCTCGCACTTTCCCGTGGGGAAGCAAGACGAGTTGACGATGAACCCTACGGGCGTGGCTCGCGCTACCAACTATCGAAATTCCGCAAACATGAAGAGACCGGCGGCACCAGCCACGTCCGTCACTCCCGGCCATTCCCCGGCCGTCACCGTCGTCGAGATCACCGATCCAACGGCCGTGGGCGAGGACATTGAGGTGGTTGAGCAGGACGCGGTGCAGCTCGAGGCCGATCCGCTGCGTGCCCGGCGCGTCCTGGTCCGACTCGGCGCGAGCGTCCTGTTCTTCCAGTCCACCAACCTCGCGATCCGCACCCGCTCGAGCCTGCGCGAGGGACTCGTCGCCTATGTCGCCTTCGGTCCGCGCGCGGCCGGCACGCTCAACGGCCTTCCCATCGGGCCGGACCGCGTTCTCGCGAGCACATCGGGTGTCAAGGTGGAGTTCGTCGTTGAAGCCGGGTACGAGAGCGCGTCCTTTCTCGTTCCTCCCGACGATGTCCGGGCGCACCTGCGTCTCCTGCATCGCGAAGACGAGTCGTTGATCCCGCGTGGCCTTGGCCTGCTGCAGACCCTGCCCGGCGCCGGCTCCCGACTCTTCGAGTGGGGGCGGCTCGTCGCCGACGCCGCGGCCAGGCACCCCGAGGTGTTCGATACGCCCCGAACCAATTCCATCGCGCAGAGCGAACTGTTCGAACTCCTCCTTTCAAGCGTCGGTTCGGCCGTCGAGGCCGGACCCGCGCCGCGCGACGGCACACGCCGTGCGCACAGCCGGATCGTGCAGATCGCCGAAGATCACGCCCTGGCGCACGCGACCGAGCCCGTGTACGTCGCACATCTGTGCAAGGCGGCGTGCGTCAGCGAGCGGACATTGCAGAACGCCTTCCAAGAGATCATGGGGATGACTCCGGTCGCCTACCTGACGCGCCTTCGACTCCACCGCGTGCGCCACGCGCTGCGGACCGCCGCTCCCCGCTCGACCACAGTGACGTCCGAGGCGTTGAAATGGGGATTCTGGCACGTCGGTGATTTTTCCCGGGCGTACAAAGAGTGCTTCGGCGAGTTGCCGTCGGACACGCTGCAACGCGGGCATCGTTAGAGACCTGCGCGGGCGGCCCACATGTTCCTGGGCGATCGTTCCAGACCCGTCCTTTGGCTCAAGCCGGGCCACGATTGCGGCGCTCTCTCGCCGCGAATTGGAACGCCCCAAATTCCCGTTTTTCGCTTGTTTTTAGCCATGGTATATTAACCCCCATCGCGGACAGCCCACCCCTCCCCGCCCTCAGCGACGGGACCGTGCGGGCCGCCCCGACCGTCTCCATTTCAATCGTTCATCGGGCGTACCAGCGCCCAGAAGGGTGTGGCTATGGATTGGACCATTCAGACCAAATCGTCCGCCGACTCGACTTCGACAACAGCACTCGCGCTCCCGCACGACGCAACCGCGCCATCAACACAACCAGACTGTTCATCAACAAGCGAGCCCGCCTCGCCTCCCGAAATGTTTCCCGCATGGAAGAAAGCCATCCCCCCGCGCGAAGCCCACGAACTCTTCCACCTCCTCAGCACCATGCACGCCCTTTCTCTCCTCGACGGAATCGCCCCCACGCGCGAGCACTTCCGCCGCGTCGCCCGCGTCACCGACAAGGCCTTCCTCAAGTTCTTCGCCGACTACACCGAAACGGTCTATGCCTGCGGCTACAGCCTCTCCAAGGTGAAGAACATCGTCGAGGCCCGCGCCCGCCGCGCCGCCGTCCGCGGCATGATGAACCGCGAATTCACACCCAGGCCGACGCGCAAGCCCGTACCGATCGGGCACGAAAACCTCTTCGGTGAACGCATCGAGGGATACGAACTGCTCCACGCCCCCGTCAATGAGCAGGGCGTCGTCGTCCTCTTCGCCATGATGGCCAAGAAGCTCGGCTTCCTGATTGAACTCGTGCGCCAAGGGTACCCCGACTGCGAAGCCAAGCGCCGCGGCCCCGACAACAAGTGGCGCCGCGTCCGCATCGAGTTCGAGTACTGCACCAGCCGCTTCAACCACGACCCGGCCGGCTGCGATCTCGTCGTCTGCTGGGTGAACGATTCAAGAAAGTGCCCCGTGGATGTGCTCGAACTGAAGAGCGAGATCGCGAGACTCGCACAGGCAAACGCCGAGAGCGCCTCCGGCGTGAGCAAGAGGTCAAATAGAGCCTCTCGCGTAAGCGAGAGGTCGGAGTCGTAAACGTCGCGCAATGCACCTGCGGCCGCGACCGCAGTGAAAATCCCCGCCCTACCGCCTCCACTCCGCGCGAACAGCCTCAAGATCCTGCTGAAACGCCGCATCCTGCTTCATCTTCTCGGCGATCGCCGTGCCGAGCGCACTTCCCGCGGCAATATCAGACGGAAAGTGAACCCCCAGAATCATCCGGTCAAAGCCGATGAGCCTGGCCCGGGTGTGGATGGCCTCGGCCTTGTCGGGGGCCAGGAGCGAAAGGACCTCCGCCCAGACCGCGCCACGCGTCGCATGGCCGCTCGGGTAGGAGTCGTTGCTTGGCTTGGCAGTATGAAGGACGACGCGAGTGTCCTGCGCGCACGGCCGCGGCCGGGCCCAGATCTTCTTGGCCCGGTCGCTCACCGCCTTGCTGTCGCGTTCGACCTGCTTCAGAAACGCCGCAGTCTTGGGCATCTTCGCGGCAGAGAAGTCCGGGCCAAGCACATCGGCGAACAGCCAGACGACCATCGTGTCTTCCGCGATCGCGCGGGAGAGCCCCTGCGGCGTCGCCTCCGCTTGAATCGCCAGCACGATCTCAAGTTCGCCGTTCGAAATCGGCGAATGCGGCGCCGGCGGATCAGGCAGCAGGGCGCGGACATCAATGGAATCCGCGGCAAGGTACTTGCCGGGCGCCGGTGCCCTTGGAGCGGAATCAGTGGCCGCGACGACAGGAAACGATGTTGCCGTAACAGGTGCAGTGCTCGTTGGGGCCGGCGTGGCGTGCGGCGCCGACTGGCATCCGGCGCTTGCGACAAAGACCACGAGCAGCAGCCACGCAACGAGCGATTCACGATTGCGAGAGAATTGAATCATGCCGGAAAGGTAACAGGGTGGGTGGGGGTGGGGGTGGGGGTGGGGGTGGGGGGGTTGGGGAGCGGGTGACGGGTTGTGATCGTGCGATGCGGACCAAGTGCGATGACGCCGAATCAACTTGGTTGGAGCGTGCCGCGCCTTTGATCCTCCCCCGTTGCCGAACGGGGGAGGTGTCATCGCGGAGCGCATGCGGAGCGATGACCGAGGGGGTTCCCGACGAGGCAGAACGATCGGGCCCACGCAAACATGCGTTATTCCGTCATGTCGGAGGAGCCGGGGCCGGCCCGCGAACCGATAACAAGGACGCCCGTAGCATT
The DNA here is from genome assembly GCA_044221315.1 of Phycisphaerales bacterium. GTDB lineage: Bacteria > Planctomycetota > Phycisphaerae > Phycisphaerales > UBA1924 > JAFEBO01. The sequence goes on along the minus strand of JBGAPK010000010.1, from coordinate 15,583 downwards.
GACCGGACGGAACCGAAACCGGGGTCATGGAGCCTTTGTCAATGAGCGAACCCGAAGCAGTGCAGACGACCCTCTCCGACGTTGAGCATGTGCGGGCCGCGGCACTCCGCCTCAAGGACGAGATCAAGAAGACGATCGTCGGTCAGGAAGATGTCGTCGATCAGACCCTGATGGCCATCTTCTGCCGCGGCCACGCGGTGGTCGTCGGCGTACCAGGGCTGGCCAAGACGCTCCTTATCAGCACGCTGGCGAAATCACTGAGCCTCCAGTTCAGCCGCATCCAGTTCACGCCGGACCTTATGCCCAGCGATATCACCGGCACCGAAGTGATCCAGGAAGACAAAGCGACCGGCCACCGCCAGCTCCGCTTCGTCCGCGGCCCGATCTTCGGCAACGTGATCCTCGCCGACGAGATCAACCGCACACCCCCAAAGACGCAGGCGGCGCTGCTCGAGGCGATGCAGGAACGTCACGTGACCATCGGTGGCATCCAGCACGACCTGCCCGTTCCATTCTTTGTGCTGGCGACGCAGAACCCGATCGAGCAGGAAGGCACCTACCCATTGCCCGAAGCTCAGCTCGACCGCTTCATGTTCCAGATCCAGATTTCGTACCCGACGGCGATCGAGGAAGAAGAAATCGTGAAGCGCAGCGCCACCCGCGGGGCGAACGCGACGCAGGCGGTGCTCTCCGCTCCCGAGATTAAGAAGGTCCAGGAACTTGTGCGCGCGATGCCGGCGCCCGATCACGTGATCCGCTACGCCCTCCGCCTCGTCCGGGCAACGCGCGTGAAGGAGCCGATGGACGGGGGGGTCAAGCGGCCCAAACTCTGCGAGGCGTATCTGTCATGGGGTGCAGGGCCGCGCGCGAGCGAGTTCATGGTGCTGGCCGCCAAGGCCCGCGCGATCCTGACCGGCGCGACGCACGTCACACCCGATCACGTTCGCCAGGTGGCCAAACCGGTTCTGCGCCACCGCCTCATGACCAACTTCAACGCCGAGGCCGACCAGGTGACCACCGACGCAATCATCGAAAATCTCCTGAAGGAGATCCCGGTGGACGGGGCGACGCCACTGGAACGCAAACAGATGAATGAAGTGCTCCGCTGATGCGGGCGACCCGGCTTGAGGTCGACCGTTTCCGTTCTATAGAAACGGCATATGGCAACATATAGAAGCGACCCGATGCGATCGTGAATTAATGCGCATCCGTTGCGGATTTACAAAGACGCAAGAGGATTTCGGGAACGGAGCAAGGCCGGGGCGGTATCGACGTTCGTTCTTTCGTTTGAGAGCGGGGACCCCGGAGGGTTGAATGGCCGCAAGGATCGCGATTGCGTGGTCGGCGCTGACTCTGTTGGCGGGCGATGCATTTGGTGATGCCGCAATGTCCGTGCTGGAGCAATCCGCCGGTGCGCTGCGATCCCTTAAACGAGTGGAGTATGTCGAGGCGTGCTACCGCACCGGCGAGCCCGGCGGCGTGGAGCCGACGCGCAAGACCGTCGTCCGCGTCAAGCAGGAGCGGACCGACGACGACAACCTTCCGAAGTTCTGGGCACGGATTACTCTGCCGCGCTCGCCGTTTACCCCCGAAGCCCGCCAGGAAGTGGGCTTCGACGGCTCGCACGTGATGGTGATCGATTACAACCGCCGGACCGCGACCCGCGGCGAGTACGCCGACGCGGCACCCAACGCGGGTTCGTTCCTCGCCGTTGCGCTTTTCCGGGAGTTCACCCAGAAAGACCCCCTCCGGGCGGCACTCGCCGGACAGCGGGCGACGGTGGTCGGCCGCGATCAGGTCGGGGGCGTTCCCTGCGACGTCATCGACGTCCTGCAGGCCGATGGAGATCACATCCGGTGGGCGATCTCCGTGGAAGACCGGCTTCCCCGCAGACGAACGCGAGTCTTCTCGAGCGGCGGCGGAGAGCGCACCTTCGTCCAGGAGATCATCTCTCTCGATACCGAGCCCGGTTTTAGTGCTGAGGATTACGCTCCCGAGCCGCCCGACGGGTTTGTCTATCACATCGATCGGGGCCTGCCACGCCTGAAGTTCGAGGAAGGTGAGGCCGGCGATTCGCCCGTCCAATACGGGGTGCTGGACGCGGAGTACGCGTCAAACGTGCGCAAGGCATTCGGACTCGACAAGATCATCGAAGGGGCATCGACCGATCTCGAACGCGTCCGCCGGGTGTGCCGGTCGGTCCACGGGTTGTGGCGGCATTCGGGCAACGGGCATCCGAGAGCGACCGATCCGGTCGGAATTCTGGAAGAGGCCCGCAAGGGCGGACGCTTCAGTTGCGTCGAGTACGCAGCCGTCGTGAGTCAGTGCCTGAATGCGATCGGCATTCCGGCCCGCGAGGTAAGCCTGCTCGCGCGCGATGCCGAGACGATCCTGATCGGCGCCGGGCACATGGTGGCGGAGGCGTACCTGAAGGACGAGAAGGCCTGGGTGCTCGTGGATGCGCAGGAAGACGTCGTTCCGACATTGAACAACACGCCTCTCAATGCCGTCGAATTTCAAAGAGCGCTGAGCGAGCGTGTCCAGGATCTCAGCCTGCGGGGCGAAGCGGGGGGCGAGGGAGAGCCCTCGAGGTACCCGCTCGAACTCGCCGAGACATTCTGCTTCTTCCGAGCCCGCCTCGAGAATCGCGTTTCACCCAACCGGCCGTACACCGGCACACTGATGCTCATGCCCCGGGGCACCGAAAAGCCCAAGGCGATCCAGCGCACCATCCCGCTCCAGGGAGATGTCGCGACCCGCGCACTGCAGGTGTTCTACGCACCGCCCCCCGGCCCGCTTGCCGGGAATCCCGCGCCGGCTCCCGCAAACTAAGAGGAAACAGGTTCTTTGTTGACACCCGGTCGCAGGCGACCCGCGAGTCGGCGCTGCCCGTTCACCTAGCGTTTGCGGAGGAATGAGCACTCCGGACCACACGCACGAATTGCCGACCCCCTGGTGGAAGGAGTTCTTCTCCACCCGGGGCGAACTCATTTCGTCGTGCATCGCCGGCGTCTGGCTCTTCCTCGGGTACGGCCTCGTCCAGTGGGCGGGCTGGCCCCGGGCAGACCTCCTGATCTGGGGCAGCCTCGGGCTTGGACTGATCCACGGAATCCGGGCCGCGTGGGAGGCGCTGGTCGAGAAGCACGTCAATATCGACGTGCTGATGGTGGTCGGCGCTGTCGCGGCCGCGTCGATCGGGCACGCCGAGGAAGGAGCGCTCCTGCTCTTCCTGTTTGTACTCGCGGGTGCCCTCGAAGACATGGCGATGGCGAGGACGCGCCGCGAGGTCGAGGCGCTCCACAAACTGATGCCGACCGAGGCGACGGTTCTCCGGGGCGGCGAGTGGGTCGATGCCGTGCCCGAGGCTCTTGTCGCGGGCGAGCGGGTGAAGATCAAGCCGGGACAGCGTGTGCCTGCCGACTGCCGATTGGTGCAGGGCCGGACGGAAATGGACCAGTCCGCGATCACGGGCGAGAGCATGCCGCGGACGGTGAAGCCGGGCGACGAACTGTTCGCCGGGACGATCAATCTCGATGATCCGGTCGAGGCCGAGGTCATCCGCCCCGCGAGCGAGAGCAGCCTGCAGAAAGTCCTGAACCTGGTGACAACCGCCCGGGAGCAGCGCGAACCGGTGCAGCGCACCATCGACCGTCTGAGCGGGCCATACTCAATAGGCGTGATGGTGCTGAGCGCGTTGGTGCTTTTCGTGTGGTGGCTTGTGCTCCGTCGCACCTTTGATGAATCCCTCTATACGGCGATCACGCTCTTGATCGTCGGTTCGCCGTGTGCCCTGATCATCGCGACCCCGACAGCAACGCTTTCTGCAATCGCGCGAGGCGCGCGCGCAGGTGTTTTGTTCAAGGGAGGACAGGCGATTGAACGCTTGGCAAATATCGGGGCGGTCTGCTTCGACAAGACCGGCACATTGACAATGGGGCGGCCTCGATTGGAGCAGGTTCATGCAGTCGCCTGGTCGGACGGAAAGCGGCTTTTGTCGTTGGCCGCGGCGATCGAGGGGGAGAGCACGCACCCGATCGCGGCCGCGATCCGGGATGCGGCCAAGGCGCGGGCGATCGCGCCGAACTCCGAATTGACGAACATCACGCACACGACCGGGCGCGGGATGAGCGGGCGCTGGCGCGGCGCCGAAGTCCGGCTGGGGAGCACGGCGCACACCACCGAAGTCACGCCGGTCTGTCTGCGTCAGCGGGTGCACGAAGTTCTGAAGACGATCCAGAATCGCGGGCAGATGGGGGTCGTGATCGCAGTGGGCGTGGACGGGAAAGCGGTCCGGGAAGGACGGGCGAGCGACCCGAATGCAGAGGGAGTCGGCGAGGCGGCGGTCCTGATCATGTCCGATGCGGTCCGTCCCGGGGCACGAACGCTTGTGAACGACTTGCATGCGTTGGGGGTGAAACCGGTCAAGATGTTGACCGGAGACAACAAGACGACGGCCGAGCGGGTTGCTTCGAGTCTGGGTATTGATCAGGTCGCGGCAGACCTGTTGCCCCAGGACAAACTCGACGCGGTCGCGGCACTCAAAGAGGAATTGAAGTACCGTGCGCAGACAAAGGGTGGGCATGTGCGGGGTGTTGCGGTTATTGGAGATGGAGTGAACGACGCGCCTGCTCTTGCCGCGGCGGACGTGTCGATGGCGATTGGGTCGATAGGAAGCGATGCGGCGCTCGAGTCTGCGGACATTGTCCTGCTCGCGGACGATCTATCTTCGGTGCCGTGGGCGGTGCGGCTTGCGCGGCGGGCGCGAACGACGGTTCGCGTGAATCTTGCGTTTGCGCTCTCGGTGATCGGATTGATGGGACTGGCGACGCTGGTCGGTTCGATATTGCGTCGTCCTGTCGCGCTCAGCGCGGGCGTGTTGGCGCACGAGGGGGGCACACTTCTGGTGGTGCTCAATTCGCTGAGGCTGATCTGGTTTGCGCCGCCTCGATTGACAGGGAGCAGGCAGAGCGCGGGGGAACCTCGTGCGCAGGAACTTCCTGTGCCGGCGGCGTCGGGGCCTGTCACGGCGGTGTCCCGCTGATTTCAGGGCAATTTCGTGCAACGGAACTGGGGAGGAATCTGCTACAATGTCGCGACGATGCGGCCGCGTGTGCCGCGCATACAGCCGGCGTGGGCGAAGGCCCTCGCTTGACGGAGATTCGCCCGATGATTCCGAAACCGCCGCCCCGAGAGGGCTCCCTGGGCTTCTACTTCATTCCGCCGTACCGGGTGCAGGGCTTTTCCGTCGCCGGCGAGGTGACGACGATCCAGATTCCTGAACTCGACGTGTGCTTCGACATGGGGCAGTGCCCGCGCGCGGCGCTCGCGAGCAAGTACTGCGCGATCAGCCACGGGCACATGGATCATGTGGGCGGGCTGGCGTACTACTGCAGCCAGCGGCGTTTTCAGGGGATGGGAGACGGGCGGATTATCTGCGACGAGCGGATTGCGCCGGCGATCCAGAGGATGATGGAAGGGTTCATCGACCTGGAGCAGCAGCGGACGCCGTACGAACTGCTCCCTCTCAAAGAGGGCGAGCAGATCGAGATTAAGAACAATATTTTCCTGCGGGGCTTCCATACGGAGCACACGGCCCCGTCGATGGGCTACGCCGTGATCGAGAAGCGCAGCAAGCTCAAGCCCGAGTTTGTGGATCTGCCGCAGGAGAAATTGAAGGAACTGAAGGATCGCGGGACGGAGATCACGCGGACCCTGGAGATTCCGCTGGTCGCGTACCTGGGCGATACGCAGCCGTGCGGGGCGCTGCTGCGGCCCGAGGTGATCAACGCCCAGATCGTGATCTGCGAGTGCACGTTCTTCGAGCCCGATCACAAGGAGCGGGCGAAGGTCGGGATGCACATGCACGTGGACGATGTGGCCGAGTGGCTGCGCGTTCTTCAGTGTCAGGCCTTGGTGCTCTGTCATGTCTCGCGTCGGACAGACCTGATGTACGCGCGCAAGCGGCTCTTTGAGGTGGCCGGGCTCAAGAGCGACAAAGCGTTCTTCCTGATGGATTACAAGGCGGGCAAGGCCCGCTACGAGCGTCAGGTGATCGACTCGGGCGGCGTGATCGAGCGCCCGGGGTTCAGAGGGGGCGGCGGCGGGGGCTTCCGTCGCGGTGCGCCGACGGGTCGATAGACAAATCGCTCGGATCAAAGCTGAATGGTCTAGCGAGACGCGGCGCTGAGCACGCGGGGGCGTCGCGATCGCGCGGTTCGTGGCGGCAATTGCGCCGAAAGGAGCGTGGCGTCGAGGATGAGATCGATGCTGCGTGCGAACTCGGCGTCGGGCGAATAGCGCGTGAGTTGCTCGGCGAGGCGGGTAACGCAGGGGAAGCGGGCTGCGCCGAGAGCCTTGAGATCTCCGATGACTCGCTCGCGAGGGGGTTGTCCGGGCCCGGGGCGGCAGCCGATCGCGAAGCCGCCGATTTCCCACATGGTGTAGCCGCGCACGAAGCCGAGCAGCGTGCGCTGCGCCTGCACGGCGGCGGAATTGGAGAGGCCGGCCTCGAGGTAGGATGCGAGCGCCGATTCGGTGATCTGGAGCGCGACGTCGAGGCGCTGAGGGAACAGGATGACGAGCGGGAACGCGTTGGGATGCCGGTGCCCCAGCCTGCGCAATTCGTGGGAGAGGGCGACGAGGCGTTTGCGCGGCGGCAGCGTGAGCGCGGGGAGTTTGATCTCGAGCAGGAGAGCGGCCACGACCTCGGCGACGAGGTCCTGCTTGCTGGTGAAGTGGGAGTAGAGCGACATGGGCTCGATGCCGAGCTGCGAGGCGAGGGCCCTCATAGTGAGGGCCTCGGCGCCGTCGCGGTCTATGAGAGCCATAGCGCGGGCCACGATTTTGGAGCAGGAGAGCTTCTCGCGTCGGGTGTTTTGCTTACGAATGGACATGGAATGCCGGGTGAATCTGCAACGGAACGCGATGGTGGGCCTAGAACGCCGATGGCTTACATTGTACACTTACGGTGTAAGGTTCCAACCAAGTTCCCGCTGATCGGGCCCAAATATGTGGATTGTCCGACTCGCACTCCGGCGTCCGTACACCTTCGTGGTGGCGTCGCTGGCGCTCATCATGCTGGGGATCGTCACCATCGCGCGGATGGCGACGGACATCTTTCCCGAGATTGATATCCCGGTCGTTTCGGTGATCTGGACGTACGGCGGCATCTCACCGGAGGAGATGGAACGCCGGATCGTCACGATCTCCGAGCGGGCGATGACAACGACCGTCAGCGGCATCGAGCACCTGGAGAGCACCTCGCTGAACGGGGTGGCGGTGATCCGGGTTTTCTTCCAGCCGGAGGTGAAGGTCGATTCGGCGGTGGCTCAGATCACGGCGATCAATCAGACCCTGCTTCGGATCATGCCGCCGGGGACGACGCCGCCCCTGATCATCCGCTATTCGGCCTCGAACGTGCCGATCCTGCAGGTGGCGCTCGGTTCCAAGACCCTGACCGAGCAATCGCTATTCGACATCGGTCTCAACTTCATCCGGACGCGGATGGCGACGGTGCAGGGTGCCCAGGTTCCTCTGCCCTGGGGCGGCAAGGCGAGGCAGGTCCAGATCGATCTCAATCCGCAGGAGTTGAATGCGCGGGGCCTCTCACCGGCGGATGTGTCGATGGCGATCAATGCGCAGAACGTGATCCTGCCCGGCGGCATGGCCAAACTCGGCGAGACCGAATTCAACGTCCGCACCAACTCGAGTCCGGAGGTGCTGGCGGAACTCCAGAACATCCCGGTGCTCCAGAGCGGCGACAAGACCGTTTACCTGCGTGATGTGGCGCAGGTGCGGGACGGCTTTGCGACGCAGACCTCGATGGTGCACGTGGACGGGGTGCGGTCGGCGATGCTGACGGTGCTGAAGTCCTCCGGGTACTCGACGCTGGACATCGTGGCCCGGGTGAAGAAGGTCTTGCCGCAGATCCTCTCGACCATCCCGCCCGGGGTGGACGTGCGCTTCCTGTTCGATCAGTCGATCTTCGTGCGTGCCGCGATCAACGGAGTGCTGTACGAGGCGGTGATCGCGGCGGCGCTGACGGCGATGATGATCCTGCTCTTCCTTGGTTCGTGGCGGTCGACGGTGATCATCGCGATCTCGATCCCGCTGGCGGTGCTGGTCTCGATCATCTGTCTCTCAGCGCTCGGGTACACGCTGAACACGATGACGCTTGGGGGGCTGGGGCTGGCGGTGGGCATCCTGGTTGATGACGCGACGGTGGAGATCGAGAACATCCACCGCAACCTGGGCATGAAGAAGCCGCTGCTGACGGCGATCCTGGACGGCGCGCAGCAGATCGCGCTGCCGGCGTTCGTCTCGACGCTGGCGATCTGCATCGTGTTCGTGCCGGTGCTGTTCATCGCGGGGGCGGGCAAATTCCTGTTCGTGCCCCTGGCGCTGGCGGTGGTCTTCGCGATGCTGGCGAGTTACGTGCTCAGCCGGACGATCGTGCCGACGATGGCGCGTTACCTGCTGGTAAGGGAGACCGCGATCTATCAATCGGGCGAGCACGGGTCGGGCACGGGCCCGGTCTGGGCGCTGCACCGCGGCTTCAACATCATCTTCGACGAGGTGCGCCGCGTCTATGAAACGGCGCTCGCGTGGGCGCTGGGTCATCGCGCGATCACGATCGTCGCGTTTCTCGTTCTGATCGGCGGCGGGCTGGCGTCTGTGCCGCTGGTGGGGCGGGATTTCTTCCCGTCGGTGGATGCCGGTCAGTTCCGCCTGCACGTCCGCTGTCCGCCGGGGACGAGGCTCGAGCAGAGCGAGCAGTATTTTCTTGCGGTGGAAGAGCACCTGCGGGAGACGATTCCGGCTGAGGCGCTCGACATGGTGCTGGACAACATCGGCCTGCCGGCGGGCGGCATCAACCTGGCGTTCTCCGACTCGTCCTCGGTCTCGGCGGCGGACGGGGAGATTCTCGTCTCGCTCAAGCCCGAGTACGACGGGGAGACTTCGGCGCTGGTGGCCAAACTGCGCGATGAACTGCCCAGGAAATTCCCGGAACTGACCTTCTTCTTCCAAAGCGCGGACATCGTTTCGCAGATTCTGAACTTCGGGCTCTCGGCGCCGATCGATGTGCAGGTGACGGGGCCGAGCCGGGCGGAGAACCTGAAAGTGGCCAAGGCGCTCGAGGCGAAGATCGCGGCCATCCCGGGCGCGGCGGATGTTCACCTCCAGCAGGTGCCCGATGCGCCGAGCATGTTCGTCGAGGTCGATCGCACGCGTGCGGCGGAGATCGGGCTGACCCAGAAGGATGTGGCATCGAGCCTGCTCACCTCGCTCTCGGGCTCGGCGCAGGCGGCTCCCAACTACTGGCTGAACCCGGCGAACGGAGTGAACTACCAGGTGGCGGTGCAGACGCCGACATACCGGTTCGAGCGGATTGAAGACCTTTCGACCACGCCGATCACGGCGGGGCCCGGCAAGCCGGCGCAGCTGCTCGAGAATCTTGCAACGATCCGGCGGTCGAGCAATCCGGTCTCGATCAGTCACTACAACGTGCAGCCTGTCTTTGACGTGCTGGCGTCGGTGGCGGGAACGGATCTGGCGTCGGTCGGCGAGAAGGTCGATGCGATCGTGGCGGAGGCCTCAAAGGAGTTGCCGCGCGGCACTTCGATCATCGTGCGCGGGCAGTACCGCTCGATGCAGGAGAGTTTCCTCGGCCTGGGGACGGGGCTGATCGCGGCGATTCTGCTCGTGTACTTCCTGATGGTGGTGAATTTCCAGTCGTGGACCGATCCGTTCATTATCGCGGCGGCCGTGCCGGGTGCGCTGGTGGGCGTGGTGGCGATGCTGCTGATGACGGGGACGACGTTCAGCGTGCCGTCGCTGATGGGGGCGATCATGTGCGTGGGCGTGGCGACGGCGAACTCGATCCTGATCGTGACGTTCGCGAACGAGCAGCGGGCGGCCGGTGCCGATGCGCTGGGCGCCGCGTTCAGCGCGGGGCACACGCGTCTTCGGCCGGTGCTGATGACCGCCGGGGCGATGATCATGGGCATGCTGCCGATGGCGATCGGGATGGGAGAGGGCGGGGAGCAGAACGCGCCGCTGGGGCGGGCGGTGATCGGCGGGTTGACGATGGCGACGGTGGTGACGTTGCTGGTTGTGCCCGTGCTGTATTCGGTGCTGAGGAAGACCGCGCCGCGCACCAGCCTCGAACCGGAGCTTGCCGTCGCATGACCGAATCGACCACACATCATCAAGTCCCGGCGGTGGGCAGGCGTGCGCGCCTGATCGTGCCGCTTTCGTTCGGGCTCCTGATCGCGGTCTTCGGGGCCGGGGTGATGTTCCTCGGGGTGATCCCGCGGATGCAGTCGAAGGCGTCGCTGATCCAGCGGACGAGTGACCGGCAGGCGGAGCGGCCGCGGGTTTCGGTGATCACGGCGGCGGCTTCGCCCGCGTCGGAGCGGTTGGTGTTGCCCGCGCGTCTGCAGGCGCTGGTGTCGGCGGCGATCTATCCGCGTGAGGGCGGGTATGTGAAGGAGATCCGGGCGGATATCGGTGACAAGGTTGCCGCGGGGCAGGTGCTTGCGGTGATCGACACGCCGGTGCTCGATCAGCAGATTCGCTCGGCGACGGCCAACGTGGCGACGGCGAAGGCCAAGGTTCTCCAGGCGGAGGCGCAGGCCAAGTCATCGGAAACAACCATCAAGAGGCTGCGGAGCGCGGGGGCGGGGGTGGTTTCTGAGCAGGCGATCGACGACGCGCAAGCGAAGGCGGATGTCGATGCCGCGGCGATCGTTGCGGCGAAGGCGGCCCTCGACGCGGAGAAGGCGACGGTCGAGAGCCTGAACCAGCAAAAGGAACTGGCGACGATCGTGGCGCCGTTCGCGGGCGACATAGGCGAGCGCGGGTACGACGTGGGCGATCTGGTGATCGCCGACAAGATCGACAGCAACCGGCCGATCTTCCGGATCGCCGACCGCGAGCACATGCGGGTGTTTATTGACCTGCCGCAGTCGGCGGCGGTGCGGGTGGAGCCCGAGCAGGTGATCAGCCTCGCCGTGCGGGAATTGCCGGGGCGGACATTCGCCGGAAAGATCGTGCGGATTTCATCCGCGATGGATACGGCGACGCGCACGCGACTGGCCGAGGCCCGCGTCGAGAACCCGGACCGGACGCTCCTGCCCGGGATGTTTGCCGAGGTCACCCTGACGATCCCGGGACAGAGCAAGGGAGTGCTGGTGCCGGGCGAGGCGATGGTCATTCGCGACGGGAAGACGCAACTGGCGGTTGTGGGCAACGACGGGAAGCTCGAATACAGGCCGGTGACGATCGGACGCGACACCGGGGCCAAGGTCGAGATCCTGAGCGGCGTGGAGCCCGGCGAATCGGTCGTGATGAATCTGGCCCGCCAGTTACTTCCGGGGACGCTGGTGGAGGCGACGCAGCGGACGGAGAAGTAGGCAAAACGCGAATCCGCCATTTCGGAATAGACGAAGTCGTCTCGCGTTGTGCTTCTAGGATTGAGGCGGGGACTTTCCCATGCGTCGCGTTGCGTTCACGTTGATCGAGCTGCTGGTGGTCATCGCGATCATCGGCCTGCTCATCGGCATCACGATCCCCGCGCTGTCCGGGGCGCGGGAGAGCGCCCGGCGCGTCAAGTGCATGACGAATCTCTCGAGCATCGGCAAGGGACTGCAGATGTATATGGATGGGCGGTCGAAGGGTTTGCTGCCGCTGGCGAGCGGGCTGATCGAGGCGACGGACCGGCCGACGTTTCCGGCGGTCGTGGGCGAATTTCTCGATGCGCCCCGGCCCATCAAGGACCCGGACGGGTTCTTCCGGTCCACGGACCCGTGGAGGTGCCCGTCGGACCTGATCGGGACCGACCCGGCGACCAATCTCGAACCCACCTACCGGATCGGCGGCAGCAGCTACGAGTACTGGCCGGGGTCGATCATGCTGCTCTCGGACTTTATCGATCTGAAATTGACGCGGCCGGAGTTCTCGATCACCAAGTTCTACGAGAAGAACTTCTGGCCCGTTCTCGCCTGCGGAGACCAGTGGCACAAGCTGAGGGCAAAGTCCCTGGATCGGCGCAACGCGCTCTATCTTGACAATGGCATGCGGGTCGACTGGTCCATCCCCCAGCCGTCCCCCGCGGAAATCACCGAGTTGATCGTGCAGTTGTTCCGCGAGCCCAACAATCGGGGTAAGTAGAAAGAGGCACCGTGAGCCAGGCTCCTCCAAATCCCGGATCGTTGCTGGCGGACCTCGACATGAATGCCGGGGTGCGGACCGCTGCTTCGGGGCCGGGTCCGCTCGATCGGCTTCGGGCGGCGGTTGCGGCAAAGTGGGCCAAGCCCAAGGTCCGGGCCCGAGTGCTCGCTGGTGCCGCGGTGCTGGTGATCGCCGGGGGCGCGATCGGCGGCTTCGAGTACTGGCGTCTGCATCATCGTCCAAATTACGAACTCGACCCGGTCGATGACTTGGCGGAATTCACGTTCCTGCGGGGCGATTTCAACAACCTGCCGATCAAGGAACGCCTGCGGCTGATCAAGGAGTTTGCCGACCGCATCCGCAACGCAAGCAGCGGGGATTCGGCTTTGCTGGCGAGTTTCGCGGCGGGGATCAGCGGCAAAGCGCGCGAGCAGATCCAGGAGAACGGCGCGCGGCTGATGCTCGACATGGTGGACGCGAGCGCGGTGGATTACATGAAGGTGCCGCCGGAAGAGCGGGGGGCGTTCCTCGAGAAGTCGGTGATCGAATGGACCCGCATCGGCGACCAGGTCTCGGGAAGGGGCGACCGGAGCGACGCGGAGATTCTGGCCGACGTCAAGAAGCAGGTGAAGCAGCGCGAGGACATGCGGAAGAAGATGGGGCCGGAGCGGTCGGCGAAGATGGCCGCGGGGATCGTGACGTTCCTGAACGGAAACGTGGCGAATCACTCGAATCCGATCCAGTCGCAGCGGACGCTTCAGATGATGAGTGATGTGAACAAGCACTTTGCGGGGAAGTGAGCGGCAAGGCCGCAGATTCGCAGATTCGCAGAGCAGCAGAGCAGCAAAGCGGAGCAGCAGGGCGACAGATCTGGTGTGATGGGAAAGGCTCAAAAGGGGCTTCATGAATCACGACACACGCGTTTACGACAGCGTCTTCGAGATGCTGCCGAGCGAGGAGAATCCGTCGCCGCTGGTTCGGGTGAGGAAGATGAATCCGACGCCCGGGTTTGAGTTGTACGCGAAATTGGAGTGGATGAATCCGTTCGGATCGGTGAAGGACCGTGCCGCGTTGGAGATGATCCGCGATCTGGAGAATCGCGGGGAACTCAAGCGAGGCGAGACGCGTGCGAGCGGGCGGGGAATCGTGGAGCCGACGAGCGGGAACACGGGGATCAGTCTGGCGGCGATGGCGTCGGCGAAGGGGTATGCGATGCGGGCGATCGTGCCGCAGAAGGTGCCGCGGGAGAAAAGGGTGCTGCTGCGGATCGCGGGGGCGGATGTGGATGTCATCAACGATCAGATGTGTCCGAGCCCGGGGATGGGCGAGGGGTCGATCGGCATTGCGCGGTCGTATGCGAAGGCGCAGAAGGACCATTACGTGATGCCGAATCAGTACGAGAATGAGTTGAACGTGCAGGCGCACTTGAAGACGACCGGCCCCGAGATCTGGCGGCAGACCGAGGGACGGATTACGCACGCGTTTGTTTCACTGGGCACGGCGGGGACGGCGATGGGATTGTCGAAGTTCTTGAAGGGGAAGAACCCGGAGATCAAGGTCATCGCGGTGCAGCCGAGCGAGGGGCACGATGTGCCGGGCCTGCGGAACAAGAGCGAATTGCACGTGACGAAGTTGTTCGATGAGAAGCAGATTGACGAGATTCTGGAGATTCCGTTCGAGTTGGCGTACACGAGGGCGTTGGAACTGTGTCGAACGGAAGGTCTCTTTGCGGGGCCTTCCAGTGGATTGATCTATGAGGGTGCCCGGCGGGTTCTGGAGCGGGACCCCAAACAAGTGGGGGTCGGGGTGATGATGTTCTGTGATAACGTATTCAAGTATGTATCGAGCATGGTGAAGCACATCCCCGGTCTGGGGGAAGAGTAAAGATTCGAGAGAACGCGGAGTTGCTGAGGTAGTGGAGATTCGCGGGGAGAGAGACAAGGGATTGGATTTGTAAGAGGAATACCGGTCCGACGAGCAGGACTCAACCCGCTTTCTTTCCAATATCTCTTTTTCTCTCCGCGCACCTCCTCCTTCTCCGCAACTCCGCGTTCTCTCGAAAGCAACGAAAGGGCAACACATGGGCAATTACGCGCATCCCGAAGTTCTTGTGGAAGTTGAATGGGCCAAGGCCAACATTGGCAAGGCGGGCATCAAGTTCGTCGAGGTCGATGTGGATACGAAGGCGTACGAGGTGGGCCATATCCCCGGCGCGGTCGGGTTCAACTGGCAGACGCAGCTGCAGGATCAAGTCCGGCGCGACATCGCCAGCAAGGCCGAGTTCGAGAAACTTGTGGGCGAGGCGGGGATCTCGAATTCCGACACGGTGATTCTGTATGGCGACAACAACAACTGGTTCGCGGCGTACGCGTTCTGGCTCTTCAAGCTCTACGGGCACAAGGACGTTCGGCTTCTCAACGGCGGGCGTGTGAAGTGGCTGGCCGGGACGGACCTGCCCCTGACGGCGGACAAGACGCCCCTCACGCCGACGGCGTACAAGGCCTCGCCGGCCGATGAATCACTGCGGGCGAAACTGATGGATGTCCTGGAGATCGCGAAGAGCTCGGCCGGTGCGAAGCACGCGAACCTTGTGGATGTCCGCTCGCTCGACGAGTTTTCGGGCAAGGTGATTGCTCCGCCGGGGATGACCGAATCGGCGCAGCGGGGCGGGCACGTTCCGGGGGCGGCGAGCGTTCCCTGGGTCAAGGCCGTGAATCAGGACGGGACCTTTAAGTCCTTGGAGGACCTGAAGCAGTTGTATCTGGTGGAGGCGAAATTGGACCCGGCCAAGCCGACCGTGGCGTATTGCCGCATCGGGGAGCGGAGCAGTCACACGTGGTTTGTGCTGAAATACCTGCTGGGGGTGAAAAACGTCCGGAATTACGACGGATCCTGGACGGAATATGGCAGCGTGATCGGGGTTCCAATCGAGCGGTAGGGACGGCCCCACCCGAGCCAGTATTTTTTCTGAAACCGGGCGATTTCGCGGAACCAAAGCCTCGAAAAACGGTAAGTACTTTCGAGACTGTCCTCCTTCGAACGGACCCGGGCGCTTAATTGCACCCGGGTCTCATCATACTGAGAAAGCAAGAAACCGCAAGTCCCATTTTTTGGGGGTGGGGGGCCAAAAAGGAAGCCGCCCGCGAGCCTTTCGGCTCAAGCGGGCGGTTTGCGGGCCTGAAGCAAGTGCGGGTCGTTCTTCAGGCCCTGGCGCGGGCGAAATTAGTTCGTACAACGCGGGTCGTACGGATCGGGCGGGACCCCGATCAAATCTGCGGCGGGCGACTTTCTGGCCTGGCCGCGGTTCATTTCAAGGGCCCGCCGGGAATTACACACGCGGCGGGCCACCCCTCCTCAAACCTCTCTCCTCCAACGCAAACCCATCGCCCCTGACCCCAAGAACGAATCCTCC